>CAZSKN010000010.1:0-14306 GCA_964607445.1 uncultured Caulobacterales bacterium
ACCCGCGTCATCAGCTTGGAAGGCTGAGGTCTTACCACTACACAACGCCCGCCGCTTCTATGTTTCTGGTGGAGGGGGTTGGATTCGAACCAACGTACTCAATGAGATCAGATTTACAGTCTGACGCCTTTAACCACTCGGCCACCCCTCCAATTACAAATGTGTTGCCTCCAACAAAAAAAGACCCTGTCGCTTCGCACACTATGCTGTATAGCCGTGCCACAACAGAGAACCGTCCAGATTTCATGGGGTATATAGAGATGTCGAAAGAAACGCGCAATAGCGGATTTGAAAGAAAATCAGGTAAAAACCGACGTTCTGCCCCAATAGAGCGCAAACTACCCCGTAAGGCCAAGGGCATGTACGCACATTCTGCCGTTTCAACGCCGCGCCCCCCGAAAAAGCCCCACGCCCCGACGGCGGCGGATAAATCCGGCGATAACGCCGACAAATCCGCTAATAAAAAGGGACAAAACCGCGCACGCCACCTTGGCAAAGGCGGTTTTAAGAGGGGGGGAAGCCGTGAAGGCGGCGCCCTTTGGATATGGGGCTATCATGCGGTACAAGCGGTTTTGGCTAACCCCAAACGCACTGTGCATGATCTTATGTTAACAGAATCAGCGGCCAGTCGCACGACCTTACCCAAAGGCCTTATGCCCCCGCGCCTGACCCTGCCGGCTGTCATGGACAAGCAATTCCCGTCTGGCACTGTTCATCAAGGCATGGCGGTTAAAGTGGCCCCGCTGGAGTGGCCCGACATTTCCGACCTCGCCGCCCAAGACATTGATCAGAATAAGGGTTTGATCCTTGTCCTCGACCAAATCACCGACCCGCACAATGTCGGGGCTATGTTGCGGCTGGCCTCGGCCTTTGGGGTACGCGCCCTTGTCATGCAAGACCGGAAAGCCCCGCCCTTGGGAGGGGCGACTGCCAAAGTCGCCGTGGGCTGTCTGGAAACCGTACCAGTATGTCTGGTAAAAAACATCGGCAATACATTGCAAGATCTGCAAAAACAGAACTGGCTTGTCACGGGATTGGCTGGCGAGACAGAGCTGGACCTCTCCACGGCACTTTCGGGCGGGGGCAATCAGGTGATTGTCATGGGAGCCGAAGGCCCCGGACTGCGCCCGCGCGTGCGTATGTGTTGTGATCAACTCGCCCGTATTCCCATGTTATCAACCCCGGTCTCGGGTCAGACATCGGCTGGACAGGCAGAAAGCCTGAATGTGGCCACAGCCGCCGCTATTGCGCTTTATGAAGCGCGGCGCGGCTAAACTGGCTGTTTTACACACCCCCCGCACGGCATATCCCCCTATCTTCCCTTTCCAAGAGGTCATAGGCATATAAATTATACTATTTGCCTATCACAGCAGAACATCTTAATGTCCGAGCACATATGGGGGCGTCTTTGGGCGTGATGAATATGCGAGCCTTTCGTCTTTTTAAAAAGCTGACACTATATTATGCGCTCATGGGCGTATTCTTATTTCTCCTTCTCTATCTTTTTCCTAATGCCAAATCCCTTTTGCCTATCGGCGGAGCCGAATCGCTGCTCATGGCCCAGAGTGATGACCCCTTTGCCGCCATCGAGGTCGGCGGCGAGAGCGTGTCTTCGCTTTCAGGCAGCTTGATCTGGATGATCAGTGCCACAGGCTTGGCTTTGGCCCTGTCAATTCCTACGGCATGGACATATATTGCCTCCCGACGACGCAATGAATATGATAATTCCATTGTCCGTACCATTGTCATCCTCCCGATCTTACTCACATGTATTGTCCTCATGGTGCATAACTCTCTGGCCCTCGCCTTTAGTTTGGCCGGAATTGTCGGCGCCGTCCGGTTTCGCAATACGCTTAAAAGCCCGGGCGATGCGCTCTATGTGTTAATGGCAATTGGGATTGGTTTAGCCGCCGGTATTGGCGCGGCAGAAATCGCTATCGTGATGTCGATAATCGTCAATTATTGTTATGTCGGATTATGGATTTCGGAATTTGGCGTCGAAAAAGGCTCGCAACGATATTTACGACACCCGCATGACAAGCCCGCTACAGACGAAACGCCGGTTTCAAAAGCGCAGGCCGTAAAATGAGGTGTGCGACATGACTTGGCCAAACCGCACTTGGCCAGAACGTAAATGGCCAGAGCGTAAATGGCGAGATCGTGCTTTAATCGCATGGCTTCTGATGAGCCTGATTGGCGGAGCCTCGCATTTCGGCCAGGCTCAAACCCCGCTCAAACAAGACTCACGCGATCATGCGCCTGACAAACAAAATTGGGCCGCGCCGAGGTTAAAACCAAATTTCGAGACCCCGCCTCAACGCATCACCCTTATAGAAGGTCTGATGGAAATTTCCGGTCTGGCCCGCGGGCCGGGAACAACCCTGTATGCCCATAATGATGAGCATGCCATCATTTATCAACTCGATAGCGCAACAGGCAAAATGATTGCGGCCTTCGCGCTCGGGAACCCGACCTTGGATAAAGATTTCGAAGGGATCGCCGCATATGATAACCGCATTTATCTTTTGACCAGTCGTGGAAAATTATATGAAGCTTTGATCGGCCCCCATAAATCCCGCGTCAAATATAATGCCTATGACACAGGACTTGGCGATATATGTGAAACGGAAGGCCTTTCACGCGGCCCCCAAACCCCTGACGGTCGTCCGACCTTTCTTTTATTATGCAAGGCCCCGCATCAACCCGAGCTTAAGAAACGTGTCCTGATCTACCAATGGAGCCTAACGGACCGGCTCCCCGTGACAGAGCCTTGGATCAATATAGCCCGCAAAGATCTAGCGCTTGGCGCGCCCAAACATTTTAAACCGTCCGCGATTGAGTGGTCTGACACCCATCAACAGATTTTTATACTCTCGGGAAAAAACGCGCAATTCGCGGCAATCCGACCGGACGGTACAGTTTTGCAACGTGCGCGCTTACCGCAAAAATATCATCCACAAGCCGAAGGGCTAACGCTTGATGAAAACGGCGGCTTTATCATTGCAGATGAAGGCCAAGGCTCAAACGCCGGGACGCTGTCGCTTTATCCTGCCCTCTCCTCTCCGTAACACACCTAACCTCTTGTGAGGTCTGAGCTTTTCAGTCCGTCGCCCCTCTCAACACGCGCGACCCAAGCGCTTATTTCCGGCATTTTCCGATAATTTTGCGTTCGAATGTCTCGGGATTTTCTAGTGTTGTATAAAAGGCATTGAGATATTTTCGGGCCGTTTGTCTTTGTGTCTCTGGCCAGGTTGTAATTGTATTCAGAACCGCCAAGATTTCCGACTTTGTCCGTTTAAAATTTTCCGCCTGCTGGCGTATATGGGCATTATGTTCGCAATAGCCCCGATACACGCGCTCGCGCACATTTCTAACCTTCAAATTGGGCGGCGGCGTCGCATAAGATGCATTGACAAATCCGGTTTGGTCAAAATCATACGGTATAAAGATCAGGCTTTGCGACGCCGTTTTGCCACGCCCGAAAAGCTTGCCATTATGACAACACTCTGACCCTGCGGGCCCATTAATCATGGAAAAGTCCAAATTCCCGATCATATATCCGAATAAAGCGCCTCTAGCCGCAGATTGCGGGTCAAGCTGGGCGCGCGTAATATTGCCAAGGTCAAGCTCTTTTAAACCATTACGCCGCGCAGCATCATCGCCATCTTCGATAAAAAAACCATAGCGGGTCGCGTAATGCTTGCCGCTCTCGCTATCCACATATTCAATATAGGCCAAGCGCACCTTTAAACTTTGCGGCGTTAAAACATTCAGCATTCGATAGGCTGTATATTCCGAAAGCATATAGGTTTGAAACTTTGTCGATTTCTGACAATGGGTAACAAGTTTCAGACTCTTCTGCCCCTTGAAAAAAGAATGAGAGGCAGGCTTTTGAGGGAATTTGACCCGCAATGGCGGAAACTTGCAAAACCCTAAAGTCCGGCGCGATTTCCCCCGCGCGGCTACTGTAATGGCATGAGTTTCGCTATACGGGGTCTCAAGACTAAGTCGTCCCGGCATCGGGTCTGTACGGCGTTTGGCGTGTCGCACGATTTTTGCCATCGGAGCCTCAATCCGAAGTTTGATCGGAGCGTCTTGACCAAAGAGAGGATCCGCGGCCAAAGCCGGTGTTGATAACGTAAATATCAATCCAAAAAGACACAGGCTTATAAAGTTCAGATGCCGCCCAAGCGCCTCCCGTGCCAGTGCCCGACCCCGTATTTTATCCAGCATAGTCACTAGCTGTGTTAACCCAATCATAATGCGCCCCTTCATGACCTTAGTTCCTAATCTAACTATTTAATACGTCTGATATTTCCATTGTCATGGGCAAAATACTGCCCGTTCTCAATACGCAAAAACGACCGCGTCCCACCGTAATATGTCGAAGCCCCTGTATCGATTTGAATAAGTTTGCCATTATGGCGTTCGCGTATGCCGCCTCGCGCGGGTGTATGGCCGACAATCATCGTATTGGCGCCAAAACTCTCAAGCACGCTCTCCAAGGCTTCTTCGGCGCGGAATGGGGGCTGGCCCTGTTCCGGTGCGGGGTCTATTTCCGTTTTGAAGGTATATCCGCGATACCACAGAGGGCTGTCCTGTGTGTGCAAGATACTCTCTAGATCTTTGTCTTGCGATTTAAGGGCCGATTTCACAGCCTTATTAATGGCCTTTAAACTTTGTCCCTTATAGGCAGGGCTTAACCCACCATGTGTATAAATATCATCTTGGAATAAAATAACGGCTTTATTTTTTAATGTCCATTTGCCCATGCGCCCCTTGGGATGCCAAGCCCGTTGGTGTTCGATTTTACCCAGAGGCATGGTGCGATTCCACCGTGCGCGTATCTCGGTCGCAGTCAGGCCCGGTGTCGTCACCCGGTAATGGGCTTCAATATTTGCCTGATTAGCCGTGTAAATCCGGTCTCGCACCGCCGCCGAGTCTTTTGTGACATAAGCCTGATATTCACCCGCATCCACATAGCGCAAATCCCCGGTCATATTCATGACTTCATGATTCCCGATCAAGACCTTGATATCCCCGCCGCTCTTGCGGGCTTGTTTTTGTAAACCCATCATATGTTCTATGATTTTTCGACTGTCCGGCCCGCGATCGGTAATATCACCTGCCTGTATTAAAACCGTATCAGACCCCACCCAATTCAGCGTGGCATCTATCAAACCTGCGGCCTCTAAAATATCAAGATAAGCCGCATAATCTCCATGTAAATCACCGACGGCAATCACGCGTTTTAAATCCGATTGAGCCGACACAGACCCGGACTTGGCACTCGCAGAGGCACAAGCCGTAGCCATTATAACAAAACATATTCCCGATAATATCAAAGCCCAGAATTTTACAAAAAACCGAAAGGCTGTGCCGCGCCCTTCCAAAGCGCAAACCCGTGTAAATCCCGAAGTTTTGAATATGCCCATATACGCACTTTAATATATTTAAGTGGAAATGTTAAGGGTCTCTCCCCAACGCGCCCTTATGCATATTATCGGCACTCTTAAGCTCTCGCATAGATAGGCACAGATAAGCCGGGTCAAAGCGGTTGCGTGAAAATTTTAATTCCCTATTCCGCCTATTCCCGCTACACGCGGCGTATGACAAGAAACGCTCTACCTATCCCGTCCCTTCCCTTTACCAATATTGATCCTATGGTGAGGCGGGCCTTAGAGGAAGACTTTGGGAATTCAGGTGATATCACGGCGCAATTGTTAATTCCAGAACGTGCCTCTGCTACATTGGTGATGCGTGCGCGCGATGCCGGCGTTATTGCCGGGCTACAGGCCGCGCGTCATAGTTATCACCTTATAGACCCCCGCGTAAAATTCACAGCCGAAATCCAAGATGGCAGTCCCGTTAAAAAAGGCGATATCGTCGTCACGGTCCAAGGGCCAGTACGGGCTTTATTAGCCGCAGAGCGTACAGCCTTAAACTTCTTGGGGCGCATGTCGGGTATAGCGACACTCACGTCAAAATATGTCGATGCGGTGAAAGGTACAGATGTGAGGATTGCCGCTACGCGCAAAACAACGCCGGGTTTACGTGCCTTGGAAAAGCAGGCCGTTTTATGCGGGGGCGGATATACCCACCGTGAAAGCCTGTCGGCCGCCATCATGATAAAAGACAATCATATCGCGCTCGCAGGCGGTATTGCCAAAGCCCTGAAAGCCATTAAAAAACACGCCGACCACATGAGCCATATCAGCGTCGAGGTCGACAACCTCGCCCAGTTAAAGACGGCACTCCCCTATACCCCGCATGTTATTTTACTCGATAATATGACACCCCACAAACTGGTAGAGGCCGTGGCAATCCGAGACAGTTTCAAGGGCTTTCATCCGGTATTAGAAGCCTCTGGCGGGGTGAATTTATCAACCGTTCGTGCGATTGCACAGAGCGGTATTGATGTGATTTCAATTGGCGCCTTAACCCATAGTGCGCCAAATTTTGATATCGGTATGGACGCCGCCTAAAATCTGCCCCCCTCAGACACGTCACCAAAGAGAGAGGCCGATTTAATCGCTCACCCGCTGCTGATACCGTATCACGTCATAAGCTAAACCCGCTATAATCGTAATGGCAAGACCCCAGAGCGGCCAAAGCGCAGGTGCCCAAACCCCCTCGGATATCCAGCGATTTAAAACGATATAGCCAAATGGCGCCACAGTTACCCATCCCAATATCGCAGCGCTTGGACACAAGGCCAGAACCGGTATCAGCACACAAAGATACCACGGAAACACAACAGGACTTAAGAGTAAAGGCACGGATAAACTTAACAGCATAGCCGCAAAAATATGTCCCTTTCGGGCAAAAACAGCCGCGACACCAAAACCAAAAACGGCCAGAACCCCTAAAATATAAGGTAAAACAGGCGGCGCAAAAATGACAGCCAAACCATTATAAAACGGGGCACCATTACGCCATTTTTCAAAAAATACCGGCAGCGTGCCCAAAGGACGAAACCCGAGTATAAAGGCGCCCAAATAAATGATAGACACCATACAAAATGCCCCTGCGATAAGGCGGGTGCTAGCTTTCGGCCTTAAATAGACCATCAAAGGCCCGATAAGAACCAGTGGTAAAAACTTTATCGTTGCACTCCATCCTATGAGGCAGCCGGCGGCAAAAAATCGGTCGCGTGTTAAGAGCGCCAGCGCCGATAGAATAGCGAGTGTGCAGATAATATCCAAATGTGCCCCCACCCCGGCTTCCAAGATGAGAAGCGGCGATAATGCCAATAAAGGAAAATGTCGCAACATGGCTTTGCTGCGCATTACATCATATCCAACCCACAGGCATAATAAGCTGGCAAGGGTCGCAAACCCTTTCCATATCCACACCCCTTTTACAGGCCCCGCGAGCGCACTCATACCAAAGAAAGCTAAAGCTCCGGGCGGATAGAGCGTGGCATAGGCGCTGTGTTCTTCGGGTGTTGGCCAGATCAAACGCAATGACTGCGCAAGCTCCATATCCGGTGACACTCTGTAAGGGTCCAGCCCTGACAATGCAACGGCCCCGTCCCACAGATAGCGCTCCGGATCATTAGAGCTGATAAATGGCGCGGGAAGTAAAACAAGGCGTAGGCCTATCGCCACGATCATAAGTGTTTTTAAATTATAAGCCCCGCGCTTGTCAGACGCGCGCTGCCAAACGATTAACATTCCCGTGGTCATGATAATATGAACACCGATATAGGCGGTTCCCGTCATATCCGCGCTATAGCGCGGTATAAGATATATGGATAAAGCGCCAAGACCCAAGAGGGTATATGCCAGAGCCAGCAGGAGGTCTGGAGAATTAAAACCCCGAAAACCCGGTTCGTGATTACGCGCAAAGTTCTTCATTATTGATTTGTCAGATACACGTTTTGTCTCCAAACGTCTTGGCTGTAAAACTGGCCTTATAGAGAGACGGTCTATATTCGGCCTGTCACCTTGAAATCAGCCTGTTATCTTAGGATCAGCCTGTCCTCTCAAGATCAGGCTATCACCTTGGCCGGCTTTGACGGCGAGGTGGCTTTTTCTCCCTCTCTTCCATTTTCTAGGGTTCCGGAAATAGGCGCGGCGTTCATAGTGCCTCTCGCGGGGACTCTGCCAGGGCGCCTCTGATAGCGCGTCCAAAAACTTTGCCCGCCTGTGAACAAAAACCCGATCGAAAAAAGAGTCAAAAACGGCACAACAATCCAATATCCTTGCAAAACCGCCCATATCATATTCAGGCCGTAAAAAACAGCTAACCCTATTTCGACGCTATCCGATGCCTGAGAGCTAAGGGCTTTATAATGCGTCGCCAATCGCGCGGGGTCCGGTATCGCCTTGCGAGCCGGGCGGGTGTCAAAGGCGGCCGCCTTCCCAGTTTCCAAATCCGCGCCCGCCAGTACTTCACCGATTTTAGGTGTACGTTCAAAGGCACTGTCATGGCCAAATAGAGCCTCCAGCACAGCCCGTCCATTATTTATACCTAAACCGATAGAGGTCGCCAATAGCACCGGCATCAGCGCCAGCTTATCCCAGAGTTTTCCATGCATGAGCTTTTGCCCATAT
Organism: uncultured Caulobacterales bacterium; assembly: GCA_964607445.1. Taxonomy (GTDB): domain Bacteria; phylum Pseudomonadota; class Alphaproteobacteria; order Caulobacterales; family Maricaulaceae; genus CALCKU01. The sequence goes on from CAZSKN010000010.1 coordinate 8,559, forward strand.
AGAAAAAACCAGCCATGGCTCAGACTCGCCAATGCAAATAATGGAATATCCAGCCAGACAAGAAATCCGGCATCAATCGTCTGTCGGATATGCACGCTTGGCAAAAGAAAAAACACGCTGTCGACGAACATTAACAAATAACATATATTCGCGGTGAGATGAAAGCTGGCTTCGATTTTAGCATGCAAAGACACCGGGCTTTTCCAGATATCCCGCAAGAGCTTTTTCATCACCTGAATAGCCCCTTTCGCCCAGCGGTGTTGTTGGACCTTGAAGGCGCACATATCTGTTGGAATTTCCGACGGGCTGTCCAACGCCTTTAAATATACAAATTTCCAACCGCGCATTTGCGCGCGGTAACTCAGATCAATATCCTCTGTCAGGCTATCCGCCCGCCAGCCGCCGGCATCTTCAATCGTTGTCTTGCGCCAAATACCGGCCGTACCGTTAAAATTAAACATGGCACCACTTTTAGCGCGGGCAAATTGCTCGATTGCAAAATGCGCATCCAACATCATGGCCTGCACACGGGTCAGGAGGTTCGAGCGCCGATTAAGAAAGCTCCATCTGGATTGGACAACGCCAATATTTTCATCTTGAAACCACGGCAATGACCGTAAAAGAAAGTCCGGCCTCGGTATAAAATCCGCGTCAAATATAGCAATAAATTCACCTGTGACGCGGTCCATCGCCGCGGCCAAAGCGCCAGCTTTATAGCCTTGGCGATTATCTCTGAAGATATGTGAAATATCATATCCCTGATCCTGATAAGAGCGGATAAGGGATGAAATTTCTGCGGCACTGCCATCATTTGAATCATTTATAATCTGGATTTGTAAAAGATCCTTCGGATAGTCGAGCGCAATCAAGGCTTCGATACTCCGTACCGCGACAAATTTTTCATTAAATATCGGGGCTTGCACTGTCACTTTTGGAAAGAAAGCGCCATTGTCTTTCACGGACGCCGAAGTCTTATTCAAATGCCAACGCGCCAGAGCCGTATGGTAAATTCGGTGAACCCCGTAAAGACATAATATTCCCACCAGTGTATAATGGCAGATGAGGATAAAGGCGGCAAATCCCGACATAATTAAAATTGCGAAACTATCGCAAATTGGATATTCGTCCCTTTGAGCGTGTTATCTCCGTAGACATTTGTTGTCCCCGTAACTTCAGCCGCCCAGCCTGACCCAAATTTATACCCGGCTGTATATTCCAACCGACCCAGATCAAACTTTAAAGGTAGGCTGGCATTTAAGCTGTTGTTTGTACCGCTTACGATAGCATCATTAATCCCGGAAAACGGGTTTCCCGGTACAGAAACATTTTCAAGAGATGCCCCTTCCGAAACATTTCCCAGCCCCAACGTGCCGTCAAGCTTGGTTCGCAGATAAATGTTTTCGTTAAGGTCAAATCCATATTCCACAAGATAACGAAATTCATCGACGGGGGCTTCCGCGCGATACCGGTAGCCCGCCTCAAGGCCAAAATACCCCAGCGGCCCAAGAGACTTTCCAACGAGAACCTTACCTTCCACATCGACCTGACCATTGCCCAAAGGCAGGTCGGCAGTTTCGCTGTAAAGATAGGGTAATTTCACCAGACCTTGTAAGGAAATAACGGCAGGCGCATTTGTCAGATTATAACGCAGGCCGATATCCACATCTCCCAAACCTGAATTCGATGTCGTCACCCCGGCTGAGGTTTGCTCGATATCCTTGAAAGCCGTAGAGGAAAAAAGTGTCAGATTATCTTGCAGGCCATGCTCGACATAAACACTAAAATTCAAGTCTTGAAAATTTTCGAAATCAGGTAAGTCATCCCCGAATCGACTAGACGTGTCGAAATAATTCACCGCGCCCTTGAGATAGGTGTCTCCCTTTTTTGCCGTCCATGCACCTGCATGTGCCGTTAGAGGCATAAGGCTTCCCAACCCTATCGCCAAAACTCCAAAAACCGTTTCACTCGCTATATTTTTATGTCGCATTATCTCTCTCCAATACCCGTTTGAGCTAGCTATAAGCGCCAAGTTAATCGCCGTATAGAGAGTCATAGTTCAAGATATTCTCACGTTAATGAGAGCTCCATTAAACATTTGAAATATAAATATAATATGACCTAACCTGTTAGAAATTCAGGCTGGTTATAGCGGGTTTTAAGCGCTCTCTTGCATATTTTTGAGAACATCCATCGCCGCCCGATACGGATCTTTAGCCTGGGTGATAGGTCGACCTACAACAATATGGCTGGCCCCGGCCCCCAAAGCGGTTCCCGGTGTTGCGACACGTTTTTGATCTCCGTGATCACCGCCGGGCAAACGCACACCCGGCGTCATCACAATAAAATCTTGAGGCACGACCGCCCTGATTTTCGCCGCTTCAAGCGGGCTCGATACAACGCCGTCAATACCCGCCTGCACCGCTTGCTCGACACGGCGCATGACAAGCGCCTCGGCGCTGTGAGCATATCCAATGGCGTCAAGAGCGGCTCTGTCCAGAGATGTTAAAACCGTGACCCCTAAAATTTTCAGAGCCCTCTCATCCTTGGGCCGGTGAGTGTCACGTCCCTTTACAGCTGAGGTCATAACATCGGGGCGGGCATGCACCGTCAACAGGTCCGCCCCCAAATCAGATATCGACCGTGTCGCTTTTTCAACGGTAGCCCCGATATCGTGAAGTTTAAAATCATAAAAAACCTGTTTGCCCATAGCTTTTAAGTCTTGCCCGAGGGCGACACCCCCAATCGGTAATAGCTGCAATCCGATTTTATAGCTGACCACGCTTGCCCCCAATGTCTTAACCATAGCCTTGGCCTGTGCAATAGAGGGTAAATCCAAGGCAACATATAAACGTGGATCAGGAGACATGTTTTAGATCTTTCGAAAACGTTCCGAATTTCGGCCGACAAGATATTGGGCCAGAGAAGTTGGCAAGAGCCGCGCTAAGAGTGCAATTGACTTATTTACGCGACCCGGAATAAAGACGGCTATATCACGCTCACACGCCTCAACCCCCATTTCCGCACAATCTTGCGCGTCCATCCACATAAACCCCGGCATGCGGGATACGGCGTCACGCGTGCCATTTACATCGTGAAACTCGCTCAGGGTAAAACCCGGGCACAATGCGCTGACATGGACACCTGCCCCTGTCAGTTCCAGATTTAAGCTCTGGGAAAACTTGATCAAAAAACTTTTCACCGCTGCATATAATGTATGGCCTTTAGAGCCCGGTATATGTCCGGCAAGGCTCGCGACGTTAATCACCCGGCCAAAGTTTCGCGCTTTCATATCCGGCAATAAAGCATGTGTCAGTTCACATGGCACTCTAAGCATGAGATGTAAGAATTTATCGTGATCATCCCAAGCACTCTCCAAATATAAACCCGGATGCCCATAACCGGCATTATTCACAACACCGTCTATCTGTAATGATTTCTTCTCAATACGGGAGACCAGCTGCGAAACCGCGCCAACTTCAAACAAATCAATAGGAAAAATATGACTCGTCGTACCATAGCTTTGTTTCAAACTATTTGCCAATTCCACCATAGGCGCTTCTCGGCGCGCGCATAAGGCTAAATCCCATCCTCGGGAGGCATATTCACGCGCAATCGCCGCACCAATTCCGGCGGACGCGCCAGTAATAAGGCACACTCTTGCTTTATCCTCAGTCATAATGATCACTCCCGTCACGTAAATATCCATGATAGCATATATGGTCGTGGTGTTAACCGTGCTGTGACGAGAATACAAAGAAAATGTCTATCCCATGGGGATAGACATCAAATTTACTTAATTTGGGAAAATACAAGGCACAGAGTAATCCTTTACCCAATGCCGTAGTGTTGCGCGAGTGCTAGAACAGACTCGCATCAATTATGATAGGCGCTGCCTGTGCCACAAGAGATGTAGAGCAAACCGCCATGACGGCTAAGCTTTGTATTTTCAAATATCGTTTTAAGGTATGTTTCATTTTTAATTCCCACATTGATAATAGCGACCCTAATAGCGAAATATTTTCAAAATGCACGCAAGATCGGGTTTTAGAGCTAACAAAGCCTTAACACATTACGATCGTAATCAGGCGTTTAGGACGTAAAGCGCCGCGCGGGGCCGCCACGCCATATCTTTCACACCACGCGCTATTTATTAAGCAAGCGGACTTCTGATTGCGGCAATGGCATGCGTATATTATTGGCTCGAAGCGCGCGCCAGATCGCGAAGTTTAAATCGGATGTGAATTTATTTGGGCCATCATCTATACCCGAACACCAAAATTCTACCGCAAAGTTTACACCTGAATCGCCAAATTCACGTAATTCCAGATCCGGTTCTTCCGGTTCATTTAAGACACTCGGATGATTCACAAAAACCGGGATGACAATATCTTCCAATTTATCCAAGTCCGTATCATAGGCGACAGTGAAATACACTTCATATCGTTGGCGGGGGTCTTTATGAGTCCAGTTTTCATAAGTACTTTCAATAAAGGTCATATTGGGTACCATAATATCTTTGCCATCTGTCGTTTCGATTGTGGTCGAACGCATGTTTATGGCTTCGACAAATCCCTCACGTCCATCCTCCATAGACACAAAATCCCCGACACGAACCGACCGGTCAAATAAGATAATCATACCCGAGACAAAATTTGCCGCCACGGGCTGCAAGCCAAGGCCGATTCCCAAAGACAAAGCCGAAAAGATGACGACGAGGCCAGAGAGCGGAATTTTAGCCGCGCCCATAACCAGAATAAAAACAATGGCAAATAAAATGATTTGAAAAATCTTTGACACCACTTCCCGTGTCGAACTATCTAATGATTCTTGTGAGCGGATCGCCTTTTGCCCTTTATCATTCGCAATCCCGCCTAATTTGAAAAACAGCGCCCCAAATATACCCAATTGGACAACCGTCATTAACGTAATGGGCGTATCTCCCATGCGTAAAAGTTCTGTACCCTTTAACGCATCTGTAAAATCGTCAAAATAGCCAAACACCATGAGCACGGCGAGCGGGATGACGATCCATATAGCCAGTTTCTGGAAAAGCGGGTTGGGAATAAAGGTCTTTATCATCCGATAGAGCAAAAAGACAACCGCCAGGCCTTGTGCCAATTTCACAAGCCAATCTTGACCCAATGGCTGTATATTTTTAAGCACAAGCGCAAATATCGCCAGTAAAAGCACTTGAATAGCCGCGCGTAAAAACTCCCGAGAGCGGTAAATATAATCACGGGCTATGCGTAATTTTGAATCGGGTTCTGGCGGGTCACGGAACAAGAAAACCTGTTTACGCAGCGCCCGCGTCAAGATAGGTGCCAAAAACCAGACCAGCGCAATAGCGCCTATTTGTGCCAGAAATGGCGGGCTGGTCAGCCACCCGATAATCTTGTTTAAAACCCGTTGCCCCACGGCTTTCATACCTTCAGGGGTCAAGGCAAATTTTGGCTTAGACTGTCCGTCGTCAACCATTGTCTCTCCCGCCGCGAGTGTGTCGGCATTGCTTTTCACCTTATCAGGCGCCCCGATCGCCCCGCCAATTTGCGCTATATCAGCCTCATATTTCGCCCGCAGGGCCTCATAAGCGGCGTTTTGCGCTGTTTCAGCTGCTTTAATTTTTATCGCAATTTCAGCGTCTGAGGAAATAGGCTTCGCAACAGCTTGGGAGGTGTCTGAATGAGATATCCCAAGTTTAGCTGTCTCTGAGTTCACGGTCTCTGGGTTCACGGTCTCTGGGTTCACGGT
>CAZSKN010000010.1:14406-31424 GCA_964607445.1 uncultured Caulobacterales bacterium
GTTCACGGTCTCTGGGTTCACGGTCTCTGGGTTCACGGTGTTTGCACCAGACGTGTCTGGCATTTGCGCCGTGGCTGCGGGCGGCGTATCAGGCGTATTGACCGGTGTTTGGCCATGTGCCAACCCCACCCAACACAGAAGCGCGATACCGAGAGTGAAATATTTAGCATAGAGATAAAAATTATTCATGCTCGACCCCGTAAATTTTTATTTTCCCTGCCTTGCTGATAAGGAAATCACTATGTTTTGTAAACGTTTTTAGCGTAGAACACAGCCTTAGATTAAAGGATTAAACATGGCTCATCCCAAAAAAGTTGTACTCGCTTATTCCGGCGGCCTCGACACGTCTATTATTTTGAAATGGCTACAGGAAGAAAAGGGCTGCGAAGTTGTGACCTTCACGGCCGATCTGGGTCAAGGCGAAGAATTAGAACCCGCAAGACGCAAGGCAGAAGCGGCGGGTGTGAAAGAAATTTTTATTGATGATTTACGCGAAGAATTTGTGCGTGATTTTGTCTTCCCGATGTTTCGGGCCAATGCGCTTTACGAAGGTCTATACCTGCTGGGTACATCCATTGCCCGGCCTTTGATTTCCAAGCGCCAGATAGAAATTGCCCATCAGGTTGGCGCCGATGCTGTCTGTCATGGGGCCACGGGGAAAGGCAATGACCAAGTCCGCTTCGAGCTTGGCTATTACGCGCTTGATCCCGATATTAAAGTGATTGCACCGTGGCGGGAATGGGATTTGAATTCCCGCACCAAGCTCATTGAATATGCAGAAAAACATAATATTGAAATCGCCAAAGACAAACGCGGCGAAGCGCCTTTTTCTGTAGATGCCAATCTCCTGCACACCTCTTCAGAAGGTAAAGCCTTGGAAGATCCGGCCATGGAAGCCCCGGAATTTGTATATCAACGCACAGTTTCGCCCGAAGCGGCGCCGGATAAGCCGACCTATATAGACATTGGCTTTGAACGCGGTGATGCGGTCTCTATTGACGGGGTGATGTTGTCACCCGCAGAATTACTCACGCGTCTGAACACGCTCGGCGGCGAAAACGGTATTGGTCGGCTGGATTTACTCGAAAACCGCTTTGTGGGTATGAAGTCACGCGGAATTTACGAAACACCGGGCGGCACAGTTTTGTTAATGGCCCATCGCGGGATTGAACAAATCACCATGGATAAAGGCGCCATGCACCTCAAAGATGAATTGATGCCAAAATATGCTGAACTCGTGTATAACGGCTTTTGGTTCTCACCTGAGCGCGATATGTTACAAGCTGCAATTGACAAGTCCCAAGAACTTGTCACCGGCTCTGTACGCTTAAAACTCTATAAAGGCAGCGCTACAATTGTCGGTCGCACATCGCCTTATTCCCTATATTCACAAGAGCATGTTACATTTGAAGAAGACGATGTTTACGATCAGGCCGATGCAAGCGGGTTTATCAAAATCAACGCTCTGCGTCTAAGATTATTGAAAGCGCGCGATATCAAAGCGGGACGCAATAGCTAACAGGATATATGTAGTTTACGAGAATACCGCCTATTGATAAATTTCTATAGGCGGTAGATCATCATTACAATAAAATCAGCTATGGTTTTTAAACGCCGAAGAGTACCGACGCCGTCGCATATTAGTCTCGAAGCCCAAATGGTCTTAGATAAAGACCACGCTATGCGTTATGGAAATTTGAAAGAGATGAGCCCAGCAAAGTGGGCCGAGTGGCAAGTGCTATCCAATAAGAAATTTGGAAAAAATTTAAATAAAATTATAGAGGCGGCCGAGGTGACGGTAACGCCCAAGCGTCTGGGAGATGTTGCCGCCTATCTTATAACACCCCATCATCATGAACCCGAAAATAATGATAAGCTGATTTTACAATTTCATGGGGGGGGATATATGCTGTTAGGGGGGTATGTATCCATTGTCGAGGGCACACGTTTAGCCGCCATTTCGGGCTTGAAGGTTATGACGGTTGATTACCGTGTAACCCCGACCCACCCGTTTCCTGCCGCCTATAATGACGCCTTAACAGCCTATAAATCTGTTTTAGAAACATATGAAGCCGGCCATGTCGCGGTGCAAGGCACATCGGCTGGTGGCGGTTTGGCAGCCTGCCTAATACTCGCTGCCCGCAACGCAGCTCTGCCCCTGCCCGCCGCAGCAGCTTTCAATACACCATGGACAGACCTTACCGGGTCTGGGGATAGCTATGTGACATTGGAGGGACTGGACCCGGTATTGCAACGTTGGCAAGGCGGGCTGGAAGGCATGGCAAAAATATATGCCGGAGACACGCCCAGAACAGACCCGCGAATTTCGCCCATATTTGCCGACTTTTCCGGTGAATTTCCTCCCAGCATATTGGTGAGTGGTACGCGCGATTTATTTCTCTCAGATACGGTTCGCCTGCACCGCGCTTTACGCCAAGCTGGCCATTTATCGGAACTGCACGTTTTTGAAGCCGGATGGCACGCCTTGGGCTTCACTCCTGAAGCCGATGAAGCCGCCCAAGAAATGACGGATTTCATGAAGCTGCATTTTAGCTCTGAGCGTTAAACTTCACCGCTATCACACCAAGAAGACGGTTTATCACACCCCAAACCCGCCCTCGCAATATGGCTTTGATATGCTTGAATTAAAGATAGGCCCAAAGGTCTGCGATGCGCAAGAAAGCTCTATGCTCTACGCCCTGTGGTTAAAGGACGCCAATTTACATCTGCGCATATTTACATCTGCATTGTCCAGCCTTCGACATCCATAGCCGCCTGACGCACGGCTTCTGAAATTGTCGGGTGGGCATGACATGTCCGCGCGATATCTTCGCTCGCGGCCCTAAATTCCATTGCCAGAGCTACTTCTGCAATTAAATCTCCAACATGGGCACCGATCATATGCGCCCCGAGAATTTCGTCAGTTTCGGCATGCGCGAGGATTTTAACAAAGCCGTCCGTGGCATGATTGGCGCGGGCGCGCGAATTGGCCATAAATGGAAACTTGCCCTTTTTATAAGGGATAGCCTCTGACTTGAGCTCTTCTTCTGTTTTACCTACGCTGGCAATTTCAGGGGCCGTATAGACAACCCCCGGAATGACGTCATAATTCACATGACCCGCCTTGCCCGCGATAATCTCGACTGCGGCGACACCTTCATCTTCGGCTTTATGCGCCAACATCGGCCCCTGCGTACAATCCCCCACGGCGTAAATACCGGCTATATTGGTTTGGAAATGATCGGTCATGATAAAGCCACGCTTATCCATTTTAACGCCAATTTCGTCGAGGCCCAGATTTTCTGTAAAGGGACGCCTACCGATACAGACCAGAACCACATCGGCGCCGATTTCTTTTGGCGTGCCGCCCGCGCTGGCTTCGGTTGTCACTTTTAATCCGGATTTCAATTTTTTTATACCCGTGACTTTCCGGCCCAATTCAAATTTCATTTTCTGTTTCTTGAAAATCCGCAAAGCCTGTTTTTGCACTTCGCCGTCCATGCCGGGCAAAATATGATCGAGATATTCCACCACAGTCACCTCGGCCCCGAGACGCCGCCAAACAGAGCCTAATTCCAAACCGATCACCCCCGCACCAATTATCAATAATGTCTTTGGCACCTTTGGCAGTTCTAAGGCTCCGGTCGAGGACACCACTTGCTTTTCATCTATTTCTACGCCGGGCAAGCTTGCGACTTCCGAACCTGTCGCAATAATAATATTTTTTGTCTTTAAATTTTGTGTTTTCGTCCCTGACGTCACCTCAACCGTCGTGGCATCGACAATTTTCCCAAACCCTTCAATATGATCGACTTTATTTTTTTTGAATAAAAACTTAATGCCATCTGTCAGACCCGCTACGGTTTTTTCTTTCGCGGCCATCATCTTGGAGAGGTCAAATCCGACCTTTCCGGTCAATCCCATATCGGCAAATCCGGAGTGCGCCGTCTCCAACATTTCCGAGGCATGCAAAAGCGCTTTTGATGGAATACAACCGACATTCAGACACGTGCCCCCCAAAGTCTTGCGCGTTTCCACACAGGCCACTTTCAACCCTAACTGTCCGGCACGGATTGCGCTATTATATCCTCCCGGACCACCGCCAATAATAACAATATCATAAGTCTGTGACATAAATGCTCCATGCGAGGCTAGGGTAGGCCTGTCACATACGCGTCGAAGGTTTAGGCGTCAATATTGCGGTTAACGTATTATGCCTGCTCTGAGCATTTTTCGAGCATAGCCTATGATGAAGATACAGCTCAACCAGATAAAGAGCATAAACACCCAATCTCCAACGCCCATTAAATCGCGAAACCGCCCATCAAAGATTGACGGAAAATGTCCGATGACGGCCCCGAAAAAAGACGCATAAAAAAACATCAGGCATATTTTCTGTCGTCGCATATAAAACAGAATAGCCAGCAAGCCGCCCCAAACCCCGAGCGCATATCCAGAGGTGGCCCACCACGCCACATCCCCGCGCACGGCCAATAGATCAGCGCCAAAAGCCTCTTGATAAGCTATATCAGACATAAGATGCTCGACCAGATACATAGAACATCCAATGAAGCTCCAGATCAAATACACAACGCCGATACCCCAAAACAATTTGGACGGTTTAGTGTCATGCATCTCGCTTTGCATAAGATCGTCTCTTATTTAAGAATACCGCGGGTAGACATATGTTTAGCTATCCAAACCAGGGCAATGGCGATAGCCGGAATCATAAGCGTCATTACCCAGGCTCCGCCGTGGATATGGGCATATACACCTGCCATAAGAAAATAGATATTTTGTAAAATCACGCATATTAGCGAGAGGCCTAAAGCCCATAATGCCCATTTTTTTCGAAGCAAAAGCCCCAAACATCCGAGTACGCCGCTAAAAACAGCCACAGCAAATACAGCTGTATACCAAGCCGGTTGCGCCTCGATAATCGCCATTTCAGCAGCGCTATAAACCGCCTCCAGTGCCTCAGGCGTCGCTGTCACCTGCCATATATATTGCGATACCCCTATCATATTCCATATTAAACCCAAGCCACTGGCTATCCAAAACCACACGGGTGTTTTAGCATAAATCTCTGGCATTATAGCCTCCCGTTATTTTTTAGAGAGACTAAAACAGATCATTTTAAGAATGTCTATAACGTAATAGTTGTGGCGCAATTGCGTCCGATTAGCGCAAATGTCCGTCTTGCATAGCGCTATATGTCAACCAAAACAGGAACAGTCCGAATATAATAACCGAGATTGAAATCCCATTTGACGCCACGCCAACAACATCAATTCCGCCGCGCAAGATACTGTCAGCCATTTGAGACAAGATCCCGAATACTGAAATCATATATAGAATATAGGCCGTTTTAGAGCGGTTTAGCAGTGCAATCGAACCGGCAAGGCCCGTGAATAATGTAACCGCATACGCCAGCTTCACCCAGATCGACATTGTTGTGATATATTGTATCTGTCTATCGCTAGCGCCGATATCAAACAGCGCTTCCGGAGTGGTTTTGAGAGACAGGAAAAACACTAATGTGCCCATTATATACCAGACAATAGCCGTACATGCCATGATACCTAACCAACGGTCATCCCGGGTTGTTTTATCTTGCTGTTGCAACGCTTTAGCCACTATTGCCCTCCCGATTACCTCTATGAAACCTCGGGACGTCTTACAGTCAGAGTCTTAACACCCGTTTAAAGGTCGAGTAATAATCGTTCAGGATCTTCGAGACATTCCTTGACCCGTACCAGAAATGTAACCGCTTCTTTACCATCAACTATGCGGTGATCATAAGACAATGCCAAATACATCATCGGGCGTATGACAATCTCGTCATTAATGACAACAGGACGCTTTTCAATCTTGTGCATGCCTAAAATGCCGGATTGCGGCGGGTTCAATATCGGCGATGACATCAGAGATCCATAGACCCCCCCGTTTGAAATCGTAAATGTCCCACCCGACATCTCGGCCATTGATAATTTTCCGTCCCGCGCCTTGCGTCCCAGCTCGCTAATGCCTTTTTCAATACCGCCCAAATCCAGAATATCGGCGTCGCGCAATACAGGCACAACAAGGCCTTTATCCGTACCCACCGCTACGGAAATGTCGTAATAATTTTTGTAGATTATATCCGTACCGTCAATTTCCGCGTTTACATTCGGGACATCCTTTAAGGCCTGAACACAGGCTTTGACAAAGAAACTCATAAAGCCAAGCTTCACATCATGTTTCTTGATAAACATCTCTTTATACTGGCTACGCATAGCCATGATATTAGACATATCCGCTTCATTATAGGTTGTGAGCATGGCGGCAGTATTTTGCGCATCCTTCAAACGGCGAGCTATGGTCTGGCGAATACGTGACATGCGTACACGTTCTTCTCGCGGCCCGATATCCCGCGGCGGCGGCGAGCTTGACGCCTGTACATTTGAGGACACAGGGGCGTGCGCCGCAACAGGATTAGCTTTTGCAGACAAAGCGTCGCCTTTGGTAATACGTCCGTCTTTCCCTGAACCCGAGATCGTATTCGCGTCCAGAGCATTTTCATTGATTACTCTTTGGGCTGACGGCATAATTTTCGGGTCTGCCGTTGACGCCGGATTTGCCACAGCTTGCTCAGGCGTGACAGGCGCGCCCTCACCCGCGCTCGCGGCTCCGCCGCCGGGTATTAACGTACAGATCGTTTGACCAACGCTTGCTATATCCCCTTCGGCAATTAAATGCTCGCCGATAACACCGGCTTCCGGTGATACTAATTCTTGGGCGGCCTTATCGGTTTCAAGCTCGACAATGGCTTCGTCTTTGGCCACGACGTCTCCGGGTTGTTTCATCCAAACCGCGATTGTGACCTCTGAAACACTTTCACCCACATTGGGCACATCTATATTTATCGGAGCCGTTGAGCCTGTTGTCTGATCTGCGCTGGCGGGGGGGGTCTCAGATGATGCGGCCGTCGGAACATTGTCCCCAGAAGCGTTCGCCAATCTGGCAATTAATTTACCAATTTCCGCAACATCACCTTCTGCGACAAAAATCTCCTCCAACACGCCGTCTTCAGGCGCGACAAGCTCTTGCGCGGCCTTATCGGTTTCCAACTCGACCAGCGGCTCGTCTTTCTTGACGGCCTCACCTACCTGTTTAAACCATTGCGCGATTGTGACTTCCGCAACACTTTCACCTACATTTGGGATTGTAATATCAGTCATAGATCACACTACTTTGCAAAAACACTGTCAAAGACAGCCTGTTGTTCTTTTTTATGTTTAGACGCAATTCCGGTCGCCGTCGAGGCCGCAGACGGTCGTCCATAATATTTCGGGCGGTCATTCTTTACCTTGATACCCGCTAATGTCTCTTCAATATAGGGATTAATAAAGCTCCACGCGCCCATATTTTTCGGTTCTTCCTGCGCCCAGACAATATCGGCATTTTTAAACCGCTTTAATTCGGTTTGCATGGCGTCGTGGGGGTAAGGGTAAAACTGTTCAAGACGTAATAGATAGACATCTGAAATGCCACGTTTTTCGCGTTCTTCGAAAAGATCATAATAAATTTTACCCGAGCAAATAATGACTTTCTTTATTTTAGCATCCGTCGCAATCTTGATCGTGGTCGATTCCGGGCGATATTCAGCATCATCCCACAGCACGCGGTGGAATTGCGAACCTGACGCCATTTCTGTGAATGTCGACACACATAATTTATGCCGCAAAAGACTTTTCGGACTCATATTGATAAGCGGTTTTCGAAATCCGCGTTTGACTTGACGGCGCAAGGCATGAAAATAATTGGCTGGTGTTGAAATATTTGTAACCTGCATATTATCTTCGGCGCACATCTGTAAATAGCGTTCAAGCCGCGCTGAACTATGTTCGGGGCCTTGTCCTTCATAGCCATGCGGGAGCAACATAACGAGGCCGGACATGCGCAACCATTTTTGTTCTGCACTCGAGATAAATTGATCGACCATAACCTGTGCGCCATTTGCGAAATCACCAAATTGGGCTTCCCAAATCGTCAAAGCATGCGGGGCGGCCCCTGAAAATCCATATTCAAACCCCAAAACCGCTTCTTCCGAGAGATGCGAATTTAGGACTTGATAATATTCTTGGTCAGATGCGAGCGTGTTGAGCGGAGTATATTTATGCTCGTCTTTCTGGTCAATGAAATGCGATTGACGGTGACTAAACGTACCGCGTTCTGAATCCTGCCCGGACAATCGCACAGGATGTCCTTCGGTAATTAAAGTTCCAAATGCAAGATGTTCGGCCAAGCCCCAGTCAATATTTTCACCTGACTGAATTTTTTCAGATCGAGCCTTGATGATCCGTTTTAAGGTGCGGTGCACATTCACAGAATTAGGCATGGCCGTAATTTTTTGACCAATATCTTTAAGACGTTGAATATCCACAGAGGTATCACCGCTGCGTTTGCCGTCATTTTCTGTGGGTCGCGACAAGCCCTGCCAAACCCCTTGCAACCAGTCGGGTGCCTGCGTTTCGAAGTTCTTGGCCTTGTCAAATTCGCCATCCAGAAACGCGTAAAAATCATCCACCCGCTTTTGATGTTCAGTGGCGGACAAATCCCCTTGTTCGATCAAGCGCTGCGCATAGATTTCCCGCGTTGTGTTTTTGCTGCCAATCGCTTGATACATCAGCGGCTGTGTAAATGACGGGTCATCGCCTTCATTGTGACCATACCGTCGATAACAAATAATATCGAGAACAACATCTTTACCAAATTTTTGTCGATATTCTGTCGCGACGCGCGCTGCAAATACCACGGCTTCTGGATCATCGCCATTAACATGGAAAACCGGAGCTTCGACCATAAAGGCCACGTCAGAACAATATTGACCCGAGCGGTATTCGTCCGGCGTGGTTGTAAATCCGATCTGGTTATTCACAATGACATGCAAAGTCCCGCCCGTACGATATCCGACCAATTGACTGAGCTGGAAACACTCCATCACAATACCTTGACCGGCAAAGGCGCTATCACCGTGTAATATCACCGCCATAACCTCTTCGGGATTATGGGATTGATAGGTCCCGGACATCATTTGTTGTTTCGCGCGGGTTTTACCCATAACCACAGGCGCGACGACTTCCAGATGCGAAGGGTTAGGCGCCAAAGAGAGATGTACATTATTACCGTCAAATTCACGATCATCCGAGACGCCGAGATGGTATTTTACATCCCCGGATCCATAATCCTCACCTCCGGCAGCGACACCCCCTAAAAATTCATGAAATATAGCCGAATAGGGTTTTTGCATCACCGCCGCCATAACATTCAACCGTCCACGGTGGGGCATGCCAAAGTTAATATCCTTCAACCCTAATTGACCCCCGCGTTTGATAATCTGCTCTAATGCCGGGAGCAGGCTTTCTGCACCGTCAATTCCAAACCGTTTTGTGCCGGGATAGCGTTTATGGATCAATTGTTCGAAGGCTTCCCCTTCAATCAATTTTTGCAAAATCGCGAGACGCCCTTCTTTAGAAAAGCTGATCTCTTTATCCGGCCCCTCTATTCGTTCCTGTATCCAGCGCTTTTCTTCCGGGTCCGAGATATGCATAAATTGCACACCAAATGTTGAACAATAGGTCCGGCGAACAATAGCCAGAATTTGCGTGAGTGTCGCCGTTTCGAGACCTAATACACCGTCAATGAAAATATCGCGATTCATATCCTCTGGCGTAAAACCATAGGTCGCCGGATCAAGTTCAGGATGCGGGTCTTTTTTACTTATGCCCAAAGGATCAAGATCAGCGATCAAATGTCCACGCATCCGATAAGCCCGAATAAGCATCAGCGCGCGAAGACTGTCCTTTGTGGCTTGCTGCACGTCATGGCCGGACACGGCAGCCCCGTTTTGGGTTACAGGCCGACCGGCCGTTTTTGCAGACGCAGACCCAGACGGCTCGCCCCAGTCACCGGTTAGGGCCGAGGTCAGATCACTATTGAGGTCTAATGGCCAATCCGAGCGCTTCCACGCCGGGCCCGCGGCCATTTTTCGGGTAACATCCTGACTTTCTCCCAGAGAGTCAAAATAGGCTCTCCAGCTCTCGTCAACGCTTGAGGGGTCTTCAACATAGAGGGCTTGCATCTGCTCTAGATAGACAGCATTTGCCCCGTCTAAAAACAACGTATCGAGCAGCGTCTGGTTTTGTACACTTCTCGCACCCTCTTGGGAGCTTTTATCCGCCATTTGATTGCCTTTCAGCTACCGGAGTTATCCTTTGAGCACATCCATCATCGTCACGCCGAGCTTGGCTGGACTATCCGATACGCGAATACCTGCTTTTTCCATAGCGGCGATCTTATCCTCAGCCCCGCCTTTACCGCCACTCACAATTGCACCCGCATGGCCCATTGTACGCCCTGGAGGGGCTGTACGTCCCGCAATAAACCCAACCATTGGTTTCTTGACACCCTTTTTGGCCATATGTGCGATATATTCCGCAGCTTCTTCTTCGGCAGAGCCGCCAATTTCGCCAATCATAATAATTTGTTTTGTGTCATCATCATTGAGAAACAACTCAAGGCAATCGATAAAATTCGTACCATTGATCGGGTCCCCACCGATACCAATCGCGGTTGTTTGTCCTAAACCGACTTGTGACGTTTGGAACACGGCTTCATAAGTGAGCGTTCCGGACCGCGAGACCACGCCGCATGTACCTTTTTTGAAAATCTTACCCGGCATGATCCCAATCTTGCACTCCTCTGGCGTTAAAACACCGGGGCAATTAGGGCCGATAAGACGGGATTTAGACCCGACAAGGGCGCGTTTTACCGGAATCATATCGCGCACGGGAATACCTTCCGTGATCGCGATAATTAGCTCCATCTCGGCGTCAATCGCCTCAAGGATAGAATCAGCCGCGAAGGGCGGGGGCACGTAAACCACAGAAGCCGTGGCGCCGGTTGCGTATTTGGCTTCTGACACTGTGTCATAATTTGGGAGTCCCAAATGCGTCGTTCCACCTTTGCCCGGTGTGACACCTGCGACCATTTTCGTGCCGTGATAGGCTATGGCCTGCTCTGTATGGAATGTCCCGGTCTTACCCGTCATACCCTGCGTGATAATTTTCGTATCTTTATTGATTAATACCGACATCTGACTAACCCTGCTTATCTAATATTTTCTGGACAGTCTCGGACTTCAGATCATCTACCGAGGCATCAATCCCCATACTGTTGGCGAGCTTGACAACATCAATTTCAAGCATGCGCGAGAGTTGGGATTTACTGTAATTTGTTTTGCCGACAGCCGCGACAATTTTTTGCGCCGCGTCGTCCAAGTCATCGGCGGCGATAACATTTAAACCGCTTTCATTGATAATCTTTTTACCGGCTTCAACATTCGTCCCCTCAAGGCGGACGA
The DNA here is from genome assembly GCA_964607445.1 of uncultured Caulobacterales bacterium. Taxonomy (GTDB): domain Bacteria; phylum Pseudomonadota; class Alphaproteobacteria; order Caulobacterales; family Maricaulaceae; genus CALCKU01. The sequence goes on from CAZSKN010000010.1 coordinate 25,811, forward strand.
CAAGCGGCACTTCGAGGCCGACTTCTTTAACCGCGTCAACTGTACCCTGGGCAATCACATCACATTTCATAATACCGCCAAAGATATTGATCAAAATACCTTCAACTTTGGCATCAGAAGTCAGGATTTTAAACGCGGCCACAATATTTTCTTTCGTGGCACCGCCGCCTACATCTAGAAAATTGGCCGGTTCAGCCCCGTAAAGCTTGATGATATCCATTGTTGACATGGCCAGTCCCGCGCCATTGACCATACAGCCAATATTTCCGTCTAGCGCAACATAAGAGAGATCAAATTTTGCCGCCTCGATTTCTTTTTCATCTTCTTCGGTTTCATCGCGCAAAGCTTGAATATCGGGATGGCGGTAAAGTGCATTACCGTCAAAGCTGATTTTAGCATCGAGACAATGCAGGCGACCGTCTTCTGTGACAATCAGAGGGTTAATCTCCAGCATGGCCATGTCTTTAGCCAAAAACCCGTTATAAAGCGTGTGCCCAAGCTTACGACACTGCTTGGCCAAATCACCCGATAGTCCCAAGGCTTTGGCCAATGCACGTCCGTGATGGGGCATAAATCCTGTCGCCGGATCAACGTCGAAATTAATAACTTTTTCCGGTGTATCATGTGCGACGGCCTCAATATCCATCCCGCCCTCGGTCGACGCGATGAACGAGACTTGCGAGCTATCACGATTGATAATGATCGACAGGTAAAGCTCGGTCTCGATATCCGAACCGTCCTCAATATAAAGGCGGTTCACCTGTTTACCCGCGGCCCCTGTTTGCGCCGTGACCAGATAACTTCCGAGCATTTCCTCGGCATTTTTAACAACATCATCGATAGAAAAGGCCAGACGCACACCGCCCTTGGCCTCTTTCGGGGCGCCGATAAATGTCCCTTTCCCGCGCCCGCCCGCATGAATTTGAGATTTAACCACCCAGAGCGGGCCGCCCAATTTTTCTGCTGCGGCGCGCGCTTCAGACGCATTAAAAATAGCGATGCCATTTGATACGGGCGCACCCAACTCTTTGAGGACAGCTTTGCCCTGATATTCGTGAATATTCATGAAATGTCTTTCGTCAGCCTTATTAAGTTTATGAACCCGTTACCGGATTAAATATGTGAACCCGTTCCCAAGCTCAGACGTATAGTGTCTTATACTGGCACCGCCTAAACCTCGCAAGTAAAAGACAGCAAAACCGATATAAAGACCCATCAAATTTATGAGAAACAATCGTGTAGATAATGATCCTGCCCGCACATCATCATGGGGCGCTATCATTAATCTTCAGCTTAAGCGCGCTCCACCATCATTTTTTTAATATCTGCAATCGCTTTTGCCGGGTTTAAGCCTTTAGGGCACACATTCGCACAATTCATAATCGTGTGACAGCGATAGAGTTTAAACGGATCTTCAAGCGCATCCAGCCTGTCCGTTTTAGCTTCGTCACGACTATCGACCAGCCAGCGGTAGGCTTGCAACAGAGCCGCTGGCCCCAAATACCGATCTCCATTCCACCAATATGACGGGCATGACGTCGAACATGACGCACATAAAATACATTCATAATAGCCGTCCAGCTGATCCCGGTCTTCAGGGCTCTGGCTATGCTCCTGCGTGGGGTCGACTGTACTGGTATGCAACCAAGGTTCGATTGAAGCATATTGCGCATAGAATTGAGATAAATCAGGTACGAGGTCTCGCACGACAGGCAAATGCGGCAAAGGGGATATTGTTAATGTCGTCCCCGGAATATCGTCAATAGCTTTCGTACAGGCCAGCGTATTACGCCCGCCAATATTCATGGCGCAAGACCCGCAAACGCCTTCTCGACAAGAGCGGCGGAAAGCCAGAGTCGGGTCAATTTCGTTCTTAATTTTAAAAAGAGCGTCCAGAACCATAGGCCCGCATTCATCAAGGTCTATCTGATAGCTATCCCACTGCGGATTGCCACCGTCGGTCGGATCATAGCGGTAAATTTTAAACGTTTTTAAGCGCTGACCCGTTGCCGTTTTCGACCAGTTTTTCCCAGACGTAAGTTTAGAATTCTTCGGAAGAGAAAGCTGTACCATAAAGTGACCTCGATTATTTGGCTCGCTTATAGGCCGTACAAATGAGTCTGGCGACAAAAAAGTGAGGGTTTTTAGAGGATATATTGTCGCTTTTGCATTATGGTGCGAATTTGAGGCAAAAACTGGCTTTATGATACCTCAAATATACAGCCATCATTCCGCTGCGTAACGTGCATATGTAAGATGAGCGCGGCGGCGGCGATGGGAGTCAGGAAAATCGTACACACTATTATCAGAATCACCAGAATTACCGGTTTCCATTGACGTCTGCGTTTCAAATAAAAATGCCAAGGCCTGAGGCGTGCACCCTAAGTGATTCGCGGCTTCTAAAAGAACTTTTTGACGTGTTTTTCCAACGCTCGCACCCGCAGCATTCAAGCACCCTAATATAAATAACATATCTGGATTCTCAATATTTTTCACAATAATATCTTCCGAAAACAAATGCGATAACACAGCGTGCCTTTCAAGCTAAAGTTACCCCGTGTCACTTTTGATGTAAGCAAGTATAAACTGTTTATGCAAGTCAAATTAGACCCAATTATTAAAAAAAAATTCGCTGATTAATTTTTCACCTTTTTATATACAAGCGATTGAAATTTATCATGTATTTCAGGGTCTTCACCCCCAAAGAACTGCAACATAATAATCCCGAAGGCCTTATTTACAGGATCAACCCAAAATTGTGTACGCGCAGCGCCTCCCCAGCCCCATTGTCCTTTGGCCTTACCGGATTGTGCAAGGCTTTCGGGCGTTTCGGATATAATGACAGCCCCGCCATACCCAAAGCTCGACTGCTGGCTAGCCCCCAGCCACGGCATCATGAATTTATCATCGGGGTCCATACGGTCACTCATCATCAATGCCACAGTCTCTGCGTCTAAAACACGGTGGCCATTGGCAAAGCCGCCATTTAACATAAGCTCTGCAAATTTAGCGTAATCGCCCAATGTAGACACCAGCCCCCCGCCCCCGGACTGGAATGCATTCTCATTTAAAAAAGTGCTGGTTTGAGCGTCATCTTGCAAGGTAAACCGACCATCGTCTTGTAATAAATAATTAGAGGCAAAACGGGGCTTTTGATCTGGTCGCACCTGAAAACTGGTTTCGGACATTCCTAAAGGGGCAAAAATGCGCGCCTCCATAATGTCACCCAATGATTTATTTTCAATCTTTTCGGCTACGCGTCCGAGCACATCAATACTATAGCTATAATACCAGCCCTCGCCAGGTTGGGCCAGCAAGGGTAATTTTGCCAATTTTTGCATTTTAACGCCAAGGTCTTCTTCCGGATCCAACAAACCGGCATTGGCATATGCCGTTTCAATGGGATTAACCTCTCCAAATATTCCGTACCCCATACCAGCGCGGTGCAAAAGCAGGTCTTTAATCGTCATCGGGCGCTGCTGTGGTGTAAAGACGGGCCTGCCGTCAGGGCCGGCACTAAGCACCTGCATTTGACCCAGCTCGGGAATATATTTTTCAACAGGGTCTTCAAGCGCTAATTTGCCCTCTTCAAACAAATCCATAATAATGACAGATGTCACGGGTTTGGTCATAGAATAAATGCGCCATACCGTATCCATTGCAACAGGCAGGTCGCGTTCTCTGTCACGCAGACCAAAAGTCCCTGTATAGACGACCTCACCTTCGTCATATATCAACGCCGAGGCGCCGATAATTTCCCCCGAATTTACCGCATTAGATAACAAGCTATCAATCTCATGCCCTTCCAAACGCTCAGACGGCGAGGGTTGCGTGGACGTCTGTGGTGTACAGCCCATCAGAAAACATGACGTCGCCAGTAATACAAGAAGAACAAACCGCATAACTATCTTTCTATACCGCATATGTATTGAGCGCTATATTTGGGGTTAAAATAAAGATTGTCCAGACTATAATGTTTCAACGATCCGGCGAATAACCGCGGTTGCATCTCCCGCCTTATTTGGCAGGGTTTTGGGGTCAATCGGCTCTCCGAAGGTCAATCTAAATGTTTTTCCCTTTTTATTGAGCAATTCGTGAAACAGGGTAATATCCCGCAATTCCGGGCTGACATTTGCAAAGAAATAATAAAGTAATGAGTTTCTGGCTTGGATATGCACGGGAATAATCGGCGCTTTATATTTCTGGGCCAACATGGCCGCCGAGTTTTGCCACGGTTTATCTTTCAGGCCCCGCCATGTCATTTTCGCAAGAGCGCCGGACGGAAATATGACAATACATTTTTCCGCATCCAACGCCTTTTTAATATCCACTAGAGTTTGTCGCGTTTTGCGCGGATTTCGTTTCGTCTTCACCCATTCTACCGGAATGATAATATCCCCGGCATCGGGCATAACTCTTAGGGCGTCCGCATTGGCCAAATATACATGATGGGGGCGTTTATCTCGAATAGCTTGAAACACAGCCATGCCATCCGCCAGACCTGTAGGATGGTTGGCGATAAGAATACACCGTCCGTTTTCGGGTAAATTATGCAATCCGCGAATAGCGGTGCGCGGGTTGATATGATTTGTAATCATATTAAAAGCGTCATAGCCGTTCATAGTTTTAATATTATCTGCGAGGAAAACAGCCGCGTCATAAGCCAGAAGGCGGTAAAGCATAGGGCGTATGGCCCGAAATATGCGCGAACGACCCGTAATTTTCGGGGCGCGTTCCACAATCAATTCCTCGACAATATGCATATAACTTTCTACGCGTAAATTCACCACATAGCCAGAATTGATCTCTGGACATAATATCGGGAATGGATTTAAACCTCCCATCAATTCCCTGTCGGGGGCAGAAAATGTAAAGAAGAGCGAGGTACAGATGAAAATAAGAGTTTCAACCGCAAGCCTGTACGCCCTCACCCATAGCCACATTTCCTAGCCCGAAAATCTCACCCTTGCACAAATTACACAAACAGCCTTACACACGCCGCCAATACACTATGGACGGATAAACAGCTTATAAATTACAGGCCGCACGCATGACCAAACCCCTCAATGTTTTATTCCTCTGCACAGGAAACTCCGCACGTTCGATTTTATCCGAGGCTCTTATGAACGACCTCGGACGCGGCGACGGAGACACGCCCCGGTTCCTGGGTTGGAGTGCCGGAAGCAAGCCTAGCGGCCGCCCTCACCCGGACGGCTTGGCTGAACTCGAACGGCGTGGCCATAATACATCGGCTTACAGATCAAAAAGCTGGGACGAATTTGAAACTATCGAAACTGAAATGGACATTGTCATCACAGTTTGTGGAAATGCGGCGGCTGAGATATGTCCCGTTTTTCCGGGACGCCACATCAAAGCCCATTGGCCTGCAGAAGACCCGGCCCATATTGAACCTCTGGCCGCACGTCAAAAGGCCTTTTCAGACGTATATGATTTATGCCGTGCACGGATAGAGGCTTTGATAGCCTTGGATGATAATGACCTAACGCGCGCCAATATTCGCGCGATTGGCACTCTTGAAATATAAAACCCCGCCAAAGGGCGGGGTAAATCTTGCATATAACACCGGGCGTATGTCTCCGGTTTAAAGCTGCGG
>CAZSKN010000010.1:31524-77645 GCA_964607445.1 uncultured Caulobacterales bacterium
GCGGGGTAAATCTTGCATATAACACCGGGCGTATGTCTCCGGTTTAAAGCTGCGGTTTAAATCCGCGGATTACTTCTTACGTGCGTTTTTAACAGGCATCCATTCGTTCAGCTTTTTAGACGCCCACTCACGTCCACCCAGACCGAACGCAATCGCGCCGCCAACACCGCCGGCAACAGCGGCTGCACCTACGCCGTAGCTAAAGGCTGTATCGACAATACCTTCGCCCAGTTGCATTGTTTCAAGACCCATAAAGGTCACGATAATCATTGTGGCATATTTGATGATTTTACCTGCAAGATCGCCAGATGTCTGCGTGACAATTTTTGACACAAAGTTGGCAATGAACAGACCCGCACCGATGATAACCGCGCCTAGAACCACACGACCACCGACCTCAAGCAAGGTATTAAAGACATTGGTTAACTCAGGAATGCCCAGGGCTTTCATAGCCGCTGTTAAGCCCATAAGCGCGATACCGATGAAGCTCACATTAGCGATAACGCTTGACGGTACAAAGTTAGTGGTATCCCCATCTAGGCTGGCAACAGACGAAAGCGAACTGTCCACACCCAATGCAGGGAGCGTGCTTTTCGCCAAATTAGAGACAAACCGTCCGATAAAGACGAATATAGCCAGAATGATTGCGGCACCGATGATACGCGGAATATAATTCAAGATCGTATTTAGAAGATCAGAAACCGGCCCAGAAATTCCGGGAATATCCCAGATACCAATGGCTGTCGTCGCGGCAATAATGGTGACAATTGCTGCCATTAAAACACCCATGCTTTTTGCCAGAGACGTCGATGCCATACCGTCATCGCTTACACTTCCACCGCTAAAGCGTGAAATTAGCCTATCGACTTGTGCCGCTTCCAATGTCGAGGTCAAAGCCTCTTTAACAACTTTAGACAGGAGAATACCGACAGCCAATACAAAACCACCAATGGCAAGTTGCGGGAGATATCCAAAGATATTTTCCATCATTCCATTTAGGAAACCAAGCTGGTTAGACAGCATTGGGAACTGGCTGAGGCCCATAAGAATGAAGATCAACCACAGCACCCAGAAAACGGCTTTGGAGAGTGATTTCCCGATATTGCCTCCAGTTGTCTTGGCTTTACGGCCAATACCTGTACGATTTATTGCACCGGATACAATCGCAGCAGCGATTTTAGATATAAAGTAACCGGCGATAATAACCACTAGGGCGACAACCGGCCCTACGGCAACTGCCGGTAAGAAATTTAAATGTTGCGCTAATTGTTCCATATTAGGAAAACCTCCAAGATTTTGGCTTCCGGATAGAAGCCCCCGTATTCGTCCGCGCACAGCAAAGCCTGCACGAACCCTTAAATTAACTTATCGTTAGTAACATAAACCCTAGATGAACAAAAATGTTTTCTCAATAGAATGCCTAAATCCCCCTAAGCCACATCGGGCTTGACCTCGCCATAATCCACGGTAGGACTGCATATATAACAGAAATTTTTGAAATCTAACCGTCCTGCTTTTTATGATTATTTTTCGTTCCAAACCTAAAAACATCGCCAATAGGTAATGAGTGGAGCCGTATATCATAAACTCAAGGCCCAAATTACCGAGGGTCTATTAAGCGAAGATTCCGAACAAATCAGCGCTGCCAAAGCTCTCGACGCGCTGTTAGCCCGCCTGAACACACCTCTTCGTAGAGCCGGATTATTTTCCTCAAAAAAAATCGCCCCCAAAGGATTATATTTATGGGGCGGCGTGGGCCGGGGGAAATCCATGTTGATGGACTGGTTTTTTGAAACCGCTCCGGTGAAAGCCAAGCAACGCGTACATTTTCATGCCTTTATGCTCGGCGTACATGCCAAGATTAATTTATGGCGCAAAATGGATATATCTGAACGCCGCGCCAGTGCCGACTATGTTCGCGGCGCCGGAGAGGACCCGATTGCCCCAACCGCCAAATCAATCGCACGCAATGCCCGGCTATTATGTTTTGATGAATTTCACGTCACAGACATTACAGATGCAATGATTTTATCGCGCCTGTTCTCGGCATTATGGGCGCGCGGTGTGATTATAGTCGCAACCTCTAATCGTCCGCCCAAAGATCTCTATAAAAACGGGCTGAACCGTAATCTGTTCGAACCTTTCATCGACATGATGCCCGAGCATCTTATAATTCATGAATTTAGAGGTGAATTGGATCACCGGTTACGCCAGCTTGAAGCCGCCCCCGTTTATTATAACCCGCTCGGGCCGGATGCCGATGCCGGAATAGATGCGACGTGGCGAAGACTTATCGGCCCGGCAACACCGCGCGAAACCTGTTTGACAGTACAAGGGCGTCCGCTGACTTTACGACGCACCGCGGCAGGAACGGCCCGCGCCAGTTTTGATCGGCTATGCAAGCAACCCCTCGGGGCGGCCGACTATTTACGGCTCTCCCAAGCCTTTCAAACCCTGATTTTGGAAAATGTCCCACAAATGGGGCCAGAGAGCCGCAATGAGGCCAAGCGTTTTGTCACGCTTATAGACGCCCTTTACGAGACCCGCACTAAACTGGTTATGTCCGCGGCGGTCGAACCACACCTTTTATATGTCAACGGTACCGGCGCATTTGAATTTGAACGCACAGTGTCACGGCTCATTGAAATGCGAGGGCGGGACTATTTAGGCGAACGCCGCATTTTAAGCTCGTAATCATCTTCTACCGTCCGTTTCGGTTTTGATAACTTTGTCGATCACGACCTTCTACATTGTCTTGCGACTCGACGGCCTGTCCGCTAAAGACACGCAAAGATACCAAGCTTTAAGGAGAAACACATGGCACGGGCGAAAATAGCATTAATCGGCGCAGGCATGATCGGCGGAACATTAGCTCACATTGCAGCGCGCGAGGAATTAGGTGATGTAGTTCTTTTTGATATTTTTGAAGGCACAGCCAAAGGCAAGGCTCTCGACCTCAATGAAGCCACAACAGTATTCGGTAAAGACAGCCGTCTTAAAGGCACGAATGACTACGCAGATATTGCGGGGGCCGATGTCTGTATCATCACGGCTGGATTTCCGCGCAAGCCCGGTATGGACCGCAAAGACCTTGTGGGTAAAAATCTCGGCGTGATCAAACAGGTCGCGGAAGGCATTAAACAATATGCCCCGAAAGCCTTTGTCATCTGTATTACCAATCCGCTGGATGCGATGGTCTGGGCCTTGCAAAAGTTCTCCGGCCTGCAACCGCGTAAAGTTGTCGGCATGGCCGGCGTGCTGGACAGCGCGCGGTTCCGTTATTTTCTCGCTGACGAGTTTCAATGTTCCGTTCAAGACGTGCATGCGTCCGTTCTGGGCGGTCACGGCGATACAATGGTTCCGCTGATCCGCTACTCGACAGTGAACGGCGTGCCTTTGCCTGACATGATTAAAATGAAATGGACGACACAGGAAAAGATCGACGCGATTGTCGAGCGCACACGTAAAGGCGGCGGCGAGATTGTCGCCCTGTTAGGCAATGGCTCTGCCTATTACGCACCGGCCGAAAGCGCGATCGAAATGGCGACCAGCTATCTGCGAGATAAAAAGCGTATCCTGCCATGTGCGGTACGGCTAAGTGGCCAGATCGCTGGCGTGCGAGGTCTTTATGTCGGCGCTCCGGCTATGATCGGGGCGCGCGGTGTTGAAAAAGTCATGAACCTGCGCTTAAAAGCCAATGAACGCGAAATGTTTATGAAATCTGTCGCGGCGGTTGAAAAGATCATCGCCGAATGTCAGGACATGGAACCTGAACTGCGCGATTAGCGGGTGACATTCACGCCAACGGCCCCCAAACCCGCCTTTCCACGGCGGGTTTAATCTGAAACCTTCATTATGAAGCCTATTCTTGAAACAGAGCGCCTGATTTTACGCGAGGTTGACCCCGAGCGGGATTTCGAGATTTGGGCAGATTGTTTCGGCGATAAAGAAACCATGCGGGGCTTAGGCGGTGGGCCGGGTATGACCCGCGCGCAGGCGTGGCGACATATGGCGACGGTTATCGGCCATCAGAAAATACGGGGGTATAGTTTTTATTCTGTGATTGAAAAATCCAGCGAAGCTTGGGTCGGGCGTGTCGGCTTATGGTATCCTGAAGCATGGCCAGACCGCGAAGTCGGGTGGACTATTCACCGCGATCATTGGCGCAAGGGCTTTGCCAAAGAGGCCTCTCGCGCCTGTATTGACTATGCTTTTGACGTCATGGGTTGGACACGCGTCGTCCACACAATTGCCAAGGATAATATTGCCAGTATCAGGACGGCAGAAAGTCTCGGCTCACAGCTTTTATATGAGGTTGACGAGATTCCGGCGATTTCGACAGAACCGCATTTCGTCTATGGTCAAGATAAGCAATCTTTGCATTAAAACGAAGCCGCATCGCGCTTTTGGCGGGCACCCAAGGCTTGATAGCTCACACCGGCCAGTACAATAGCCCCTCCAATCAAAGTTATTAGACTGGGTATTTCGTTGAGAAAAATCCAGACCCAGATCGGCCCCAGCACAACTTCGAGCAGGGCGAGGATTGATACTTGCGCTGCGGGAACATGACGCGCGCCCGTCATCACTAGAACCGTGCCAAGCCCTACCTGAAAAATCCCCAATCCGAGACAAATGAGCAAATCTTTTTGCGTTACAAAAAAACCGTCGATTAAGGGCAGCATCAAGATAAGGGTCAACACAGCGTTTAGCGTACATATTAAAATTATATTGGCCGCGGGTATCGTCCGTATAGTGACAATAGCCGCCGCGTAACACATCGCCATCATAAGTGCGAAAGCCATGCCGATAACCCCGTCCCCGCTCATATTGGTTCCAAAAATAATCGAAACACCCGTCACGGCAATGAGCATGGCCAAAGCGGTTCTGCGATCAATTTTTTCTTTGAGGCAAACCCATGCCATTGCAGCTGCGATAAGCGGGGTGAGCGAGATAAAAAAGATAGCATTCGCAATCAGGGTAAATTGAAATGACATAATCAAAAAGAAGCCCGACATCGCCATAACAACCGCGGCAAACCAACCCCGCCATGTCAGCGATACAAATTCGGTCTTAATCGATTTTTTTCGCAAAATTAAAAAGATGAATGCGAAAAATATAAATTGTGAAACCGCGCGGTAAAACGCAATTTGCGGCCCTGTGGCCGCGTCCAGACTCCGGTCGGCTATGCCAAGGGATGACAAGCAAACACCCCCGAGTATAATCATGACGACGGAGCGATTGTAATCTGACATTGTCATTTCACCTTATAGGCTGTGCCGAGCTTCACCGTATTTCATATGCGTAGATACGAAATAGCCTGTTCCCCGATTAAAACCAATTTGAAGATATCATGCCACGCGGCTTGATTTCAAAAATTCGACAAAGCTATGCAGGTTTCATGACCGGCAAATGGGTACAATGAAATTTTCCGTAAGATAGCCCGTCAAAGCTAGGCCGTCTCAAGCTCAAAGGCATTATGAAGCGCACGCACGGCCAGTTCGGTATATTCCGCGTCAATCAGAACGGAGATTTTAATTTCAGATGTGGCGATAACCTCGACATTAATGCCGCGTTCGGCCAAGGCTTCAAACATGGTTTGAGCCACACCCGTATGAGAACGCATGCCAATCCCCACAATAGAGACTTTCGTCACATTCGAGTCTGATTTTATGTTTTCAAATCCTATTTCCGACTTCACACTGTCTAAGGCCGCCAGCGCTTTCTCCAGATCACGCTTCCCGACTGTGAAGGTCAAATTCGCCGCATTATCAGAGCGCGAAATACCCTGCACAATCATGTCGACACTCACATTAGCTTCCGACATGGCCCGGCAGACTTGGGCGACCATGCCCGGCTTATCGACAAGTTTTAGCAAGGTAATTTGCGCCTCATCGCGCGAATAGGCTACGCCGCTTACAACACGTTCTTCCATAGTTTCATCCTCTTTACAGACAAGTGTGCCGGGATTATCCGCCCCGACTTCGGCCATCGACGTAAGTACACGAATAGGCAGATCATTATTCATCGCCAGTTCCACAGAGCGCGTCTGTAAAACCTTGGCCCCTAATGAGGCCAGTTCCAGCATTTCTTCAAACGCAATACGATTCAAGCGCCGCGCACCCTCAACAATACGCGGATCCGTAGTGTAGATACCGTCCACATCCGTATAAATATCACAGCGGTCGGCATTGAGTGCCACCGCTAAAGCCACAGCCGATGTATCAGATCCGCCGCGCCCCAGTGTCGAAATGCGCCCGTCATCGCTAATCCCCTGAAATCCGGCGACGACTGCGACATTGCCGGTCCTCAAAGACGCATCAAGCGCCGCATCTTCAATAGCCGCGATACGCGCTTTTGAATGGGCCATATCGGTCTTGAGCGGGATTTGCCACCCCAGCCAAGACCGCGCCTTTACCCCGCGACGGCGCAGGGCAATCGCAAGTAATCCCGAGGTGACCTGTTCGCCGGACGAGACAATCGCGTCATATTCATCTTCAATCGCGCCGCCTGTATCCGCATCCCCATCCAGCGCATCGACAAAGCCGACAAGACGGTTGGTTTCCCCCGACATGGCCGACACCACCACAGCCACTTCGTGACCTTGTGACACCTCGGCTGCAACCAAAGCCGCGACATGCCGGATGCGGTCTAAATTTGCGACAGATGTGCCACCGAATTTCATGACAATACGCGTCATAACCAACCCTAGTTAAATTCAAGCAGCGCTTTTACGCCGCCCTAGGCCCAGACGCAATAGGGAGTTTTAACAGACACAATATTGGGTTTAAAAACAACGCAACATCTTCTCCTGCCTCTCGATCCATTATATTGATTTGACATTTAAAGCCGGTCTCAACACAGGCTCAAGGCCAGAACACACCTATGTTGAGACCCAGACCAAATATGATATTTACTATTAAGCCGGCTTGAGGTTAAACCCGTTAGACGATTACAGCTAATCTTTACGGAGTTCGTATGCCCGCCACACCTATTGACGGAAAAGCCTATGCCGCAGGCCTGCGCACGCGCATTGCGCGAGCTGTAAAAACGCTACCGGGCCAACCGACACTTGCCGTTGTGCTTGTCGGTGACGACCCGGCCAGCCATGTCTATGTTCGCAATAAAATTAAATTCACCAAAGAAACAGGCATGCGCTCCCTTGAGCACAAGCTGGAGGCGGACGTGTCCCAGGAGACGGTCATCAAAACGGTACGCGCCCTTAATGCCGACCCCGAGGTTGACGGTATATTAGTACAATTACCCTTGCCCGGTAACATGAATGCAGAAAAGGTGATAGCCAATATCGACCCTGACAAAGATGTAGACGGCTTAACAGAAGCCTCTGCTGGCCGTCTGTCTTTGGGTAAAGACGGCTTGCGTCCCTGCACGCCTACAGGCTGTGTCATGCTAGCCAAGGATGCCTTAGGAGATTTATCAGGCAAAAACTGTGTTATCCTCGGGCGTTCCATTCTGGTCGGCAAGCCGGCGGCGCTTTTGTTTCTTGAACAAAATTGCACTGTGACCATCGCACATTCGCGCACCCAGAACATTGAAGCGGTATGCCGAAAGGCCGATATTCTTGTTCCGGCTGTCGGACGGCCGGAAATGGTCAAAGCCGATTGGGTCAAACCTGGAGCCTGTGTTATTGATGTTGGGATCAACCGAATCCCCAATCCTAAAAAACCCGGAAAAACCAAATTGGTCGGGGATGTTGATTTTGACGCGGTGAATTCTGTGGCCGGCTCGCTTACACCGGTGCCGGGCGGTGTCGGCCCCATGACGATTGCCTGTCTGCTGCGAAATACCGTTATAGCGGCCTGCCAACGGCGGGGATGGGACAGCCCTAAGCTTCTTGATTTTTAATTTATTCCACCTGCCAGCGATTAAAGTCTATAAATACCAGAAAAATCAGATATAAGAGCCCCGAAATTATAGGCACTATCAGGAATTGAGCCTTGGACACTATATTTGACCTTTTAATCATTGGGGGCGGCATTAATGGCACCGCTATAGCCCGCGACGCCGCCGGGCGGGGCCTATCGGTTTTACTCTGTGAGAAAGACGATCTTGCCACTCATACGTCCTCTGCAAGTACCAAGTTGATCCACGGCGGCCTGCGCTACCTTGAATATTACGAATTCAGGCTGGTCAGAGAAGCGTTAAAAGAACGCGAGGTTTTACTTCGCGCCGCGCCGCATATCATCTGGCCAATGCGCTTTGTCCTGCCTTATGATAAAGGCCTGCGCCCGGCTTGGCTTTTAAGATTGGGCCTATTCTTTTACGATTATATGGGCGGACGGAAACTCTTGCCTCCGACAAAGACCGTAAAACTTAACGCCAAAGCTCATGAAAATATATTGGAAAAACGCCTGACCTTCGGGTTTGAATATTCCGACTGTTGGGTCGAAGATGCACGACTTGTTGTGTTAAACGCAATGGATGCCCGTAATCACGGCGCCGATATCCGTACCCGGTCTGAAGTGAAAGACTTATCTGTTGCGGACGGCCTATACACGGCACATATTCACACCTTAACGGGCACGACCGAACAGGTTAAAGCCAGAGCTGTGGTCAATTCCGCCGGCCCATGGGTAGAAGAGGTCTTGTATAAATTGCACCGCGGTAAAAATGATGCCGGCCTACGTCTGATCAAGGGCAGCCATATTGTCACAAAAAAATTATACGAGGGCGATCATAGCTATATTTTCCAAAACGCGGATAATCGTATTATTTTCGCCATCCCCTATGAAGGTGAATATACGCTCATCGGCACCACGGATGTACCCTATACGGCGCGTTTGGGCGACGTTAAAATTTCGGAAAAAGAAATTTCATATCTGTGTGCATGCGCGAATGAATATTTCGAAAAGGATATAAGCCCGGAAGATGTTGTCTGGACCTATTCAGGGGTCCGACCTCTATATGACGATAAAAGCGCAAATGCTGCCGCCGTGACACGGGATTATGTTCTCGACATTGACGAATTTACCAAAGGTGCGCCTTTTATGTCGATCTATGGGGGTAAGATTACAACCTCCAGAAAACTGGCTGAACATGCGATGGAAAAATTACACCCCTTTTTAACCCCGGACAAAACAGCGTGGACCCGCACGGCAAGCCTGCCGGGTGGAGATATTGCGAATGCGGATTTCGACGGCTTTAAAAGCCGGATGACATTGCAATATCCATGGCTCGATCCCACGTTACTACACCGTCTCGCGCGCAGCTACGGAACACATATGCAAGATGTATTAGGCCCGTCCAAGACAATGTCTGATCTGGGCAGGCTTTTTTACAAAGGGTTATCAGAGCGCGAAGTCCGGTATTTGATAGACCGTGAATTTGTAACTTCGGCGCAAGATATTCTGTGGCGGCGATCCAAACTCGGCCTACACATGCCCGAAGATGAACGTATAGACTTCATCAACTGGTTTGATGAAACTCACACCCCTGCAAGCACCTCATCCTAATCATGACATGTAAAGACTGACGATGTCCCATTCAGACTCTCTTCCCGAATATATATCAACCGTGAGTGTTGATCCGGCTGAAATGGAAAGCTTTGCACGAATGGCCGATGATTGGTGGAACCCGGATGGCATGTTTAAACCTCTGCATATTATGAATGCCTTTCGGACAGATTTTATAAAGCAAACATTATGCGAGCATTTTCAACGGGACCCAGATATGGACGCCCCGTTAAAAGGGCTCAGAATACTTGATATTGGATGCGGCGGTGGGTTGTTATGCGAACCTATGACGCGGTTGGGCGCACAGGTTACAGGTGTCGACGCGCTCGAAAAAAACCTCAAAACGGCCAAGGCACATGCGATGCTTGACGCGCTTGATATCGATTATCGTCATGGCACGGTCGAACAGCTTGTCGCTAGCGGCGAAGCTGCATTTGACGCCGTGTTAAATATGGAAGTCATAGAACATGTCGCCAATCCCCCCGATTTCATGAAAGATTGCGGCGCAATGGTCAAAGACGGCGGGCTGATGATGTGCTCGACAATCAATCGCACGATGAAAGCCTTTTTATTTGCTATTGTCGGGGCGGAATATGTTTTGCGTTGGCTTCCGCGCGGCACCCATCAATATGAAAAACTGGTTCGTCCCATAGAAATTAGACGCTGGTTATTAGATGCAGGCTTAACACCGGAAGACAGCCGCGGCATGAGTTTAAATCCACTCACCCAAGCATGGCGGTTTTCCGATGATCTTAATATTAATTATGTCACAATAGCTGTAAAATAGACCGCCAAGTCCGGAACGCCAGTTCGCGGCTATATCGCCTAAATCCATAACAGTTTTGTAACCCATTCGTAAGCTTGTCGTAGGTCACAGGGTTTTAAACACTCTATATAATCACGCAGTCTGAATAAGCGTGAGTCCGATTTCCAGGCGGTATCGTATAGTATCGGTTTGAATGTGAGTGAATTGGCGGGTCATCGAACATTAAGTTGGAGCCCAATATGACATATACCCCCTTGCTTGCCCCCCCTCAGGTCGCGGCATTATCTCAATATAGGGTCGCAAGATCACCTATTTTTTATGGCGAGACGCTCGAAGAGATAAAATGTCTGGAACGAGCGATCGCACGTTTCGGGCTTTTAACGCCCCTGTGCGTTATGCCTGTCAATCAAACGCTCTTGATTATAGAAGGTAAAAAACGCTTTGCGGCCCTGCGGCGTATGCAGGCTAAAGGCACATTACCACAGGATTTGCGCCAAATTCCATACATTGTACTCAAGACGGATAGCGCCCGCCCCTCCCGCCTGAACGCGCCCTGTAGGACCCGTCCACACGCCAGAGCTTCAATCCCCAAGCTTTCGCATAATCGTGAGCAATATCAACAGGTAAGACAGCTCTGGAAAGCGGGGCATACCCCCGTAGACATTGCGACATCCCTTTATATTTCAAAAGCCTGCGTCAGTGAAATATTATCCGTCACACACCTCAGCCCACAGTTGAAATCATCCTATTTTGAGGGTCATTTAACCCGGTCTCAGGCCAAAGCCCTCGCGACCTTAGCCGATCATGGCCTGCAAAACGCCGTGCGTAGTTTTTTAGGGCCATTTGCGCAAGACACAGAAATCTTACACACCATAGCCCGTATGCCAGCGGCGTTAAGGTCTGAGTTTGAAAACAATGTCGCACAGCCCATGGAAACAGATTCCATGGCGACATATCCCATAGAAACATCGCGCCCGCCTTTAAAGCGCGCAGCCTAATTAAGCTTGGTTTTGGTTTTCGGTGACAAGTGTTCAGGCAAGGCCGTGACATCGACGCCTTCTTGGACCAAAGCTGCCGCGTCTTGGGGTGTGGCTTCTCCGTAAATGCCGCGTTCCGGACTATCCCCATAATGGATTGCCCGGGCTTCTTGGGCAAAATTATCTCCAACATAGTCGCAATTATCGGCAATAGTTTGTCGTATCTTATCCGCGGCCGCATGCATCATTTGCAGGCTTTGCTTTTGCTTTAACGCGGCAGCTTCTTTCTTTCGGGCGGTCGATATGGCGGGCGACATAATCGCTTTTTGCACCCGTGTTGCACCACAATGCGGACATTGTATTAAACCTTTGGGCGCTTGGTCGTCATAATCAGACCCTTTGGAAAACCAAATTTCAAACTCATGGTCTTTTTCACATATGAGATTATATTTAATCATACAGACCATTCCGGATCATAATTCCACGCTGGAATTTTTCCGCGCACGGTCTTAACATCATCCAGATTAATATCTGCGCAGATAAATCCCGGTGTGTCATCTTCGCAACGCGCCAAGGTCTGTCCCCATGGGTCTATGATCATAGAGCGGCCCCAAGTGGCCCGCCCGTCCTCATGTTGTCCCCCTTGTGCAGGCGCGATAACAAAACATCCGGTTTCAATCGCCCGTGCTTTTAGCAATGTCTCCCAATGGGCTTTACCCGTCGGACGGGTGAATGCGGCGGGCACAGTAAGAATATCGGCGCCGTTTTGGGCGTAATGCCTATAAAGCTTGGGAAACCGAATATCATAACAGATTGAAAGTCCGATTTGCGCGCCGTTTACCTCCGTCAGAATCGCTGTTTGACCCCGGTCATAGACACGACTTTCCTGCCATGTCTCACGGGCCGAAAGCTCTACGTCAAAAAGGTGAATTTTATCGTACCGCGCTTTAATTTGGCCGAATGGCCCGAACAGATATGACCGGTTCACCGCCCGTCTCTTCGCGGTTTTAATCGCCAAAGATCCGATCAAGAGATCAATGTTTAATTCCTTGGCAAGCGCGCTAAAGAACACCACACCCCTATCCTTGTCTTCCGTTGAAAGAGTTTCGAACAGGGATTGGGGGGCGCGCTGTAGCACATGCGTCATTTCAGGTGTGGTGACAAACCTGGCGCCGTCTGTAGCGGCCTGCCGTATAAGCATATTGGCGGCCTCGAGATTGGCGTCAATAGTGACGCCACTACACATTTGCACCGCCGCAACGCGCATGGGATAGTCTTAAAGACCGAGAAGCGGATCCAGCCCGCCACGTCTATCTAGGGCCATAAGATCGTCACACCCGCCAATATGGGCTCCGTCGATAAAAATCTGCGGAAATGTGTTTCTTCCATTAGACCGTGCATTCATTTCCTGGCGTAGGGCGGCATCCCTCCACGCCGGTATATCAGTAACCTTCACACCTTTTTTCTTAAACAGGGCTTTTGCACGCGCACAAAACGGGCACATGGCTTTGGTATACATTTCAACTTCGGGCATAAAGTCTCCTAACTTTATTAGGGCGTCAATTCCTATGTAGGGAGTGGAGCCGGTCTGACAACCCTTGCCAAGGTTAAACCATCCACAAATGACGCGCCTTCACTTAAAAGTGTTCGGGTGCAGGCTTCAAGGGTCGAACCTGTGGTTAAAACATCATCTATCAATACAATATGTGCCCCTTTCAAACGCGCCTTGGCCGCCGGTTTAACCCGAAATGCGCCCTGCACATTACGACGGCGGTTTATAGCCGTAAGTCCCCCTTGTGTCGGCGTGGCCCGGAAGCGGTACAGCATATCGGGATCAAAACGTGCGGGTACATGTCGGGCTAAGTGCCGCGCCAATAAGGCGGATTGATTAAACCGGCGTTTAAGTCTTCGCCGGTAATGCAATGGGACAGGCACTATAAAATCTGCGGCGTCCAAATAATGACGTCCTGCTCTGGCCATATGTTTTGCAAACATCGGAAGAGCGGCAGTCTTGCCCCCGTGTTTGAAATCCAGAACAAGACGGCGGCTGACATCATCATATTCAAAAGCTGCGCGCATAAATCTGTAATGCGGAGTTTTGACCACACAGCGTCCGCATAAAACCTCTGGCCCCATATCGTAATCAAAAGGAAATCCGCACACATGACAGCACGGCGCATCTAAAAACCTAAGCTTGGCCCATAGCTCGCTTTCAATCCCCGAAATACTGACATCCCCCGTCAAAAAGGATTGCGGGGGTAAAATCGTATCCATCACGGATGTCATATGACGTTTTAAACGCTTCTTAAGCATGACAAACAGCTTTATCTTTCCCCATAGGTGCATCATATCGGAGTTATGTCTGAAAACAAAGCCCCGCCCCTGATATTTGACGATTCTATCCGTGCAATACGCCGCCGCCGCGCGCAAAACCGCACGGGGCATTTCTTTCTCAAGCGTTGCGCCCAAGACGCGGCAGATCGTTTACTCGATATAAACCGGAAATTTGAGCAGGGACTCATCATAGGACATAAAGGCTTCAAAGCGCATATGCTTGCGGCTCTACCTGCCGACAAACAGCCTAAATCTCTTCTGACACAGGCAGATATGGACGATATAGCCCCCCAAAGTCTTGATCTCGCACTCTCAATTTTGCACTTACAAAGCGAAAATGATCCCGTTGGCGTGTTGATGCAATTGCACCAAAAACTCAAACCCGACGGCTTTTTACTGGCCGCCATGTTTGGCGGCAATACGCTAACTGAATTGCGACAAGCATTTTACAGAATTGACCAAGAGCGGTTTAACGGGGTAACACCGCGTATATTTCCTTATGCAGATCATACCCAAGCCGCGCAATTACTCACCCGTGCGGGATTGGCTTTACCTGTTGTCGATAAAGACAAATTCCAAATCCTTTATAAAAAATCTAGCACTTTGATATCTGATCTACGTGATCTGGGTGAAACCAATTGTCTAAGCGACCGTGACCCGCGTTATCTGGGACGGGACATTTATCAAAAATTGGAAACAGCTTATCCACGAGAAGACAAGACAGGCAAATATCCGGCTCAATTTGAAATATTATGGTTGACAGGATGGGCGCCGCATAAAAGCCAACAGATCCCGTTAAAACCGGGCTCTGCTAAAATGCGACTGTCTGAAGCCCTTAAACAAAAGAGGTAAACGAGACCCGTCCGGTCTTATTCTACAGACAATAGGCTTGTCTATACAGGTGCGTTATTTATCGCCGTGGCGGTCCGGTCAAAATGATCATTGAGGGCCTCGCCCACAGCGCCCGCCCCGGCAACAATGCTAATCCCGATAAGAGCCGCGATAAGCGCATATTCCATCGCTGTCGCGCCCTCTTCGTCCCGTATAAATCTAGATATTATATTCATTTAATCCTCAACTCTACGTCCAGAGTGTAAACGATCTCTTATCTCTTGAGCCAGCGGCACATCTGCCGGCACTAAATCTAAACTTAGCAAACGATTGGGAAACACCCATTTTATCGCTTGCCCTTCTTGGGGTTGGACAAAGCCATCCCATTGTCTACAAAGATAAAGCGGCATTAACAGGTTAAAATCATCATAGCTGTAAGAGGAAAATGCAAAGGCTTGTAAACATTGTTCACAAGGTTCTAAAGCTAATTCTTCTCGCAACTCACGAACAATGGCCTGTTCTGGACGCTCCCCTTTTTCAATTTTACCACCGGGAAACTCCCACTTCCCAGCAAACATTTTACCCGCCGGTCTTTGACACATCAGAATACGTCCATCTGTATCAATTAAGGCACACGCCCCGACCAGTAAAAGTTCTTTCATAATATAAACTCTGTACCTTAATAAATTCTGAGGATTTAAGGTTAAAAAATAATTTCTAGCCAGGCAACGCGCTCACATTGAACCTAACTGCGGTAATCTGCATTTATATCAATATATCCATGCGTAAAATCACATGTCCACACCGTTGCCCTACCGGACCCGATACCAAGATCAATATGAATATCGATTTCAGGATTCTTCATATAGCTGGCGCCGTCTTTTTCTGCATAGCTCTCTAAGCTTTGGCCATGTTTCGCGATTAAATGGGGCCCGAGACTGATTGTCAGACGATCACGCTGCGCAGGTTCACCAGCCTTACCCACGGCCATAACAATTCGCCCCCAATTGGCGTCTTCCCCCGCAATCGCGGTTTTTACCAAGGGGGAATTGGCCACAGATAAGCCTATACGCTTGGCGCTGATATCCGTAACCGCACCGCTGACATTGATCGTGACAAATTTGCTGGCGCCCTCACCATCTTTAACCACTTGCAAAGCTAAATCCCGCATCACATGGTCAAGCGCGGTGCGAAATCCCGCCAATCGCGGGTCTTTCTTGTCGGTTATAGGCCGATGGGAGGCCTGACAAGACGCCAACAACATGACAGTGTCCGATGTCGAGCTATCACTATCAACAGTAATCGCATTAAAACTGGTTTCGGTTAAATCAGATAAAAGGCTTTGCAACACAGGCGCCGCTATATGCGCATCTGTTGCAATATACCCCAACATTGTCGCCATATCCGGGGCGATCATACCCGAGCCTTTGACGATACCGTTCAATTGGACAATTACCCCGTCGATTTCGGCACGCTGCGCACTGCCTTTTGGATATGTATCGGTTGTCATAATCGCCCGCGCGGCCGCTTCCCAGCCATCCGGTGTAAGGGCTGTTTTCATCTCGGGAAACTGACGTGTTATCTTACTGGCATCTAATGGCTCACCAATAACCCCGGTCGACGCTAAAAATACCGCTTCAGCCCGCCCGCCAAAAATATTGGCCGCAGATGTCGCCGTCTCGATAACGGCATCAGAGCTTTTCTGTCCGCCAAAAACATTGGCATTACCTGAATTTACAACAATCACGCGCGGAGATGTCCCGCCATGCTGTTTTAAGGCCGTACGTGACCATTCCACAGGCGCGCCGGGACACAGGTTTTTTGTGAATACGCCGGCGACTTGCGTACCCGGAACCGCTCTTAGCACCCATAAATCTACGCGATTTTCATATTTCACACCGGCTTTCGCCGTCGCAATTTCAAACCCATCAATTGGGGGTAAGCTTGGAAAACAGGCAGGTGCAAAGGGTGAAATTGTCATAATATTCTCAAAAGACGATGGTTATATCCCGGGCTATAGCGGATATATATTACGAATATACCTATAAATAAAAGCAATGCAGAACCTTTGCATATAACACCGAAACAAAATCTCAGAACCAAGACCCCGAAACATTATCCCTGAAACAAAATTCTTGAGCGATCTCTAAAACAGGCTCTGTACACGCTAGGGGGCTTCGACCGGACCCGGGTCTTTTTCTGTAATAGTCCGACCGGGCTTTGTCGTTTCGTCCCCCGCCTCAGTTTTCTGCGTCTCGGCACTCCGTGAACCGGCATTTGTAGTTTGAGACCGCTCGACGGCTTGCCCGAACAATAGCTTGACGTCACCCTTGGCGCGCAACATTTGCAATAATTTCTGAATTTCATCATATGTCATGAAATTTAACATCTCGCTGCGCATGTCTTCAAAACTTTTAGGCTTGGGAGTACGGGTCTCTTGAACTTCCAATAAATGCCAGCCAAATTCTGTTTTAAACGGCGCTGATCGGGCCCCGACCGGCGTCGAAAACGCGACACGCGTAAAATCGGCATCCAGCATATCTTTGCGAAAAAACCCTAAATCACCACCATTTTCGCGACTGACACGGTCCAGCGAAACTTCGCTGGCGATAATGGCAAAATCTTCATCTTTGGCCAGACGGTCCTGAACATGCTCAATGTCTGCCTTATCGGCCACTAATATATGCCGGACACGGCGTTCCTCACCCACTTCACGCAGGTCTGCTTGCTCATCATACATTCGCCGCACGGCCTGATCATTGACCTTGTTTTGCAAATGATTTTCTACCAGCATATTTCCCAATATACGTTCGCGGGCCACCGCTAATCTGCGACGGGTTTCATCTTGCTGGTCCAGGGCTTGGCGTAGGGCATCCAAGGCCAAAAGTCTTTGATCTATAAGTTCGTCAAGGACACGTTGAAAAATCGGATTTTGCGGCGTGAGCGGCGACCCGATTTCTATCAAGCCTTGCGCAGCCGCTGTACGCTCTACATCCGAGAGATAAAGCTTCGTCCCGTCAATTTCGGCCACTTCCGTATCCCCTAACCGCACGACACCTTCGCCAAACGGTGTCGTATCATCCACCAATAATCTGTCCTGACAGGCGCCAATAGACAGACTCATCGCCCCGCAGAGCGTTATCATGATGATTTTGAGGGAGGTTCCGGAGTTTATCTTTTTTGGCACCGAGATTTCCAAACTCGCATTCAAACTCTCGAAAAGTTTAGATTTAGCCATAAAACTTTGCATTCTAACGTCCTTTCTGCAGTTCTTTATAGAAACTGGCAGATTGTCTCTAGCCCATTCATTGACTTACGCGATGAGCGTCCCTAAGTCACCACAAAGAATGTTTTAGACATGCGTGCGACCTTGTCAGCGCGCACACTTTCCTTGGGAGCGATCATGCTTGGGATTGCCAAAAAAGTCTTCGGTACGGAAAATGACCGGAAACTTAAAAAACTCCGACCGCTTATTGCCAAAATCAATGGGCTGGAAGCCGATATACAAAAGCTGACCGATGACGCTTTACGTGCGAAAACCGATGAATTTAAAGCCCGTTTTGAAAACGGCGAAACCTTGGATGATTTATTACCCGAAGCTTTCGCAGTTGTGCGCGAGGCCGCCCAACGCACTCTGGGACAACGTCATTACGACGTCCAGCTGATTGGCGGCATAACGCTGCACCGCGGAGAAATCGCGGAGATGCGTACAGGCGAAGGTAAAACGCTGGTGTCGACCCTTGCGGCCTATCTGAATGCCCTGCCCGGACGCGGCGTACATATTGTGACCGTAAATGATTATTTGGCCCGACGGGACGCAGAATGGATGGGACAGGTCTATAGTTTTCTAGGCCTAACCACAGGCTGTATCAATAATCATGACCCCAGTAGTGGTGGGCGTCGCCTCGCTTATCATTGCGACATTACCTATGGAACCAATAATGAATACGGGTTTGATTATCTGCGCGATAATATGAAATATTCGCTCGATCAAATGGATCAACGTGGACATGTCTATACTATTGTTGATGAAATCGACTCGATTTTAATTGACGAGGCCCGCACGCCATTAATTATTTCCGGCCCGACTGATGATAAATCCGATTTCTACCGCACGATTAACGAAATCATTCCCCTGATAGACCCCGAAGGTTATGAGGTAGATGAGAAAACACAAAACGCCTCCTTTAATGATAAAGGCAATGAGCAGATCGAAAATATCTTACGCGAACGTGATATGCTCAAAGGTGAAGATCTTTACGACGTCGAAAATGTCTCGATAGTCCATCATATTAATCAAGCTTTGAAAGCCCATAAAACCCAAATCATTGACAAAAACTATATTGTCAAAGACGGACAAGTTATTTTGGTTGACGAATTTACAGGTCGTCTCATGGATGGACGACGCTTATCTGAAGGCCTGCATCAGGCGATTGAAGCCAAAGAAGGCGTTGAGATACAATCTGAAAATGTCACATTGGCCTCTGTCACCCTGCAAAACTATTTCAGACTTTATGAAAAACTGTCCGGCATGACCGGAACCGCGGTCACTGAAGCCTCGGAATTTGCAGATATTTATAAATTAGAGGTTCTTGAAATTCCAACCAATCGTCCGATCCAGCGTATTGATGACGAGGACGTCATTTACCGTACGGAACGCGAAAAATTTAACGCCATTGTCGGCGAGATTAATGAATGTAAATCAAAAGGCCAACCGATATTGGTCGGTACGGCCTCGATTGAAAAATCCGAGCTGCTTTCGCAGTTTTTAACCGACCGCAAGATCGAACATAAAGTCCTTAATGCCCGTTTCCATGAACAAGAAGCCTCTATTATCTCAAAGGCTGGTATTCCGGGCGCCGTGACGATTGCGACCAATATGGCGGGTCGCGGAACCGATATTCAACTCGGCGGAAACTTGGAAATGCGCTTGGAAGAAGAAATTCCAGATACGGCCTCTGAGCGCGAACGCGAAACGGCAACAGATAAAATCACCCATGAGATCGCCGCCCTTAAACAACAAGCCTTGAATGCAGGCGGGCTATATGTATTGGGAACAGAGCGACATGAAAGCCGCCGGATTGATAATCAATTGCGCGGGCGGACGGGTCGTCAAGGAGATCCGGGGCGGTCTAAATTCTATATTTCGACCGAGGATGACCTGATGCGGATATTTGGCGGTGATCGCCTGAAATCCATGATGGGTAAAATGGGTTGGGAAGAAGGTGAAAGCCTGACAAATAAATTCATGACGAAGGCCGTTGAACGCGCACAAGTACGGGTAGAACAACGGAATTTCGACATTCGTAAAAACTTATTGAAATATGACGATGTCATGAATGATCAACGTAAAACTATTTTTGAACAACGTCTGGAATTTATGACAGATGATGATGTCTCAGATGTCATTGAAGATATGCGTCACCAAGTCTGCGAAGATATTATCGAGACCTATGTGCCGAAAAAGGCCTATGCCGAACAATGGGATATAGACGGTTTGTCTGAAAAGTCCCGCGCGGTTCTGGCCATGGATATTCCTTTTCAAGATTGGGCCAAGGAAGAAGGTATTGCCGATGAGGAGATGCTGACGCGCTTAAAAAACGCCACAGATCAAGCTTTTGTTCAACTCAGTGACGGCCTTGATGCAGAGGAATTATTAGGGGTCGAAAAACAAATCCTTCTACAAGTGATTGATACAAATTGGCGTGAGCATTTACAGCAACTCGATAGTTTGAAATCCGTTATTGGCATGCGCGCTTATGGGCAGCGTGATCCACTCAATGAATATAAATCCGAAGCCTTTACATTGTTTGACAAGCTCTTAACCAATCTCCGCGAAGGCGTCACCACGTCGATGACACGGCTTTTGATTAATGTGCAAATGCAACGCCAAGAAAAAAGCCCGGTTGCGCCCGCACCCAAAGCCCCACGCTCGCCCATGGATATGATAACCCAATCCGGACCGGCTGGCACGGCGCAAAATCTCGCATCAGATGATGTCAAATTTGACAATGTGTCACGAAATGCCGCCTGTCCCTGTGGTTCAGGAAAAAAGTTCAAACATTGTCATGGGGCCTTATAGTCGCGGCGCGCGCGCAGCCTTATCAGCTTATGCTTCCTTAATCCTAGACGCCCCTATAAGCGGACAAACAAAATCTATGTGAGTAGATTACGGCCAATATCAAGAAATTTTTCGCGCCGTTGTTTTATAAGCTCTTCGGGTTTTAACGCCCCAAGCCGGTCTAGTTCCTCAATGATTTCGGCGCCGACGCGCATCACCATATCCTGTGCGGCCCTATGTGCGCCGCCCATAGGTTCTGTAATTATCCGGTCAATCACGCCGAGCTGTTTAAGGTCTTTAGCAGTGATTTTCATAGCTTTGGCCGCGTCTTTGGCCTTCTTGGAATCTCGCCATAGAATAGAGGCGCACCCTTCAGGTGAAATGACGGAATAAATAGAATGTTCCATCATCATGACCGTATCCGCCGTGGCAATCGCCACCGCCCCGCCGGACCCGCCTTCGCCTGTAATGATAGAAATAAACGGAACCCGTAAGGACAAGCCTTTGTCAATAGAGCGCGCAATGGCTTCGGCTTGGCCACGTTCCTCGGCACCACGGCCCGGAAACGCGCCGGCTGTATCGACAAAAGAAATCACAGGGAGTGAAAACCGCTCGGCCAAAGCCATCAGACGCACAGCTTTACGATAGCCTTCCGGTTGCGCCATGCCAAAATTATGCTTGACCCGGGATTGCGTATCTTTGCCCTTTTCATGCCCCATAATAACAACACTGCGACCCCGGATTTTACCTAACCCGCCTAATAAGGCCGTATCATCTCCAAATTTTCGATCCCCTGAAAGCGGCGTGAAATCGGAAATCAACCCCTCTTGATAATCTGAAAAATGCGGGCGGGCAGGATGGCGCGCGACTTCGGTTTTTTCCCACGGCCCAATTTTAGCATAAATCGATTCAAGTTGCGCGGCGGACTTAGCGCGTAATTGCTTGACTTCGGCCTCAACATCGACATCCCCGCCAGATAATTTCATAAGATCATCGATCTTACTGTCCAATTCCGCCACAGGACGTTCAAAACTCAAATATGTACGGGCCACGGCCATGATAACTCGCTCGTCATTAAACGAATTACAATAGCGTCCCGTGCTACAAGAACAACAAAATAATCACTGAAGAAATGCTTTTTACATTCCTCTATATCATGCCATAGAAGACGAGCTACTGGCTGACATTCGAAGAGGACGCTGCGTGTTACGATTATATATTATGGCCGCTTTCATGGTCATATGTTCAGCGGGTTTGAGCCTAACGGGATGTTCGTCCCCAATTGTGTCGAAAACCGGCGCGCCCGTCTTTGATCCACTTGTGCATGACTGGCCACATACACTCAGCGATATACCGCCGGACGCGGATATCACCTATGGACAACTTGAGAATGGGTTGAGATATGCGCTGCGCCGCAATGCGCGGCCAGAAAAAGAAGCCGTGATCCGGTTTTGGGTGCGCGCGGGCAGTCGCAATGAAACACCAACGACCATTGGGTTAGCGCACTATCTAGAACATATGGCCTTTAACGGATCTGAGAATGTACCGGAAGGCGAAATGGTCAAATCCTTAGAAAGACTGGGCCTGTCTTTTGGAGCCGACACAAATGCCTCCACAACCTATTGGCGGACAGAATACCGGTTAAACCTGCCCAATGTCGACACAGAAACATTGGATTACGGGTTTTTCATTATGCGCGAAACCGCCGATAAATTATTAATCGAAGACGCAGCTGTTGCACGGGAACGTGGTGTGATCAAAGCCGAAGAAGCGAGCGGAAATACACCCGGGCGTAAGGCATCACGGGCATATTCAAACTGGGTTTATCCAGAACGCCGATCAACACAATTTAATGTCATTGGCAGCCCGGAAACGCTTGATAGCATGACGGCAGAACATCTGCGCGCATTTTACAAAACACATTATCGTCCCGACCGCAGCTTGATTGTTATGGTGGGGGATTTACCCGTGTCTGAAATGGAAGCCCGCATAAAAGCCAGTTTTGGCGATTGGCAAACAGGCACACAGGCGCCGCCGGACCCTGATGACGGAAAAAATTCACGCCCGGAATTGGACGCTAAAGTCTATGCAGATGATGAATTGACAGCACAGGTTTTCCTCAGCGATTTTTCTACATCGACATATTCAGCAGACAGGCAGTCTACGCGGCGAGAACATTTTATCCGGGGCTATGCAAATGCGATTGTCAATCAACGCCTCAACAAGAAATCTTTCTCAAAAGACGCCCCCTTTCTGGGCGCCAATATAAGTTATCAAGTCGGCAAATTAAATAATACAGCCAGCGCTAGTGTTTCGATCAAAGACGATGATTGGCAGGCCGCCTTAACCCTAATTGAAAACGAAATCAGGCAAGCCCTAGAGTTCGGGTTTCAACAGGCAGAATATGACGAACTTATCGCTCAATCGCGCCGTCGTTATACTGACGCGGTAAATTACGCCGCCAAACGCCATACAAATAGTTTAGCCAAAAACATCGTTAGCGCCTTTGAAGGGGCCCATGTTACCACATCCCCCGAACAGGCTCTAAAACGGTTTGAAAATGCCGCTTCGACTATCAGTTTAGAAGCGCTTGAAGCGGCGTTTAAATCCATGTGGGCAGATTTCAAACCTTTTATCTGGCTAGAAGGCCCCCAAGTCGGGACGGTAACTCCGGATGACATAAGCGCGGCCTACGCATCCGCACAAACCCGCGCACTCTCTCCGCCTGCGACCCGCGAAAAGCTTGATTTCGCCTATCAAAATTTTGGTACGCCCGGAAAAATTGTCTGGCGTGGACGCGTAGAGGACTTTGATATCGATCAGGTTCGATTTGAAAACAATGTCCGTCTCAACATGAAAACAACCGATTTCGAAGACAATTGGATTCGGATAGATGTAACCATTGGTGAAGGATGGAATGTCTTTCCCAAAGACAAGCCCGGCTTAACAGGTTTGGCGGGCTCGATCGCTCTGGGTGGATATGAAGCCCACAAAGCCAGCGAACTTTCACAAATTTTTGCCGGTAAAACCATCGGGTTAAACCTCAACATAGGCACGGAGCGCCTACGATTTTCCGGAGCGACAAACCCCGAAGATGTAGAAGATCAGTTTAATATTTGGGCCGGGCTTCTAACTGCACCGGGCTATCGCAAGGTGTGGCAACAAAAATTCCAAGAAAACATTGAAGCCTCTTTCCATACCATTGATGCCACACCCGGAGGTGTCGCCGCCCGCGATCTGGGCCGTATATGGGCCAATGGCGACCGGCGGTACGGCATGGTAACAAAAGCCGAATATCTGTCTTATACACTCGAAGATGTGCGCAAGGTCTTGCAGCCCCTGTTCGACAAAGGCGCAATAGAAATCGGCGTTGTCGGGGACTTCGATAAAGACAAACTTATTGACATTGTCGGTAAAACCTTCGGAGCCTTACCGGCCCGGCGCGCCGACTTTATCGAAAATCCGGCCGCATTCGATATCACATTTCCAGCATCAGGCCGCGTCGAACTCACCCATACGGGCGCCAAAAATCAGGGGGCCATATATATGGGCTGGCCGACACGCGCCGACTGGTCTTTGGAACGGTCGCGCCATTATACCATTCTACGCCGCATCATGCAAAACCGTCTCATAGACGAGGTCCGTGAAAACCAGGGTTTGAGTTATTCGCCCTCGGCAGGTCTGTCATTTCAACGTCTTAATACGCCCTTCGGGTATAGTTCGGTCTCTATATCGGCAGATCCCAAATTTTTTGATGCCTTTGAAAAAACCGCAAAAACCCTTGCCGCAAAAATACGGGCCGGCGGTATCACACAAGATGAGTTAAACCGGGCCCGTAAGCCCGTTATCGAAAGCTTTGAGCGCAGCGCCAAAGAAAATGCAGCTTGGCAGGGCTTGGTCTTACGCTCGCAAACAGATCCACGCGGGCTCGAATATCGGCGGTCGCGTTTAAAAGCCTATAGCGATATGACCACACAAGATCTTGATACATATGCGAAAGAGCTTTTCGCGCCAAAGAGTTTACATATTGTTGTAATCACACCGGAAAACTTGAAGTAAAATATCTACAAAAAATATATCAAGAGTTAGATTATGTCTGTTCTGATAAAGGGTGTACATCCTGCACGAGAGCTTTGAGTCGGGCGTCCAGAATATGCGTATAAATCTGTGTTGTAGAAATATCGGCATGCCCCAAAAGCGTTTGCACGCTGCGCAAATCTGCCCCGCGTGCCAAAAGATGTGTTGCAAAGGCATGACGTAAAACATGGGGTGAAACCGTATCCCTTGGTAAGCCAGCCTTTCCGGCCAAATCCTTTAACATTTGGGCAAATCTCTCCCGCGATAAATGTCCGGTCTTTCCGCGCGAGGGAAATAGATACGCCATGGAACGCTCGCGATCTTTTAGCGATGCTGGCAATGTTTCGCGGCGCACCTGTCGCCATAACGCAATAGCCTGACGCGCGGTACGCGTCAAAGGCACAACACGCTCCCGCCCGCCTTTGCCTTTAATAAACATAATCCCGTCTTTACGCCCGACGGCGCTTTCTTTTAACGCAACAAGCTCACTGACCCTCAGCCCGCCAGCATAAAGAATTTCCAACAAACAGCTTAACCGCAGACCTTTGACCGTGTCATCCTGACCTGCCTTGTCAAACAAAAGGTCAATATCACTTTCCGAGAGAATTTTAGGCAAAGGGCGGCCTTGTTTAGGGCCTTTTAAAATCTGGGCCGGGTTTTGCGTGCGCACGCCGTCAACTTGTAAAAACAGGTAAAATTGCTTAATGGCGGAAAGCTTACGCGCAGCGGTTGACGGAGCAAGACCACGTTGGGCCCATAGCGACAAAACCTGTTCGAGTTGCGGTGTTTGTACCGTTAGAAAATCGGTTTTCAGGGCCGTAAGCTGATCGTGCCAGTCCTGCAAATCACGACTATAAGCCGATAAGGTATTTTCAGACGCGCCGCGTTCCGCACTCATCATTTCCAGGAAGCTTTCAATATGGTAAGCGGTTGCCATATCGGCCTCTTATAATCCGGCTAGAAAATCTTCAGCCGCGAGCCGCCCAGCGAAATTCGAAAGCCCTACAGTATTTAGCGCCATTATTATGGCGGCTAACGAAGGGTCATTAAGCCTAACCCCGCCCTTCCTATCCAGAAGAATTGCCGAACGCAACACGGTTTCAGCGCGAGACCCTGCGGCGGCAGCGGCCCGTAAAGCCAATATTTCACCGGACCGAAGAGAGGCGCCTTCACCCCCATCCGTGGTTTCTAATATTTCGGCTGCGCTATCAGACAGATTTGCCCCCATAGCCAAAGCCAGATAGCTATCGCGTATCGCCCGTGTTTTTTTTGCGCCCTTTGCGCGTAAACGTGTCTCGATATCTTTACCCAGATCACCCAAAGCAAAGCCATTGCCAATAGCATCTGATATCAGCGCAATCCGGTCACGCTGCGCAGAGTCTTCCTCCAGGCTCTGATACAGACCTTGCAAGGTTGCAATATCGCCGCGATTAACAGCCACGCGTGTAAATAATTTCAAATTTTCGGCCCCTTGAATTTCACCGGGTAGATAAGAAATTTCAGGCGTCATAAATTCTGAAAACCTTGTAAAAGCCCCCGCTTTATCTGCACGTTCCAATATTTGACTAACCGCCTTAACCGCGTTTTGCGCAGAGCCTCCGCCTTTGGCCAAAGCATAAAGCTGTCCCATGGCTTGTGGCGGCGGGGCTTTCATCGCACTTTCCAGATCAAATCCGGCAAATGTTTCCAGCGAATCTGTATCGAACGCCAAATCCGATAAAACGGTTCTGATTTGATCATCGCTTAACGCAGAACCCCCTTTGAACATGGCCTGCAACCTTTCGTCTGGCGACAACTCGGGCGTCAATGCAAGTCGTGCATAACCCGCGGATGACAGGGTAAGATTTTTTAATTTATCTGTTTTGTCCTGTAATTGGAGTTGGCTCAACATTGCGCTAAATAGAGGTTCATTGTGAGATATATTTTTAGGTAATGATGTGGAGATACCCAATAAATTATCCATTAAAGCGTAATAGGTTTTATCTTGATATGATGTTTCTTTTAACAAACCTATGGTCAGTTCTGCCGCGGCGTTTTCACCCCGCACATTATGACAAAATGCCCGCAAGCGGGCCCATTGCGGTTTGGCACGCCCGTCTTGAACACTATCAGCCGTCTGGCACGCCGCTGCGACATCGCCGCGCGATAATGCAATATCGGCCAGAACCCCGGCGTCAGACGTCAATTGCGGCGCGCGGCGCAGTAATGCATCAAGCTCGGATTTACGGGCCAGTTGAATAGCGGCTTTGACCCGTGCCGATCTATAGGCCGCTAAGGCCTCTGCATCCCCCTGCGGCGGCACGCCACCCGATAATATGGCCGCGGATACCAGATCATTTATGAGGGCGTTTTTTGGATGTACGGGCGCACGGTCCATTAAAGCCGCAGCCTGTAAGGCCGATGTCCCTTGCCAAAGCGCGGGATCCAGCCCCCCGGATGTTATATCTATGACACCCGCTTCATACGCATCCGCCGCTCCTAATTCATCAATAGCAATCGTTTGCGCCCCGGCAGGCATCACCGTGAAAAGAAAAAATGCACAAAAAGCCGTAATATGTGAAAATTTCATATTATTTCTCATAGCTGTCAGGCAGATTGATCGTCACGGTATCTTTGGGGGCATGATCTGGAGAGGCTTGCGATAAAAGCCACATAAACCCTCCTAAAAACAAGAGGAAGAGAACACCCAATATAACACCCAGTTTTTTCATATGGCCTCCGCTATTTATATAGTCTCTACATCTATTTTATTTTACCTATTGAGAATAGGCTGATTTGACGACATATTAAGTAAAAATTTCAGTGTGTGTAACAAAACACGATATCTGACAGGTTTAAAAGGCGAAATTATATCATGCCGCCAGTACACAGCGCTCTTACCGCGCGCCCTATTGCACTTATAGGATTGATGGGTGTCGGAAAAACAACCATTGGCCGTCGGTTGGCCAAACTTTTAGAGCTGCCCTTTTATGATTCAGACGAAGAAATTGAAAAAGCCTCTGGCCGGACAGTTGCCGGTTATTTTCGGGATCATGGCGAAGCCGCCTTTCGCGAAGGTGAATGCCGGGTGATTGACCGCATATTGGACGGCACCCCGCTTATACTTGCGACCGGTGGCGGAGCCTTTATACCCGAAACCACGCGAAATATTTTACAATCCAAGGCTATAACCGTCTGGTTAAAAGGTGATTTCGAAACGATTATGGAACGTGTCAGCCGCAAAAATACACGCCCGCTTTTACAGGTCAAAGATCCGCGTGCGCGCATGCGGGAGCTTATGGACGCACGCTATCCCATTTACGCTCAGGCCCATATTACCGTCAATATTCGACGCGGAACGCATACCCGAACCGTCAATGCTGTGCACCAAGAACTCAAAAAATACAGCCTCGAAAGCCTAGAATGACCTTATCCTCTGAGATCAAAACTGTGCCTGTCGATCTCGGCTCGCGCCGCTACGACATCATCATCGGAAACAATATATTATCACGCGCCAGCACATATATTCATCCATTGCTTAAAACACCGCGTGTCGCCATCGTCACAGACGAGACCGTCATGGCCTTGCATGGACACAGAGTTGAAGCCAGCCTGACGCAGGCGGGCATCAAACCCCATTTCATCATCCGTCCGGCTGGCGAAAGCCAGAAAAGCTTTGACGGCTTACAAGCTGTATTAAACGGTCTGTTTGATCTGGCTTTTGATCGCCAAGATATCGTGATCGCCTTTGGCGGCGGCGTCATTGGGGATTTAACCGGCTTCGCGGCGAGTGTGTTTAAACGCGGTTGTCGTTTCATTCAAATACCGACGACTTTATTAGCGCAAGTCGATAGTTCTGTCGGCGGTAAAACAGCGATAAATTCCCCGCATGGCAAAAATCTTATTGGCGCCTTTTATCAACCCGCTTTAGTGCTGGCTGACACTGAAATCTTATCCACCCTGCCCGAAAGGGAATTAAAAGCCGGCTATGCCGAGGTGTTAAAATATGGCCTTTTAGGGGATGC
This sequence comes from uncultured Caulobacterales bacterium, assembly GCA_964607445.1. Taxonomy (GTDB): domain Bacteria; phylum Pseudomonadota; class Alphaproteobacteria; order Caulobacterales; family Maricaulaceae; genus CALCKU01. Next base: position 60,045 of record CAZSKN010000010.1, read on the forward strand.
TCAATTTTTCACATGGTTAGAGACACACGGTAAAAAGGTTTTGAAGCTGGACGCAGCGCACATATCTCACGCCGTTTCTATATCCTGCCAAACCAAGGCCCGGATTGTAGCCGCGGACGAATATGAACGGGGGCAACGGGCCTTATTAAATCTGGGACATACCTTTGGCCATGCCTTAGAATTAGAAGCCGGATATAAGGGAGATTTGCTACACGGCGAGGCGGTGAGTGCGGGCATGGTTATGGCCTTTGAATATAGCGCCCAACACGGGCTGTGCCCGACGGATGACGTGGCTCGCCTGTCACGACATTTAACCGATATGGCGCTTTGCCAACCGGGTGATCTTAAGCATTTATTGCAATCGCCCGACAGGTTATCAGCGCATATGGACCAAGATAAAAAAAATGAAGCCGGGGGGCTAACCCTTATACTCCCGCGGAAAATAGGCGATGCATTTGTGCAAAAAAACACGCCACGTGATAGTGTGCGTGCCTATCTAAACACTTGTTTATTGAAAGAGGCTCATGCTTGAGACTTTGCTGCAAACCGAAAATCTTATTAAACTTGCTATTGTTTTAATCTTACTGGTCTGTTCCGGATTTTTCTCGGGCTCTGAAACAGCCTTAACAGCGGCCTCCCGTGCCCGTATGCATGCGGCTGAAAAAGACGGAGATAAACGCGCCGGCCGTGTTTCACGCCTCCTGAATATGCGCGAACGTTTATTGGGTGGAATTTTACTGGGAAATAATTTTGTCAATATTCTGGCGTCCTCGATTATGGCAGGCTTAATGCTGTCCATATTTGGACAAGCCGGAATTTTATACGCGACGGTGATCACGACATTGCTGATTTTGATTTTTGCAGAAGTCCTGCCTAAAACCTATGCCATTTCACATCCTGATAAAGTGGCTTTGCGCGTCTCGCGACCCATCGGGTTTTTAGTCCGTCTTCTCGCCCCCATTGTGTCTATTGTGCAAATTATCGTTAATGCGACTTTACGGCTTTTCGGCGTTGACAGTAACGCATCTCCGTGGACAGCCGCCGATGAAATCCGCGGCGCTGTAGATTTGCATTTGCGCGAAGGTGGCGTGGCGAAACGCGCGCGTGACCAGATTTATGGCGTTTTGGAAATCGGGGAATTGACGGTTGAAGAGGTGATGATACACCGCAAAAACCTTATCATGGTTGATATCGATTTATCGCCCGATCAAATTGTCAAAGAAGTCTTGGCCAGTGGGCATACACGTTTACCTCTTTACCAAAATGACCTCGATAATGTTGTGGGCATATTACATGCCAAAGATATGCTCAAAGCCCTTTCAAAACTCTCCGGAGATTTCAGTGCGCTCAATATTCAAAAAATCAAGCGCGAGCCATGGTTTGTACCAGAGACCACATCTGTGGTTAAGCAATTGCGCCTGTTTCAACAAAAACGAGAACATTTTGCGCTTGTCGTTGATGAATATGGATCCCTTATGGGCGTATTGACTCTGGAAGATATACTGGAAGAAATTGTCGGTGATATTCAGGATGAATATGACGAGGAATTAGACGGACTTGGCCGCAATAAAGACGGCAGCGTCACCGTGCGCGGTGATATTCCTATTCGCGATATCAACCGCACAATGGACTGGAAACTTCCCGATGAAGAAGCCGTGACCATTGCCGGTCTGGTTATTCATGAGAGCCAAACCATCCCCGAACAAGGCCAGACATTTGCCTATTACGGATATAGGTTTGAAATTTTAAAACGCGAGCGCAATCAGTTACAATCCCTAAAAGTTACAAAAACATTTGAACCCGACCAACGCGGTCAATCGATTTAAAGCAAATCCCTTTTAAGATTTTAACTTAAATTACGGAGCTATATATGACCACTAAACCTGTTATTCTTTCTATAGATCAAGGTACGACCAGTACGCGCACATTGGTATTTTCTATAAGCGGAGATATATTATTTACCGCGCAAAAAGAATTTCCCCAAATATACCCTGCGGATGGGTGGGTAGAGCATAACCCCGATGATTTGTGGATTACCACATTGGAAACATTGCAAAAAGCCTATGGATTTACGCGCGACCAAAATTTAAAGGTCGCGGGTATCGGAATCACAAATCAGCGCGAAACCACATTGGTGTGGAACCGGAAAACCGGCACATGTATTTACAATGCGATTGTCTGGCAAGACCGTCGCACAGCCGATATGTGTCGTCGTATAAAGACGAAAATGCCCGAGACGGATGTAACAGCCAAGACGGGGCTTTTACTTGACCCTTATTTTAGCGCGACAAAAGTGGCCTGGATACTTGATAATGTCGAGGGCGCGCGCGACATGGCGAAATCCGGAGACCTCGCCTTTGGCACCGTTGATAGCTATATCATTTATAAGCTGACGAATGGCGCTACCCATGCCACAGATGCCACAAATGCCAGCCGCACAAATCTATTTAACATTCATGATCAAAGCTGGGACACAGAACTGCTCGACCTCTTTGACGTTCCGGCCTCTGTTTTACCAGAGGTGCGCGATTGCGCGGATAATTACGGGCAGACACATACGGAGCTTTTAGGTGAAAGCCTGCCTATCCTCGGCGTGGCAGGCGACCAGCAAGCCGCCGCCATAGGGCAATGCTGTTTTGATATTGGCGCCATCAAAAGCACATATGGTACCGGGTGTTTTATCCTGATCAATACGGGGCCAACTTGCATCCCCTCGAAAAACCGCCTGCTTTCCACAATCGCTTATCGCTTAAACGGAAAAACCACTTATGCCTTAGAGGGATCAATCTTTGTCGCCGGCGCTGCCATTCAATGGTTGCGTGATGAATTGAAAATAATCTCTGACGCTGCCGAGACCGAAAATCTGGCCAAAAGCCAAGGCAGTAATAACGGGCTTTACCTCGTGCCTGCCTTTACCGGACTCGGGGCGCCGCATTGGGACCCGGAAGCGCGCGGGGCAATTTTTGGTATCACCCGGGCTACGGGACGTGCAGATTTTGTTCGCGCGGCCCTTGAAAGCGTCTGCTACCAAAGCCACGATCTTTTTGCCGCTATGGCGGAAGACGGGGTTTCCCCTACAGCTCTGCGGGTGGATGGCGGCATGGTCAATAATGACTGGATGGTGCAATTTCTTTCCGACATTATTGATCTGCCTGTTGACCGCCCGAAAGTTATGGAAACAACGGCCCTCGGCGCGGCCTATCTGGCCGGGCTTCAAGCCGGACTTTATCAAAGCCTGTCAGATATCGGGGGGCAGTGGCAACGTCAGGCGCGTTTCAATCCCCAAATGAACACAGACGACCGAACCCCTCTGCTGGAAAACTGGAACGCCGCGGTTTCAAAAGTCCTGACGCGCTAGGTATTGGCTCAAATATAGCCGGTTAAACGAGTATGGGCATGGACGGTTTTGCCGTCCGCATTTATACCGCTTAATAAAACAAGCTCTCTTTGCATGCCGCAAGTTTGACGCTAACTTACTTCTGACTTCAAAGGCCGCTGTAGCAATGTCATCACAGCCGTTTGTGCATCCAGAGTTCCAGCTACAATATCCGACACCGCCTTACATATTGGCATATCGACATTATGCTTATGGCTCAGGTCAAGGACAGCGGGCGCAGACGCTGCCCCTTCAACCACGACATTACGGCTGGCAAGATAATCTCCCAGCGCGGCGCCTTGGCCCAAGGCAAACCCACATGACATATTACGCGACTGTTGAGAACTACATGTCAGAACAAGGTCGCCAAGCCCGCAAAGTCCGGTCAGGGTTTGCGGGTCTGCCCCCATAGCTTGGCCCAGCCGGGTCATCTCGGCAAAGCCGCGCGCAATAAGCGCGGCATGGGCAGAACGTCCCAACTCCAAGCCCAGAACAATCCCGCACGCAATCGCGAGAACATTTTTTACAGCGCCGCCAATTTCAGCCCCGATAATATCATGGGACAGATAAGGTCGAAAGGTTGGTGTTTGTAAGATTTTGGCTAATTCAGCCCCGCGCACTGTGTCCTGACACGCCAATGTAACCGCAGTCGGCAGACCTTGGGCGACATCACTGGCAAAGCTTGGCCCTGATAAAACAACTGGCAGGGCATCGGGTAGCTGCGCTTTCACAATATCGGTCATCAAGGATAAAGACCCGATCTCTATACCTTTAGAACATAAAACAATGGGCAAATCAGCCCGGCTATATTGCGCAAAATCTGTAATTAACCTCCGCATATGTTGAGCCGGGCCGACCATCAGAATAAGATCGGAATCCGCAAGCGTGGCCATATCATTTGTAGCCGTTAGCGCGTGTGGCAATGTCACACCGGGTAGATAAAGCGGGTTTTCATGGGTCTGGTTTATTTGGCTCACCAAATCCGCTTCATAGGCCCAAAGCTGCGTGTTATGATCAGACCGGGTCATTAATATAGCAAGAGCTGTACCCCAAGCTCCGGCTCCGATGACGCCAATGTTTTTTTGTGTCATATTATACCGCCGTTTTCGGGTCTAAACCCCACGTCCAGCCTGTAAGATTAGGTATCAATCTCTTCAACAAATTGGGCGTGATCCTGAATATATTGATACCGTAAATCCGCCCGCTTGCCCATTAACGTTTCGACCAAGGCTTCCGTTGTAGGTAGGTTTTCAGCATCTATAGTAATTCTAGCCAGCTTACGCGTAGCCGGGTTCATAGTCGTATCTTTTAACTGTTTGGCCATCATTTCACCCAGCCCTTTAAAGCGTCCTATCTCGATTTTCCCTTTTCCCGTGAACACTGTTTGTATCAGCTCTTCACGATGGGCATCATCAATCGCATAGGCCGTTTTTCCACCTTGGGTCATTTTATAAAGGGGTGGCATAGCCATAAACAAACGTCCTTCATCAATAAGGCCGGGCGTATAGCGGTAGAAAAAAGTAATCAAGAGCGCGGCGATATGCGCACCATCGACATCAGCATCGGTCATGATTATCACACGTTCATAGCGCAGATCATCAAGCTCGAAGCGCCGCCCCAAGCCAACGCCCAATGCTGTACACAAATCGGAGATTTCAGCATTGGCCTGAATTTTAGCCATGGTCGCGGATTCAACATTCAGGATTTTACCCTTAAGAGGTAAAATCGCTTGCGTCTCGCGATTACGCGCCTGTTTAGCCGACCCGCCCGCACTATCGCCCTCAACAATAAATATTTCTGTATCTTTTGAACCTTTGCGCGAACAATCTGCCAACTTACCCGGCAAGCGAAGCTTTTTAGTTGCCGACTTGCGTTTCACATCACGGGCCTTACGGCGGCGTACCCGTTCGTCGGCGCGTTCAATCGCCCATTCCAAAAGCTTGGTCGCGTCTTTCGGAGAACTGGCAAGCCAATGATCAAATGGATCCCGCACGGCATTTTCCACCATACGTGTGGCTTCCGAATTTGACAGCCTGTCTTTGGTCTGGCCTTGGAATTCTGGATTTTTAATAAAAGCCGAAACCAAAGCGCCCGCCCCGAACATAACGTCATCAGGTGTGACATGCGCTACTTTTTTTCCCATGCCCGCAATATCTGCATAGGCTCTCAAACCTTTGGTAATCGCAGCTCGCAGCCCCGCCTCATGCGTGCCCCCGCCCGGCGTTGGCACTGTGTTACAATAAGAGCGCACAAAACTATCAGCTTCGCCATACCCTTCCGGCGACCAGCTAATCGCCCATTCTACGCGGCCGTGACCCGATTGCTTCTGGGTCCGGCCCGAAAACACATCAGATGTAATTGTCGTCTTCGTGCCCAAGGTCTCCTTTAGGAAATCGGCCAAGCCACCCGGAAAATGAAACACAGCTTCGGAGGGCACTTGATCCAGTTCTTGCACCAAAGACGGGTCACACTTCCACCGGATTTCAACACCGGGTTGGAGATAGGCTTTCGCCCGCGTCATACGAAACAGACGTGCCGCTTTAAAATGCGCCTTAGGGCCAAATATTTCAGGGTCAGGGTGAAAGCGTACTTTCGTACCCCGGCGATTATTTATCGCCCCTAAATCCTTAATTTTTCCCATGGGTTTTCCGCGCTGAAATTGCATGCGGTACAAGTTTTTGTTTTTCGCAACCTCAACCTCAAGAAAATCAGATAGCGCATTCACAACTGAGACTCCGACCCCGTGAAGTCCGCCGGACGTTTCATAAGCGCCTTCCTTGAACTTACCTCCGGAGTGTAACTCGGTCAGGATCACCTCAAGCGCGGATTTTTTCGGATATTTTGGATGTGGGTCGACAGGTATGCCCCGTCCATTATCCGCCACAGATAAGAAGCCATCCTTATCCAGTTCCACCTCAATGCGACTGGCATGTCCAGCCACCGCTTCGTCCATAGAATTGTCAATAACTTCGGCAAAGAGATGATGAAGCGCGCGGTCATCCGTACCGCCAATATACATGCCGGGCCGTAACCGTACAGGCTCCAAGCCTTCTAGAACCTCGATGTCTTTTGCCGAATAGGCTTGGCTGGCAGCGTCCGGTTTTCCGCCTGCAAATAAGTCTTTTTTCTTAGAGGTCGCCATGCCTGCCCTGTTACATTACTCTGTTATTGCACCTGCTATCAGGTGGTGAATCAGTTGCCACTATGGGGCAAGCCCGACATTAGACGCAAGACCATTTGCAAGTTTCCAGTACAACCCGACAGGGCAAACCAAGTCTTCCGGCCGTTGTAATTAAAAGGGATGATCCTAGAATAGTAATCTAAAGACAATGCGTCCTGTATGGCGGATAAAGCCATCGCGAATGTCACTATCCAAGTCCAAAGCAAAGGATGAATATTCAGATCCGGCAGCCAAGGTCAAGCCCAGCAAAAATCCGTTATCAGGAAATTCCGCTCCAGCTATCGAGAAGGGCGTAGTTTGGCCAACAAACCGGCCTGTCGTAATCACGCTGTCATTTAGGAAGTCCGTGCGATAACCCGCCCGTAGGGCCGGACGTATCCATGTCCGTCGTCCCTGAAAACTTGTCCCGATATTTAGCATAGCCGTCGCTGAAGCCGAGGCGACAGTCCGGTCATCAATCGACAGGGCAATGCCCGGATCTCCGGATTCTGTATAGGCATTTTCCGTTAAGCTGAGATAATCGACAGATATTGTGGGTCGCAACCAGATACGGTCGGAAATATCAAGATCATATCCAGCTCGTAGCGAGCCATTAATATGTGTACCTGACCAGTCGCCGTCAGCCCGGCTGTTAAAATTGCCAATCTCGACCTGACGTGTGGCCTCAAAGTCATTATACCCACCGCCGGCATAGGCCTCAATGCCAAGGTTTCCAGTCGCATAACCCGCGTAAAGACCGGCTTGTAAGGTCACAACATTCAGTGGCTCGTCGACACCGACCACATCTTCGATTTCGGTTGATGCAAAGCCCACATTCACACCCAGAGCATGGAAAGGCCCCCAGGCCGTATCAATCCCGCCGGTAAACCCGAAACCAAAACCCCGATATTGTTCCGATAGACCCGAGAGTTCCCGGTCGGCAAAATAGGCAAATTCCTCTAGCCATATTCCACCCGGACGATCCGGAGAGCGGCGAGCCGCATCTAAATGCGTTCCCACGGCCCCTGTGGCCCCGTCAACATTTGCCAGAATAAATTGGCGACCGGCCGCTGAAAACTCCGGCAATAGCTGATTAAAGGCCTGATTGAATTGCGTCCCATCATTAATATTGATCAGGGCACTGGCCAGTTCAGAATTTGTTCCTAAAGCCTCAAAAGCCGAAGTGAATACGGCAGATTGCGCCCCGTCCAGCCCTAATTGATCCGTTGAACGCAAATCTAGTGTTACGACCAGCGTATTCGGATCGTTGGGGTCAAGTGCGAAAGCGGTATCATAAAGAAAGGGCGACACCGCGCTGGAAAGCGTATCCAGATCCCCTTCAATGGTCAGGTTTTGAGCGCTAATAACCGGAAAGACACTATTTTCAACCCCGACAACATTTAACAGGGTCGGCGCAACACTGGCCCCATTTGCCAAGGTCACACTTTCACTGGCAACGAGGGTAGAGACATCGCCTGAAACCCCGTCAATCGTCGGGCGGAAGGTCGACGTCCCGTCAAGACTTGCGGAAACCACATCGACATTATCGGTTGTAATCTGGGTGAGCGTACTGCCACCCGCCAGAGATAAAACAAGATTGCCGTCACTATCCGTAACCGACCCTGTCAGGCTTGACGCGCCACTCAGGCTTAACTGGTCAGCCCCGGCGCCAAAGGCAATATTACCATTCACAACACCGGATCGAATATCGACAACATCGTCCCCGCTTCCCAATAATATATCCCCACTTGTAACAGGGATGATCGTTGAGCCTTCACTCGTAAATTGGTCGAACGTAATACCCGTCGTATTGGCAGAAAGATCAAAAGCCACCAAATTGAAATCCGTGGCTTCTTGACCTGTACTGTCAGAGGAAGAGGCAATAGATTGAATAACGCCGGAATTATTAATCTCTGTCAGTGTGCCCGACGCATCCAAAATTGCCACGGCTTCGCCTGTTCGGCCTGAAATAACCGCAGAAATCGAACTGGTATTGGTAAATGATGACACCTCGGCGCTTTCAGCGATATCAATTGCAACAGCCCGAATAAAGCGCGGCGCAATGATATTGCTGCGATCCTCAAACACTTCTTCCGTTGATTCTGAAACAGACGCTAAAATAAGGCCTTGATTATTAATACGATCGGCAATGACATTGTCACCGATGATGATCACTTGTGCTGTGCCGGTTTGACCGTTGACATCATCCGTGCCCGTATTGCCGCTACGGAAGGTCGAGGCACTCAAAGTCCCTGTATTTAAAATACCGCCCTCAAGTGTAACGTCGCGGGTCTCGAACACGGTGGCATTAATGTCATTATTAACCCCGCCGGCAACAAGGTCGCCTTGATTAATAAAGGCAAATTGTTGGTCAGCCTCAAAACCGTCGGCTGTAGGGTCTGTCACGGCAGCAACCACACCAATCGCAATAGGCGTGCCCTGACCATCAATAATAAGCGCAGGTGCGCTACCGAATTGACTGACCGAACTTCGGGCCAAACCTGTTGTTGTGACCTCGCCCGTATCCGGGTCCGTTGTTGTAATCGGTGCGGCTTCAAAGAATATACCGTTCGTGACATTTCCAGTTACTGAAATGGCGGCTCCGGCTTGCAATTGATCTTCGGAATCAAGCAAATTACGTTGTGTAATCGGCAATCTTTGCGTGAACCGATATCCGGTATTTACAATCTGACCCGTATGTCTAATTTGTCCATCCACATCATTACTGACACGCACAGCCGTTGCATTTTCACCCGTTGTTGTGATCGAGCCTGATAAGGCTAAATTCCCGATAACCTGGCCTTCCAGACCCACACCCACCGCATTCGCGCCAATTGTCGAGACCACACCTCCAAGATCAAGGTTCCCAAGAAGGCTGGAGGTGGCTTCCAGACGTATACCGAATGAGTCATTTCCTTCGACCGTCGTACTGGACATTGACTGTTGTTCCACATTCCCCGCAAAAGGGCTGGCTCCGGAAATCAATATGCCCGTCCGGCCGCTACCTTCGGCGAAAGGGCCATCTACGGTGCCGTCATTATCTGTATCCTCTGCCACAAAGGATTCATTTATCGAGATCTGACCCGCTTGGATAAAACTGCGGTTATTTCCACCGATCAGATTCACACCTATCGCATCATTGACATCTTCAGCGGAGATAATTCCTGAATTTGAAAGCACATTATCAGAATCAACTGTGACAGCGGCCCCGGACTGGGTCAGAACCACAGACCCTCCCGTCACAATCGTCAAATCCCCGCCTTCACCAGAGGTCGTAACAGGTCCGGCACGTTCCATATCAATCGTTACATCCGTACTGTCTTGTGCCCAAGCGGGCGAGACCGTTAGTGATGTTAAAATAGCGGGTAAAGCCGCCGTGAAAAATAATCGATTAAGCGTCATTGTAATTCCGATTTTCCCTAACACGGCTTTTAGCCTAATTCGTCGCGCTCACAAGTGAAAATACAGTGTTTTACCAGCGCATATCCCTGTTTACCCTAACCTGTCGCCAAGACCAATGAAAGAATGGTTAGGTTTTAAAAAGATAGGCATTAAATATTGGATAGATATGCCATTATACGCAATTTACCTCAAATCCGTATTGCCAGCACGCAAATCCCATGATTATTTAGCCATATGACATTTATTTCTCAAAAAATCACACTCCTTAGCATAAGTTCGGCGTTGGTCTTGGCCGCTTGTGGCGATCAGAATAAAGACGCCGCAAAAGATTCAGATAACCCAGCCGCATTTGCCAGCACTTACGTCCCCCTACCCTCGGAAACCACGCTCATCACCAATGCCCATATATTTGATGGACTGGGCGGGGAATTCACAAAGGGTTCCGTTTTGATCAAAGATGGAAAAATCGTCGAAATTTCCGATGGCAATATTAACGCAGACGCCAGCTTGACCGTAAACGCCGATGGAAAATGGGTGACGCCGGGTCTTATTGATGTGCATTCCCATCTTGGTAATTACCCCTCCCCCGCCGTACGCGCCCATGGCGACGGCAATGAAGCCACCAGCCCGAATACGGCGGACGTTTATGCTGAACATGGCGTCTGGCCGCAAGATCCCGGTTTTGATGCCGCTCTGGCAGGCGGCGTTACGACATTGCATATATTACCCGGCTCGGCCAATTTGTTTGGAGGTCGAGGGGTTACATTGAGAAATATTCCCTCACGCACGGTACAAGGTATGAAAATGCCCGATGCGCCCTATACGCTTAAAATGGCCTGCGGAGAAAACCCCAAGCGTGTTTACGGACAAAAGGGCGGCCCTGGCTCTCGTATGGGTAATGTCGCTGGCTATCGCAAACATTGGATCAAAGCCGCCGAATATAAGCAAAAAATCGACGCGGGTAAGGACGTCACGCGTGATCTAAAATTAGAAACTATGGCGGGTGTATTATCCGGCGAAATTCTGGTGCAAATGCATTGTTACCGCGGCGATGAAATGGCGCAAATTCTCGATATCGCGAAAGAGTTTAATTACAAAGTCACGTCATTCCATCATGCCATAGAGGCTTATAAAGTCGCGGACTTGCTCAAAGAAGCCGACACATGTGCCTCCATGTGGGCTGACTGGTGGGGTTTTAAAATGGAAGCCTATGACACTATTCGTGAAAACATTCCATTTGTGCATGCACAAGGGGCCTGCGCCATGATCCATTCAGACAGCGATACCGGCATCCAGCGCCTTAACCAGGAAGTCGCAAAGGCGTGGTCTGATGGCAATAAGGCCGGGCTTGGCATTCCCAAAGCCGAGGCTTGGCAATGGTTAACGTCTAATCCGGCCAAAGCGCTGGGTATATCTGATCAAACCGGCTCTTTAAGCGTGGGTAAACGCGCCGATATTGTCGTCTGGTCTGGCGATCCGTTTTCAACATATGCGCGCCCGGAAACGGTCTTTATTGACGGCGCTGTTGTCTTGGATACGGAAAGCGGGTTAAGGCCAAAAAGTGACTTTCATCTTGGCCAATCGGAGGGCGAATAATGTTATCTTCTATCCCGGCTTCTTTCATGGCCTCTCTTTACACTACACAGGTAAAGCGCCACCGTTTTGTAACAAATCTGCTTAAAAGCGGTTTCGCCCTGAGCCTATCTGCCCTGAGCGTGTTCGCCCTACCCCTACAGGCAAATGCGCAGACTATATTGGTCAAAGACGCAAATGTCGTCACCAATTCCGCGCAAGGTCTTTTAGACAATACGGATGTTTTAATACGCGATGGCAAAATATCGGAAATCGGTAAGAATTTACAAGCTCCCGCGGGCACGCAAATTCTCAGCGCCGAGAACCAATGGGTAAGCCCGGGCCTGTTTTTACCGTTCACACGCATAGGCCTTGTCGAAATCAGCCTCGAAGCGGCGACAAATGATATTAGTGCGCAGACGTCGAAAACCACCGTGAGTGACAGTGCCATTGATAGTTTCAACCCCAAAGCCCCTGCCATTGCCGCCACGCGTATTGAAGGCATTACCCATGCCGCTATTACGCCGGACGCAGGTAAATCCATATTTGGCGGCTTGGGTTTAATCGCAAATACTACAGGGACATTCGACTCCGTTGAAATAGCTGACGCCTTCATATTTATCCGACTCGGCGAAACCGGGGCCCGGCTAGCCGGCGGATCCCGTGCGGCCAGCTTATCACAATTACGCGCGGCCCTTGACGATGCGGGCGCCTACCCTTCACGCTATGATGCCCCAACAGACGGCGATATCTTAAGCCGTCGGGATGCCAGTGCACTCTTCAAGGCTGCTCGCGGACAAATGCCGCTTGTTATCGAAGCCGACCGGGCCTCAGATATTCTGAGGATTATTGATATTAAGACGGATTACGACGGGCTAGATATCATCGTCCTTGGTGCAACGGAAGCTTGGATGATTGCCGAAGAGATAAAAGCCGCCGGCCTGAAAGTGATGATTGATCCCCACGAAAACCTTCCCTTTAGTTTTGAAGCCGTAGGCGCGCGTGAGGATAGCCTTGTTATTCTGGACAAAAGCGGAGTGGAATATGCGATTATGAACCGCTCTCAAGATACGGGCCATAATAGCCGGGTGCTTCCTCAACATGCCGGAAACGCCGTCGGATACGGGCTGGACTGGCAAAAGGCTTTTGCCGCCATTTCAAGCACACCTGCGCAATGGTTCGGTATAGATATAGGCGAACTCAAATCTGGGAGCGATACGCTTGTCGTCTGGGACGGGGATCCGCTTGAAGTGACCGTTTCGCCCACATATATTATAATCAATGGTGAGACCCAGTCTTTGCAAAGCCGTCAGACAGCGCTGAGAGACCGTTACAATCCTATTCGCGAGGATGATCGACCACATAAGTACCGTTAGGAAAGACACGATATGGCAGAAAGTATTTCAGCTATAAATATTGGAAATATGCTCACACGCCGGACCTATCGAGATCCGCTTTCCGAGGCCGTTTTTGACGTAAATAGAGATCAAAGATACAGCTATGACGCCCTGAACCAACGCGTGAATGGTCTGGCAAGCGGCATGCGCAAACTCGGCGTGGACACAGGTGATCGTGTCGCCATTCTCTTAATGAACGGCATTGAATTCATCGAGACCTTTTTCGCCCTGGCTAAAATCGGGGCCGTCATGGTGCCGTTAAATTGGCGTCTGACGGCTGATGAACTTGAATTCATGTTAAAAGACTCTGGGGCAAAAGCCCTGATATTTGGACCAGAATTTGAAGCGACCGTCACTGAACTTCACGGACGCGGAGATAAAACCGATATTCAAACATGGCTTTATGTCGTTGGCGAGACAGATGAGTCCGTGCCGGATTATGCGCATAAATATGAAAGTATATACCACCCCATATCGCAAGAACCGGAGTTGAGCGGCGGTGGCGACGATCTCTTATTTATTATGTACACATCCGGTACAACCGGCCTTCCCAAAGGTGTTATGCATACACATAACACGGTGATGGCCACAATAAATAATATGATTGCAACCACCACGCACGGCGCAGATGAAACCACGCTTATATCCTTGCCTCTATTCCATGTCGGGGCCTTAACGCCTGCAATTTCCGGTGTTTATGCCAAGGTAAAGCTCGTGATTACCCGCACCTTTACGCCCCAACAATCCTGGCAACTTATACAGGACGAGCGGGTAACAAATACATTGCTGGTTCCCGCTATGTTACTTGTCATGAAAAGCGTTTATGATCCCGCAATTTACGATGCGTCATCTCTACATACGCTGATATCAGGCGCCGCCCCCGTACCTGTCAGCCTTATCGAAGCCTATAAAGACATGGGCATAGCGATAAATCAGGTCTACGGTATGACGGAGACTTGCGGGCCCGGTTGTGTGATTACAGGTGAAGACGCACTTACCCATCCGGGCTCAACGGGACGCGGTTATTTCTTTACCGACGTTAAAATTGTTGACGACAAGGGCGTGGAATGTCCGCGCGGGGAGCGCGGTGAAGTCTTGATGCGCGGCAAGCATATCATGGTCGGATATTGGAACCGACCCGACGCCACATCCGAGACCTTGGTCGACGGCTGGCTGCATTCTGGTGATGTCGGCGTCATGGACGATGACGGGTTTGTAACGATTGTCGAGCGCATGAAAGATATGCTGATTTCGGGTGGAGAGAACATCTATCCGGCTGAAATTGAAAACGTCCTTCTCGGGCATGACGGGGTCGCGGACGCCGCCGTGATCGGCATACCGTCTGACAAATGGGGCGAATGCCCGATGGCCGTCATCGTGAAATCCGATACGGCATTGACGGAGGATGACCTCATTAAACTCAGCCAAAACAAATTGGCCCGCTTTAAATCTCTTAGACGAGTCGTATTTGTAGATACCATCCCCCGCAACCCGTCAGGTAAAATCCTAAAGCGTGTTTTACGTGAGCAATTTAGCGAGATTAAAGCACCGGAATAATTTGGAAAACCTGACGCGCCCTCGCGCTGTAACACTGGGTATATTATTTGGCATCATAACCCAGCGCTCTTTTCAAAGAAAAGCCGTTAGATAAATATAAAACATCAGTTACACCCTTCATAAGCCGTTTAACGCACTTCGTATAAAACGACCCTTAAAATAAGCCTGTCAGCTTCAGAGATTACCGTCGCCTTATCCGCCAAAGGTAAACAAGCGCGAGGCCAATAATGATACCACCGCCAAATATTTCAAGTCTGGAAAAAGGTCCCATCCACGGCGCCGCTAGCGGCGTCAACCCCCACAGCCCGGCCCCGCCCCCGGTACTGGCCAAATATATCAAAACAAAAACAAAAACCGTCGCCACACCTGCAAGCGAGAATACAGCCTTGAAAAAATGTGCATCCTCTATGGCCGCACGCCGTCTACGCATTTCGGCGCGTCGTGAACGCCTGAACATACGATCAGAGGGGCGCTCTGATAAAGGTCCGGACTGTTTTCGAGATGGCTTAACGTGTTCTGATCTGCTATTATCATCCATACTGTAGACTAGCATAGCCAAATCAAAATCCTATGTTAAAATATATTATGAAACACCGACGCGCATATATCCGCTGGCCCAAACGCCGCTCCGTAATATTTGGCGTGCGCACCCTAACGCTGGGAGGATTATGTATCTGCGCTCTTAGCGGCATTTCATTAAGCCCTCTTGCAGTTGAACTTGGAAATCAAGCCCATGCGCAAAGCCAGACAACGGATATACGTCCCAACGCCCAGCAAGTCACCGGGGATGATCTCTTGAATGCGTTTAAAGGCCGGACACATGACGGGGCTTATAATTTCAACATTCAGGGTCTGGCGCGCGCAAACTATCAAGAAACACACCATGATGACGGCTCACTGACATATCGTGAGGGCGATGAAATGTTCAAAGGCGTTTGGATTGTTCATCCTGAAAAGCTCTGTTTTCGATATAAGGAGAACCGCTTAGGCGGCGGCTGTTTTAGGGTCTATCAAGTTAAAAACTGCTATTATTTCTATTCCGACCGCTTACCCCGCCACGACAATGAATTAAACCAGAACTATTGGACGGCCCGGAGTGTATTTAAAGGCGAAACGCCCAAATGCGTTGCCGCCATTTCCTAGACGCGCATCTGCATCCAACCTGGAGCATATCGGGTCAAATATAGAGCATAATTTATTCTGATAATCCTATTTAGACGCGTGATCATTCCCTCTAAATCAGGCATGAGATAGACAGGGAGATCTCGATTAAAAAAGGCGCTGCGCGTGGAAAACACATATGATTATATTATCGTTGGTGCAGGTTCTGCCGGATGTGTTCTGGCCAATCGATTAAGTGAAGATCCGGCGACATCCGTATTATTGTTAGAATATGGCGGGAGTGATAAAAGCCTGCTGATTCAAATGCCGACCGCCTTGTCGATACCGATGAATTCCGATAAATATAGTTGGAATTACCAAAGTCAGCCTGAACCTTATCTAGAGGGTCGACGTTTGCATTGCCCGCGCGGAAAAGTCCTCCGCGGTTCGTCCTCGATTAATGGCATGGTCTTTGTCAGAGGTCATAAGCGGGATTTTGATCAATGGGCTCATAACGGCAGCAATCATGGTGCTACGGGATGGGATTACGCACATTGCCTACCTTATTTTAAGAAGATGGAAGATTGGACCTTTTCCAGTTCTGCTTACAGATCGCGGGGTGGGCCTTTATCGGTAAATACAGGCAATAACCGTAAGAACCCGCTCTATGAGGCTTTCATCAGAGCCGGTCAGCAAGCCGGTTATCCTTTCACGCCGGATTATAACGGTGCGCAGCAAGAAGGTTTCGGGCCTATGCAAATGACGATCAAGAACGGCGTGCGGTGGTCAACAGCTCGCGCCTATCTTGATCCGGCCAAAAAGCGATCTAACCTGACCATAGAAACCGGAGCCTTAGCGCAAAACATTATTCTCAAAAATGAACAGGCCTTAGGAATCACATATGAAAAAAACGGCAAAACCCATACAGCCTTCGCCGGCATTGAGACCATTTTATCTACGGGCGCTATCGGGTCCCGCACCTTTTGCAAGTCTCCGGTATAGGCCCCGGTGACACGCTTCGGGAGGCCGGTATCGACGTCAAGCATGACCTCCCCGGTGTCGGCAAAAACCTACAAGACCATCTGGAATTTTATTTCCAGTTCAAATGCAAGGCGCCCATCACCCTAAACGGCAAGCTCGGCCCATTAAGCAAATTGGCTATCGGGGTCGAGTGGGTGTTATTTAAAACGGGTTTAGGTGCCACTAATCACTTTGAAAGCTGCGCTTTCATCCGGTCAAAACCCTCGGTAGAATGGCCTGATATACAATACCATTTCTTGCCCGGAGCCATACGCTATGACGGGAAAGCCGCCTTTAAAGGACATGGGTTTCAAGTCCATGTCGGGCATAATAAACCCGCGAGTCGCGGCTATGTCAGAGCCCGAAGTCCTGACTTTAAAGACAAGCCGGATATTGTATTCAACTATCTTCAATCCCAAGATGATATTGAAGGCTTTCGCGCCTGCGTCCGCCATACTCGGAACATTATTAATCAAGCGGCATTTGATGATTATCGGGACGGAGAAATTCAACCGGGTGAAGACGTAATTTCCGATGCCGAGATCGATAGCTTTATACGCCAATCCGTCGAGAGCGCCTATCACCCCTCATCTAGCTGTAAAATGGGCACAGATGATTTCGCCGTTGTAGATCCCGAACTGCGCGTCCATGGACTGCAAAATCTACGTGTGGTCGATGCCTCGGTCTTTCCGACCATTCCCAATGGAAATTTAAACGCCCCGACCATTATGGTAGCCGAACGCGCGGCGGATATGATCAAAGGCAACCCCACACTCGACCCCATTTATGTAAAACCCGCTTAAAGCGTAACAATATATAGGTCCCGCATATAGGCTCCACCCCAACACTTTTGGCCCTGAAAGATGGGCCCTGATAGGTGTAAACCGACCTTGGCGGCGCGATAAGTCCGAATATATCTCATTAACGCCAGCTATCTTGAATGTTCACTAATTTAAGTATGTTTTAAGTGTATTTTAAGTGTATTTTCATCTTTGCATTTTACACCCAGTAGTAGA
>CAZSKN010000010.1:77745-80040 GCA_964607445.1 uncultured Caulobacterales bacterium
TTTTAAGTGTATTTTAAGTGTATTTTCATCTTTGCATTTTACACCCAGTAGTAGAGGTGGTCGATTTAGAGGAGAAACACGCCTCAGGGTCGGTTTATTTTGTGATCCTCGCAAACAGGACTTGTATGACGGCTGTACCCATTTCAAATACCCTAGATCATTTAAGCCAGATGTTTTGTGTTTTGGATAGTAAAGCTGAAACTATCAAATATGCTAATCGGCCGTTTAAAATATATTTTGATATTCCTTTAGATACAGACACTGTGCACATAGGTGAGATGTTTGAATCTATGAAATTAAAAACAAATCGACCCGAAAAAACAAGTCGTGAATTTTCAGATTACCTCATCGGTAATCTCAAAACGCACCAGAATTATTCACTTGAACGCGAAATGCGTGACGGCAAAATCCTGCGCATTGAAGTGCATCTTGTCGAGGGTGGCGATATTGCCGTGATTTATACGGATGTAACGGAATTTAAAATCGCACTGGATAAAGCCCAATCGGCGGATCGCGCAAAGTCAGAATTTTTAGCCAATATGAGCCATGAAATCCGAACGCCTATGAACGGGGTTCTGGGCATGGCGGATCTTTTAGGCAATTGTGAGCTTACCCCTAAACAAAGAGATTTTGTCGGTGTAATCCAAAGATCGGGCAATGCCCTTTTGACAATCATAAATGACATTTTAGATTTTTCAAAAATCGAAGCCGGTCAATTGGCCTTAGAAGACAATCCATTCGTCCTTCGCGATTCTATCGAAGATGTCATGGGCTTACTAAGATCAAAGGTGACAGATAACGGGGTCGATTTATTACTGCGTATTCAACCTGATTTACCCAGCACATTTATGGGGGATGCGGGCCGTATTCGACAAATTCTGACCAATATTATTGGTAATGCAGCCAAATTCACACTGGATGGCCACATCATTATCAACGTCGATGGCCAGGTTCATGACGATATGGCCACACTTACCTTTACCATAACAGATACGGGTATTGGTATAGCGCCGGACAAGCTCGAAATGATTTTCGACAAATTTACTCAGGCTGATTCCAGCACGACCCGTAAATTCGGCGGCACAGGACTCGGGCTTAATATTGCCAAAGAACTTGTGAGCCTCATGGGGGGCAATATCGATGTCAGTAGCCAAGTGAATGTAGGGTCTAGTTTTAATTTTACAATCGACATGCCTGTTCATCCTGACCTGATATCTCCGGATTTAACCGAGGTTGATATTTCAGGAAGCAAAATATTAGTGGTCGATGACAATGAAACAAACCGAGCGATTTTAAAAGAACAACTCGGGGGGTGGAACTGCAAAGTCCTGGTCGTTGAATCTGCTGATAAAGCTTTGGAAATGTTAGACAAAGCGCGCGAAAAGGGTCTAACATTCAACCTCATTATTTCCGATTACCAAATGCCGGAGAAAAACGGCGAAGACTTTGTCCGCGCCCTTCAAACCAAACCGGCCTATAAAAACCTACCTGTCATTATGTTATCATCAGTGGATGAAACACAGCTTCAAATTCGCATGGAAGGGCTAGGCATAGCCAAATATTTACCCAAGCCGACACGGGCGGTTAATCTCAAAGCCGCTATAGCTGAAGCTTTTTATGATAATTCAAAAAACCTATTCCCCATTTTTGGAAATAGGGATTCGGATGCAAAAACAATAACCGGATCGGCTTTAAATTCAGATGCAGGGTCTGCATCAGGGTCTTCCCCTGTCATACATTCCTTTGGAGATACCGATAAGCAGAATAGTATTGACGTTCTCATCGCCGAGGATAACGAGATCAACCAAATGTATGCCAGATATATTATGGAAGCCCTGAACCTGCGTTTCAAAATTGTTCCCAATGGCCGCATTGCCGTTGATAAATGGAAACTCCTCTCCCCGCGCATTATTTTGATGGACATATCTATGCCTGAGATGAACGGGTATGAGGCAACGCGAAAAATTCGGGCTTTAGAAAAACAATCCGGACGCCCTGCTACCCCCATTATAGCCGTCACAGCCCATGCGCTCTCAAAGGATAAGGAAAAATGCCTTGAAAACGGCATGGATGGTTATCTCTCAAAGCCTATGGCCATTGAGGGGCTAAAAGCCTGTTTAAAAGAATGGGGTATTATTCAAGACCCACGCTTGCAAACATCCGCATAAGACACTCACCGCACAACACGCTTTAAATACTTATACGATAGCTTCGCCCAACAGCTTTGTTCGACAGCTTTGTTCGACAGGCGACGCCTCCAGCGCGCCTCAAGACACCGGTCCAGCACTCGACTAA
>CAZSKN010000011.1:0-4426 GCA_964607445.1 uncultured Caulobacterales bacterium
CAGCGACCTCAACGCTGCGCGTCTACCAATTCCGCCACGGCCGCACATTGAGGAAACGGCGGTATAGCCAGTCACCCCGTCTTTGTGAAGTAAAAAATCTATGTTTTGCGACCCTTGATTTTAAGGCCGCTATCGCGCACTCACAGATATGCAGAACGCCAACTTATATTCTCCGACCCCTGTGGACTGGCAGGTCAGTTCCGAGCTTATACCCTATCCAGAAGCGGTTGCCTTTATGGAGTCACGCGCGCGCGACATTGCCACAGGCACGGCCCCTGAGATAGTTTGGTTGTTAGAACACCCGCCGCTATATTCGGCCGGGACAAGCGCTCATCCCGAGGATCTGGTTGACGCTGACAGATTCGAGGTTTTCAAAAGTGGACGCGGCGGACAATACACCTATCACGGGCCGGGACAACGTATTGCTTATGTTATGCTGGATTTGCGCAAACGTGGCCGTGACGTTTCGGCCTTTGTGCGCGGCCTTGAGCAGTGGATTATTGAGACCTTAGCCGCCAGTGACGTGCACGCCGAACGGCGCTCTGGGCGTGTCGGCGTCTGGGTCACACAGGCCGATGGGCAGGAAAATAAAATTGCGGCCATCGGGATACGGTTAAGAAAATGGGTGAGCTTTCACGGTATATCTATAAATGTCAGCCCGGATATATCGCATTTTACCGGCATCATTCCCTGCGGTATACAAGAGCACGGCATTACGAGTTTGGCACGCTTAGGGAAAAACACAGATATGGCGACCCTTGATAAACACTTACGCAAGAGCTTTGAACGCCAATTTTCACCTACACGCTCCAAGACCCTATAAGTACCTCAAGATACATCTTGTTATAAACGGTCTTACCCCCCATCAGGCTTGGGTTTATATATGCGTTCAGATCAGGTTTGGTAGCCAGGTGGACCATAGGCATTTTCGCGCGGATCGTGTTTAATGAATTTATTAAAGACATATGCCACCCCCAAACTAAGCGCCGCCGAGGCCACAAGTAGTGGTAATGTATTCTCCTGACCTAAATTTTCGGCTAACTCTATACGCTCATTCTGAGACGCGCCCTCTTCTATGGCTTGAACCATAATACGTAATTCATCTGCAAACATCACCAATATCAGAATAGTAAACGCAATCAGATAAACCAAAATCGGCACGACGGACATCCACCCTGATTTACCAGAATCGTGATAGCGTTTCACCCATAAAACAACCCAAGGATAAATCAATAAAAGAGACAGCAAGCCCGTAATTGGCATTATCGCCGTCATATTCAATACCTCCGGGACACTTAAGACACTCGATACGACAACCAAGAAAATAACGCCGCGCATAAAATCATCGGGATTAGTCCGTCCATCTGGAAAAAAAAGTAAATTACCCATAAGGCTCCCCTTTTATCTGCTTTCTTTATAGTCCTAATTTGCCCAAGTTTAAGAGAAATGCAAGGCACCGAAGCAAAGAACGCGTTAAACACTATCCGCTTCAAATCTAACTTTTAGAAAAAACCCGTCCGGTATTTCGACTTAAACCTCCGTCTGGCGCGGCAGAACGGGCGGGCCATATTTATTCGAGGCCGGGTCAGATCGGGACAGACCGCACCATAGTGTAAACGCCAATATCAAACCCGTTGACAAGATGTATAAGACCCGATTTCCCTTTTTTAATTCGGTTTGATAGGTCTCGATGAGGCGGGCGCGAACAGCCTCATCAATCACAGCCTTGCGTTCATATTTGGCAAATTCGCTAAAATATTCCGATCCGCCATAGCTCAACATGACAATTATCACGAGTAAAACAAGCGCTACAATCAAGCCAGTCAACGGCCAATAGCTGCGCCCCATATCGTGCAGCCGTTTCCCGTAAACGCAATAGGTCATATATAAAACCAAAAACGGAAACACTAGCGCCACCCAAAAGGAAAGCTCAAGCGCCGGATATGATTTTAGATAGCTATTAACCGCCCAGATAAACACGCTTACCCCGAAATATCCGATCCAAAAATCACGTCTATTTTGTCGACCCGACGGCGTTAAAAAAATTCTTTTCATAATCTCCTTCTCTACACTTTCTAAAATAAATGCAAATTCGATAATGCAATTACAGTGCGGCAGATCAGCTTGGCCCTATATCTGCATAAATATTATAAGTTTTATTGACATATTAGCACTCATAGGTTGTATATATATTATGCGAATCAGATTTCTTCTGTCTTCGGCCCTTATCTCGGGCTTTCTGTGGGCCGCTTGCAGCCCAAGCGATACCGCACAATTTGGCACCGACACCCCCCCCTTATCACCTGCAAAAACGGTTGCGGCCTCTACCCCGCTCCAGCCTTTGGTTAAAACCGCATCCTTACAGGCTCGATTTGTCCCCCGTCACCCATTTCAAGCACGACGGTGTATGAATATGGGCAACGCCTTGGAAGCCGATAATGAGGGGGACTGGGGATATAGAATTGAAGCCCGTCATTTTCAATATATTAAACAAGCTGGTTTTGACACGGTACGCATTCCAATTAAATGGGATGCTCATAGCCAAAGCCATCCCCCCTATTTAATTTCACGAAGCTTTATGGAGCGGGTCAAACAGGTCGTCGGACAGGCACAAGCCAACGGACTGGGCGTTATTATCAATATGCATCATTATGATGATTTTATCGAAAACCCCCATGCTGAATTACCTCGGTATCTGGCGATGTGGCATCAAATTTCCACCGTCTTTCGGCAGGCACCATCAACGATTTATTTCGAACTGCTTAATGAACCCACACGGGCTATATCCAATGCCCAACTTAATCAGGTCTATGCGCAGGTCCTCCCCCTCATTCGACGTACCAACCCAAATCGCGCCCTGATAATAGGGGGTAATAACTGGAATTCTGTTGAGAGTCTGTCCGAAATACGCTGGCCACGGGATCCAAATCTCGTCGCTACTTTCCATGATTACGGCCCACATGAATTTACCCACCAAGGGGCATCATGGGTCGATCCGCCAGTCGCTGTGGGGCGCCGTTGGGGACATGCAGAAGATTATGCAGACTTGCGCGACACCTATGCCATTGCCGCCAATTTTCAATCCCATGTAAGACTGCCTATTTTAATCGGTGAATTTGGTGTCATAGATAGCGTGCAGGGCAGCCAAAGGGCCGAGTGGCTCTACCACAGACGCCGGGCCATAGAGCAAGCCGGTTATAGCTGGTGTGTCTGGGATTTCGCGGGCGCGTTTTCAACCTTTGACACAGCAAGACGGCAATGGCATCCGGACATGCTCAAGGCGTTGACGAACCGGTAATCGGCGACGTCTAGGGCGTTTACCGTGACAATTACCAGCCCGGTTAATGAGCCGCCTGAGTGATAACATCACTCCCTGCCGTCAAGGTTTTATGCACGGGGCATTTATTCGCGATTTCAAGAATGCGTTTGCGTTGCGCCGCATCCATAGCCCCCTCAATTGTGATATCCCGTGTAAAAACATCTCGCGCTGGCCCCTCACCAGAACTGACCCGTTTATGGGACACATCCACCGCTAAATGATCGACCTCCCACCCCTTGCGATTTATATACATACGCATTGTGATAGTTGTGCAAGCACCGAGGGCCGCACATAAATACTCAAATGGAGACGGCCCGATATCGGCACTCCCGAAACTTGTGGGTTCATCAGCATAAAGATGATGTCGAGGGGTAATAACATCATTCGTGTAAACCCCGCCGGGACGTTCTTTAACAGTAACTGGCTGTGCCATAAAATCTCCTAGAGTATAAATTTCGAAAGCACAGACAATTCCGCCCTCAATAAATCTATGTTATTTTGGGCCTCTTCATCGGCACCCCAATGTTCTATTTGCCATAAGGCATCAAGTCGTGACAAGGCAAAAGCCGCTCGCGCCTCAATATGTTTTTCTATGACGGCCAGACCTAAAATGGCCGAGCCGTAAACCGCGATAAAATGCACGCATAATGTCAGTTCAAGATCGGTCATAGCGTCGAGTTCATTGCGAAAGGCCGCAATCGAGGCCTCGGCTTGCGGAATGGCCATGATCGTCGTTGTCACATCAAGGTTGATACCCCGCCCCCGCGCCCAATCTAATACGGGATCCCACATTTCGGCCTGACGTCTTGCCAGAGCCTCTGGCGCTTCTGCGCGGTAACACAATACATCCGTCTTAGCGTAATTACATCCCTCCGCGATCACTTGCTCCCGATGTCGTGAAGTTTGTTCTATGGCGACATTGACCAGACGTGTGCCCGGCATAGTTTGTGGCACTATATCTTCGGTCTGGGCCTCCCATTCCTGCGCTATAAGATCTGCATGGATTTTTTCCAGTAAGACCAAAGGATATTTGCCGGGGGTTTTTAGACGCCGGTTATCCAAGAATATACCAAAGCCGTTACCCGTATTGCCCGTATTGCCCGTATT
>CAZSKN010000011.1:4526-76830 GCA_964607445.1 uncultured Caulobacterales bacterium
CCCGTATTGCCCGTATTGCCCGTATTTTCGGCGCAGCCCTTGTTTTCGGGATTATCTCCAGCCTTTTTAAAGTCTAAAGGCACGGGTTTAACCGTAACATTTTTATAAAATCGTTTGGCCATATTACGCGGCTTGCCTCTGCGCAAATTGTCTCAAATACGCGTCTAATTCGGTCATAGACGCAACAATTTTATCTGCTCCCCCTGAACGTATCTCTGCCTCTGTATGAAACCCCCAGTTCACACCGAGTGCATGCACACCCGCCCGTTTTCCCATCGTCATGTCAAAATGTGTATCGCCAATAATTACAGCGTGTCGGGGCGAAATATTTAAAGCTCTGAGATTGGCTTCAACCATAAAAGGGTCGGGCTTTCCCGGTCCGTCATCCGCGCAAAAATGACAATCAAATATATGGCCAAAATCATGTGATGTAATCATAGCGTCCAACCCGCGCCTAGATTTCCCTGTCGCCACGCCCATTTTCCACCCCGCCTGTTTAAGCCTTAATAAAAGCTCTCGCCCGCCCGAATATAGGGGTTCAGACACTTTGCGCACGTCACGAAGATGGACAAATGCCTTTTTATATTGCGCTACCAAAGCGCCGACCGCCTGTGGACCAAGACCGTCCGGAGCGATACAGCCAATCGCCACCTCCAGCGATAAACCAACAATAGAGCGGACAATATTGTAATCTGGAACGGCATAACCCTCTACGCGGAAAGCGTCTTGCATCGCCAGTGTGATCATCTTTCGACTGTCAATTAATGTGCCGTCAATATCAAATATGGCCAGAGGGGGTGTCACAAGCAGGCTTTCATAATCCGAGATCACGCAGGATCGAAGTCTGCAATGGGCAATGTCGGATCAAACCCTAGCAACTCGAACCCATGCTTTAAAGTCTCTGATATCGGGGCTTCGATAAATAAGTCTTTTTGCCCGGAGCGCGGCAAACGTAATGAACGTGCATGTAAATGCAATTGAGGCTCCAACCCTCCCGGAGCCGGACGGTCGGTAAGATAGCGTGGGTCGCCTACAAGCGGTGTACCTAATAATTGCATGTGCAAGCGTAGTTGATGCGTGCGCCCTGTCAAAGGTTGCATAACAACCCATGCGGCACGTTGTCCGGCTTTTGCGACCGTTTTATAAAGAGTACGCGCATGCTTGGCCCCAGGCGTTCCGTGTCTAACGGCTTCCATGACTTCTTTGCCGGCATTCTTATTACCAAAGCGATTATCCAATCGCCCTTTAGCCATATAGCCCTTGATTTCACCCTCGCCGGGTTTAGGTACGCCATTACTAATGCCCCAGTAAATTTTTTCAGCGTGGCGGCCTTGAAAAGCGCGTCCGGCCCATGCCGCGCTATTTGCAGATTTTGCCACAAGTAAGACGCCACTTGTATCCCGGTCCAACCGATGCACAAGACGGCACCCCTGCCCCAGTGCCGGCAGTAAGCCGTCAATATGCCGGTAGGTTTTACTGCCGCCCTGAACAGCCAAGCCAATAGGTTTGTTAAGCGCGATCAGATCTGCATCCTCATAAATTACGAGACTACGGATAAAAGCCATGTCTGGTGTAGAAATAGGCGCGGCGGGTTTAATATCCTTAGGGTCGGGCAAGGGCGGAATACGAACCGATTGTCCCCCTTCGAGACGCAAATTCCCTTTGGCGCGCTTTCCATCTACGCGTAGCTGTCCTGTTCGTAAAAGCTTCTCTACACGTCCATGGGGAATGTGAGGAAACAACCGTTTAAACCAGCGGTCAAGACGCGCCCCCGCATCCGTTTCCGGTACGATTAATGTCTGAACGCCGCTCATAGAGCCAGAGCTTTGCGCATAAATATCAAACCTAATATTAAAGCTATAATCGAAACGATCACCGAACCGCTCGCATAGGCTATAAGCGTAGCGTAAGCCTTTCTTTGATACATCATCACCGCCTCGAGCGAAAAGGCGCTAAATGTGGTAAATCCACCCAATAGGCCTACGCCTAAAAACAACCTTAGGGGTTCGCTACCGGAAAGTTTCGCCGCCAACCATCCGGCAAGACATCCCATCAGGAAACTTCCCAAAACATTAGCTGCAAATGTACCATAAGGGTAGCCCGTGCCCCATAGGCGCGTTGCGCCCAGACTTAAAAGGTGACGACAACTTGCCCCTATGGCCCCGCCTAAAGCTACATAAATCAATCCGTTCATTGGCGGGTGATACGCTGTTGGCGTCAAACCTGCAATGCCAAGTATAGACAATCCGCCAAACCCAAACGGCGCCTGACGGCACCGCGCGTTAGAATCATAGCCTTAAACCGCTTTATTGACACACATACATAAAGTTACCGCAACTCTTCATAAAGTTAACATTGCGGCCATTCGCGGCACGAACATTGAACGCTTCCAGATCTTGTGCGCGGGTGACGTTAAGCTGAGAATATTGCATTCCGTGGAAATCACCATATCCGAGCACACCTTTTACCCCCTTTTCCAAAGTAACATTGGAGAACATAGAAAGATCAGCCGCGTTAAAGCCGCCTTGATAACCCAGAGAGCGGAACACCAAATTCAAATAGGCGGCATCATAGCGACTACTATTATACCGGGCTTGCAGCTTATAGTAAAATTCGCTTGGACTTAACCCATGAGAATCGCCAAATTCCGGAAATGTACCTAACCGCGTCACACTCATAGGTGTGCTATAGCTGGGTACGTTAAATAATGGATTAGACGACGGCGCACAGACCTCACCCTCTACAGGCGGCGGTGCGGGTTCCGCTGGACACGCGCTTCGCGTTTGGGCTTGGCTCCCGTCCCAACATGTCACCTCAGGTGTGACCACCGGAGGCGTCACTTTAGGGGGGCAAGCCGATAGAGTTTTGGCTGTCGACCCATCCGGACATGACACGGGTTCAATTGGACAGGCCCCGAGTGTTTTCGCTTCACTGCCATCCCAACACGTAACCGGAGGGGGCACTGGTATTGTCGGTTGTTTACAATATTTCAATCCAAAGAGTAAAAACAGTAAAAGCAATAAGAGGGTAAGAAGCCATAACCATGGAATTTTAAAGCCTCCCCCCGTCGCAGGCGCCGCAGTTGATGCCACTACAGGCGCTGCGGCCGCTATAGGGGCCGCTGCCGCAATGGGGGCCGCAATGGGCGCGGCCGGTTTGAATTTACGCAAACAACTCCGGCTAACTTCCCGACCGGTTTCATCCCGTAAAATTTCGATATAATGTTCTCCCTTTTCCATACGGGCATAATATTTGGGATTATCCTTTAGGCGTACCACACCGGATAATTCCTGATCCCGGGCCTGTGGTGTGTTAAAACCTTCACTGCGCAAACGCACATCTCCCTGCGCGTCGTAAAGCACGAAGTAATAAAGCCCGTTATTATGTTTAAAAAACGCAATGTTATTTTTAGTGTCATTCACTTTATGACCGCGATAAGCCTGACACGGTAGATAATCGTTCTCTTTTTCGGCTTTCGGTGTACCGCTCGCGACCCGCCCGCCAGCGACCCCCGCTGCCGCTACGCCTGCCGCAGCGGCCTTAGGTGCCACTTTCGGCTGGCTCGCAACAGGTTTAGGTTTCGGCTTTGCGGCCACAGATTTGAGTGTCCACCCCAAGGTTGCGGCGGCCAAAGCCGCTTTAGCAGAGCCATACCAACGTGACCGCGCAACTTCCTTGCCGTTTCTAGCCTTGATACGGTAATCATATTTTCCGTTCTTAAACGGTCCTTTATACTGGATGCGGTTTTCCAGTTTCATATTTTTACGCGTTGATTCCAAGCCGGTATTCATGGCGCCTTTTGTCGGATAACCTTCCGAAATCAACTCTATTCGTCCACCCCGATGATAGGTAAAATAGTGCTTTCCATCATCCCCTTTAAAGGTTTGGAACCCCGCGTCTTTCTGGCGCGTTTGGCGTTTATAAAATGCCAAGGGCTTATAATCTTGTTCGGTATTTGGCGTGCGCCTTGCGTTCGTCTTGGCCGCCCTCGCCCCTGTTAGGCGCTCTACGACATAGCTAGCATCCGCTTGAGTTGGATACGGGCCACTAACGGCGATTTCCTGATGATTTCCGGCGCGCAGGCTGATACCAAATTTGCCGTCCTTACGTGCGCCAACCTTAAAGCGTTGTGGAATTTTCTCATTTTTTTTAACAGAGGCAATCCCGTTATCTCGCCCGGTCTCGGAAACATAGGCCTGACTGATAAGTGCAATCTCTCCAT
Source organism: uncultured Caulobacterales bacterium (assembly GCA_964607445.1). Classification (GTDB taxonomy): domain Bacteria; phylum Pseudomonadota; class Alphaproteobacteria; order Caulobacterales; family Maricaulaceae; genus CALCKU01. The sequence goes on from CAZSKN010000011.1 coordinate 8,749, forward strand.
CACTATATCGACAAAAATAGAATTTATCACCTTTAGAAAACTTTTGAAATCCTGAGTCGATGGATTTCGTATTTGCTTTGTAAAAGGACAAGTTTTCATACTCATCCAGTTGATTTTTATTATCTGTCATAAGAGCCCCCTAAATTGCTTAAATTCCCCGTGACGCCAGCCTGTTAAGCGCAAGCTGACTTTAATAGAATATTAACTATAATTCATTTGCGTAATAAAAGTAAGTTTTTTCTCGCAATAGGCGAACATACTAATTTGACCCGTCTATTTTCAGGCGCATATCAGACCATTTTGCCAAGCGTTGTTTTATAACCGCTTCCCGACCCGCACCTTTGGGTTTGTAAAAAATCTGACGCTCCATATCTTCGGGAAAATAATTCTGGCCTGAAAATCCTGTTTCAGTATCGTGGTCATAATTATAATTTTTGCCATAGCCAATATCTTTCATCAATTGGGTCGGAGCATTTAATATATGCGCCGGCGGCGAGAGTGATCCGGTTGACCGCGCAGCCTTCATAGCGGCTTTAAACGCCGTATATACGGCGTTCGATTTGGGCGCCGTCGCCAAATGTACGACCGCATGGGCGAGCGCCAATTCGCCCTCGGGCGAGCCGAGCAAACGGTAAGTCCGTTCGGCCTCTGCGGCTATCATTAAAGCGGTGGGGTCAGCCAATCCAATATCTTCAGACGCCATGCGCACTAATCGGCGTGCAATATAGAGGGGGTCTTCGCCGCCGTCCAGCATGCGCGCCAACCAGTATAGCGCGGCGTCAGGGTCAGACCCGCGCACAGATTTATGCAAAGCCGAAATAATATTGTAATGCGAGTCCCGGGATTTATCATAAGCCGGCGCACGTTTTTGAAATACGGCGCCAACAGCTTTTCTATCTAAGGGTGCTTGCGGTGTTAGAGCCAATACTTCCTCGGTCAGGTTAAGTAGATACCGCCCATCTCCGTCTGCATAGCCCATCAGGGCCTCACGACCTTCCGGTGTCAAAGGCAATGATCTGTCTGTTAGCGTTTCGGCACGACGTAAGAGTTTCTCCATAGCAGTAATATCTAAGCGTTTTAACACAAAGACTTGGGCGCGTGAGAGTAAAGCGCCGTTAAGCTCAAAACTGGGGTTTTCCGTTGTTGCGCCGATTAAGGTCACGATGCCTTCTTCAACAAAAGGCAGAAATCCGTCTTGCTGGGCACGGTTAAACCGATGGATTTCATCTACAAATAAAAGCGTACCTCGCCCCGTTACGCGGCGGGATTTCGCCGCCTCAAAGGCTTTACGCAAATCTGCCACACCAGAAAATACGGCAGATAATTGCACGAATTCCATATCCGCATGATCAGCAAGCAAACGCGCAATTGTTGTCTTGCCGACACCCGGCGGCCCCCAAAGAATAAGTGAAGCCAAACGCCCCGCATCCAGCATGCGCCCTAAAGGCCCGTCTGCGCCCAGAAGGTGATCTTGACCGACCACTTCATCCAGGCTGCGCGGGCGCAATCGGTCTGCGAGCGGACGCGGCGCACTATCTTCTAGACCTGCAGATTGAAAAAGATCGGACATGTAACCGTGTTAAAGAGAACACGGCTAAAAGACCAGTGACTTTACGGCCGATAAATTGAACGCAGACATGTCGTCATGAAGGTATGTAGATCATAACAAACCTTCCGCAGCCGCGTTACCCGTCAAACTTAAGGCGCGTATTTTATCGCCCAGTCTCAAATACAGGTCTGGATCGGGTATCGGTCAAGATCTGGAAATCTAATTATTTTCGCGAGGCCAATAGCGCGCCGGCACGTCATAGACCCGCCCGCCCCGGTCAATAGAGAGATCAAAGTTTTCAGGATCCGTTATTGTTTCTAGCAAAGCGGCCAATTGCCGGGTCGACGTAATTTTTGTATTATTGAGATTAACAATAACATCGCCCGGTCGGACGCCATTTGCCGCCGCCGCGCTGCGCCGAATTGTTTTGGTAATCATCACGCCGGACAGATATGGGTCTACGCCCAATTCATCAGCTAAAGCGGGAGATAGATTGACGATCGTCGCCCCGTCCAAAGAATGAAAGCCGTCAATGATACGTTCATCACGGGGCGGCGATTCTTTGGGCGTGTCAGCGCGCACCGATAAAATCCGTTCACGATCATCGCGCCAGATTTTGACATTCGCACGTTGTCCTTTACGAAGCGTAGCGAGTTTAAATTTAAGCCCGCTATCATCATTAATATCGGTGCCATCAATCGAGAGAATAACATCACGCTCGACCAAGCCAGCCAGATCCGCCGGGCCTTTGGGGTAAATATCATTAATGATAGCCCCGCGCGCACGATCAAGTCCCAAAGCCGCCGCCATATTACTATCGAGGGCCTGCGTACGAGCGCCGATCCACGGACGCACAATCCGACCTTCTGATAAAGCGCTGTCGACGGCCCGGGCAACCAGTTCACCCGGAATCGCAAACCCGATGCCATTTGATCCACCAGAGCGGGAGAAAATCGCCGTATTAACGCCGACCAATTCACCCGACAAATTCACCAAGGCTCCACCGGAATTCCCCGGGTTCACAGCAGCATCTGTTTGAATAAAGGAAGATACATCAGTGACATTTGTCCGGCCCAAAGCCGAAACAATTCCGCTTGTCACGGTCTGACCCACGCCAAAGGGATTACCAATAGCCAGAACAATATCTCCGATTTCCAGATTATCTTCTTTGGCACTGACCTGTAGCGCCGGCAGGCGCTCGCCCTTTGTATCAATTTGCAAAACCGCGACATCAATTTCTTCATCTTGGGCGACGACTTTAGCTTCAAATTCACGGCGGTCATTCAGGACTATCTTAAGCTCATCCGCCCCTTTAACCACATGGGCGTTCGTGACAATCACCCCTGTCGACCGGACGATAACGCCGGACCCCAGAGAGTTTTGCGTTCGTTCTTGCGGAGCTTGACGCGCACCAAACATAAAATCAAAAAAGTCATTCCGCCGCGCCCGCACGACGCGTGAGGTAAATACATTGACAACAGCCGGCGCAGTCTGTTTGACAACTGGCGAATAAGAGAGTTGCACTTGCGCTTGGCTTTGCGGAACCATTCGCTTATTATTGCGATCTGTAAAACCCGGGACACTCAATAGCTTATTTTGGGCGCTAGCCTGTGCTTTGGCTGGCGGACTCACGCCCCAGCCCACTCCAAAGGCCATCAGGCTGACCAGCCCCGTCGCGACTAAAGATGTTATATGTGTTTTCATAGCTTATAATCTAGGTACGATAGGACGCATTACCAAGACAATTACGCATAATATTAGGACTTTTTCATCTTGTCACATTCAAGGGCAAATAATACATCCTAAATATGACACCATCCGGCCCTTTTCATCTACCCGTCGCACGGGGCGATAGCGTGAGTACGGCGCAGGTTCAACATATCTATATCGGCGTAAAGGATCATTCCCTGCCCAAAGATCAATGGACGCATGGTGCCCACCTCTGTGCAAGCGTCGCTATCGTGTCGGAGCGCGGTCTAGCGCGCGCAGAGACCGAGATGCCGGACATAATCCGCAGCTATAATCTGGCGTGCGGCGTTACCAATTCCGACACGGAGGGCTATCACCAAACGCTGACCTTGTTTTACCTGCGTGAAACGGCGCGCTATTTAGATCAGTTGACGACCCCAGACTGGGGTCAGCGTGCCAGCGCGCTGTTAAACGCCGATATGGCCGCACGAGATTACCCGCTGCGGTTTTATAGCCAAGCGCATTTGTTTTCGGTGACATCAAGACGGATATGGCAACCCCCTGATATTCGGGCGCTTACAAAACGGCTATCGTGAGGTTTTAATTATTTAATATCGCGGCGTGGGGCATGCCATTAAATATCGGATCTAGATACCGATCCCGATTTCCGCCTTCCCAATTTTGAATGTTTTTTACACAAAACCGGACGATCTCAGGTTTCTCACCCCGGCGCTTTCGACGCTTTTCAGCCCGTTCAAAAGCCTGCAAGTCAGAAAGGGACGACGCTGCCCCGTTAGAACAATTACGAATAGTCTCGAGGGTCAATGTATTTGGAACCTGAATGAATTCAGCCCGGTTATAAGCCTTATAATTCACGCTGACACGATCACCCGATAAAAATTTAACAAATACCATGCGGCGGTAGGCTGGATTATCTGATGGGCCGCTTTCGACCAGCAAAACCGGACTCAAGTCCCCATATTGCGCACTGGCAAGAGACGGCAGGCTCAATGTACCCGCAAAAAGTGCGCTAACAATAGTCACATGTTTTAAAACTTTACCCCACATAGTAACCTCCATATGTGATTAAACTTAAATACAACGCGCTGTTTAAAGCAAAAATAAGACCAATTCAGCTAAGAATTACAGTTCAGCGCTCATAATAGCAGAAATAAACCTTTCAATATCCGTGTCAGAAGAATATAGGTGCGGAGTTACACGCATAGCGCGACCCCGAACAGAGACAAATATATTTTGTGCCGCCAAATTCTTAGTAAGTTCTGGGGGTACCCCGTCATTAAAAATTACCCCCAGATAATGCGGCGCACGTAAGTGCTCGGGCAATACGCTTAATCCACGCGCCACCAGCCGGGTGGCGATATATGATGTCTTAGCGCCCAAGGTCCGGGAAATGTTCTCGACGCCCCACTCTAGAATTTGTGTCATAGCCGCGCTTGCGCCCATGAGCTGGCCCGGGTTAGAGCGCGCGCCCATATCAAATTTCTTGGCCCCGGTTTGAAACGCGTCCCGATATTGGGTCAGACGGGTAAAGTCCTCGGAGCCTTCGCGGTTCAGCCAATTATGCTCTAACGGCTCCGCCCCGTACCATTTTGGATCTATATATAGAAAGCCCAGAGTATAAGGCCCCATCATCCATTTATAGGTCGCCGCGACCGCAAAATCCGGACGCACATTTTGAACATCAAACGGCTGGGCACCTAAGGATTGCGTCAGATCTAGAACTAAAGCCGCGCCGATCTTATCCAATGCGCGGCGCAAAAGCGGTAAATCCAGCGTCGCTCCGCTCGCCCAATGGGTTTGAGAGATAGCTAAAACGCGTGTATTTTTGTCCAAAGCCTTTAGCAAAGCCTGCGTCCAATCATGGTTCTGTGGGGTGGAGACAATACGCAACTCTGCGTCGACGCGACGGGCTTTATCTTGCCACGTATAAATATTAGACGGGAATTGGTCTTCCATCACCACGACGTTTTGCCCGGCGTCCAACGGCACGGCGTTGGCCGCAATTTGGAGTCCGTAACTGGCCGAAGCCACGATTGCCACACAGTCTGGCTTTGAGTTAAAAATACGGGCCGCAAGTTTACGAGCCTGTTCTGAATAGGTAAAAAAATCTTGAGAGCTATATTTCCAAGGATGTTTTTTTAACTCTGTACCGTCTATCATGGCCTCAGCCACACTGTGCATGAGCGCCGACATATAGGCCGTGTTGAGATAAGCATGGCTATCGGGAATATCGAAAAGGTGCTTTTGGGACGGGATAATCATCGGCCTGATTTAGCGTGATTTTACAGAATTGTCATTATTTGAAACCATTTTGCGGTATCAGAACCAGATCCGCTAATACGTGTTACCAAACCTTTCAAAATAAATTCGGCGAGGCTCGTCTGCCGCAAAGAATAACTCCACACGACGCTCACTCATGCCGATATCTTGGGCTGATGTAAATTCAGCCATCATGGTAAACATGGAAAGACGATGGTCATCAATACGGGCTTGCAGGGTAAGATAGGGTGTATTGGCTAAAAACGAGACGCTATTGCCGCAATTATGTCAGGCTTGAGTGCAGGGTTTGGCGCGCTTGATGTGTTTCTCATCGCGCCCATGCTCACCATTCCCAATATAACCGCAAATAACATTGCAAAACGCGGGAGCCTGATCGGGGCTTTCACATGGTTTATTGTCGACTGCATAGGCTCATTCGGCGCTGGCGTTCCGTCAAATGTAGCGACGAACCTGCTATTTTTATTCGCCCTGACCCTGCCGCTTTTTCAGATTAATTTGCCACGCATACAAAAAATTAAAGCCTCTGATACGACATGATTTCGATAAGTCTTCAGGGTCAATGCGAAAGCACTGTGAATGCAGAACCCGCAGTCATACTAAAACAAAGTCATACTAAAACATAATCAGGCGAAACCCGGGCTATGCAGGCGCATTAGGCGTTAGTTTTATCTTCTTGCGCCTGTGACCACTGTCCTAATGACGCCAGACCGTTCATTCTGGCCCGGTGTTTAAAGGCCGCTTGAGCGGCATCGTAATTCTCTGATTGTCCCCGCCAAGCTTGCAATGCCGATTGCTGCAAAGCACGGCCATAGGAATATGTCAAATTCCATGTAAAATTACCGATCTTATTCATCATATCCAAATGCTGGGTTGCCACTTCATTGTCTTGTCCGCCTGACAAAAAGGCAATGCCGGGAACAGAAGATGGCACGGTGTCTTTCAGAACTTTGATTGTGCGCTCGGCGACTTCTTCAACGCTGGGCTGACGAGGGCATTTCTTACCGGCAACAACCATATTGGGCTTGAGGATAATACCTTCGAGTTTCACGCCTTGTTCGTATAATTCCGTAAACAAGGAGTTTAAGACCTTCTCGGTCACTTCATGACACCGCTCTACCGTATGGGCACCGCCCATAAGCACTTCAGGTTCAACGATAGGCACGATACCGGCCTCTTGGCATAGGCTGGCATAGCGGGCCAAAGCATGATTATTAGCTTTGATAGCCCCGCGCGACGGTGTGATACCGACAGCTTGATCCGGATGAGAAATTTCGATTACAGCACGCCATTTCGCAAAGCGCGCTCCCAACTCAAAATATTCGGCTAAGCGTTCGCGCAGACCATCCAAACCTTGTGTGATCGTCTCTCCGGGTCGTCCCGCCAATGGTGTTATACCCATATCGACTTTAATCCCCGGAATAGCGTCATTTTGATGTAAGAGTTCGACTAGACGTGTTCCGTCTTTGGCCGTCTGGCGGATCGTTTCGTCATAAAGAATAACCCCCGAGATATAATCTTGCATGGCGGCATCTGTACGAAAGAGCATTTCGCGCCAATCCCGCCGACTGTCCTCTGTCGAACTTGTCTGAATGGTATCAAAGCGCTTCTTGATCGTACCCGTCGATTCATCAGCCGCCAAAATACCTTGGCCCGGTGTGACCATTTTAACGGCTATCTTATTGAGGTTTAGTATGTTCATTTCACGCTCCATCATCAGTACAGTGGCCTAATACTATTTGTTTAAAATTTTCACACCCGGAAGAGATTTTCCTTCCATCCATTCTAAAAAGGCCCCGCCTGCTGTCGACACAAATGTAAACCCTTCATCGGCTTGGGCATGTTTAAGCGCAGCGACGGTATCTCCCCCTCCCGCCACAGCGATCAGGCCTTGGGTTCGGGCGCGCTTGGACGTATATTTTGCCAATTCAACAGTCGACGTATCAAAAGGTGTAAGCTCAAAAGCTCCCATAGGGCCATTCCAAATAAGAGTTTTAACGCTGTCGATTTTCTGGGCCAGAAGATCGACCGTTTGCGGACCTGCATCCAGTATCATCTCCGTCTTTTTAATCTCGTCCAGCGCACATGTACGATGGGGAGCATTGGCTTTGAAAGCTTTAGCCACGACAACATCTATGGGCAATAGAATTTCACATTTCGCTTTTTTTGCGTTTTTCATGATTTTAAGCGCCGTATCTGTCAGATCATGTTCACAAAGAGACGCCCCGACATTATAGCCCTTTGCCGCCAAGAAGGTATTGGCCATACCACCGCCAATCGCGAGCCTGTCCAATGTCTCAACCAAATTACTCAGCAAATCAATCTTGGTCGAGACTTTCGCCCCCCCGACAATACCCATGACAGGTCGTTTCGGGCGTGTCAGAGCTTGAGATAAATGATCAAGCTCTCGTTCCATGGCTAGGCCTGCATAGGCCGGAATAAATTTCGCTATACCCGCACTTGAACAATGATCGCGATGGGCAGCTGAAAACGCATCCTGCACATATATATCCCCTAATTGCGCATAAAGCTCTGACAGGCTGTCGTCACCTTTGACTTCTCGCGGATCAAACCGTGTGTTTTCTAGCAAAATCACACCCCCGTCCGGTAAGGCGTCTATAAGCCCCGAATGAATATCTGTGGCAAAAAACACTTCGCTACCTAGCTTTTCTACCAATGCCGGTACAATAAAGCGCAATGATAAGGCCGCATCAGCCTTACCTTTCGGTCGGCCGAAATGACTCAATAAGATCGTCTTTGCGCCTGATTTTTGTAAATGGCGGATTGTCGGCAGGGCGGCATCCAGACGTGTATCATCGGAAATTTGGCCATCCTTTTTTCTAGGGACATTAAAATCCACACGTACAATAACGCGCTTCCCTTTCAGGCGTACGCCTTTTAAACGCTTAAAATCCATCTTACGAACCTTTGAGATTGAACCCCATCACACGGGCGACATCAATCATACGATTAGCAAAACCCCACTCATTATCATACCATGCAATTATTTTAATAAGATCGCCGTCAAGAACTTTGGTCAGCGGGGCTGCAAAAATTGCGGAGTGCGGATCGTGATTAAGGTCAGACGAAACCAGAGGTTCAGTCGTAAAGCGTAAGACCCCTTTCAACGCCCCTTCAGCGGCCTGCTGCACCGCCATATTTAAAGTATCAACATCTGTGGTTTTTTCGGGTTGAAACGCCAAATCAACCATAGACACATTCGCCGTTGGCACCCGTACGGCTGATCCGGATAATTTACCCAAAAGTTCAGGTAGTACTAAGCCGACCGCCTTGGCTGCCCCCGTCGATGTCGGGATCATATTCAATCCCGCTGCACGGGCCCGATATAAATCCTTATGGGAATTATCCAATATTCTTTGGTCTTGGGTATATGAATGTACCGTCGTCATAAACCCGCGTTTAATCCCAACTGTTTCCATAAGCACTTTGGCGACAGGCGCCAGACAATTTGTTGTGCATGACGCACAAGATACGACGAGATCCTCCCGACCCAAATCTTGGTGGTTAACCCCGTAAACAATGGTTTTATCTACCCCGTCACCCGGCGCTGAAATCAGAACGGCTTTCGCACCTGCATCCAGATGAGGTTGCACGCCCTGTTTGGACCGAAAAATCCCCGTACATTCCATGACCACATCAATGTTCAAATCCCCCCAACCGACTTTCGCCGGGTCGCGTTCATGTGTCATCTGCACACGTCCTCGACCAAAATCAATAAAATCAGGCCCTTCAACCACATCGACATGCAGCCGACCATGCACGCTGTCATATTGTAATAAATGCGCCGAGGTTGCCAAAGCCCCGGGACTATTAATCGCCACAAGCTCTATATCTTGAACATCATATTCAGATAAAGCTCGCGTCACAAGACGCCCAATACGGCCAAAACCGTTTATACCAATTCGAATAGCCATGAAAAACTCCGCGCTATGCCCTAAATCTAACCCAAGGCGCTCACGCTATGAATACTACACGACAAACTGTCAATAAACTCTCAATAAGATATAGCTTGGCCTGCGGTTAATTTTGGGTCATTCTGTCTCACATCATGAAGATTCGGGGTTTAAAAGGAAAAATATGACTGAGAATGCGGATATTCGCCTGGCCGCAGACCGGCTGCAATCTGCATTGCATTCGCTTGAAGCTACGCTGACGCCTTTGCTCAAGGAGGTTGACCGATTAAAAGCCGTGGCGCAAGAAGCCGAAAGCTTTAAGGCCGACCGTACCAGCCTTGCCAAACAGTTAGACGACGCAAAAGCCCGCGAGGATGAATTTAGTGCGCGTGAAGCCGAGTTCTCAAATTTAGCCGAAGAAACCATGTCAGAGCTTGACCGTGTTATCCGGCAAGTCAAAGATGTCCTAGGACATGAAGGCGGATAACATGGCAAAAGTCAGCATAAATATTAATGGTCGAAAATATGCCTTAGGCTGTGATGATGGCGAAGAAGAGCGATTACTGCGTCTCGGTCAGAAATTAGATGACCGCATTACCATGCTGGCTAACCAATTTGGACAGATCGGGGACTTACGCTTACTTGTCATGGCGGGAATTACCCTTACCGATGAGTTAGAGGAACTCAACGAAAACAGCCAAGAGCAAGCCGAAAAACTCTCTGAAAAAATCCGTAAAGATAGCGAGGCCGCGCTGATCACCGCTCAACACAATGAGTTACGCGCATCCGATAGCCTCATTGACGCGGCCCAACGCATTGAAAAACTCGCTGAAAAACTCTCTCGTAATCGCTAGAGCCCTGTCGCCCTAACAGAGACGTGTCCACCCCCTGACATTTGCATCCAGACAAAATAAAACCGCTATAAAGTCTATAGCGGCCTAAACCCCGATTATCGAAAACCATTAGTTTATAAATGTAAGGCTTATAGGTCTTTTAGACCTGCCGACGGCTTGAACTGACACGCCGTTTTAGCTTTGCTCATCATCATTTTTCCTGTCGCCGGATTGCGCATTTCACGCGAAGGACGATGCTTGGCAATAAATTGCCCAAAGCCCGGTAAAGCCACGCCATTACCTTGCTTTAATTCTGTTGTGATGGTTTCGCAAAAAGCATTTACAAATTCGCCAGCTTGCGATTGTGATGTACCACAACTATCAGCCAAGGCGGTCACGAGTTCCTTTTTATTCATCTTGGTCTCCTTAATAAGTGCCGACCCATTCCGATAATGAAGTCGTTAACAATATCCTACCCAAGAAGGTTAACAGCCCGTTAACAATGTCGGTTTTATGGGGGTTTTCCGCCCTGAAACCCGCATTTAACCGCTTCAATCGATAAAAAAATTAATTCATATTGCCCAAAAACAGCACAATTCTCGCGCCAAGGCCGCACTCACGCACAGTTAATATTAAGCGCATTGTCGCAATATCTCTACAGGGCTTGCATTTTAAGTCCAAATACAGGCTTATGCCGCTATGTCTAAACGCGTAAATATCGGAATCATTGGCGCAGGTGTTTTTGGCGGCTATCACGCACAAAAAATCATAGCCCACCCTCAGGCCCAATTGATAGGTATTTATGATTCTGATTATAAACGGGCCGTCAAACTCGCGACGACGCAGAACACGCGGGCCTTTAAAAAATGGGACGATATTCTCAACGCTGTTGAGGCCCTGATTATTGCCAGCCCTGCCACGGCCCACGGCGCAGATGGTCTTAGGGCTTTAAACGCCGGTAAACATGTCTTGATTGAAAAGCCCCTCGCAGCCGATATCCACGCAGCTGAGAACATTATCGCCCGAGGACAGACATCCAATTTACGCCTGCAAGTCGGGCACCAAGAACGTTATATTTTAAAAGCCATAGGTCTGGACAAAATAACGGAAAAACCCGTCCGTATCGAAACTCAGCGCTTTGCACCGTTCTCCCCGCGCGGGACTGACGTCTCCGTCACGCTTGATCTCATGATCCATGATCTTGATCTGGTGCTATGGTTACTAAAAGCGTCCCCCTTGAATATTAAAGGCTATACGCAAATCTGCCAGTCAGAGACACCGGATGCCAGTCTTGCCCATTTACAATTTGATACGACCTCTGTCCGACTGGAAACCAGCCGTATAGAGCCATCCAGCCGGCGAATTTTCAATCTTAAATATGCTCAGGGTGAGGTTTTGATAGATTTTAATGCAAAGAGCTGCATCCATACAACACCCTTTGACCTGAACACGGAGTTTTTCCAAGATAGTCGGGCCAAAGACGCCCTTGGCGCCGCGGATAATGATTTCATTTTCGCGGTCTTAAATGGGACAGATGTCCCCATTACAGGAGAGGATGGCTTGGCCGCACTCGAAATTGCACTCGCCATTGACAACGGATATGCGTAAATTAGGCCTCTTAACAATATTTGTCATAACTATTATGTGTATTCTCACGGCACTTAATTGGACAAAGCTCAAGCGTCTACATACGATCAATACATTATTTGACGCCGATAAAATCGTTCACAACTTTTCCAATATGGACATGGCTTTTTTAAGCCAGTCCCTCCCCGCCGCTACGCCCAAGCATATATGGCCAACAGAGTTGAGCGCCCTGCCCGAGTCTATTCGCATTTATGACCAACAAACAAAGCTTGAGACCTTCATTGCCGAGACAGACACCACGGCTCTACTGGTGATCAAAGACGGGCATATTTTGTCTGAGACCTATTATAAAGGCACCGATAAAGAAGATTTACGGATAAGCTGGTCAGTGGCCAAATCTTTCATGTCAATCCTGTTTGGGGTCGCGATTGAGAACGGCGACATAGCGTCCCTTCAAGACTCTGTGGATAGCTATGTTCCAGCCCTAAAAACCAGCGCCTATGCCGGCATCCCTATCCGGCATGTATTAAACATGTCGAGCGGGATTACATTTAACGAGGATTATCTCGATCCTAAAAGTGATATTAACAAAATGGGTCGCGTTCTGGGCTTGGGGTCGTCCATGGACAAGTTCACCCAAAACCTCACGGCCCGGGACCGGGCGTCTGGCACAGCGCGGCAATATATATCTATCGATACCCATGTGCTGGCTATGGTTTTACGCGCGGCCACAGGGAAATCCCTCCACCAGCTTTTCAAGGATACATATAGCGCCCATCTCGGATTTGGTAAAACGCCGTATTATCTAACGGATGGCAAAAATGTCGCCTTTGCTTTGGGCGGCTTAAACCTTCGGACCCGTGACTATGCTTTATTTGGACAAATGATCCTGCAAAAAGGAATGTGGCGCGGCGAACAAATCGTACCTGAAAACTGGATTATAGACGCGACAAAGGATAGCGCCCCACAGCCCGACATTGACGACTCCGGACTGGGGTATGGGTATCAATGGTGGGTACCTTACGACAGTGCCGCGCAGGGCGGTGATTTTTTAGCCAGCGGCATCTATGGACAATTTATATATATTAATCCTGCAGCAAATATGGTGATTGCCAAAAATTCGGCCCATAGGCAATTTCTGCAAAACGGACAAAGCGGCCAGAGTTACAAACTCGAAACGATTGAAATGTTTCGCGCCCTTACACGTCATTACACACCGTAACCCTGATAAGAATTTACATATCGGCCCTAGCTAGGTCCCTAGTGGTTAATGATCATAGCCTGGGTTTATGCGCGCTAACTTCCGCATAAGGCCTGGCCAAATCAGATTATCCCCCATACCCGGCACAAAGGCGGCCTCGCCTTGTTGATATACCTTATGTCCCATATCTTCAGGTTCTTCGTGCAGTTGATTTTCATCGCCGACAGATTGCGCTAATATTTGTGCCTTACAAGCATTCTCGAGGAAATACATACGCAAAAACGCCGTGCCGCAGGTTTTACCCAACGTCAACGTGCCGTGGTTGCGCAACATTAATAGGCTTTTATCGCCAAGGTCCTTCACAATACGTTCGCGCTCGTCCAGTTCAAACGCAATACCTTCATAATCATGATAAGCCAGATCATCCTGGACTTGCATGGCCATTTGCGTATAGCGGCGCAGCCCTTTTTTCTGAACGGAGACAGCCATGCCATAAGGCGTATGCACATGAATTACGCAGCCCGCATCTTTACGCGCCAGATGGACAGCCGAGTGGATTGTAAATCCGGCGGGGTTAATGAAATAGGGCGTGTCTTGGCAAATATTGCCATGTGTATCGATTTTGATCAAAGCCGAAGCGGTCATTTCATCAAACATCACCCCATAAGGATTGATTAAAAACCGATGTTCCATCTCGCCATTTTCATTGGGTTCATCCGGCAAGCATGCCGAAATATGCGTAAATACCAAATCTGTCCAACCATGCATTGCACATAACCGATAGGTGGCTGCCAATTGCTTGCGTAAATGCCACTCTACATCTGAAACCTTGCCCTCAAGACGAGGTACGGACGTGGGGTCAGGAATATGAAATCCCGCATCAACTGTCATGGTACTATGTTCCGTCATAAGGCTCTCCAATGTTTGTGCCATTATGCGAGCTTGTCTTAATTCTGGCAAGGTCTTGTCAGGTAAAATTTTGCCACTTAAGAGCTGTCTATGTCGATTACCCGCGCGCATTTTGGAACCTTGCCCAATGGACAAGAAATCGACGCCTATACTCTACGCTCTAGCACCGGCCTGCGGGCGCGTTTCATAAATTACGGGGCCCGCTTACAATCTCTCATCCTGCCTGATGGACATGATTGTGTTTTAGGGTTTGAGACCTTAAACGCCTATCGGGAACCCCACCCCTATTTCGGGGCGATGATAGGACGGTATGCCAATCGTATTAAGGCCGCGCGTTTCACGATAGAGGGTCAAACATTTCATGTCAGCCCGCATGAAGGCCCACATGGATTACACGGTGGTCCACAAGGGTTTGACCGGATGATATGGACCGGCGCACTAACCCCAGACCGTTTGACATTATCACATACAAGCCCGGATCAACATCAGGGCTATCCCGGCGCGCTTAAAACTGTCCTAACCCTAATGATAGACAAAAATAGCTTGATATTGCATATGCGCGCGACAACCACGGCGCCAACACCTGTTAACCTGACCCATCACAGCTATTTCAATCTTGGTCAGGCTCGGACAATTAACACCCATGAGCTTCGTATAAATGCGCCCTATATAACCGAGAACACAGCGGAAAAATTACCCACAGGACAAATCATAGCCACAGCAAAATCAACCCTAGACTTTCAAACGGAAAAAAAACTGTTAGGGCAGGCTATTGATGATAATTTTGTCATGGCGAAACCTCCATCCCCAAGCGCCAAAACCCCACCTCAGCTTAAAGAAATGGCGGTCTTGCGCAACATATCTGAAAATGGTCGTAACCGCAGCCTGTCAATATATAGTACCCTGCCCAGTTTACAGGTCTATACTGGAGACCATATAGGCCGTCATATAGGAAAAAACGGGCGTATTTATACCGCGCGAGCCGGCATAGCTTTAGAACCTCAATATTACCCCGATAGTCCAAATCACCCGCAGTTTCCAAATACGGTTCTACGCCCCGATGAGATTTACGACGAAACCATCATCTATACTTTTGCATATTAAACCCTATTCTTCGCGACCCGCGCGACGCATCGCATCTGTAACGGGCTTTAACAGGTAACTCATGACAGAGCGCGACCGCGTCTGCATAAAGGCTTCCGCCGGCATACCCGGAATAAGCGTTACAGATCCCAAACGTTCAAGTTCATCTGTAGACACTTGCACTTTTACGGAAAAATATGGAAAGCCTGTTACGGGGTCAATCAATCTGTCGGCAGACATATTTAAAACCTCACCGTTCACTTCCGGCGTTGTGCGTTGATTAAAGGCCGAAAAGCGCACCGTAGTCGGTTGTCCCGGATAAATTTGGTCAATATCTTGGGGTTGCACCTGACTATCTATAATCAAACGATCATCTTTGGGGATAATCTGCATAATCTCTTGTCCCGGCGCAATGACACCGCCAATGGTCGTGACCGCAATATCATGCACAAGTCCGGTGGTCGGCGCACGCAAGGTAATCCGTTGACGTTGGTCTGAAGCAGAAATCAATTGTTCTCTTTGATCAGATAGCAAGGTCTGTGCTTCGCGCATTTCCGTCAAAATAGCTTCTTGGCGTTGGCGACGTAATTGCAAAATCTGCACATCTATCTCGCTAATCGAATTGCGAATACGGGCTATTTCTGCACGACGATTCGCACTGTCACCCTCTAATTGCGCCTGTTCACGTTGCGCTGCATTATAACGCGCGCGTGTCACAACCCCTTTGTCAACACCAATGCGGAGATCTTCTAATTCTCCGGCGATTAAATTAATCTGACGCCCGTTCGCCTCAATCAATGATTCTAATCCGCCAATCTGATCTTTCGATTGGGCAATACGTTTGCGAAGCTGATTGACCTCGCCCCATGCCGCGATACGGCGGGCTTCAAATAATTTTGTCTGCCCAATTTTGGCAAGTTCAAGCGCTGGAATATCTTCAGAGGTCTCTAACGCTTTTGGCCAGACGATTTCACGAAGGTTGTCCCGTTCGGCTTCAAGTCGGGCCACCCGCGCCAAAGCTTCATCAAACCGCGTTTTGACCATCGTCCGGTTCGCTTCTAAAATCGTCGGATCCAAGGTCATCAAAACATCCCCGGCTTGTACCATTTGACCCTCGGACACTGGAATATGTCCGACAATACCACCATCAATATGCTGAATGATTTTAGGCTTGCCTTCGACAATCACAGTCCCCGGTGCAATAACCGCGCCGTTGAGTTGAAAAAAGGTCGCCCAGCCGCCCATGCCCAGAACCAGAAAGGCAAGAGATATCATCCCCATTTTCAAATATCGGTCATAAGAAGGATTCGGGGGTGTGGTTTCCGTCATGACACTATTTTCTGTTGTTTAATCTGGGCGCTCTTTTTTTCGTCATTAACTTGACGCGTCATCTCTTGAATGACTTCGGCTTTGGGCCCGAAGGCCACTTGTTTGCCATCTTTTAACACCAGTAATTGATCAACAGCCGCAATCGCACTCGGACGATGCGCCATAACAATTACAGTCGTGCCTTGGCGTCTTAGGTTCGCAATAGCTTGCGTCAGAGCCTTATCACCATCGGCGTCAAGACTGGCATTGGGTTCATCAAGCACAACAAGTACGGGCTTGCCGTAAACAGCGCGGGCAAGCGCCAAACGTTGCACCTGTCCACCTGAAAGCACAACCCCGCCTTCGCCAATATAAGTATTATAGCCGTCGTCAAGGCGCAGAATAAGCTCATGCACACCCGCCATTTTTGCCGCAGCCACAAGGGCTTCATCCGAACCTTCAGAGTCAAATCTAGATATATTTTGTGCAATCGAGCCGTCAAACAGTTCTACCGTCTGGGGAAGATAACCGATAAAAGGGCCTAATTCATCCCGGTTCCATTGCTCAAAACTGGCCCCGTCCAGACGCACGGTTCCCTTTTGCGGAATCCATATGCCGACCAATAATCGCGCAAGCGTCGATTTACCCGAAGCACTCGGGCCGATCACGCCCAGCCCACTCCCCGGACTGAGTTGAAAATTTAACCCCGATAATGTGGCATTGACGGCGCCCGGAGGGCCCGCGATCATATTTTCCACGGATAAATGTCCCTTGGGTTCTGGTAGACGGGTATTTTCCGTTTCGTCTTCGACGGACTCAAAAAACAGGTTCAAACGCGAAAATGCGTCGCGCGCACCGTTAAAGCTCCGCCACTGTCCAATTGCCATTTGCACGGGCGCCATAGCCCGCCCCAGAATAATCGATCCTGCAATCATGGCACCTGGTGTTACGATCTGTTGTACCGCCAAAGCCCCGCCCGCTCCTAAAATCGCCGATTGCAGAAACATACGAAACGCTTTGGTCAACGCCGTCGTTCCGCCAGCTTTATCCGTACTCAGCAAGGTTTCCTCAGCACGTTTATCACTCAAGGACGCCCATTTATTGCGAATATTTTGCCCCATCCCCATGGACTCAATGACATCGGCATTACGATGACTTTGGAGGGTAAACGCCTGTTCTTGGCGCCGTAATTTCAAGGATTCCAAAAGGGGTTTGCGGGTTGCAAATTCATTATACAGCGCGATACAAATCAAGATCACTGTGCCAATGAGTGCGATCAGACCTAGGGTCCAGTGCAGAATAAAAATCACCCCAACATATACGACGATCCAGGGTAAATCAAAAAAGGCTCCCGGCCCATTTCCAGACATAAATTGTTTGAGCGTATACAGATCATTCATGGGCGAATGCTGATGAGCACCGCGCCCCTGCACACCTTGTTTGAGCCAAATCCGAAAGGACCGATCTCCCAAATCTTTTTCAAAGCCTGTGGCTATTCGTGTTAAAACCCGGGTGCGGCAAAATTCCAAAAACCCCATAAAGCCATATAATGCCGCCATGAGAATACTAATCGCCAATAATGTCGAAATACTACGACTTATAAGAACGCGATCATAGACCTGTAGCATATAAAGCGGGCCGGTCAGCATAAGCAGATTAATAAAAAAACTAAATATGGCCGTTCCAGTAATAGCTTTTTTCGCCTGCATTAACGTTTTACCCACAGTTGAGCGCAGCCCGGTTTCGGACGCTGTCAATGTAGATGGTTTTGATTTTGCCATAATTTCGTGATGCCCACTCTGTGAGAGATCTATTTACCCTATTTTGTCTAACCCAGAGTTAATTATAATATATTTTAACCCTTAAATGTCACCTTATAAATCGAGCGATGTTTTATACGCTCCCGCATAAGCTTTGCGAGTTTGACAATCCAAAACAAACTCGAACATGTCTGATATTTCATAATTTATTTTGAATTATATCCGTAATGCCCATAGACCTATGCCACGGGCTTCGCTATTTACCATCATGGGGTTAAATTCAGTACGGTGAAAACATTGACACAGAAGACGTCAAAAGCAATGAAAATGGCGTCAACGACGCTGTCTACAGCCAAAATTTCCATTATCTCTTGCTTAAGCACAGCGAGTTTAGCCTTAAGTGCAACGGCGCAAAATCCTACGCCAGCGCTCGGCTCCGAGGCCGTTACCCAACGCGCCGCCGGAACAAATCGTCCACTACAACTCCCCAAAGACAGCCCCTTTTTTGACCCTAATATTATTTATCTCGAAGCCGACGAGCTTATTGACGATGAAAAAACGGGCATTCTTACCGCACAAGGCGAAGTTGAAGGACGCTATCAAGACCGGACATTACGTGCTGATAAAGTGCTTTATACACTGGATACGGGTCGGGTAATTGCCACGGGCAATGTCGTTTTGATAGATGCAAGCGGGGCAACACAATATGCCGATAAGCTAGAGCTTTCAGATACGCTAGAAGCCGGAACGGCCTCTAATTTCACAGCTCGCTTTCCCCAAGGCGGTATTTTGGGGTCAAAATTCGTCACCCGCAATACTGGCGGTGAAGGTGTCGAGCTTTATAATGCCTATTATACAGCCTGTGAGGCCTGCAATGAAAACGGTGAACCCAAAAAGCCGACCTGGCGCATACGCGCACGCAAGGTGACACAAAATCCGGATAAGAATTATATTCAATATCGGGATGCTGTGGTGGAATTCAAAGGCATTCCCTTACTCTATACGCCTTATCTATCCCATCCCGATCCTAGCGCAGAACGTGCAAGCGGATGGCTTAACCCCTTCGTCGGCATTTCGGGCAGTCGCGGCTTTAACTTTCGAACCCCCTATTACTTTGCCTTGGACGATCATTCCGAACTCACACTCACCCCGCATATTGCGACGAATGTAAACCCGTTAATCGAAGCGGATTACCGCCGACTTTTCCATAGTGGAGAGATTAATGTAAATACCAGCCTGACCTATGCGACACCGTTTGATAATGACGGCAATATATTCTCTGATCCGACATTATTTACCAATCCGGATGAAGCGACAACAGGCCGAAGATTACGCTCGCATTTCTTTGCCAATGGATTGTTTGACATAAATAACGTCTGGCAATGGGGATTTGGGGCACAAGCCGCCTCAGATGACCTGTTTTTAAAACGTTATGATCTGGAAGAACGGCCCGAGCGCTTCGGCCTTTACGAGGCTGCAAGCCGCCGCCTTGTCTCACAAGCTTTTGTCGTGGGACAAGATGAAAATTTCCGGTTTGCTACGAGCGCCTATGGCTTTCAGAGCCTGCGAACCTCTATTATAGAAAACGGAAACGACCCCGCCCAGTTCACTGTATTTCGTGAGGACGATAGCACATTACCGATAATCGCGCCTAAAATCGAGCTTGAACATTATTTCACAGACCCCGTTCTGGGGGGACGCTTGAAAACTTCGGCGGACACTACCGTTCTTACCCGTAAAATCGGCACGGATTATATCCGGGCTTCAGGGGGGCTGGACTGGAGTAAAAACTTTATCGCCCCCGGCGGTATTGAGATTAAGCCCTTTGCCAATGGTCGGTATGATTATTTTGAGATCGAGCCCGAAGATTTAAGTGCAGATAGTTTCGAACGCACATTAGGACAAGCAGGTGTAGATATTCGCTGGCCTTTTATTAAGCCGGGCAAGGGTGTGGATTTCATTATTGAACCCCGGGTTCAAATCACCCAGAGTTTTGGCGACGGAAAACTCGAAAATTTTTCGCGTATAGATAATTCCGGCAATGAGGTGTCTTTGTTTCAAGACAGTCTCGATATAGATCTTGATCAAGCCTTGTTCTGGTCGTCAAATAAATCCACCGGTTTCGATTTCTGGCAAGAAGGCTTTCGCGCTGATCTTGGCGCCTCTTTTATTGCCGATTGGCAAAAAGGCCGAGCCCATGTTTTTATTGGTCAGAGTTATGCCAGCGGATTTGATGACAGCTTCGCCTTAGGGTCCGGCCTTGCGGGTGATAAATCTGATATTATCGGTTTATTCGAACTTGAACTCGGGCGTAACTTTCGCAGTACAACCCGTGTGCGATATGATGATGATGATAATACATTTAGCCGTATTGATAGCGGCTTAAGATATTCCAATAACCGTTTTAGCCTAGATGCGCGTTATTTCCGACTGGATAGTGCCGCGCGTTTCTTCACCACAGAACCCGGAGCGCCCACCGAAGAAATTTCCGGCGGTGTAACCTTAAATCTGGCTAAGAACTGGAGTACGCGTTACCGCGCCACCCATGACATTGATCTCGACACGACCCGTCGGCAAAGCCTGTCTTTGATCTATGATGATGATTGCACGCGCGTTGAACTGATCTATCGCCGAAACCGCAATAATCTTGGGGTTGTCGGTAATAATTCAGGCCTTGGTATTCGCGTGTCACTTCTGACCCTAGGTGATTTTTCAGACCAATAAAATCACGGGATAGGTATTAAACGCTCGCTTAACCTACAAAAGATTTTTCTACGACAAATTCCGCTGGTTTTGAATTTGATCCTTCAGTCAATCCAAACCCTTCGACCAAGGCCTTGGTATCATTAATCATATCCATAGACCCACAGATCATCACACGATCCTCTTCGGGATTAAGCGGCGGCGTTCCCGCGTTTTTAAACAGGTCTCCACTTTCTATCAATGTCGTGATTCGGCCCTTCAACGGATAGTCTTCCCGGGTAAGACTTGTAATATGCAGAAGCTTATCCCCCATTAACTCACCCACAAGCGGGTCATCCCGCAAACTTTTTACAAGTCGAAGACCATATGACAATTCTGCACGTTGACGGCAGGTATGGGTTAAAATCACCTGATCATAGCGTTCATATGTCTCCGGGTCTCGGATCAAGCTGACAAATGGGGCAATACCGGTTCCGGTCGAAAACATATACAGACGCTTGCCCGGCAAAAGCGCATCCAGCACGAGCGTACCCACGGGTTTTTTCCCTAAAAGCACGGTATCTCCCGCTTTGATTTTCTGGAGGCGCGATGTCAGCGGGCCGTCCGGGACCTTAATAGAGAAGAATTCGAGTTTTTCATCCCAAGACGGGCTGGCAACAGAATATGCCCGCATGATCGGACGTTTTTCGTCTTCACGCTTTGGCAAGCCAATCATGACAAATTCGCCCGACCTAAATCTAAAACTTGCAGGACGGGTGATATTAAACGCAAATAACCTATCCGTGAAATGCTCCACAGTTAACACAGTTTCCTCAGTCGGGGCATTGGGGTTCACAGCCGTCATAATAAGCTATCCTTTGGCATAATTTTAAGCTTCAAAGGGCACATAATGATTTATTAGTGGAAATTCAATAACCTATATAACAAACAAACGTTCTTTTTATGAAACAGTTAGAGTTTGTCGGTCCGCCCCTGCTTTTTAAGGTGTTCAACAATCTTTTTGACATCTTGGGTTTGATCCAGTGGCGAAATAAGAATTTTATTATCTTCCACAATGATCGACAGACCTTGCACGCCAATCGCCGCGACAAGCGGGCCATCCGTAAAGATCAGGCTATCCGATACATTATGCGTGATGACATCACCCGAGATTGCCAAGCCCTCCGCAGTCTTGCGTTCGTCATAGAGCGAAAGAAAAGATCCGATATCCGTCCACCCGATATCAGCGGGAATCATCGCCGCTTTTCGGGTGTGTTCCATCACGGCATAATCAATGGACTGACCATCGAGTGTCGCAAAGATATCGGCATCCAATTGCCGTACATGTCCCGCAATCCGCGCCGCTGCAAATGAGGCGCGGGATTTTTCATAAATATCCGGCGCATAAGATTGCATTTCGGACAATAATGTTTGCGGCGCGAACATAAATATTCCTGCGTTCCAGGCATGGCGACCTGACGCCAGATAAGATTGCGCGGTTTCAAGGTCCGGTTTTTCACGAAATGCAATGACCTTTGCCGCATGGGTGTCGATAGGCGCGTCCGTTTCAATATATCCATAGCCTGTCTCGGCCCGGTCAGGGGTAATACCAAAGGTTACAAGATAGCCAGAGCGTGCCGCATTTACGGCGTTTGAGATCGCCAGCTGAAAGGCTTTGGGGTCTTTGACGTGGTGATCGGCTGGCAATAATAAGACCAGTGTCTCCGAGCCAATTTGCGCGGCCATATCAAGGCCTTGCAAGGCGGCTATAACGGCACATGGCGCTGTGTTACGCCCTATAGGTTCTACAATAATAGCCCCAATATCTTGTCCAATGTCAGACATTTGCGTTTCAATTTGCAAGGCGTGCGAAGCATTACAAATAAAGACAGGCGGCAGAAACATCTCTCCCGTCAACCGCACTACAGTCTCCTGTATCAGGGTTTGATCTGATAAAAGCGGTAAAAGCTGTTTAGGCTTGGCTTTACGCGATAAGGGCCAAAGCCGGCTGCCCGCGCCACCCGACATTATAACAGGCAGGATAGATATGGCAGGCATAGATTTCATAAAGGCACCTCTTATTGGATAAAGGTGCTTATAGGAAACATCTTTAAAGCGCGTTAAGCTTAACCGCCCAAACTCACTTTCCCGAATTGATAGCGGATCAAGACACGGCAATGATTTAGCGCCCCATCCGGCGGCGGGGCAAATTGCCACTTCATCACGGCCCGTCGTGATGGATCTCCAAAAAATCTATCGGGTACGCTACGTTCGATCCTGACATTTTCTGTTTGACCTGTTTCTGTCACGTCCAATCGTATGATCGTCCAGCCTTGACGTCCGCTCCTGAACGCTCGACGCGGATATGCAGGTAAATCAAATTTAATGGCGGCTAATTTTTCCCCGCCAAGGCAATCTTGGGCCTTAGAATAACCCTTCACCCATGGATCAGGCGGGTAACTTCCGCGCGGACGAAAAACATCAGAGGTCTGACAGCCCATTAAGGCGGCGACCATCGCCCCGCCTAAAAACATCCGTAGACTCATGTCATTCACCTTCGCCAAAATGCGTAGACACAAGTTCGACAAGGGCGTTTAATGCGGATATGGCCTCTGGGCCAGACGTTTTAATCGTTAGTTTTTCTCCACACGCAGACCCCAACATGAGAAGCTCCATAATACTATCCGCGACAACCGTTTCATGTCCAACAGCATTATGGCTCGTCACTTCAGTATAGGCATCAAATTGTTCGGCGCATTTGACAAATTTAGCCGAAGCCCGTGCATGCAATCCACGTTTATTGACCAGTATTACCGTTTCAGACGGCATTTTAATCGCTTGTCTGAAGAATTTCAGACGCAATCGCAATATAACGTTGCCCGGCATCTTTAGCCTTGAGCGCCGCTTCGTCAAGATTGGCTGTACGGCGCGCTTCAGCAAGTTTAATCAACATAGGCAAATTCACGCCTGCCAAAATTTCAATCCGGCCTTGAGAAAGCATAGATATCGCCAAATTTGCCGGCGTCCCGCCAAACATATCTGTGAGCAATATGACCCCATTATCGCAATTCACCCGCTTCACAGCGGCACTAATATCATCGCGCCGATGTTCCATATCATCATCGGGGCCTATGCACACGGTTTCAATATTTTCTTGAGGGCCCACGACATGTTCCATGGCCCGTCGCAGTTCGACAGCCAATTCCCCATGTGTAACAATTACGAGACCAATCACCGCAATTCCTTATTTGCCTAGCCTTGCAATTAATCAATAAATACAGGTGCTGAAAAGCAATTTATCCACCTCCACCCTATTTATGGCTTATTTATTTTTATATCGTGGCTTTTTTGCCGATTTCTAACGTTTCAGACGCTTTCCCGCGCTGCGCTTCTGGCCATAGCCGCCACTATTTTGACTTTGTCGGGGAAGGTTAATTACAAAACGAGCCCCCTTGATCGTCTCTGACCCCGGATTCACACGATTCTTGGCATGAATTTCGCCTTTATGCGCTTTGACAATTTGGTGACAAATTGCCAATCCTAACCCGGAGTGAGACCCAAAACGCGCCCCCTGTGGACGTTCCGTATAAAACCGTTCAAACACAGTTTCCAAATTTTCTGGCGGAATACCCGGCCCGTCATCTTCGACCACGATAATCACACGGTCTCCGCGTGCAGGATCGGCCTGCACAAAGGCCCGTAAAAGCACTTCACCCTTTGGCGGTGAAAAGGTTAGGGCGTTATCAATAAGATTGCGCAAGACCTGTGCAAATGGTGTTTCAAACGCGCGTATATTCAAGGCTATATCTTGACCATCAGCCGGGTTTGGGGTTTCGAGATCATGCTCGTTATCATAGGTCAGGCTTGCGGATTGACGCACATAAATAACCCGCGCATCCCCCGGGTAGGTCTGGGCGTAAAAATCCGTAAGCCCGCTTAAAATCTCACGCACATCCAAAGTCTGTGCTGTTTCTCGCGCCAAATTAGCATCTACTTTAGAGGCATTGGAAATATCAGTGATAAGGCGGTCCATCCGGGCCACATCATTTTGAATGATATCTACGAGTTGTTTACGTTGCTCGGCCGTTTTAGCGACCCGGAGACTATCTGAGGCCGACCGGAGCGACGTCAGCGGATTTTTGATTTCATGGGCAACATCAGCAGCAAAATTAGCAATATCATTAATCCGGTCATAAAGACCATTGGTCATCTCTCGCATGACAATGGACAAATCCCCGATCTCGTCCCGGCGGCGGGATAAATCAGGAATCGCATCGCGTTCTTTGGCAGAGCGAGTGACACGTTCAGCGGCACGCGCAAGCCTGCGCATCGGTAAAGCGATGAATAAAGTCAGCGCCAAAGACGAGAGAATGGCCGCCAGAAATGCCAAGCCGATAATCGGTGCCAAAGCCCGCCTTTCCCCATTTACAATATTATCGACGTCACTGGATTCAAGTGTTACAACCCCCAAAACCTGTTGGACGCGTTTGACAGGTAATGACAATGAGACAATCAGCTCATCCTGCTTATTATAGCGCTCGCCCGCAACGCTTTCACCCGCCAAGGCCTTCCGAATATCCACCGTCAGATTTTGTCGTAACCGTTCGCGTCTGTGTACACGCCATGGTAGGTTATGCAGGCTTTTTTCAACTCCGGCCTCTATACGGGCCTGCCAAACCTCTTGCCATGTCGGTTCGGGAATTTCGCTGACAATGGGCGCCAGTTCTGTGATCGCAATATCCGTCTCATACTGCGTGCTATCAGCTATTAAAGTACCACTTTTATCATGCAATCGAACGCGCCACCGATCCGGCAGATTGACCCGGCTTAAGACGTCCCTCGCATTTTGCACATCCAGTTCTGCGGCTAATCCAATGCCCGTCGCCGTATCACCCATAATCGTCGTGATCAGGGCCGCTTGTGAACTTAAATTCTCGATCTTGGCTTCAATCAAGCCTTGCGAGAACCTTTGTAAAGTCATGGCGCCGCAAACCAATATCAAAAGCCCGACGATATTGGATAGAAATATAAATCGTGCGAGACGAGAAAACATAGCCGGTCGGCGTGCGCCTAATCGCCGGTCCCGTAACCGCCTGTCACGCATATGCCTATCTTTGCGCGAAAACCTAGATTTCTTTATATTTGTATCCGACACCATAGAGTGTCTCAATACCATCGAATGTCTTATCCGTCTTGCGGAACTTTTTACGCAATCTTTTTATATGACTGTCAATTGTCCGGTCATCAACATAGACTTGGTCTTCATAGGCCGCGTCCATAAGTTGGTCTCGGGATTTCACATAGCCCGGGCGTTTGGCTAAGCTTTCCAATATCAAAAATTCGGTCACAGTCAGCCGGACTATGTGTCCATCCCACGAACAGGCATGACGGTTCGGATCAAGCACAAGCTTTCCGCGTTGAATGACCTTTTCATCGCCCTCTTGCGGTAGCGGCTGTTCTATATTTGTTAATTGCGCCCGACGTAATACGGCCTTGATACGCTCACCCAGCAAGCGTTGGGAAAACGGTTTCTTGATATAATCATCAGCCCCCATATTAAGACCTATCGCTTCGTCGAATTCATCATCTTTTGAGGTTAGGAATATTACGGGCAGATTGGAAGTTTGACGCAGTCGTCGGAGTAACTCCAAGCCGTCCATTCGAGGCATTTTAACATCAAATACAGCCAGATCAGGCGGGCTTTTCTTAAGCGCCTCTAGAGCTGTAACACCGTCATGGAATTTACGCACCTCATAGCCTTGATCTTCCAAGAACATAGATACGGATGTTAAAATATTTTCATCATCATCAACGAGGTAAATTTTCGCCATATATTTCGCTCCAACCGCAGAAGACGCCTCTTGCGGTAAAGATTTTGTCTTTCCGCCGCTGCGGCCTTCCTCATAACCCAATTGAGGGGCTGGGCTCAAGGGTCGAGCTGTATTTGCTAACATTGACGCTCCACTGCGATATCCTGTTTGACGGTACATAAAAATTCTCCCATTTGACTATGGGCTGATCTATAAACCCTCAATATGGCAAGGGTTTGGCACAATCTGCCTTATTTTAGCCCCCTTATAGAACCGAAGTATTAGCCTTCATAAAACCCTTGCCGCATGTGACCGGCTCACCTACAAAACAGAGGAAATAAACGGGCGCGGGCGCGAGCCTTGAACCCGTAAAATTATTGTAAGAGAGATTTATGAATTTACTACAATCGATTATCGTGTTTTTCGTCAGCCCCGTACTTATGTTTATACAGCTGGCTCTGATTATCTATATGATCTTTAGCTGGCTCGTCGCGCTCAATATCGTCAATTTACGCAATCAGGGCATGGCCCAAATCTATCAATTGTCCCGCTCAATCGTCGAACCCATCTTGACACCCTTACGGCGTTTCATCCCGCCCTTGGGCGGATTGGATATGGCTTTTTTCGTCGCGTTTTTAGGCTTGGTTTGGATGCGGCAATATGTTCTTCCTAGCCTCGTAAATATGCTTGGCTAGAACATCGCTATTCTGCCTGCTATTTTGACCGTTATTTTGCGTTTCGGGCCTATATGCGCGTAAAGGCCAGTTAAGCTTTATCATCACCTAACAGATTATCCAGCCTCTTGGCTAAATCATCCGTATCTGATTGCCCGCCGGGGCCGGGGTCATCCGGTTGTCTGCGAAATCCTGTAGGTGTCGTCGCCGGATCCTCAGCAAGGCTATCGCGCGGGGCGTCTGACGCTGCATCGGTCACATCCTTGACGTCATGTGCGCGCTTGTTATCCGTTTCACCTTTGGCCTCTGTCACACTGGACATATGCGCCGCCATTGGCAGAACCGACCGCCGTTTCGCACCGGCTTCAAACCGCGGATGTATCAATGTCCCGGTTTCCCCATAAGAAAAGACAAGGCGCCGCCAGTCTGAATCCGTATAATCAAACCCATCCCCTTCGGGGTCAATATCCGTCCAATCCGGTTCGGAAGGCGCGGACGCTGCCCGCTCTAGCCAGATACGTGCGTCGGTATTATTTTTCAACATGGTCTCGCTCGCACTGGCCAACATACACAAGCGCGCGCTAACAGGTTTTTGTGTCACCAAGGACGAAAGTGCAGACCAGGCCGCCACGCCGTCCTCTTGGCGCAAAGCCTCTTCAGCCATTAAAATCAGACTTTCTCTATGTGTAGGATTAGCTTTCACCAAGGTTTTTATTTTCTTATTGCGCACCTTTGACGTCTCGTCTCTATAAAGGTCACGATAGGCCATCGACAAAGCCGGATGGGGAGAGCTGCCCCAGGCTTTCTCGATCAGTGAGGCGGCCTTTTTGCTCTGTCCTTCGCGCCTTAATAATTGTGCAGCTAGAGAAATGGCCGGCGCAAAATCCGGCGCATCCGACACAGCCGCAAGTGCATATTTTTGGGCCGATGCGAAATCAGACATATCATTATAATGATCGGCCAATGCACTTTGTAGAACAGCTCGGCGACGGCGGCCGGCCAATTTGTCCATATGTTTACGCGAGATACCTTTATCCAGAATCTCTAACGCTCGGGCCCATTGATAATCAGAAACCAATGCCTGTAATAAAATATCAAATGCCCAGCTCGCATCTTTATTATCCTCATAAGCCGTTTGAGCATGGGAAATAGCTCCAGAAATATCCCCGCTCGTCAACATATGTTGTGCCAGACCCCGTTGGCCGGTTACGAGGGTTTTCTGATCGTCAAGCATGGCGGTATATTGCGCAATAGCTTCAATATTATCACCGCTCGCTTCTGCGGCCTGCGCGGAAATCATCCGGCCCAAAGCCGGGCTGGAAATCAGATTGCGGGCTTTTTCTGCCTTTTTACGCGCTTTTGCACTATCGCCTTGGGTTCCGGCAATCAGCGCCTCTTCCATAGCCTCCAAAGCCTGTGTTCGACGGCGCAAACCCACACCGGACTTCACCCGACCCGGCAAACGGATTAAAAACCCGAGAAACGCCCAGAGCGCAAATAAAACAATCAGACCCAGAGTGAGAGCCACAATTGTAATCCGCCAGCTAATTTGAGTTTCAAAATTCAGAAAGGGTCGTACGCTGGTAGAAGTTATGACTAAATTTGCATCCTCACCTATAAACAAGATAAGACCAATCAACGCCACAATAAATGCCAAGACGGCTACAACATATTTGGCCATTTAATTTTCCTTTGCGAAGGGCGCCTCTGTGCCCTCTATGATATCTATGGATTGCGCCGCATTGACCCAATCCCGAACAACGGAACGCGCTTGGCTCGGTAAATTTTCAATCACGCCCAAGGCTTTGTCTATATCACCATTTGCAATATGAGTCTGTATGTCATCCACCCGATCTGTTTCACCGGGCTTTTTGACAGAAATATGGCGGGACAGGCTGCGTCGCCACCACGACTTATCTGCTACATCAAGTTCACGTAAACGCGCCCGCAAGGCGGTTTCGGGAAATGTCGGAAGGATAGTCCTCACATCCCCTCTCCTCGCGCCCCCCCTATCTGTCGAAACTGAATAACGCTGGCGCGCCGATATAGAATTTTGCCCCTGACGGAGCGCCTCTAACTGATCTTGCAACAAGCTCTCACCAAAAAGGAAAACCTCCGGGTCGGCTCTATTGATCTGGCTTTCAAGGCTTTCCAATCTATTGGCGATCTCAGCCGGAACCGATATGAGACGCCCCGAACCGCCTGCGTCTATATTATCATTTTGATCTTCACCATCGGCTTGAGCCTCGCGCCCCTTATCCGGCGTAAACGCACTCAAAGTGTCTACGCGATTTTCCAACCGGGCCAATTCGGATATCAAATCAGATATATCCCCCGTATTTTCACTGACCACAGGCCGTGTCTCCAGAGCCTCTATCCGCGAAGATATGTCGGAAATATTCAGGCTCGATTGGGTTTTATTGTGGCGTTCCAGTCGTGAAATTTGCGCTTGCAAATTTTTGTTTTTTGCGCGCAGCTCATCCATCTGTCTATCATAACCGGAAAGATCAAGCGGTTTTGTTAAAGACGACTGGAGGCTATTATAACCGCCCAGACCTATACCCATAAGACCCAATGCTATACCTAAAAGCGCCAGTTTTCGCCCGGATTTGGGTGGTTTTTCTTTTATACGTGCGAGCGGCTCATCATCACCCTTTTCAAGGTCGAAGGCGTCATTATTTCGCGCCTCTAAATCTTCCTGTTCCCCTTCACTGTCTATACCTCGCTGGCTCTCTATATGTCGGTCATCATCTGTCGGATCATCAGGAATAGTCATCATAGGTCAGTCTAACGTGCACCGATAGTTATAATCAAGGTTGAACTACCGTACGTAACGCCTGCAAAAGCGAGGCCTGTGTCGGCCGACGCGCGCTAGTGCGCCCCGCGCAATTTATATTACCCAAAGCCGCATCTGTTGCAGGGCTAATCGATATCATATAACTTTGCGACATATCAGCCGTCGTTACGGCCTGCATCTGCCTCACCAAGGTTTGCGCCCCAAGCGGTGAAAACACCAAAACGGCGGCAATAGGCTCCCGCCCAAGGTCGGGCATTTGTTTTACAGGTGCGGATTGATAATAAAGGTCACGGCGCGCTTGATATCCCGCTAATTGCAAATCTTCAATTATCCGCCCCCGAACATGTACCCCGGCAGCGTGAACACACAGGCGATCTGGACCAAATTCCCGTATAATAAGCGGCGCAATATCATCTGCACGACCTTCCGCACTAAGGATATTGGTAAATCCAGCCCTGCGTGCGGCTTTCGCCGTACCCTCACCCACTGTGACAACATCAAAGCCCCGATCCGGAAAAAAGTCGCAAAAGGCCTGTACGGCATTTTTTGACGTAAAAATCAAAACATCCCCATGTCCCAAAGCGGGTGGAAGCTGTCGCGGTCGGGACACTGTCAATAAAGGCGCTATGAGCGGTCTATAACCCATGGCCTGCACCGCTTGAGCCGTCTCTTGGGCGCCGGGCTGTGTACGTGTTATCCAAACCGCTTGAGCCACAGACTAGCTTTCATCCCATAAAATTCGATCGCCAATTTCACGACGGAGGTCCTCACCTAATTTTTGACCCAAAGTTTCAGCCTGCTGGCGGTTTTCACAAATACGATTGTCTTGGCGTTGAAACTGCACTGTCCCGTCCTGAGAAAACACAGCCCCTTCAAATTCAATATGGTTGTTTTGAAACCGTGCCAATGCCGCAATCGGGGTGCGGCAAGATCCATTCAAGGCGCGTAAAAAGGCACGTTCAGCCTGCACAGAAAAATGTGTAGCTCTATGGTCTAACGGCGCGAGACACGCCTTTACCGCTTTGTCGTTTTTGCGAGTTTCAATGCCAATGGCCCCTTGTGCAGGGGCTGGCAGCATGGTTTGCGTCTCTATAATTTCGGATATATTTTCGGTCTGGTTTAAACGTTTAAGGCCTGCATAGGCCAGAAAGGTCGCCATGCAATCGCCGCGTGCAAGCTTTTCTAAGCGCGTGCCCACGCTCCCACGCAATAGGGTGAATTGAATATCTGGCCGCATGGATAAAAGTTGCGCGCGTCTCCGAATTGAGGCGGTTCCGACCACAGCCCCGTAAGGTAAATCCGTCAGGCGCGCAAACTGGGGGGAGATAAAGGCATCACGCGGGTCTTCACGCTCCAATATAACAGAAATTTCCAGTTCGGGCTGCGAGACCGTCGGCACATCTTTCATTGAATGCACCGCGATATCAACATGGCGCAAAATCAGCGCGCGTTCCAATTCCTTCGTGAATAAACCCTTGCCCCCGAATTGACTCAACTCGCCTTGAAATGTGTCGCCGGACGTTGTGAAACAGGTGATAGGAAACATCTCCTCACACAGTGCATCCGTCATATCATAAACGTGTTTAAGACGCGATTGCACAAGGCGCGCTTGATAGAGCGCCAGTGGCGAGCCGCGCGTGCCAATACGAACAGGTTTTAATAAGGGGCGTTGCATCACTGTTTCTCTTGAGGTACCGAGCGGGCATGACCCGCAACGCTGACGCCATAGCCTCTTTTTCGCCCTCTTCGCAAGATAAAGCCGGTATTAAACCCGCAAGCCGACCTTCATATGCGCTGATATTGGGTATTGAGTCGAGTTGTGACGAAACCGCAGCAGCAATAATCAAACGTGAGAATAACGGGGCCATCACACTTATGTCGTCCGTCATAGCCTCTCAAGATGACGTTCATCGCCCATTTGGCGGCGTGGTGCCTGAAATTGCGGCCCGCGCCCATATGCAGAAAATAGATCATATTATCGCCCAAGCTATCAAAGATGCCGGCTGCGATTATACCGATCTGTCCGCGATTGCAGCCACCTCCGGCCCCGGCCTTATTGGCGGGGTCATCGCCGGATTAATGAGCGCCAAAGGTCTGGCGATGGCATTGGGTCTACCGCTTGTCGCGGTTAATCATCTTGAAGGTCACGCCTTGTCACCGCGGTTGGCCGCGCCCTGCCCTTTTCCTTATCTGCTCTTGCTAGTGTCCGGTGGACATACGCAGTTACTTTCCGTCAATGGTCTTGGCGATTATACAAAATTGGGCAGCACTGTCGACGACGCGGCAGGGGAAGCCTTTGACAAAACCGCTAAAGTCATGGGCCTTGGCTTTCCCGGCGGGCCCAAGGTCGAAGCTATTGCAACTTTAGGACAACCCGAGACTATAGCCTTGCCTCGCCCGTTTAAAGGCAGGGATCATGCCGATTTTTCTTTTGCGGGCTTAAAAACGGCGGTCGCACGAGCCTATGCCGCAAGTGACCACTCGGAAACGGCAAAAGCCAATATCGCCGCGAGTTTTCAACACGCCGTCTGTGACACGCTGACAGATCGCACGCAAAACGCCATGACAATGTTCAAACAAAAAGTCCCGCCGTCGCCATCGGAACCTTACCGCTTTGTTGTTGCCGGCGGGGTCGCTGCGAACGGGGCCATTCGCAAGGCTCTAGAGACATTATGCGCCGCGCAAGGTTTCGTGCTTTTCGCGCCGCCTTTGAAATTTTGCACAGACAATGCCGCAATGATAGCACTTGTCGGCGCGGAACGATATGCGCGGGGACAATATGATAGCCTAGATGTTAAAGCGCGCCCACGATGGCCATTGGACGGCGATGCCGCCAAATCTCGCCCCAGTAGCGGATCGGGTAAAAAAGGGCCGAAATCATAGCCCTCGCAGCTCTATCACGCGTTCATCTCACGTAGGAAAAATTATGCATTTCATTATATATACCCAAGATAAAACAGACGGCGGCCTTGCCCTACGTCAGGCCAATCGCGAGGCACATTTAGCGTGGTTAAAATCGGATAGCCCCGTCAAAGTGCTGACCGCCGGGCCGTGGCTGGACACGAGCGGAACCATGCGCGGCAGCTTGCTTATTGTCGAGGCCTCCGATATGGCGACCGTCAACAAATGGACAGAAAGTGACCCTTACACACAGGCGGGATTAGCCGAACACAGCAAAATTCATCCCTTTAAATGGGCTATCGGCGCGCCCAAGGACAATTGAGGATAAGAGAGTCCGTTATAAAGAAAACACGTCAGAAACGAGATAGGTTTAAACAGCGGTAAGGGGCCTAGGACCCAGCAGTATAAGGCCCGAGAAAATGCCCTATTTAAATCTGGACATCCACCCAAATATGCAGTCTTTTCCTCACGGGCTATACCGCTCTACTCGACCCGAAATTTTACCCGCGATACGAAATCCTTGGTCATGACAGCTTGGCCATTTATCGTTCTGGGCTGAAATTTAGATTTCGACACCGACTTTAAAGCTTCCCGTTCGAAATGCTGCTTGAAACGCCCTTCATAACTATTGCGCGTCACAACGGGGTTAATAATTTCACCTTCCAGACCGATATCATAGGTAATTTCAACATCAACATTTTCAAAGACCTTTCGGCGCAAAGCCAGAGATGGATACCGCGCCCCGACACCCGCGATTTTAATGGGTGCTATAATCTCTTGCGCACCCAAATCTGGTGTCGATGTCAGGGGGTCTGCAATTAAAACGTCTGGGCTCAGCGCGGCTTCCGCCACACGCCTCTCTGCCACGGGCGTTTCGGTCTCGGGCGTCTCCGTGATAGCCGTCTCTGCTAGGGAGGTGGCAGTCCCGCTTGTATCGGCCAATTCAGAGCTGACCGTTTGAGAACTCGTCGTGCCGATAGTCGTAGCGGGCGCCTCTTGAACGGCAATTGTCACAGGATTTATAACAGCGAGCGTGTCTGATGCGGCTGTCGTACTGGACGTATCGAGCGGGGGAACGACCGATACAGACTGTGTACCAGCTCCGTTTAAGGCATTTAAAAACGAAACCGTAATCACCCGGCTCTTGGGTATATCAAACAGGGTTTGAAAATTCTGCATCGCAGATAATGTTTGACGATTTAATCGACCATCTAATGGCCCATCATAAAAGCCGAGGTCTTGCAATTTGGTTTGCACATCAAGATTAACCTTTGTATAATTGGGAGCCTGATTGGGAGCTTGCTCGCGTGAGTTTACATGGCCTGTTGTCTTTGGTCCCCGTGGCTTCACAGATACGGTTTTCGCGGCAACGGGCTGCGGCCGTGTTTTTGTAACCGTGCCTTGAGTAGCCGTCTTTTTGTCTGCGATAGGCCCCAGAATTGATACCGATTTTACAGATGGCTCTATTGCACTCGAGCCTATCGCAATCGGGTCTAACAGAGGCGACACATTTACCCCTAAAGAGGCTTTAGCTAGAAATTCCGGTGATGAATATTGGAAAGCCGGATTGATAAATTCGTTATTTACAACCGCCACCACCACCTGAGGTGTCGCAATACTGTCAGGGGTTAATGCCGCTGGCTCTGAAAGTTCAGTGCCTGGAGAGGCTGTTTCTACACCGTTTCGTGTTTGTGAAATCATTGGAACCTCAGACGCTGCGGTCTCAAGCGGCGCCTTATCTTGACCCACCGCACCCGTAGGTAACACCCCATTGATCTTAACAGGCTCTATAGCCTCAACTGGGTCTATGACCTTAACAGGCGCTATGACCTTAACGGGAGTCACGCTTTGAGAAGATAAAGCCTTTGAATTTATCGTCTCGGGAGTCTTCCAAGCTGTCATAACCGTATAGACCCCATAGCCCCCTAACATCAATGCGGACAAGATGGCACCGGTCAGGAATGTTTTGGATTTTATCCCGGTCGTTATTTTGTCTGCAAAGTTTTTCCCGAGCGTGTCATCGGTCTTGATTTCAGCATCCGCATATAAAATATCGGAGGTATGATTTACCAGAAGCGGGTTAGCGACGACGGCGTCTTTTTTTGAAACCAAAGTCTTTTTTTTTGACGCAAGCTCGACCTCGAGTTCTGGTTCAGAAGCCGGGTGTAATCCCTTTTCCCTATCCTTATTAAGGTTAGTACAGATGGCATCTTCAGTCACAAAGACGTCTTCATCTGCAACAACTGTGTCTGAGATATCGGAGTTTACGCCGTCCAACTGGCCTCTATCCTTGGGGACCTTGGGGGTGTCTTGGGGGCTGTTATCAAGATCGCCCAGATTTGAACCCGTCAGAAGTGACGCGCTCAGATTAGACTTTATCTCCTCAACCGACATATCCGTATCCAATTGCGCCAAAGCCGATGTCGTCGCGGCTTCCCGGGCCGATAAGTCTTCAAGCTTGATACGGGACGTTTCAAGATCAACCTGTGCAATCCGTAACTCATGAGCAATCGCATGGTCAGCTTGTCGCATTTCTTCATGCTTGATCTCTAAATTTTTCAACGCATCTGTCGATTTAAACAGCTCTTTTTCGGCCCGCGAAATTGCGCGGTCGGCCTTAGTCACCATCTTATCTAGACGCTGCCTATCTTCCGCCATATGCGCTATGGCGTCCTGTTCTGCTAAACGGGTTTGTTGTAAATTTGTCCATGTAAGTTTAAGCGTATCTGCACGGTCTTGCGCCGCTTTAGCTTCGTCTTGCGCTTGCTTAAATGTCTTTTCAGCTTGATAGATTTCTACGGCAAAACTTTCATCTTTTTGACGGGCATGATCAGCTTGAACATCTATGGCCGTAATTTGAGACCGGATATCCTCAGCCGATTGATTTTTTAAGCCCAAGGCCATTTTCTCCTCAGCCATATTTTCACGGCTTGTCCGTAATGTAGTTTCAATTTCGGACAATTTTTCAGTATGTGTCGAGCGCTGGTTATCCAGATCTCCAAATACAGATTTAAGCTGTTTGAATTGAGCCCGCGTTTCTTTGCGTGCCGCGACTACGCTTTTTAGTTCTGCTTTTAAATCCGCCCGAGCCGCCTGTCGTTGCGCTTCCAACTTTCGGGCGATTTCGGCAAGGCGGGCCTCTTCTTTGATCCGAGCCTCTTCTGCCAGACGGGCTTCTTCTTGCCGACGGGCCTCTTCAAGACGGCGGACTTCGGCCGCCCGCGCTTTTTCAGCCTTTTCCAAGGCTTTGGCCGCCCGGTTTAAAGCTGCGATACGCTCTTCCTCGGCCTGTCGGGCGTCTTCTGCCAATCTCGCGGCCTCTTCGGCCCTTTGATCTGCGGCTTGTTTTGTCGCCTGTGCCTGTTCCATTTCTGCGCGGATCATCTCCGCCGCCTGCCGGGCTTCTAGGGCGTGGCGTTCTGTTTGCGTCATTTCGTCTAACGGCGCCGTTCCAAGATTATGGGTGGGGTCCTCAGATGCGGCGGTCATAGCCTCCTCATCCACAGCTTTATCCGCGGTTTGGCTCGAACTGTTTTCAGACTCGGAGGCCCCCGAAGGACGTTTAAACCGTTGACCAAGCCGGCTTAAGAATTTGCGCGTGGAGTTAGATTGGCGCTCGGATTCTGACGCTCTCGCCCCGTCTTCGTTAAAAAATGGTTTCGCCAATGGCGGTAGCCCTTCGCCTGCAGGATCACTCCAGATCAATGTGCCTTGAAAATCCATTTCAATACAACTCAGCGTAAGAACATCACCGTCTTGTAAATCACGCGTAAAACGTTCCGGAATATCAATTTCTGTTTTATCGCCATGGGGACGGCATTCCAGTAACGTCCCTTTTTCGCTATCCACCCATCCTATAGGGGATAACCATTGCCCATCACTGCGAGTCATTTTCACCAAGACCTGAGATTGGTTGCAATGACGATTAATAACAAATGCCGAAACATTCAGAATTTTATGTATATTTGCGTCTTGAAGTCCCATCATGCCTCTCCCAACCTAAGTTGAGAAAGATTACGACGTAAACAAAACCTTAACAACGCATACAGCCTGTGGATAAGGCGGTGTCATGTGGATAAACAAATTTTTAAGCCCCGTTACGCGAGTAGCCTATATTTTTACTACCCAGTTTTGAGCGCGCGGTAGGTTTTAACCCCCGGATTTGAACCCGTATTTGTAAAATGTTCTGCATCAGATGCGTCTAGGCCTTCATAAGCCCCATTCACCGCCGCATAACGATCCAGTTTTTCTTGCTGGGCCAATGTTGTCCTGCGGAGCGTTTCAATATCCTCCAAAGCCGTCGAGAACTTCTCATTCAGGGTTTCATATTCACGCCGTGCGCGCTCCAAAGCCTGTGCATTGATATCGGCTTCATTCGCCTTTTCACGATAGCGTTGTTCTGTAACCGCCAGACGTTCACGATCAATTTCAAGATTATTACGAAGACCTGATATTTCCTGATCCAGATGGGTCGACATATTATCTTTGATACGTACTTGCGTATTTGCCTGATCAATTTGGGTTTTTAGCGCCAGGTTTTCATCGTCACGACGTTTCAAAGTTTCTTCAAAGATCGTTTTTTGCGCTTTGGCATTATAGCGCATATTTTCCAATGTCGTCATGGCTTCGAAATACCGACTTTTCAAATCATCATGTTCAACGCGCTGTGTTTTAAGCTCAACCTGATTTAGGTCACTATTTTTAGCGTGGGTTTCAAGTTTACTGACAAGAATTTCATTGCTTTTTTGTAATTCCAATACATCGCGTTTACTCTTGGACACATCAATAGAATAGCTGTGTAAATCCTCTTGCAAACGCTCATTGGCATTTTTCAGGCTCAGTATCTTTGCGTCCCGCTCTTCCAAGCGCGCCGCCAAAGTCACAGCGTCTCGTTTTAAGTCTTGTAATTCATTTTTCTGGGCGGCGTCCAAATCCTGCTGGACCGCGACGTCTTTGCGGGCTGTCTCCAGTTTAGCCCGCGCCTCGGAATGCTGGCGTTCTAAATGGTTTAACTTGCTCTCAAGCTCTGAAGCCCACACGGATTTTTTCTCCGCGTCTTGTTGTAACTTTGCATTTTCTTGTGTCAGCCGTTTAGTTTCGGATTGCAACCGGGCGGTCGCACTCAGGCCCAGTTCCATTTTTTCAATTGATTTTGTCAAGGACGACAATTGTTTTTTTGCCAATTCTTGTTGTTCCGTACTTTGACGCAATTCCATATGTATCGCATCGACATAATCTCGTGCTGCCCGGATATCTTCCGACGTTGCTACAGAGGTTTCTGTCTGAGACTTATTAAAAAATTTCATTTTGATCTCCCTACCATTCACTCACCCACATGCCGATAAAAACATGACCCACATGATACGCTTTGATCTCTTGTGCGGAATTTCGGCGAATCACTTGGTTAACGATACATTAATCATAAATCAGGACAAGCAAAGAAGCAGGCCGCAATTCAACTTCCTACAGACCTTGAAAAAAGGCGATGCAAGACGTTACCCGTCTCCTAGCGACGGTCTTTTGGTTTAAGAGTGACTTTATATATTAAGCTCGGCTCGGATAGGTTTTGCCCATGAATGGGTTCGAGAAAATCAGGATAATCCCCCTTATAAAGGGGTTTTAAAAAACTATCAGGTGCGATTTCACTATATAGATTTAGCACGCGTTTATCTTTACATAAATGGATATAACCGACGGTGGTTTCGTGTAATAGCCGTCTGGCCGTTTCTGTATCGGCCATAAAAATGTTTAAAGCTGTGGCAATTCCCTCAATATTTCTGTGGTAATTCCCGAATAAAGCGCGGTGCGGCGTCGAGAGCAGGATATGGGCCGCAGACCCTGAGTCGGTTAAGATCGTGGACTGGGGCAACGTCTCATAAATAGCCAGCGATTTATCGTCATAACAGGTGCGCGTCGCTTCTACAGCGGGAACATTTTTTACCTCCGTCTGCGCCTTAGACGGAATTAGCAAAACCCCCACAACAAAATGTATAATTGGCAAAACAACCACCAATGACAGTAGATATTTCACACTGCCGGGATTGCGCGCTTTATCCGTTTCATATTGACGACCCAGCCAGACCGCGAGCGGAATAAGCGCAAATATATGACCAAATACATAGAAGCGAACCTGATAACAGGTCATCGCTATCGCCACTATCAACAAACATGCAAGCCCCCCATATTCAAGGATTTGCTCCCGGCGATAGATTTGACGCAGGGAAAGACACAGCGCCAAAAATGGAGCCGTAAGAAAGTAAATTATAACCGCAATATTTTCGGGATCCTCATTGCGCAGAGGTTCAGCCTCATCGATTTGTCCTAACCACAAGGTACGGACATTTTCAGGCAGCACATCCAGGGGGTTGGACAGGCATTGGGGCGCCAAACTTGCCAGTAATGCCCCGCAGACAAGACCCAGGCCTAGCAATCCCGACATGCGCAGCTTTAAGGTCGAGCCCTTTAAGAAAACGGTTAAACCTGCCAAGCCTAATCCGCCTGAAACGCCCACAATAAGATAAATAAACGAAAACGCATCGCAATAAATCTGACCGTAATTCGGCGGGGCTACCGTGGTTATAAATATAAATATACAACTCAGCGACAAAGCCAGACCGAATGCGCGCACACCGCGTGCCGACATATCGCCCTTAATCCCCCAAACCAAGGCCACATAGGCACAGATAATAGCAATGAAGAAATTCACTTCCAAACCGATACCCAGACACATGGCCGCCGCAAAACCGGCCAGAGCATATGATTTATGACCAAAGACAGGGGAAAGCACCCCCCCCATAGCCAGTGATATAAACCCCAATTGCAAATTATGATGATCAATAGCCCCGCTGGTAAATCGA
Source organism: uncultured Caulobacterales bacterium (assembly GCA_964607445.1). Classification (GTDB taxonomy): domain Bacteria; phylum Pseudomonadota; class Alphaproteobacteria; order Caulobacterales; family Maricaulaceae; genus CALCKU01. The sequence continues at coordinate 48,601 of CAZSKN010000011.1, forward strand.
TAATGTCTGAAAAGATAGGTAGCGAGTATAACCAAGATAAAAATTCCCGCTTTCTGTCCCCCTAAATGTCGAGCGCCCAGCAATAGGCCTGCGATCACGCCCCCCGCGCTCAAAGGCGGCCAGATCGAAATGGCCCAATTCTCGGCGGTCTGAGCCGGTAAAAACAAATCGAAAAATTGAATTAAAATAATAAGCGGGATATCGGGTATGCGCGACCAGTGCATCAGCGTACCCCCATCAGGGCCCAATCGATATTGGGTCATATCAAACCATGATTGACCCGCTAAAAAATCGCGGATTTGTAAAAGCCGGAACTTATCATCACTATCCCGGCCTATCGCCCCCCAATTGCCATTTCCCTGACTATAATAATATATGGACAGTATAATGAGACATCCGGCCCAAAATCCGAAATTTTGGGCGATTCTCTGCCCGATCCTGTTTAACATCACCCCGCCCTTTTTGTAATTTTACGTCCATAAACATATAATTAAGCATATCCATAAACTTAACTTTAACCTCATTAAGATTATATAAAAAAGAGTTAAATTGGACATTACATGGCAAATTTTACAGATCTAAATATCGCAATTTTACTGCCGTGTTATAATGAGGCAAAATCTATTGCCAAAGTGGTTCTGGATTTTCGTCGGGCTTTACCGGGCACGCGTATATTTGTCTATGACAATAACTCACAGGATGAAACCGCAGAACAAGCTGCAAGAGCCGGGGCTATTGTTGTCCCCTGTTTCCGGCAAGGCAAAGGCAATGTCGTTAGACAAATGTTTGCCGATATTGACGCCGATATCTATCTCATGGCCGATGGCGACGGCACCTATGATGCCACGGCGGCGCAAACATTGATTGAAACCTTATTGCAAAACAATTCCGATATGGTTGTCGGCACACGCCGCAATGTCACATTGGATGCCGGACGCAAAGGTCACGCCTTTGGTAATAAAATTTTCAATAAAGTCTTCCAAATCATATTCGGCAATGACTTTACCGATATTTTTTCCGGATATCGTGTTTTTTCACGACGCTTTGCCAAAAGTTTTCCGGCGCAAAGCCCCGGGTTTGAAATCGAGACGGAAATGTCTGTTCATGCCTCTATTTTACGTCTGCCTGTCACAGAGGTAGACTGCCATTATGGCGTTCGCGAAGAAGGCTCTGAGAGCAAATTATCAACATTTAAAGACGGATTCAGAATCTTGCGCATGATGGCCATGTTAATGAAAGAAACCCGTCCTTTCATCTTTTTTTCCTATATCGCTACGGGGTTAATGGGGGCAAGTTTGTTTTTCATGATGCCTGTATTAATGGATTATATACAAACAGGTCTTGTGGATAGAATGCCGACTTGGGTTCTGGCCATGACGCTTTTCCTGGCGGCCATGATGACATTTACCGCAGGCATTATTCTTGACAGCTTGGCACGCGGGCGTCGGGAACAAAAACATTTCCATTATCTATCAATATTACCGACCCGCCAAACACGGGCCCCTCAAATCTTGTCACACCCTCATAAAAACGCCTCCATGCCCTCTCAAGACCGTGACAACCCTCAACATCAAACAGCCCGCATATGAACCGAGAGACCACAAATAAGATTAGGTTTGTCCTAGAAGATATTCTGCCGGCTATCCTACGGGATTCTTTTTTATTCAAAGGGCTCGCCAGCCTCATTTGGGGCCAGCATATTGGAGATTTAGCGAAATTTCGCGCGCGCGCGCCTTTTCTCTCCGAGGCCGAATATGAAGACCTCTATAAACATCATCCCCGTGTTCATGAAGGGACGGATAATTCCCAAGCCTGTATTGAGAACATTATTCAAGATATTGTAGGACATACAGTCTGCGATATCGGATGCGGCACAGGCGTGTTGTTAAATATGATCAAACGCGCACGCCCGGATATCGCCCGTTTAACGGGGGTAGACTTCGTCATTGATGATGCTGACAGCTTGGACGACATAGAATATGTAAGCGCCAAAATCGAAGCCCTGCCCTTTGCTGATAATGAATTTGATACTGTTATTTGCACGCATGTCATCGAACATGTCCTGGATTATCGGGCGGCGATTGCGGAATTACGACGTATTGCAAAACGCCGCCTTATCATCGTCGTTCCGCGTGAACGCGAGTACAAATATACTTTTAACCCGCATTTCAATTTTTTCCCATATACCCATTCCTTCTTGCGGGCCATGCACCCTGTTCCAACCGCCTATAATTGTCAGGACATTCAACGTGATATCTATTATTACGAAGATCTTACAGACGCGATAGCAATTCCATATGTTCAGGCCGCGGAATGAGCGCCTTACGACTGCCGGTTCTCAGCCTCTTACTTCTCACCCCCATTATGATCGCGATTGGGCAGGTTTTATTCAAAATCACGAGTGAGAAATTGGTGGCTCAAAACGCGCCCTTTCATACAGTCCTGATAAACCCTGTCTTCATTCTGGCGCTAATGATTTACGCCAGTGCGACATTGCTGTGGATTTACGTTTTAAAAACCGTGCCATTGTCACAAGCCTATGCCTTCATGGCAATGACATTTGTAATCGTACCTTTGCTCGCTATGCTCTGGCTGGGCGAAACCCTGACCTTAAAATATGCGATTGGGACCATTTTGGTCATCGCCGGATTAATTGTCGTCCAAAGCTAACGCCGGCCAATGTGTTCTGATAACAAGGGTATCTCTTGCAAGGTTCACCTCTGAATAGGCTTGCCAAAACTGCGAGCCTCGCGGATACTATCAAAAATTTATGCCTATAGGAGAATTGGCCTTGCATTCTTTTCAAACGGTTGCTGATATCCGTATCGAAACGGGTGGTACAGCTAAACTCGATTATTATGTCGAGGGCCTCTGCGCCAATAAACGCATCGCTATAGTCACAGATAAAGGCGTGGCGGAACTTGGATTGATGGACGCGGGTCTCGAAGCGTTAAACTCCGCGGGATATGACATTTTTATATTTGACGGTGTGGTCGCCGACCCCCCGGACCATGTCGTCCTCGAAGGCGCAAAATTGATTAAAAAATTTGGCGCTGACCTCATTATAGGCTTTGGCGGCGGCTCACCTATGGATGCGGCCAAAGTCATTTCCCATCTATGCGGATCAGACCAGCCCCTGAAGAGTCTATACGGTGTGGACAATGCCAAAGGCCCGACCCTGCCTCTCATGCTGATCCCGACGACATCCGGTACGGGTTCAGAGGTCACAAATGTTGCCATTCTAACGACCGGAAAAACAGCAAAACTGGGCATTGTCGCCGATAGTCTTTATGCAAACAGGGTTTTGCTGGATGCAGAACTGACCTACGGCCTGCCAAAATCAATCACTGCCTCAACGGGCATAGATGCGATGGTCCATGCGATTGAAGCCTATACATCTATACGTCAAAAAAACCCGCTCTCTGACGCTATCGCTTTAACCGCGCTTAAAAAGTTGCGCGGTGCGATTGTGACAGCCTGTCATGACGGCACCAATATTCAAGCCCGCAATGATATGTTGATTGGAGCCATGCTAGCGGGCCAAGCCTTTTCCAATGCGCCTGTTGCTGCAGTTCATGCTCTGGCTTACCCTCTGGGCGGGTTCTTCCATGTCCCCCACGGCCTGTCTAACGCCCTCGTCCTTACCGACGTCATGAAATATAATCTCCCAGAGGCCAAAACGTGGTACGGCGAGATTGCACAGGATATGGGTATAGGCACATCTGGGGTTGATCTGATTGATGAAATGCTGCGTATTAAAGATGCAACAGGCGTGCCCCAGACCCTCAATGCAGTTGGCATTACGGCAAAAGATATTCCTATGATGGCAAAAGACGCCATGACAAAAGATCGTATCCTAATCAACAATCCGCGCGAAATGACCTTAGACGCAACGATAAAAATCTACGAAACTATCCTTGAGTAAACCCACCCCACATAAGGTGTCAGATTATCGACATTTTTTAACAATTCCGACGCGCTGGAATGATAATGATATTTATGGCCATGTGAATAATGCCGTTTATTATTTCTATTTTGATACAGTGGTAAACCGGTTTCTGATAGATAATGATCTGCTAGAATTGGGAAAAAGCACGCATGTCGGCTTGGTCGTGGACACAGCCTGCACCTATTTTGCGCCGATCCATTTCCCAAATGACGTTATCGCAGGTCTAAGGATCAACACGCTGGGCACAAGCTCTGTACGTTTTGAAATCGGCCTCTTTTCCAAGGATGCGACCACCGCCAGCGCGCAAGGCCATTTCGTCCATGTGTACGTGGATGAAAAAACCCGCCGCCCCGTTAAAATTTCTAATAAAATGCGCAAAATACTTAAGACCATTAGCTTGAATCCCTGAAACAAGAACACACATTGACGACGCAAATTGACAGGGAAACTGATCGAGAAAACTAACTGGGAGAACTGACAGAGAAAACGGATACTCAATCCGTGCCTATGGCAAGACTTACCCGCAGACAGGTCGGCCCAAAAGAGAATTGGGAGATCATAGGCGCGGCACATAAAAACGAATTCAAAACACTGCTGACCGCTTTATCGGCCCGCTAAAACGTGAAGCTGGCTGGCGTGGTTGGGCTGTAATCAGCCATAGCACACCTAATCTGCGCCGCTCCGGCTCGCAGGGTCGGGGCGTGGACCCGAATTTCGAGCGTGATTGTCTTAAAGTTTTGACCGCCCCCATAGCCGTCCTCGGCCATGACCACGAAAAGGCTGGCCCTTTTAGCGCGAGAGACCGATAAGCGGCGGAATGTCTTTACGCAATTGGTATTTCAATACTTTACCTGTCGCCGTACGCGGCAGTTCATCCATAATATGCAGATATTGCGGATGTTTATATTTTGCCAAGCTGTCACCAATATGTGCAATAATATCATCCAAGTTTAAACTCTCTCCGGGTTTTGTCACAGCCACGACACAGCCTGTTTCTCCGAATTTTTCGTCTTTGACTCCGATCACGGCCACTTCGACTATCTGGGGAATTTGATAAATCAGGTTCTCGATTTCCGCCGGATACACATTTTCTCCACCGGAAATATACATATCCTTAATCCGGTCTTCTATATAGATAAACCCGTCTTTATCCATGCGGCCAATGTCTCCTGACCGAAACCAACCATCGACAAAATTTTCGGCATTAGCATCCGGACGACGCCAATATCCCGGAGTGACGGTTAAACCTGAAAACCAAATCTCGCCCGGCACATTTGGCGCACAGCTATTCCCATTATCATCGACGATACGAATTGTAGAATGCATCAAGGCGCGACCAGCAGAGCCGACCTTTTCAGGTATATAGGCTTTGTCGAGTAAACATCCCGCAGCCGCCGTTTCCGTCATGCCATAACCCTCTTGAATAATAAGACCCTTTTTCATCCAAAATTCAACAAGGGAAATGGGCACAGTTTCCGCTCCGCAGAGGGCGATCTTTATACGGGAAAAATCAATATTATCACATTTGGGGTGGGCCTTCATGGCATTATAAGCGGCTGGCACCATAAAGAGCACGGAAATATTCAGATCCGCATTATCAATTGCATCCAATGTCGCTTCGGGATCAAACATGCGCATAATGATAGATGTACCCCCCCGCCACATAGCGGGAACGGCCGTCGTATTTAATCCGCCTATATGAAAGAGCGGCATATTACACAGCGAGGCCCCTTCGACATTTGCATCCCCTGTCATAAATCCGGAGGCCGCGCTGAAATACATCATACCGTGGGTTATGATCACACCTTTAGGCGTGCCTGTTGTGCCTGAGGAATACATCAACATACATTGATCATCAAATTCCATTTTTTCATTTTCAAAAATAGCTGTGGCGTCTGATAGCGCGCGCTCATATTCACTATCCTGCCCCATCCCGCCTGTTTCGATCCAGAATTTTACCTTTGTCAGCGGCTTAAGCGCATCCGCCAAGGGCGCAAACGGCGCATCTACGATAACCATATCGGTTTCGGAATTATCCAAAATAAATTTAAGCTCGGGGGCAGTTAATCTGAAATTGAGCGCGACACATATCGCGCCAATACGCCAACAGGCAAAGAGGACGTCCATCGTATCCACAGAGTTCAAGGTTAAAAATGCGACACGGTCGCCTTTCTTAATACCCTTGGATTTTAAAAATCCGGCCAATTGCGCCACACGCTGATGCATTTGCGCATAGGTAAAGGCACGCCCACTTGGCAATTCCAGCAACGCCAGCTTTTCCGGCGTGCGCGTCCCATGATGCTTAATCCAATCTACGACCTGTCCTGACATACAACTCCCTCTATGCTGACGCGCTTAGTAAATCCCACGCGCCTATATGCATATAATTTCATAGGGATGGCAGAATGCCAAGCGCTTTCCAAATTTCATGTGAGTTTATAAATACCGCCTTCCGCCATAAATTTTCATCTGCCCATATTATTCCGCGTTTAAAAGGGTTGTGATTGAAATTAATTGATGAATTTTTTTTTAACCCTACTATAAGCACTCACACTGGTAGATTGGGTACCAGATTGAGGTAACACACTCGTAATAACCACGGGTTAAACAAGACTGGAATCCCCAATGGGCCAAACTCTCAATAGTCTCGCAAGCGGCTTCCCGTGGCTAATTTTTTACCTATTAGTCGTCACAACAATTTATCTGTCAGGCATTTTTATCTACGTCAAATTGACTCCACATAAAGAACTTGATCTGATTTCTGAGCGCAATATGGCCGCCGCCATTTCATTTAGCGCTCTGGTCGTGGGATTAGCCCTGCCCCTAGCCGCCTGTCTGGTCAATAAATTTGGCCTGATTGATGTCGCCATTTGGGGTACAGTCAGCCTGTTCTTGCAACTTTTCCTATTCCGCGTCACAGATGCGATTTTCCGCGATATGCCAAGACGTATCATTAATAATGAAGTTCCGGCCGCGACAGTTCTGGCAAGCTTTAAACTCGCAGGGTCTATCCTCCTTGCCGTGGCTATAATCGGGTAAAGCATCCGATATGTGGCGCCGCCTTCCAGACTGGTTGATCTATTTTACCATTATCAGCCTTATATATCTAACGGCGACGCGCAGTTCCAATACTATAGATGCCCCCCTGCCCCCACCGGAGCTGGGAGAATTACTTCCGGCACAAAGTCCGCGTGACCCTTCTGTTATTGTCAAGATAGACAAACCACGTTCGGGCATCGGCACAGCTTTTTCTATCAAAGGTGACGGGCAATGGCTCACAGCCCGCCATGTTGTCGATAGTTGTCAAGAGGTCGGCCTTAAACTTGATCATCGGAAAATCTTACGCGTCAACAGCGAGGTTTCAAAACATTCAGATACGGCCGTCTTACGCACAGATTGGGCCCGGCAACCGCTTACCCCTGATTTCACCTCCAAGCGCCGCATAGGCGAATATGGGTATTTTTTCGGCTTTCCGCAAAGCCGGCCCGGGGAAGTCGTCGCCGCCTTGTTAGGGCGCGGACGTTTAAAAGTCAGAGGCCGATACAACACGGATGAACCTATTCTGGCGTGGACCGAAGTCGGGCGCACGCAAGGTCTAAGAGGCTCTTTGGCGGGATTATCCGGTGGGCCAGTACTGGACGCGGATGGCGAGGTTATGGGGGTTGTTGCAGCTGAAAGCCCGCGAAGAGGTCGGGTCTATTCTGTAGCCCCGCGCAATCTTATAGATTTGGTTCCGAAGCGATCATCACACATAGCAACACCCATTGCACTGGACACATATGGGTTACAGGCTGACCGCTATCGACGTGAGCGTCGAATCACCCAGGTCATTTGCATTGTCAAATAAACCATGCGCACCGGCATACACATCAGCCTATTTATCGCAGCTTTGATCCTTATTTTTGTCAGCTTAGATCGCAATATACCATCCCAACATTTATTTTGGCGCGGGTTAAATCCTGCAACACCGCCGGGCTTTGCGACCCGTACCCAACTCTTACGGCTGAGCTTGTCGTCATCTGAGCGCTGTATGGCTCTGGCGGATCAGCATACGCCTTTGCGTTCACAAGCGGCACAGCCTAAAAAAACCGCGTCCATTTGCGGGTGGAATGTCGCGCGAACGGTTGATGGCGTAGCACAGGTTGATTTTTCACCCCAAAATATAGACATGCAATGCCCGTTATCCCTCGGCGTAGCCATCTGGACGCAAGACATTGACCGCTTGGCGCAGGATATTTTCGGATCTTCCTTACGACGTATACAGCATTATGGCAGCTATAGCTGTCGTCGCCAAAACGGAAATACGTCAGGCGCCTGGAGCGAACATGCATTTGGCAATGCTTGGGATGTGTCCGGCTTTGAACTTGATAATGGGCACATTATAAGTATTCAAAAAGATTGGCACGGCGACCCCGCAGCGCGGCGGTTCTTACGCAAAGTGCGTAAAAGCGCCTGCCAAATCTTCAGGGTGACATTAAGCCCGGACTTCAACACAGCCCATCATGATCATTTCCATGTCGATATGGGCCCGACAACATCATGCCGTTAACCCCGATGTATTAACTTAAGCGCCATAAGTAATTTCTTACGATCTGCCGTAAATCCGCTGCGTATCCAAAGTGCCTTTAAGGCCTCCAAGGTCTTGCCCATATCAGGGCCGGGCGCGAGGCCCTCTGCTTTAAGGTCTTTGCCCGAGAGGGGAAAGTCTGGGGGCGACCAGTTTTGGGCGCGCTCCGCCAGAGCCATCCACCGCGCGCTTTTTATCGGATCGCCTTCTCCCGCCGCTCGCAGGTAAGCCCTATCGATAGTCGTTTGATGTCCTGCAGAATATATTGCCGCCAATATCGTACGCTCATTTGCAAAGGGATCAAGCGCCGTATCGTCTTGTGCCCACGCTCGCAACCGCGCGCTTTCCGCATTCGACATTTTTAATCGTTTACATAACAAAGCTATCTGTAAAGGCTCGCGAGCGCTCATCGCCATTAGCCTTAAAAGCGGATCCGGTTTTAAGGCTTCGCGGACCTCATGCTGCACAAATTTCATAAGCCCGTCGACATTACTCGCCTCGGGCAATAATAATTCTAAAATATCCTGATGCAAAAGGGTTTGTAAGGCCCGCTCGGGACGGTCGGCAGACAAAAGCTTTTTAAGTTCTGTCCATACACGCTCAGAGGATAATGTTTTCAAGCCATGCGCCCCCTGCCGACAGGCATTTAGCGCCTCTTTATCCAAGGGGGATTTACCCATATAATAGGCCACAAATCGGAAATAACGTAATATTCGAAGATAATCTTCGGCAATGCGTTGATCCGCCTCCCCGATGAATCTCAAGCGCATAGCAGCCAGATCAGATAAACCCTGACCTGTTGGATCATACAGCACGCCCTGCGCATCCACATAAAGAGCATTCATGGTAAAGTCCCGCCTCTGCGCATCTTCGGCCCAATCTTGGGTAAATGTTATTACCGCCCGACGCCCATCCGTCTCTACATCTTTACGCAGGCTGGTAATCTCAAATGACACTTTATCAATAACCGCCGTCAGAGTGCCATGCTCGCGTCCCGTAGACACACACCGAATTTTAGCCGCTTTCAGGGTAGCCTCGACATCATCCGGAACCAGTTGTGTCGCCAAATCAATATCGTCGACCGCGTGGCCGAGTAAATGATTACGAACGCAGCCGCCCACAAGACGAAGGGTATCCGGGGGAAAGGCTGTAAATAACCGGCTTACCGCCGTATCAAAAAGGGCCGAGAAATCCAGACCATCGTCATGAGGTGTATTTTCTTTAGTCATAGACGGCCTCACCTGTTTTGACACGCTCACCTTATCGGTTAGGCTGCAAACCCACGTTGCCACAACCTATACATCACCATAGCCGTCATACCCCAAATATTTCGATGAGTCCCATTATCATTATAAGGCATATCAATAAGGGTAAATTTTTCATTCCACCCTTCGGCCTGACGTTCTATGTGATTATCCCCATTCATAACAAATGAAAACGGCACTTCGAAAACATCGTCCACTTCACGCGGATCAGGTATAATTTCGGCGTCCGGGGCTACAATACCGATAAAGGGTGTCACCCGAAAGGCATAGGATACGTCAAAAGACGGCAAACGTCCCAACGGGGTCACGGCCTTTGCTGGAATGCCGATCTCTTCTTCCGTTTCACGCAAGGCCGCCATTAACGCATCTTCGCCGTTCTTAACGCCGCCGCCCGGAAAACTTATCTGCCCGGCATGCGTAGGCATAGTTTCCGGCCTCAGGGTTAAAATAACCTGCCAATCCTCACGCATGACGAGCGGCATTAGGACAGCAGCACGCTTCTGACCTTGTTTTTTGATCGCGTCGCATCCGTCTGTAATATCAATTGGCAATAAGGCAGATTGCACGCGCGTTATGATAGGATCAGGCAATTTCGGCATTTCTAGGTTTTCAAACAACAAGGTTAATAATTATATATCTAAACCAGATGAATATTTGTAGGCCCGAGTGGAAAAAATTGTCCCCGCGCATAAACGCCTAATTGCACACCTTCCGGTGTCGACAATTCTACAGCATATTCTACCAATTCATAAAAAACAGCCCGGGTTAAGGCCGCGTCAAGCCGTCCACGTACGCGGATAAAGGGTCTAGGCTCTAATGTCTGGGGATCCGTATCTACACGCAAAGGACGGTCTGGTCCTAACTCAATGGTCGCCTCCATATTGGTTTTAAAAAAGATACGTTGATTTTCTCCTGCCCCGTCAACATCGACCCGCGTTGCCAGAAAATGTCCTCGTTCAACCTTGATTTTGATTTTTTCAACAGGCGTGACCAGATATGTCTCCCCATCGGCATCCTTGCGTAAGATCGTTGAAAATAATTTCACCAAAGGCGCGCGCGTAATCTGCGTGCCGTCATGCCACCACGTCCCATCCCCACGGATGACCATATCCATTTCACCACAATAGTCCGGTTCCCACAAATGCACCGGGGGTAAGCCTCCATCTTGCGCATTAGACTTTGCCTGCGCTATCAATTCTTTAAGATCGAAGCTCATAATGATCCTATTTTCCTATAATTGCCTGCTTTTAATGTATCTATCATAGACAAAATCACATTCATGTCTCATCTTTTCCTATAAGTCGTCTATACAAGCGTCTGCCTAAACCGTTTATCACCTATCGAGTCTCATATATGTCCCTTCATACAGATGTTTCAGTTCCAGCAAACCTTGAAAAGGCCGCTGAAAAAGCCAGTCAAAAACTTGTCAAAGCCAAAGACAATATAGGGGTCGTTATTTTAGGACAAGACCGTGTCGTCGATCTGGCAATGACCGCTATTTTATCCGGTGGACATGCTTTGCTAGTCGGTGTACCTGGCTTGGCTAAAACGCTCCTTGTCGAGACGCTTGGTACCGTTATGGGGCTGGATGCCAAACGCGTACAATTTACACCCGATCTTATGCCGGCCGATATTGTAGGGTCCGAAGTTCTTGAAGAAAATGCAAAGGGAAAACGCAGTTTTCGGTTTATTCCGGGCCCCGTCTTTTGCCAACTTTTAATGGCTGATGAAATCAACCGGGCCAGCCCGCGGACGCAATCGGCCCTTTTACAAGCTATGCAAGAACGGTTTGTAACCGTGGCCGGTGTCCGCCATGACCTCCCGGCACCCTTCCATGTTCTAGCAACACAAAACCCGATTGAACAAGAAGGCACCTACCCTTTGCCTGAAGCGCAACTGGATCGTTTTTTATTCCAAATCGATATTGCCTTTCCCGAACTCGATACTGAAAAACAAATTCTTGTCACCACAACAGGGGCGCATATCGCCAGTGCCCAAAAAGCCCTTACACCCAAACAGCTTATTGATATGCAAACCCTTATACGCAAATTACCCGTCGGTGACGGAGTCGTGAATGCGATTTTAACCTTGGTCAGAAATGCACGGCCAGATCAAACGGCCATCTCTCATATTTCCGAGACGATTGCATGGGGGCCGGGGCCACGCGCCGGACAGGCCTTAATGCTGGCCACGCGCGCCAAAGCCTTGATCGATGGGCGGCTTTCTCCGTCTATTGATGATGTTCTAGATTTAGCTGGCCCGGTACTAAAGCACCGTATGGCACTTAGCTTTGCAGCGCGTGCAGACGGGCATACGCTGGATAAAATCATTAGCCAGTTAAAAGACAGTATCGCCTAAACTAAATGTTCGAGACCCGCACATCCCCGCTTGCCTTACGTCGACAAGCTGAACGTCTGGCCGCACCCTACCCGACTCTGCTCGCGGAAGCCGAACGTGTCGCTGCTATTGTCGCGCAAGGTGTACATGGGCGTCGCCGCGCCGGACAAGGTGAAACCTTTTGGCAATATAGAAATTACCAATCGTCGGATTCTGCCCACCATATAGACTGGCGGCGATCGGCACGAAGCGATCAGGTCTATGTAAGGGAAAATGAATGGGAAGCTGCCAATACAGTTTACATTTGGCGGGACGGAGCCAGTGGTATGGATTGGCAATCGCAAAACTTGCTCCCGACCAAACAGGACCGCGCCAGTGTTCTCGCAATAGCCTGTGCCGCTTTATTAATGCGGGCAGGTGAACGGTGTGCGGTCTTAGGCGAAAGCGAACGCCCAAGATCAGGCCGTTTGGGTCTGGAACGTATCGCGCGTCGCCTCGCGCTGAGTTCAGGTACGCGCCAAAATTTGCAAACCGAAATTCCAGCGCATGCTCGCCTGATTATCCTCTCGGATTTTCTTGAAGGTGCCGAGGTTTGGCGAGACCGTCTTGCCCGGCTTTCCGGACGGCCCGCTAAAGGCGTGCTGGTACAAATGATTGATCCCGCCGAACGAGATTTCCCCTATAAAGGCCGGGTGCAAATGCGCCTGCCCGGACGTTCGGCCCTAGAGCCCTTTACACTGGGGCGTGCCGAACGCGCACAAGCGGGCTATCGTCGCAAATTCCAAACGCATTGCGAGATGATGGCACAAACCTCGCGCCGCCTTGGCTGGCCGTTAATTACACATGAAACCGACGCACCCGCAACGCTGGCCCTAACCGCTCTATACATGTCGCTTAACGCCCCTGTAGACGGGAGGTAATGTGACAGCAATATTCATGTTCATTTTCACATTTACACGTTTTGGCTTGACACTGGGTAGCCTGACCTTCCTAGCGCCGCTGACCTTGATCGGACTTTTCGCCCTTCCCTTTATTTGGTGGTTATTACGGGTCACACCGCCACGGCCTCAACGCGAGACCTTCCCGCCGCTGCGGATTTTGCAAGATGTCGTTACCGAAGAAGAAACCCCCAATAGTACGCCGTGGTGGCTTCTGCTTTTGCGCATGCTCATGATAGCGCTATTGGCGATTGGATTGGCCCGCCCTATTCTAACGCAACCTGAAGGGGTCGACCAACGCCCGCTAACACTCATTATTGATAATGGATGGGACGCCGCCGTGAATTGGGGCGCTATACTTAAAGACGCCGAAGCCCGGATTAATGATGCCCGGCGCAAAAATGTAGAGGTGTTATTGCTAACGACCGCGCCGTCACACGATGATAATGCGCCGACGCAGCAGGCTGCGCCCGCATTTGGCCCGGCAGCGCGCGCCGTTAAAACCCTTAAAAGCCTGACCCCTGAAGCCGTAAACCCGGACCATGCCAAACTTGGCAAAACACTCGATACACTTGATATTTCGACCAGCGAAGCCGTCTGGCTATCCTCGGGCTATGACTTTGGCACGGCAGATCACCTCGGCAAAGCCATGCGCCGCGCCGCCAGCGCGGAACGCCTCGCCCCGCTTGAAGACTCGCTTCCTCTCATGCCGGGGCGGGTGGAAGAAACAGCCGAAGGTCTAAGAAGTATATGGTGGCGCACCACACAAAATAGTTTGCGCCGTGCCACAGTAACAGTACATGGGCGCGGAGGGCGCGTATTAGAGCGCCAAGATATCACCTTTTCTGCGGGGTCACTTACGGCCACGGCAGACTTTTCTTTGCCCGTCGAATTACGCCATCGCATCTCGGCCTTGCGCGTTTCCGGTCAAAGTGCCGCCGGATCGGTAAAATTACTGGATGATAGCTGGTCACGACCTTTGATCGGCTTGTTAAACACAGGCGATGATACAGGCAGCCCGCTATTATCAGAGGCCTTTTACACCGAAACGGCGCTTTCGCCCTATGCCGATATTTTTTCCGGTCAGCTCCAAGATTTATTGCCTGTTGCGCCGTCAATTATCATTATGCCGGACGCGGACAGGGTCGAGTCGGCCCAATTAAAAGAGTTCGTGGAAACCGGCGGGCTGCTTATCCGCTTTGCCGGGCCGAAATTGGCCAAGCGCCGGGATAGTCTTTTACCTGTAGCCCTGCGTGACGGCGGACGAGCGCTTGGCGGCGCCTTAACATGGGAAGATCCGCAAAATCTTGCAAACTTTACCGCAGGCAGCCCGTTTTTTGGTCTTACGGTGCCCCAAGATTTCCGTGTAAAACGTCAAGTCATGGCAGAACCCGGTGCCGATACAGATACAAAAACCTGGGCGCGTCTGGAAGACGGGTCGCCCATTGTAACATCGGCGACGCGTGGCTTGGGCCGGATTGTTTTGTTTCATGTGACCGCAGGGCCCGAATGGTCAAATTTAGCTTTCGGTGGCCTCTATGTTGACATGCTCAGGCGGCTATTGCCACTAGCGCGTGCCCGTTCTGTCCAAAATATTGAAACCCAAGGAGATTGGGTCGCGGATCGTATTTTAACAGGTTTCGGACAGTTAGAACCTCCCGGCCCTCAGGTCAGCACGATTGCCAATGCAGATTTTGATACCGCTGAAGTGTCCTTGCAAACCCCGCCCGGCCTCTATCGTCAGGGCACGCAAAGACAAGCCTTGAACATGGTCGACACGCCTGAAGACATCGGTGTGATCGGCCCCTTACCCGGTGTAAAGACCGGACGTTATGGCGAAACAACACAGCGTTTTATAAGTGGATGGCTTTTAGGGCTTGCTCTGGCATTTCTGACATTGGATGTCTGTGTAGCCCTTCTTATTTCCGGGCGTTTGTCGAATTTACATTGGAGGAAATTTCGTGAAATTTCCGTAACGCGAGTTCCCATGGCGCTGCTGATAACCGGGCTTGTACTGGGTTTAAGCCCCGCCGATGACGCGCACGCGCAAACCGTGTCATCAAAATCAACAGATACGGCCGCTATCGCCCCTGCCTTGGGTTTACATCTTGCCTATATTGAAACGGGAAATGCCCGCATAGATGACCTCAGCCACGCCGCCTTAACCGGATTAGTTAAAGCGCTGGGCGAACGCACAACAATTGAAGCGTCAGGCGTCAGAGCTGTTGTTCCCGGTCAAGATGACTTGGTATATTATCCATTTTTATATTTCCCTGTTAGACGGGACGCAGCCGCACTTTCAGCCCAAGCCAGTAACGCACTTAATGCCTATATGGCCAGTGGCGGTACAGTTGTCTTTGACACGCAAGACCAAGGTGACAAGGCCATTTTAGGACATGCCACCCACCCCGGATTAGCGCGTGTTTCCGAGGCGCTTGATATTCCCTCACTCGGTCCTGTTCCGAATGATCATGTTTTGACGAAATCCTTTTACCTGACCCAAGTCTTCCCAGGACGGTGGGCAAACGGCACAGTCTGGGTTGATAAGAACCGCAATGGAGCATCGCAGGACGGGGTCAGTAGTGTTATAATCGGCAGTCAGGACTGGGCCGCCGGATGGGCTATAGATACGGATGGCATCCCTATTATAGATATTGAAAATGATATTGCCCGCCAGCGCGAAATGTCTATTCGCTTCGGGGTCAATCTGACCATGTATGCTTTAGCCGGAAATTACAAAGCCGATCAAGTTCACGCTGCAGCCCTGATAGAAAGGCTGGGAACTGTCGATAAAACGCCAAAAAATCTCGGCCCGCAGGGAGGCCCGCAATAATGTCTACGCTGACAGATTTTCTAAATAACATCCTGCCCGACATTGCCTTTGATCCTCTTTTGCCAACTCTCTGGATCACAATTTTGGGCATGCTTGCCATTCTGGCGGCCTGTATCGGGGCAGTCGGCCGACTCCACACTTTCATCTCGCGCCTATTGGCTGCCCTTGCTATCATATTAGCCTTACTCAATCCACAAACCGTGATCGAGGATCGTGAACCCTTAAACGACATCGTTCTTGTTTTGCGAGATCAATCAGAGAGCGCAAAAATAGGCACCCGACAGGCTCAATCCGATAAAGCCTACCGCACATTAATCGACGCCTTAGACGCGCAAGATAGGCTTGATATCGTCAATGCCGTTATCCCGACAGGTACTGAAGGCACACGGTTAACCACGGCCCTGATCGAAGCCATGGGCGACATCCCGCCCAGCCGGTTTGCAGGTGTTATTGCGCTGACAGACGGTCAAGTCCATGACTTACCGGCGCAAGCTGAACGTCTTTTACCTGAAAATACTCCGTTCCATGCGCTTATTGTCGGTGATCCAGACATAAGAGATCGCCGCATTCGGGCCGTATTAGCCCCAAAATATGGACTTGTTGGCGAACAGGCCGAGTTTCAGGTTCAGGTTGATGACCCCGGCCATGAAGGTGAATTTGCGCCTATCGAGATCAAATTGAACGGCGAGGTACAAGCCCGGTTTTCCGCCATTATTGGTGATCGCGTCTCGATCCCCGTTAAAATCGAACGTCGCGGCACAAATACGGTCGAACTTGTTGTTCAAGCGGCCAATGAAGAACTGACATTAGTCAATAATACATTTGTTTCTGAATTCTCAGGCATTCGTGACCGGTTACGGGTTTTACTTGTTACGGGCTATCCGCATAATGGCGGACGGGCGTGGCGAAATTTGCTTAAAAGCGACCCCTCTGTCGATCTGGTGCAATTTACAATTCTAACCAATCCACGCGTAAAAAATCCACGCGCCCGTCAAAACGAACTCTCTTTAATTGCCTTCCCAACCCGGCAATTGTTTGAAGAAAAACTGGACGAATTTGATCTGGTGATATTTGATCAATTCAGACGACGATTTACGCCCGGACGTACGGGTCGCGCCATTCCAATATTACAGCCTTATTATCTGCAAAACATTGCCGAATATGTCGAAGATGGCGGCGCATTGCTTGTCGCCGCGGGACCGTCATTTGCCAGTGATGAAAGCCTATATCGATCGCCATTGGCGGCTGTACTCCCAACCCGTCCCACAGGTGAAATGGTCGAGAACGGCTTCACACCCCGTTTAAATGAAAATGGAAAACGGCACCCCATCACGGCTGATTTTTCCGGCAAGGATGACCAGAGCTGGGGGCAATGGTTCCGCATTATCGAAAACAATGTCGTCAGCGGGAACGTCTTAATGGAGGGCCCGGAGGGCGAACCTTTACTGGTCATCGAAAAAATCGGAGACGGGCGCGTCGGCATGCTCTTATCGGATCAGGCATGGTTATGGGCCAAAGGGTTTGGCGGCGGCGGCCCCTATAGTGAAATGTTTCGTCGTCTTTCGCATTGGTTGATGGGCGAGCCTGATTTGGCAGCCGAAAAAATATCGGGCCGTATTGAAGAGGGTAGATTATATATCGAACGCCGGACATTGACCGATGACGCCCAGAGCGTCTTTGTGGAAACCCCGCAAGGCACTTCGGAAACCCTTTCGCTGACAAAAAGCCGAAACGGCGTTTATATCGGGGAGACCTCTGTGTTTGGACAAGGGGCCTACCGTATTTCATCCGGTGATATCAGCGCTGTGGCGGCCGCAGGTGCATTAAACCCCAAAGAGTTTTCCGACTTAACCCCGACCCTAGATATTCTAAAGCCTTTTGCAGATGCAAGCGGAGGATATATAAATTACGTCACACCGGACACACTCCCCGACATTCGCCGCGTAACCGCGGGGACGACCCATACTGGGGAAAGCTGGTTAGGGCTTACAACCCATGAAAGCTATACAATCCGGGCCTCGCGCCGCGCACCCTTTGCGCCCAGTCTTGTCTTTTTTGTTTTCGCGCTTCTATCTCTGGCTCTGGCGTGGTGGCGCGAGGGCCGTTAAGTTTGTTTTAACTGCATTTATTAAAGGCTTTTTAGCCATGAGGCTCTATAAAAGCCAAATCAACATATAGCGCCGTTCAAACAGCACGTGATTGTAAGGGAATTATCATGACAAGGTTTACGCTAAACTATAAGCTGACGCGGAATCTATGTTTGGCACTCGGCGCCACACTCGGGCTTTCGGCCTGCGGTGTCGCCAAAACCACAGGCATGGTTGCGACCCTACCTTTCAAAGCCGTCTATAAAACCAGCGAATTAGCCGGCAAAGGTATCATGGGCACAGGAAAACTTGCTGGAAACACGGTCTACGGCACAGGTAAAGCCATGTATGGCACGGGTAAAGCCGTTGGGCAGACAATTTATAATACCGGTAAAGGCGTATATTATATCGGCTCTGTCCCTGTTAAAATTACGGATAAAGCCTTGGATACGACGACTAAAGTTCTCAATATCACAACTCAGGTCGTGGATGTTTCGGGGAAAGCCGTAGCAATTTCACGTCAAATTCAAGCCAGTGAACTGGAGGCCGAACTCGCGGGTATTCGCGGGGCCGCCAATATATTAGGCGTGCTGGTTGAAGCCGTCAGCTAGTCTTTAGCGAATATCGCACGAATATTACGTGAATATTGCGCAAATATAATGCGCTCACCAGTCTGTGAATTGAGCACAGCTTCATAATGTGTTATGCAGATTTAAACTAAAACACCACTTGGAATCCCATATGCGCAGATTTGTAAAAACGACAATTATTCTCGGCGCGCTTACTTTGGCCCCCTTGGCCGTTACAACACCGGCATTTGCAAAATCCCGCGGTTTGGAAACTACTATTACAGCGCCTTTAACGACACCGATTAAAGTCGAAGTTATTATTGGTGAAGATTTAGCCCACCGCGCTGAAAACCTCCCGAAAAAACGCCGGGATCGGGGCCAGTCTACACGGCGCTTGAATGCCGGCTTCGCAAATAACGGATTTTATGGCACGAGAGACGTGAACCGCTTGGCCGAACGGCTCCAGTCTAAAGTCGAGCACCGGTTTACGAAAAAAGGCATAGAGCTTGACGACAATGCGCCAACGACGTTGCGACTTGTCATTACCGATGCTAAACCCAATCGCCCGACATTTGAACAGCTTTCCCGCGAAGTTTCGCTTTCCCTTTTTAGTATCGCACTCGGGGGGGCCGAAATAAATGGAGAATTAATCGGAGCCGACGGCCAATCCTTGGGAGCCATCTCTTATGTATTTTTCGAACATGACTTACGATTTTCTTCAAAGGCAGGCGTCTGGACCGATGCCTATCGGGCCTTTGATCGCTTCGCCAGACGCGCGGCTAAATCTCTGGTTCACTAAACGCCCGTCAACTTTAGGGGTAATATTGAGACGCAAAGAACGTCGGGCCTAATCTATACCCAAAATCTTATGGGTTTGCAGGCTGAACCGCCATTTGGGATGATCCAGACAATATTGAATACAGGCCTGCACATGGGCATAATCCATCACAGGCGCCGACGGCCGATCAGACATTCCCGATAGCGGCTGGTTTTGAAAGCGGCTATCTAAAGGTTGCAGTGAAAATATTTTAAAGTCCATGTCTTCAAAATCTTCGGGTTTGTTTTCAGATTGTGGGTAAACCAGTTTAAGTTCATCCCCCTGTGTCAACACTAAAGGCGCATTTGCTTTGGGACTCACACAAATCCAGTCTAAGCCATTAGGCGCTTTCAGCGTCCCATTTGTCTCTACGGCTATTTTAAATCCGCGCGCGTGCAAAGCCGAAATCAAAGGCGCGTCTAATTGCAAGAGCGGTTCTCCGCCGGTACAAACAACCCATTTCTGCCCGCCCTGAGACCAGAGCGCTTCAACAGCCAAGGCCAAATCTGGAGCGGTTTTGAACTTACCCCCTGCAACGCCATCGGTTCCAATAAAATCTGTATCACAAAATGAACACACGGCCTTTGCGCGATCACGTTCAAGCCCGGACCATAAGTTACAACCGCTAAAGCGTAAAAATACCGCGGCCATCCCACTTTGCGCGCCCTCGCCCTGCAAGGTCAGATACATTTCTTTAACAGCATAGGTCACGGGTTAGAATTACCGTTTTTATATGTATACCACCCTTTTGCGCGTATATCGCAAGCTGGACAGTTTCCACAGCCGTAACCCCAAGGCTGCAACTCTCCACGTTCGCCCAAATAACAACTATGCGTGTCCGTGCGAATAATCTCAACCAAAGCGTCACCGCCTAATTCATGTGCCAGTTTCCATGCACCGGCCTTGCTAATAGACATAAGCGGCGTTTCAAGGGTGAAGGCTTGATCCATTCCCAACGATATCGAAAGCATAGTGGCCTGTAACGTCTCGTCACGGCAATCGGGATATCCTGAAAAATCGGCTTCGCACATTCCCCCGATAAGCGTGTGAATACCGCGCCTATATCCAATCGCGGCCGAAAAGTTCAGAAAGATCAAATTTCGCCCCGGTACGAATGTACTCGGTAGACCCGTTTCACTTAATGTTATTTCCACATCTCGCGTAAGCGCCGTCTCGCTAATCGTCCCTAAATTGGACAAATCAACAATATGATCGTCTCCCAATTTTCCTATAGTCCGACCAGAATCCGGTGGTATGGCCAATCCTAAAGCCTCTATTTTATCTCTCACCTTTTCGCGACACATCATTTCAATATGGTGACGTTGACCATAATTAAACCCAACCGTTTCGACATAATCATATCGTTGTAAGGCCCAAGCCAAACATGTCGCGGAGTCTTGACCTCCCGAAAACATTAAAAGGGCTTTTTGCGTTGCATCCATAAACGGGCCTCTATCGCAAAAATATGCCTCTGACTAGAGGTGTGCCAAATTGTTCCTGAATTCATATAAACCATGGCGTAGGATCGCGATGACTTTGGCATAATTCTTGAAACGACTCTCCTAACAGGCGAATCACGATAGGATATGTGCCATGAAGAAACGATATTTAGCTTTAGGCGTTTTAGCCCTTGAACTCGCAACGGCCTCTGCAACTTTCCCTGCAGCCGCACAGATTATTGATCGCGTGTCACTGTCGGTTTCACAAAAAGCCATTTCCCATCAATTGGACTCCAAAGCCGGGCACGCAAAATTCGTCGTCTCGTCCAATGCGCCCTTTACGGTCGTTACAAAGGACACAATTGGAGATTTTGATGTCAGCATACATAAAAGCGGCGTGATAAACGGCAACCCTTTCGGTGAAAATGCACAAATGCCCGGCGCAGCCAATGCCTGTGCGACAGCCCTATCTACCGCACCGACAAATATTTACATGGCGACACAAAAAACAGCCGCGCAAAAGGGCGGTATATTGACACAAGCCGTTGTCGTTGAAATTCGCTACGCGCCAGAAACACGTCCTAGCTTTAAAATCGTCACACAAGACAAATCAAGAGACTTTGCCCAAGCTGCAACATGTGCGGATGTAAGCACTTAATACATGAGACACAAATGGCTGGTCAGGCGCGAAAGAGTATGGCAATACCCGCCCGACCATGTCCGAAACAGAACCACATCCTATTGATCAAAACCGGTCTAGCGGCGCCGTTCTATCCGAGGCGATTGAGCAAGATATAGAGAAACGAGGCAAAGCCCGTAATGTAAAACCATTACGAAAACTACTGCCCTTTATCGGGCGTTATCCGGGGACAGTCACGCTTTTCTTGGTTTTCCTGACATTGGCCTCATTACTAAACCTAGCCCTTCCCTTTGCCTTCCGGGTTATCATTGATTGCGGACTTATTGGCGACGGAGAGATAGCCCAGAGCTGTAAACGCTACGCCATTGGCGAGGGTACAGAAATGGGTTCTTATTTCAAATTCGGTATTTTCATCGGTATTTCAACTGCGGTTTTTGCCGCGTTGAGATTTTACTTTATTAGCGTGCTGGGTCAGCGCGTCATCGCCGATTTACGCACAAAAGTCTATAACAGGCTGACAGGATTAAGTACGGAATTTTACGAACGCGTACATACAGGTGAAGTGCTGTCGCGCCTAACAACAGATACAACCCTTATCGAGTCTATCATCGGGTCTTCATTTTCTTTTGCCCTGCGCCATATTGTCGGCGCTATCGGGGCTATCATCGCCATGTTCATTATTAACCCAAAACTGACGCTCATGGTTCTGGCGATTGGCCCCGTAACGCTCCTGCCCGTCATTTTAATCGGACGACGTATTCGCACGCTTTCGCGCTCCAGCCAGAACAATCTGGCCACGGCCTCCTCACGCGCCAGCGAAAGCCTGTCTGCCATTCAAACCGTGCAGGCTTTCACCCGGGAAACAAAAGAACGAAACGACTTTTCAAGCGCAGTCGAAAGCACATTTACCGCGCATAAAAAACGTATTGCGGTGCGCAGTCTGATGACTTTTTTAATCTTTGGCATCGGTATGAGCGGAATGATCGGGATGATCTGGTACGGCTCCATCGAGATTGTAAATTCCAAGCAATCCGGCGGCAACGCTGGCATGACAAGCGGAGCCATTACGCAATTTGCCTTTTATGCATTTACCGTGATTTCAAGTGCTGGGTTTTTAACCGGAACATGGACAGAGTTTTTACGCGCCTCAGGCGCAACAGAGCGCGTGATAGAATTATTAGAAGAAATACCCGATATTACCGCGCCCGCAAATCCGGCTCCCTACCCGCAAGACATAGAGAATATAATCTTTGAAGACGTTTCATTTGCCTATCCAACACGTCCGGATATCCAAGCTTTGCATAATGTCAGCTTTAACATTAAAGCCGGCGAGACCATAGCCTTGGTTGGACCTTCGGGGGCTGGAAAATCTACCGTATTTCAACTTTTGCTGCGCTTTTACGACATCCAATCAGGTCAGGTTTGTCTAAATACAGTGCCGGTCACAAAATTTGATCCGCAAGACCTGCGCAAACAATTTGCTATTGTCCAACAAAACACACCGCTCTTTTCCGGAACCGCTATGGAAAATATCCGCTATGGCCGCGAAGGCGCGACCTCCGAAGATGTGATTGCTGCCGCCAAATCGGCCTTTGCCCATGATTTTATACGCGCTCTGCCTAATGGCTACGAAACCAACCTCGGCGAAGCCGCGACAACTTTGTCTGGTGGGCAACGTCAACGCATTGCCATTGCCCGCGCGATATTACGTGACGCGCCCATATTATTACTGGATGAAGCCACAAGCGCGCTCGACGCTGAAAGCGAACTCGCTGTGCAACGGGCTTTTGATATAATGTCACAAGATAAAACAACACTTATCATCGCCCACCGTTTGGCCACGGTACGAAAGGCTGATAGAATTTTTGTCATGGAGGGTGGCCAGATTGTCGAGATTGGTACACATGACAGCCTGATTAAAAATGGTCAGCTCTATGCGCGCTTGGCGAAATTACAATTCACAGATCAAAACGCCAGCTAGGCTTGAAGCTCTAAATAGCCAATGAAGCTTTGCGCAACATAATCAAGAGTTTTGGGCGATAAAGATGCAAAATTTATCCGTCCTCCCGGCAATAAATAAATGCCCTTGTCTTTTTCCAGAGCCAGACGGTTGTCTTCTGTGATCGGCAAACACGAAAACATGCCATTTTGACGGCCCAAAGCCGACAAATCTAAATCAGGCATTGCGGCCTGAAACGCCTGATATGCGCGCTGACGCATATCCACAACATCCGCCCGAATAGCCCCAAGTTCATGCGCCCATCTTTTACGCAATTGTGAATCCCGTAAAATTGTCGCGACAATTTCAGCCCCGCTATCTGGCGGCATAAAATATAACGCCCGGATCAGGTCAATCACATGATCGAAAATGGCGTCTGAACGTGACCCGCTTTCGGGCATAATCATAAACAAGGCCCCCACCCGGTCACGATAAACTGCAAAGGATTTTGACGCCGAATACACGATTAACATATTTGACATATGCGCTGCCATATATCGCAGACCCGCCGCATCCGCCTCCAATCCCTTGCCATATCCCTGATAGGCGATATCCACTAAAGGTACAAGATCACGGGCCCGCAGAAAGTGGGTAAGGGTTTGCCAATTTTCATATGACAGATCTGCGCCAGTTGGATTATGACAAACACCGTGTAGCACTATAATATCTTCTGGCGAGGCCGCCTCAAGACTTGTAAGCATGGCATCAAAATTCAGACTTTGCGTGGATTTATCATAATAATCATAATATTTTACGCTCAGACCCACGGCCTTGAAAAAGTCAACCTGATGGTTCCATACCGGCGTGCTAAACCAGATAACAGTGTCGGGCTTGAGTGATCGTGCCAGTTCCGCCGCGACGCGCAGAGCCGACCCTGCACCCGGTGTTTGCACGGCACGTATACGTCCGTCCGTAATCGTATTATGATCTTCACCCAATAAAAGCCCGCGCGTTAAGCGGCAAAACTCCGTATTTCCAGCAGGTGTAAGATAGGATTTACTGGCCATATTTTTAACAGCCTGCAATTGCGCGTCTCTGACAACCTCCATAATCGGAACATGTCCATTAACATCCCGGTACACGCCGATGCTGAGGTTAATAATATCTGGACGTTGATCCGCCGCCGCACGTCGAAACGTGTTTTCAATGGCGTCTTGCGACTTTGTTTCAAAAAAATCAAACATAGGAATCACTGCAATATGACGCCATCATCATGGCCTACTCTGTAGACGTAAGGCTATCAAAAAAGAAAATATAATCGCAATAGAAAAGAAATATAATCACGATAAACGAAACGTCGGCGCGAAGTTTCATCCCGGCGCGCATCTTGACGGCCTATTAGCCGATAAGGAGATTGATCAGATAGGCTGATATATAAACAACATATGATAGAATTTGATCAAAAAGTTCCATGCTAACCCTCTTCTGACATTCACATATCAGATTTCATAGCGCTTGTGTATGAAATTTTACCAATGTTAGCCTTCAAACGGATATTTAGCTTTTATCCGTGGCGCGCATAACAATCCGGCCAATGATACTGGCCCATACCGCATATCCATTTTCATTTAAATGTAACCCGTCATAACTCAGGTCAGTGCGTAATTCCCCTGTCTCGGATATAAAATTCTGTGTCAGGTCAATATAGCTAAGATCGCTGTCTTTTAACGGGCCGGTTTCCAAAGCTGCTTTGAGTTTGGCATTTATCTCTGTGATCTCGGGCATAGATGCGCTTTCACGCGGCAAAAGACTTTGCACATATATCTGGGACAGCGGATTTGCCTCTCTGAGTGAGAGTAAAACTTCGGAAAGCGTGTTTACAATTGCGACGGCTGATCGGTCATAGTTAATATCATTGGTCCCGATCATAATATGAATTTGCGCAGGTTTATGCGCCAAGATTTGTGGTAAGCGTTTTTTGACACCGGTCGTTGTGTCCCAGCCAACCCCGTGGTTGAGGCTTTCAACTCCCGGGAACAAAGCCTCCCAATTTCCCCCTTCGATTAAGCTATCACCTATGAATAAAACCCCGCCTTTAAGAGGTGTCTGCGTGGCTATTTCAGCAACCCGCTCTAAATAATATTTTTGACCTTCCGCCTGCATATAGGCTGGCGGGGAGATATGTGAGGCCATAGTCGTCCCTGTCTGAACCTGCTGGCAACCCTGACTTATAGCGCTCAGCGCGAACGTTATCATCAAGGCCGTCACATTCCATATAGATCCCGTATTCACCATAATCTCCACACACTCCGGTCACGCTAACCCGCTAAGCGCAGGCCAGCAACCGGATTTAGCGGTTAAACACAGTGCCGATAAAGCGGCTTCAGCCCCTGTTTATCTGCCCTTGTAATATGTCCATGCCGAAGGTCTGGCGACCAATCGACGGCGCGGCCCCTCAAGGCTCAGATCAAGGCTTTCATAGCCAATGTCGCCCTCCCACAAAGTAGTAAACCCGTCTTCCTGTTTGACAAACCGGGTTTCAAATATTTCCGCAGGGCGGTTTTGCAGGGTCGACATCGCCTCTGATACGGTTTCAAATCCAGCTAAGTCATGTAAGGATATATAGGTTGGTGGCATAAGTATAAGCCCGGGATCAGGAGCTTGAGACATAACCTGCTTTGGGTTTATCCATTGAAAATCGTGAATTTCACCTTGGTCAACCTCAACCCTTTTATCCGGGGCTTCTGCCATAAAAAACCATGTCGAGAACCGACGTTTTTCCTGCACGGGAGGTATCCATTGCGACACCGGGACTAACGGGGTTTGGGAAATATCAAGTCCGGCTTCTTCAGCAGTCTCACGTATAGCTGCGGCTTTAGCGCGCTCGATTTCTAATCCGCCCGGTAGGTCAGATGGGTCAACCCGCCCGCCCGGAAACACCCACGCCCCGCCAAAGGATTTCAAAGCCCGGTTTCGGCGCAAGATTAAAACCTCTACTCCCGGATCGCTAGCGCGTAACAATATGACCGTTGCCGCCGGAATCAGCGGTTGTGGATTATCATGTGCCACTATTGCGCCGCTGCCATAGTCGCCAGGGCCTCTTCTTTAATCATATCCGCCGCTTTTTCGGCTATCATAATTGTGGGGGCATTCGTATTACCCGATACCAGATTTGGCATAATGGAGGCATCAACCACCCGCAAGCCCGATAAGCCGCGTACGCGCAGCCTGTCATCGACAACGGCCATATCATCATGCCCCATTTTACACGTCCCGACAGGATGATAGACGGTATCGGCCCGGTCGATAATATCTTGGCGCAAGGCGGCGTCATCAGTATATTCCGTGCCGTAATATGGCTTGCCTTTGACCGACGCGAATGCAGGGGCCTGTAAAACACGTTGGGAAAGTTTTACGGCCCGGAACAGTTTTTCCATATCGCGCGCATCTTCAAGAAAGGCGGGGTCGATTAAAGGTGCGACTTTGGCATCCGCGCTTTGCAAGGTTACACGACCACGACTTTTAGGGCGTAACACACATACATGTAAGCTGTAGCCATGACCCCAGTGGAGTTTCCGACCATGATCGTCAACAAGCGCGACAACAAAATGCATTTGAATGTCCGGTGAAGGCTCGTCTTTATCCACATAGAGAAAAGATCCGCTTTCGGCCAGATTACTGGTGAGGATACCTGTACGTTCGCGCGTATTAAACTTGAAAAACGCTCCAACCATCTTGGCAAAGCCCTTCACCGAAAACCCTAATGTATCCAGAGATTTCGTACTATAGCTGCCGACCCAGTCTATGTGGTCTTGCAGGTTTTCACCCACACCCGGCAAATCATGTATTTGCCGAATACCGTGCGGGTCCAGCTTGTCTTTGGCGCCAATACCGGAGAGCAATAAAATTTGCGGGGATCCAAACGCGCCCGCAGATAATATAACGTCCCGGCGCGCGGTGATAATTTCCCTGCGGCGCTTGCGTTTAATTGTAACGCCTGTCGCACGCCCGGCTTCGATATTAACTTTTTCAGTCAGCGCTTGTGTCAATATTGTTAAATTTGGCCTTTGCTGGGCCGGGTCTAGAAAAGCCCGGGCTGTTGACCATCTTTGTCCATTTTTTTGTGTAACGTGAAAATATCCAAACCCCTCTTGCTCGGCCCCGTTAAAATCATCTGTCATCGGCATTTGCAGCTCGCGTGCCGCATTTAAAAAATTTTCATTCAGCGGACTTTTATAAGTGACAGGCGCGACGTTTAATTCCCCGCCTTGCCCGTGATATGCGTCCTCACCCCCATCAGAACCCTGTTCAAAATGCTCGGATTTTTTGAAATAAGGCAAGACATCCTGATAAGACCATCCTTTATTTCCCAAAGCCGCCCAGCCGTCATAATCGGCTTTATGTCCACGGGTATAGATCATCGCATTTATAGAGGAAGAGCCGCCCAAAACCTTGCCACGTGGCTGGTACCCCCGTCGCCCCCCCAAACCTTTTTGCGCAACGGTCTCATATCCCCAATTTCGTTTTTTTGTGACCATATTAATAATGGTCAAAGCAGGCGTTGAAACAGACACATGTTTATGGCTGGGACCCGCCTCGATTAAACAAACAGATACAGCCGGGTCTTCCGAGAGCCGGTATGCCAATGTACATCCCGCCGACCCGGCCCCGACAATAATATAGTCATATATAGCTGTCATATGAGTCCATCTTCTTTACTGGTTACGCCGTATATCGCGTATAAAAAAGGCGCGGAAAATTCCCGCGCCTATAAATTTTCAATGTTTGAAAAATCTAGAAATTCGTCCGTACGGTTACGCCGTATTGACGCGGGCTTTCCGTAAAGGCGG
>CAZSKN010000012.1:0-11400 GCA_964607445.1 uncultured Caulobacterales bacterium
CCCGCCATGGCCCATTTCAAATCTGTGCTGCCATATTCAGCTTGTAAATATTCTACGACGAGGTGGCCTGTAAAGCCGGTTGCGCCGTAAATGATGACATCAAATTCTCTTGCTGTGCGGGACATATATTTTCTTTCGGTTTTATATTGGAGTTATTTTATAAATGCGGATTAAGGGATATTGCGGACAATATGCTTATGCCACAACACGAGCAGCGGCGCGCCAAGCTCTAAAAACATACCAGCTATAGCATGAGGCGGGGGCGTTCCGACTGTCACATAGCTATAAAACCGCGCCAAACCGCCAAGGAATATGGCCAGCACAAGCAGGCGCAAAACCGTCCCACGCATATGTATGTCTTGAATAACCCACCAAATTAGAAAGGCGAGCGATAAGTAATAGGCGGATTGATAACGCAGTTGATTATCAAGTCCATTGGTTACGGGCAGGCCTTCATTGGCCAGGCTGGCCCCGCCAATAATACCGCGCGCGGCAAAAAACAAAGGAATGAGGCTCAGCAGGATGAGGGTGATTTGAAAGGCGCGTTTCATGATTATCTCTCTTGATTATCTCTTTTGGTTTCATCTGTTATTGGAAAAGCTTTGCGAGCTAAGGCTGTCTCGGTCAAGCTTGTTATATAGATAAAGCCGTCCGCAACGATTGCCCCCGTCGAATCATGGTAGGCCCCGTCAGGGTCTTGATATGTGGCTAGGACTTGGCCGTCTTCGTCAATATGGACAATATGCACATAAGGCACCGCTTTGGGGCGCATGGCGGGCGGAAGGCGCATGGCAAATTTCCGCGCGGCTATATTATCTGCATTTTTATCAAGCCATTCAGAGCGCGGGGAAATCAGCCCGATAAAGAATGTCGCCTTGCCATTTGGCAGCTCTCCATCTGGAATATTTGGCCCGCGGTTAATATTATCTGGAAAGCCCGGCAGATTAGACAGCAAATCCCGCTTTGCGCCCGTCTTCGGATTGATTTTATGTAGGGTATATGCGCCCGTCTCTAACATTAATATATCGCCGTCAGGATGCATCGCCACGCCGTTGGAAAATGTGAAACCCTCCGCGATAATGCGCGTTGATTTATCAGCGGGGTCATAGGCCAAGAGCCGCCCCGTGCCGCCATGTTCCATAAGCTCAAGCAAGCTACCTTTTAAGGTGCCGCCAGAGGCTTTTGCGCCAAATTTTGTCGACGCGTCGGAAAAATACATCACGCCGTCATCGGCGATGTCGACATCATCGGCATATAGGATGGGGGAGCCATCATCGGCCGCGTTAGTTAAAAGGCTGACCGTGCCAGAAGGCGAAATGGATAAAAGCCCTTTATGGGCATCGGCGACGATAAGGTGATTATTGGCAAGGTTGACCTCTATGCCCAATGGCACTCCGCCCGTATTGGCCAAAACCTTAGTGGTTTTTGTTTGCGGGTCTATTCCGATAATCTGGCCGTTTTGGGAGACAGTATATATCAGGCCTTGCCAAAGCGCGGCGTCTTCGGGGCCGTGATGGCCATTAAGCTCTAGCCTTTCAAGGTCTTTAAGCGCGTCATTGGCGGTAAAATCCCCTGTGTAAAGCCTATCTTGCGGCGGCTCCCAAGACACGGGGGCGACTGGCACTGGCCAAAAGGCTAGGTATGCGCCCGCCGCAGCTAAGGCGGCCAATGTAAGGGCAGCCAAAGTTAGGCTCATTCCTTTTTTCATATAGTTTGCCTCCCTATAAGCGAAATATACGGGTCTAAGGAGAGTAAGGCACAGCCGCGCCGCGCGGTAAATGATTAATTTGCCATAAGGCGTAAATAAAAATGAAGCTCAAATCTTTTCTGCTATGTTTGTTCCAAAAACAAACCCCGCCTCACACTGTGAAACGGGGTCTTATGATTATATCCCACAGACGAGCTGCGAGGCTTATTAATGGGCGAGAACGGCCAATAATAAAAGTGCGATGATATTGGTGATTTTAATCATCGGGTTCACCGCTGGGCCAGCCGTATCCTTATAAGGATCACCAACCGTATCACCGGTCACAGAGGCTTTATGGGCTTCGGAGCCTTTGCCGCCATGATGACCATCCTCGATATATTTCTTGGCATTGTCCCAAGCACCCCCGCCCGCTGTCATAGACAGAGCCACGAACAGACCCGTAACAATCACACCGAGCAACATAGCGCCAAGCGAGGACACAGCCGCTGCATTGCCTGCCATGAATTTGACAGAGAAGAACAACACGATTGGAGCCAAAATTGGCAAAAGAGACGGCTTGATCATTTCCTTGATCGCGGCACCTGTGAGAAGGTCAACAGCCTTGGCATAGTCCGGACGCGACGTTCCCGCCATGATACCGGCATCGGCTTTGAACTGACGCCGCACTTCTTCAACAATCGCACCCGCTGCACGGCCAACAGATTGCATCGCCCATGCGCCAAAGAGATAAGGCAAAAGTCCGCCGACAAACAGGCCGACAATTACATAAGGGTCTGTAAGGCTAAAGGATAGGTTTCCCAGTCCTTCGAAGAAAGATCCGGGTTCAGCGGTTTGTGCGAAATATTCCACATCTTTGTAATAGGCCGCAAAAAGTACAAGCGCACCCAAACCCGCAGATGCAATAGCATAGCCTTTTGTCACGGCCTTGGTTGTATTACCCACAGCATCCAGAGTATCGGTCGTATTCCGCACTTCAGATGGCAATTCAGCCATTTCCGCAATACCCCCCGCATTATCTGTTACCGGACCAAAAGCGTCTAGGGCCACGATCATGCCCGCCACGCCGAGCATAGCTGTCACAGCAATCGCGATACCGTATAGACCCGCAAGACTAAACGTCGCGATAATACCAAATACGATGATTAGAACCGGAATGGCTGTCGCTTCCATAGAAACGGCCAGGCCTTGGATAACATTTGTACCATGACCTGACTCCGAAGCGGCTGCGACTGATTTCACAGGGCGATAATTCGTGCCCGTATAATATTCTGTCACAACAACAATTGCGCCTGTGATGACAAGACCGATCAACGAGCACATAAACAGGGCTTTACCTGTCAGGCCCGTATTAGAGATTTCACCAAAGCCTGTCATGTGGTGCGTGACCGCGCCAATCGCCAGAGCGGATAGAACACCCGTTGCAATCAAGCCTTTATAAAGCGCGCCCATCACATTGGTCGAACCTTTTCCCAGACGGACAAAATACGTCCCGATAATGGATGTGATGATACACACCGCGGCAATCGCCATGGGGTAAAGCGCCAATGACCCTACCGCACCAAACAAGATGGAACCCAGCACCATTGTAGCCGCGATGGTCACAACATAGGTCTCAAACAAGTCAGCGGCCATGCCTGCACAGTCACCAACATTATCGCCAACATTATCAGCAATCGTTGCCGGGTTACGTGGGTCATCTTCCGGGATACCCGCTTCAACCTTACCAACGAGATCACCGCCGACATCTGCCCCTTTGGTAAAGATGCCGCCGCCCAAACGGGCGAACACAGAGATCAACGACGCCCCTAATGAAAGAGACACAAGCCCGTCAATTACACCGCGTGCGTCTGCGCCCATCATCTGGGTCAAGATCGCATAATATCCGGCCAGTCCGAGCAAAGCAAAGCCCGCAACCAGCATGCCTGTGATCGCGCCGGCTTTAAAGGCTATATCCAGACCTGCACCGAGACTGCTACGCGAGGCTTCTGTCGTGCGTACATTCGCTTGAACAGAGACCAACATGCCGACATAACCGGCAATACCCGATAGCACGGCCCCGATAACAAATCCCACAGGCGCAATAGCGTTCTGAAATAGAATGCCTAAAAGAATAGTGACAACAACCCCAACAATGGCAATCGTTTTATATTGTTTGTTTAGATAGGCTTTTGCGCCTTCTTGAATCGCACCCGCGATTTCATTCATACGCGCATTGCCCGTTGAAGCTTTCATAAGGCTCGCACGGGTAATGACCCCGTACGCCACAGCGATAAAGCCCGCTGCAATAATTAAATAAAGAGTCATTTTGATCTCTCCTCATAATGTGTTGCCATAGTTTCTGGCAACATCAGTTTATGAAGTTGGCCGTCCATACGCTATCAAGCTGGACGCTTCCCCTCGCGATATTGGAGTTGGCCGTGTCAAAATCGTCTTGTGACAATAAAGTCAACGCTTCCCCCCGCGGATAATGACAGGAATTTAACGTCTAAGACGAAGGGGTCAAGCCTTGATTTTGCCACAATTAGCCACCGCGCCTGTAAGGCCCCGTGTCAAATAGGTTTATATTGTGCAATTGAGGCCCTAAAACTTACCAATCACATTGATAAACCAACCCCAATCATCTTCATCATCTTCATCCAGTACTGAGAGATATTCTTCGCCAATACCGCCATAGGTTAGCCCTAGGCCAAATTTAGCATTATCATTGATATGGCGGTATATACCCGCCAAACCGCCTGTGCGAGACACGGCCCCATCGCCAATGGTAATATAACGGCCTTCAAGTAAGATATCCCATTTATGCGTAGCGTGATAATCCAAACGGATAATTCCAAGATCAGCACTAGATTCTGTAAAGTCCAGACTCTCGCGATTAGAGGTTACCGAACCCGACCTGTGGGCGTATTTACCGCCTAAGGTCCATTTTGGTAAAATATCATAGCTGGCGTCAACCGAAATAATCTCGCTGCGCTGACGGTAATTCAAAGTCTCCGACCCAAAACGCTGGTTAGTCGGCGATAGATCCTCGAGATAAACAAGCTTGGCCAGAAGGTTGAAGCGGTCATCCCATATTGGACGATAGGCCGCCGCAAGAGACGCTTCGGTAAATTCGGCTTCATTGAAGTCGACAGGGCCTAGTCCCGTTTGCTCCGTTTGATCAGAGAAGGCCAGATTAAGCTTGCTTTGCAGCCGCAATTCTTCAGAGGCTTGATATTGCGCTGTCGCACGTAATAACCACGTCGTGCGCAATTCATCGCGCTCTATATCCCGGTCTTCGCGCCATTCACCTGTTACACCGGCCTTAATGCGGTCATCTGCAAATCCGACTGTCCCCGAATAGGCTTGGCGATCCAATTGGTCCACACGGCCCACCTCACCCGAGACACCAAAGTTCCAATTTCCCGGCTTGTAATCAACGCCATAGGCATGGGTGATGCCATTCAGACCCCTGTCATTAAATTGCAGCCGCTCTTCGCCATAAATCGACAAAGCATCACCATAACGCCGACGCGCGCCAATATTGAAAGTACCCAGATTGGATTGCGCACGCGCATTGAGAGGTAAATCATACGCCAAATAATATTCATCTCCGTCTTCATATTGATAGCGCAGAGAGGCGCGCGCGCCGAGACCGTCTTCGCCGGTGGAAATTTCACCCCCGCCAAGAATATGTTTCGTTAAACGAAGCTCCCCGCCAACACCCAAACGATCTGTTGTCCGCGTATTATCGCCGGTTAATCCCACTTGTCCGAAAGCATAAATAGAGGCAGCATCATTGAAATCATATTCAATACGTCCACCCAATGATGTACCGGAATTTCCGCGAGCATCATCATTATACGATAATCCGGCAGAGGCTGTAAGCTTCTCGGCTACTTTATAATCTGCGCGCAATTCAGCAAAACTGTTTTCACCCACAAATTCTGAATTTGTCACATCACCCCGCGCCGTGACTTCAAATTCGGATGTAAGCTTAAGATTTAATCCGCCGCCATATTGTTCAACATCCTGATTGGTTTGTTCTGCAAATCCGGCAAAGCCGGCGTCGCGTTTACGCCAATATGTATAAGCCGTACCCCCAAAATTAAACCCGTCAATCTCGTCAAAGTTAATTGCAGCTTCAACAGCATAGGCCCGTGCGCTTTGCGAGCCGTCTATTGTCGAGACACCCCCGCGCGCCTGTGGGTTAAAGGTAAATCCGCCGTCGAGTGAGCGGAAGGTTTCTACACCCTGTCCCTCAGACTGGGCGATTTCGCCTTTAATATAGGTGCCCGCCGCATATTGTAAGGTCAGGTCAGCTTCATAAAGATCAGATTCTTGACCTCCATCTGTGTCGTGATTATAGGTCGCGCCCAATTTAATATGGTCGCCGAACCATCGTCGCGCCCGCGCACCGTAAACGGCCGCACTCTCATCATTTCCGAATATGGGCGTAAATTCATAATCCGCCACGAGGATTTGTTGATTGCCTGAATTCGAACCATCGCGGAACAAGCGCCCGTCATCGCCGCTACTGCCGAGCGGTTGGTTCAATATAATCCGTCCCTGAATGAAATCGAGGTCATAATCAGACCCGTAGGTCAGACGGCGCGATTCTATCACAAGATCGGAAATACTGTCACGGGTTTCTATGCGCAAAACTTCAGACCCAATGGAAATATCGCCGTGACGCAAGTAATAGACACTACCGCCCGTACCGCGTAATTCATCGCGAGCCTGACGTGTCCCACCTTCGGCAATAAAGGCCGTTAAGCTTGTGCGTTCATCTCCATATTTGGTAAAGCCGCTATTTTCGTCCCAGTTCAATTTAGCGCCATAAAGTGTACGTTGCACACGGCCATATTCTGTATCATTGAAATTTGTCTGGTAATTCCCCCAAAGAACATAATCGTCATCGCGCTCAAGACGAGCATATACCCGGCCAGAGGTTGGCGCGTCCTGTTCTATCGTACTGTCATCCCCAAAAGTCGGATAATAACGGTCAGGGTCCAAACGGCGTAGCAACTGATCAAGGTTCTTATCGTCAAGACCTCGAACCAAATCATCCAATGCCGCTTCGCCCGTATCGGCTGTGGCGGTGACAAACCAGCGGTCATTTAATCGGGAGCGGACATAAAACGCGACACGACCTTCTTCAAAAACCTCGTTAGAATTAATTCTCTGTCCAACAGTCCCTTCGATTTGCGCCACGTAGAATACATCACGCGCCTTTACATCAACGGTACGGATAATACGTTTCGTCGTATCATTAACGCCGTCCACCGTAATATCAATCGCGCGCTCGCCTGCAGGCAGTAATTGCTCGGAGACAAAACGACCGTTCTCATCAATGCCGATCTCTTGACCCAGAACCGTTACCCTTTGGCCCGGTACATTTCGACCATAAACCCTAACGGTACCACCACGGACTAATATATTGGACAATTGTAACGTGCTTTGCCCAAAGGCAGTATCAGATTCGCGCGCCCATTCTTCGCCCGTAAGGTCGTAATCCGCTTCATCTATAATCAGGCGCTTAGGCGCGGTTTCGTCAAAGCCCCCGTCCTTGCCATAAACACGCAAGACATAATGTAAATGCGGCGGCAGACTTTCGTCCAGAGCGAGGCTGGCATACCGGCCTGTAAAGGGTACGATTAATAAAGGTTCGCCGCGCGATGAACGTTGCGCATCAAACAAGCGCAGTTCCGCCGTTTTAATAAAGGCGTCATAATTCCAATAAGCTTCTGACCTTATCGTCCGGTCTCCGGCTTCGCTAACAAGATTAGTTTGGACATTCAAGCGTTTGACAGGGTCAAGCGCATCCGTCGTGACTTCAATTTCCATTGTATCAACATAGGCTTCTGTACTGTTCCCCCAACCCAGCCAGCGCAAGAGGCGGCCCGGACGCGCAGAGTCCGTATCCGTACCTGTGGCATCGCGTCGACCCAATATAGCAAATTGATTGTTTCTTGGATCCGACTCGAGACCAAAATCAGGCAAGTCATCTTCGAGTCCATCGTCATCGCCATCCGACCTATCTCCTCTTAGGCCCGCGCCGGCATCGCTATGTATCCTGCGATCGCGTTCAAATAGTGAGCTTTCAAACCCGCCGGCTTCATTCTCATTATCGTTATCATTGGCGCGAGGCGTCGGCAGAGGCACAATATTCCCAAATGCATTTTGCCTAAAGGCCACACGGTCTTGTCCATTCTGGCCACGCTTATCTGTGACTTGCTCATTGAATTGCTCTGTGACTTGCTCTGATGAGTCATTATCTATGTCCGTATAGACATTATCCACCTCTCCCCAACTGGCTTCCATAGCAATATCGTCGAGTCGGCGAGGGGCCAGATCACGCACAACATTTAGCGCAACTTTCAGGGCCGCTTGGGCACTGTCGACATTTTGGTCGGGGCGCGCATGATAAATCAATAAAGCACGTTCTGCGTCAAAGTTTTGATCCAGCACTGTCTTTATCCGGCGTACAGATGTAACGGACATAGCCTCAGAAGCTGCATTAAAATCATCAGGGCTAAGTTCAAGTCTTAGCATAGGTCTGAAACCCGCCCCAAAATTCATTTTGACAAATTTACCGCGGGTCGCACGAATGACCCGCGGATTTTCCGTCGTCGGAGCGTAACCCAGCGGTAATGTTCTGATATCGGCTTTCAACAAGAAGTTAGACCCATTTTCACTATCCGCAATCGCCGCGCAGGGTATATGATAACGACCATATTGATCCGTCGTAATGATGTCGCCATTCACCGTCACCAAACGGACGCTCGGTAATCCGGGTTCACCATCATCTGGATATCCATTGTGATTAACATCATCATAGACCCGCCCAATTATCGGCGTACAATCAAAGCTTGGTTCTGGAATATAATCCACAATTGCCGTGGCGATATCTGAACGCGTTCCTGTACGCGTACTCTCGACAAAGGCCTGATTTTCATGGGCGCCAAAAATAACATTCGGGCCTGCCAATAGGCGTAAGCTGACGGAAAGCGTCTCATTTGGCAGCAATGCATTTACGGGGGCCTCGGACGAAAGATTGACGGGCCAGCTCAAGACACCACGCTGGGTTACAACAGGCTCTATGGCAAGAGAACTTTCTGCATCAGAGAGTATCGAGGAATTCGGCACATAGACAAAGCCTTCTGGCAAACGATCGACAATATTCAAATCCGTCATAGTCGATGCACTCTCATTTGTGACCGAGATCGTATAAAGAACGGGGTCGCCAATTTGCACCGTACGCGGTTGTGCGGTTTTGATGACCCTTAGCAAATTGGCATTAGATAATGGTAACAAATCTACAGACGCACTGGCTTGGTCTGTTAGTGTGGCTCCGTCGAGCGGAGCGCTAGCCGACAGGTTGGCCGTATTTATATGCTCGCCATCTCTTTGTGCATCAATGATAACATTAACCTCAATCGTAAGGCTGTCTCCGGGGTTCAAATCCCCGTCACCTATCAAAGTTTGCGTATCTGATACGCCATCAAAATTTGCATTCTCGCGGCCTTGGAAACCTGCCGGGCTCTGGATAAGGTTACACTCTTGTACTGTCACATTATCGGCGCCAAAGACAGCCGCCAGATTATCATCTACACGCACGTTCTCTATTAGTGTCTGACCGATATTATTGGCCGTAAGCTGATAGATAACTTGCTGGCGACCGTCGTCAATCAGTCGCGGGGCTTGCGAAACTGTTTTCGTCAAGGACAGCTCGGGCGTTCCACAATGCTTAAGCGGAATATTATTTAGGAAAACAGACGGATCACCCGCTTCAATATCGAATTCAAAATAGAAGGGTGTATTCGCCGCCGCAGAAGCATCGGCAAGCTCGCCCGTGTCACCCACTTCGGATGACCCCAGAATAGCCGGATTACCCGATACAGAGCTTACATCCAGAGGTTCTGCTTCAGGACGGCGGCTCGTGCTAGGTACGCCGGAATTTGGGTATCGGGGTGTTAAACTATACCGCCCGGGTTCCGTAACAAAGAACTGGAAGAACCCATTTGACCCGTCTTGTAAAATAACGATATTATTGGCCGTACCAATTGTAGAATTTGATCCAACAGGCCCTGTCACTGAAATCCCGCCTCCTGGTAAAATAGCGCCGTTTTCTT
The DNA here is from genome assembly GCA_964607445.1 of uncultured Caulobacterales bacterium. Taxonomy (GTDB): domain Bacteria; phylum Pseudomonadota; class Alphaproteobacteria; order Caulobacterales; family Maricaulaceae; genus CALCKU01. The sequence continues at coordinate 9,820 of CAZSKN010000012.1, forward strand.
CACAGTAAAAATATCCCGTCGGGTCATAATCCTCAGAGTCCGGAATACCGTCTCCGTCCCGGTCTTCGGTTGAGCTTTCAAATATATCTGGCGCGCCGTCACCATCTGTATCGACAAGGTTGAGCGGGGTCGGATTGACATCTGTCCGATTAATCGGCGTTACACTTTCGTCATCAGACGGTATGGGTGTCAGGAATTGAGCGGCATTACCAAAGGCCGTATTTCCTGTCTGTGGACTCCCTTGCGTTATATCTACTTGGGCGCTCAGGGTCACAGTACCCGTGTCCCCGACATTCAGTGAAAGACCGCTGGATAAAAGTTCCGTATTACTCTGGCCGTCAAAATCCGGATTGGCATCACCAGAGAACCCATCTAGCACGACATTCGGCGTACCTTGTAACGTGGCAGGCGCCACCATTTGCGCCAAAGAATCCTCAAGACTTAGGTCCGTCAAAGTCGTATTACCTATGTTTTCAAGTGTGATGGTATAGGTCACATCAAATATCGGCCCAAAACGCTGTGTCCGGCTCGTCAGTGTCTTAAACACGGACATTTCCGGGTTCTGCTCAGCCTTGACGGTCACTGTCGCTTCATTTGAAACGACGCTGCCTGTTCGCGCACTAGCGATATTTGTTACGCCCCCGCTATCAATATCAGCCTGTGTGGCGATATAATCTGCGGAACAAATCACTGACGCGCCAAGAGCAAGCCCCTCCTGTGACAAATCCGGACATTTCACTTCGTCAATTTTATCGTCAGAAACAGAAATAGGGTCAAATACAATAACATTCCCTATATTCGTAACCTCATATTCATAAGAAATAACGTCACCCGGCGTAGAGAACACCGTCGTGACAGCTCTTTTTTCCAAATCAATAATTGGCAGCTCGACCAACTCGACGGTTACAATACTATTTGGCGACACAATATTTCCATCCGTCGCATGGGCTGTATTGGTAACAAAACCGGCTGCCACATCTACTTCTGTCACACTATAAACGGCAAAACAATTTATCGTCGCGCCGGGCGCCAAACCGGTTTCTTGAACAGGACATGTGACAGAGGCAATCTTATCGTCAAAAATAGAAATTTGAGGCTGTGTCGTTGTCGCACCGGAATTCGTAACGCTATAGTCATAGACTAATATATCGCCGACTTGTGCAAAACTCGTTGTAAATGCAGATTTTACCAATGTTAAGCCCGAGGTATTCAGACCTTGAATTGTGACCGTATCAGGTGCAGAGGCGACGCCATTAATCACAGCCATAGCCACATTGGTCACAAAGCCTAAATCAATATCAGCTTGGGTCACATTATAATCCGCCAGACAGGTCAAATTATTACCCGGTAATATTCCCCCCTCTGGAAGTTCCGGACATGTAACGGTCTCAATTTTATCATCTACGATTGTCACAGCTTGTGTGAGCGTCGTATTGCCTGTGTTGGTAACAATATAGGCATATGAAAGCACATCACCGACCGCAGTAAAGTCCACTGACAACGCCATCTTATTCAAAATAAATGCAGCCGTCTGCGCGCCGTTTACGGTGACTGTCGCCTCGGGTGATACGGTCGTCCCAT
>CAZSKN010000012.1:11500-16120 GCA_964607445.1 uncultured Caulobacterales bacterium
TCTCCAACGGCAGAGAACTCTGTCGTCGTAGCAGTCTTGACCAGCGTAAGCGCGGCCGTCTGCGCGCCGTTTACGGTGACTGTCGCCTCGGGTGATACGGTCGTCCCATCTGTCGCTGTCGCGATATTGGTCACAGACCCCAGATCAATATCGGCTTGGGTTACAACATCTGTACCCGTACAGCTCAGGCTGGCCTCGGGCACAAGGCCCCCGGCAGGCAGGCTCGGGCAGGAGACCGTGGCAATCCGGTCGTCCGAGACAACAATAGGTGTCGTTACAGTAACATTCCCCGAATTGGTCACAAGATAGCTATACTCCAGCGTATCTCCAACGGCAGAGAACTCTGTCGTCGTAGCAGTCTTGACCAGCGTAAGCGCGGAACGCTGCACGGCCGGCAAAGTTAAAAATACAGGTTCAGAACTGGCCCAGGGATGGGTCACAAAGGCACTATTTGTTAAGCTGCCATTATCAAGATCAGCTTGGGTTACGATATATGTTGCCGAACAGCTTTCGATTTGCTCTGGCGCAAAATTACCTGAGAAACATACAATTGTACCGATTTTATCATCCGTGACAGAAACGTCGCCCGTCAAAGTAATATTCCCTTGATTTGTAATTTCGTAATTATAAGTCAAAACCTGCCCAAGCGTTGCAAAATCCGGACTCGGTGACGTTTTGACAATCGCGACCGCCGGAGTTGCATCTACCGGAATCGTAGCTGATGTAGGCAGCGTCGTGAGCGCGCCGGAACTTGCCGTTGCGATATTTGTTACACTCCCAATGTCAAGATCGGCCTGTGTCGCAGCATAGGAGGCTGAACACGTCAGGCTGGCGCCTGGGGCCAAGCCACCACTGGGTAAAGCGGGGCAGTTCACGGTCGGTATCAAATTATCCGTAACAGAAACAGGTGCGGTCAAAGTAACATTCCCCGAATTGGTCACGAGATATTCATAAGTTGAGATATCCCCCGGTTTAGTGAAATTGACAACATTAGCTGTTTTAACCATTTCAAGGGCTGGCATCTGGCGTGCAGAAACACGGGCCTCTACCAATGCAGAGGTCACATTGCCATCACTAGCACTGGCCGTATTCACAACTTCGCCAATATCAATATCGGATTGGCTCGCGAAATCCGATGCCGTACATGTTATAGATCCCCCCGGAAGTAATCCCGTTGCCGGAAGGGCGGGACAGCTAATAGATGCAATCCGTGAATCCGTGATCGTAACAGGATCGATAAGTGTCACATTACCTGAATTCGTGACGATGAATGTGTAATCAAGGACATCTCCAGGGGTTTCATAATCTGATTGCGCGACGCTTTTTGTAAGCGAAAGCGCTGCGGATTGCGTGGCCGTTACCGTAACACTATCGGATGGCGAGCGTGTTGACCCGATGGCTGCGCTGGCAATATTTGTTATGACCCCGGCGTCTATATCATCCTGTGTCACGATATAGCTCGCTGTACAGCTAACCTCCGTATCCGGTGCAAATCCACTAGCAGGAAGAGCGGGGCATGTCACCGTATCAATTTTATCGTCTGATACTTCAAGTCCGCCATTTAGCGTTACATTACCTGAATTTCGCACAAGATATGTATAAAGCACACTCTCTCCGGGCGCCGTAAAACGGGATTGCGATGCAGATTTTTCGATAGAAAGCTCTGCAGATTGTATAGCATTTATGGTCACAGACACGGGCGTAGATGCGCTGGAACCTGAAGCAGCAGACGCAATATTTGTAATCGAGCCATTGTCAATATCGGCTTGGGTGATTGTATCGCTGGCCATACAGGTGAGTGTGTCGGCGGGTGCCAGACCTGCACTCGGCAAGGCCGGGCATGCCACTGAATCTATTTTATCATCAGAAATGACAATCGGATCGGTCAATGAGACATTACCCGTATTTGTGACAATATAGCTATACTCAATGACATCGCCAATCTGGCTATAGTCAGTACTCAAAGCGTTCTTAGCCAGAGATAAACCGGGTAAAGCCTCCGCGATTAAGGTCTCAGACACAGGAGAGGTCGTCGTCGTGCCATCTGTAGCTGTGGCAATATTTGTAACACGGCCCGCATCCAGATCCAACTGGGTCACACTATCCGTTCCGCTACATGTCAAACTCGTTTCCGGCGCCAAGCCACCCGTAGGCAAGGCCGGACAAGAAACAGCGCTAATCCGGTCGTCTGAAATCCGGATAGGGTCAGTGATACTAACATTACCTGTATTCGTGACCACATAGCTATATGTAAGCGTTTGACCGAGGGTTGAAAAATTATCCGGGCTACCGGCTTTCACAAGCGTCAAAGCTGAGTTTTGTGTCGCCGAAACACTTTCAGAGACTTGAGGGGATGTCACATTGCCGTCGGACGCAGTCGCCAAATTCGTCACAAATCCATTATCTATATCTACCTGCGTTACCGCATAGCTTGCCGTACAGGTCAGGCTTTGCGATGGCGCCAGTTCACCCCCGGGCAGCGCCGGGCAATTCACAGATAGAATTTTGTCATCTGAAATGGAAATAGCATCCGTAATAGTCGTATTACCTGAATTGGTAACGACATAACTATAATCAATAATGTCCCCCACCTGTCCAAAAGCGGTCACATTAGCGGTTTTTTCCAATGACAAGCCAAATGCCTGATCCCCAGTAATGGTCAAGCTATCTGTGGCCGGTGTTAAAATACCCCCGCGCGGCGTTGCAAAAGCAGAGGCGGAATTGGTCACAAAACCGGCATCAATATCGATCTGATTTACAGTGTATTCTGCCGTACAGACAAGCGATTGCGTTGGCGCCAATACTGATGGTGGACATGTCACAACGGCTATTTTATCATCCGTGACACTCACCGCACTGACTTCGACATTACCTGTATTCGTCACCAAATAACTATAAGTCAGCCTGTCGCCAACTTCCGAAAACACTGTGTCGCCTGAGGTTTTTGCTAGTGTAAGTGACGGTGTTTGAACCGCATTACTTGTCGCTGTTGAAAGCACAGGAGGCAATAAAGATCCATCCGGCACATTGGCTTGTGCCGAGGCACGGTTAATAACTTCACCCGCGTCAAGATCAGCTTGGGTAACGGTATAGCTGCCCGCGCATAGCGTTGTTGCACCGGGCGTTAATACTGTCACAGGACACGAAACCGCAGCAATAATATCATCCGCAATCACAAGGTTTGATAATGTCGTCATACCTGTATTTTCAACATCAAATTCATAGGCCAGAACATCACCGACCGCATTAAAACTTGGCGCCAAAACACGTTTGTTGAAACGGAGTGACGAAACGGCATTACTATTCACCGTAACAGAAGACGCTTGGGAAATAGGGGCAGCTCCGGCAGGCGGCGTCCCCGAAACAGATGCATTATTGGTAACAAACCCTGTATCAACATCGGATTGGTTCACTGCGTAACTTGCTGTACAGATAATGTTCTCACCCGGTACTAATGTAGATTGCGGACACTCTACGGACGCAACCAAATCATCAGAAATATCTATCGCCGTTAGTGTGACGTTCCCAGCGTTTTCAACATCGAATTCATACGCGATAACATCGCCTGCATTCGCAAAATCAGCGGTTATAGCGCGCTTTGAAAATACGATAGCCGGCGATTGTATAGCGTTGACTGTAACGGCAACTGTCGGTGAAACAAGTGTGCCGTTTTGAGCAAAAGCCTGATTTGTAATACGCCCTAAATCCAGATCAGATTGCGTCACCGTATAATTTGCGCGACAGCTTTGCGATGTTCCGGGTGTTAAATTCCCGGTGATACAAGACACAGTCCCGATTTTATCATCCTCGACATTTATACCGCCCGTCAATGTCATATTGCCGTCATTGGTGACAATGAATTCATATTCAACGCTTTCCCCAACAGTGGTAAAGTTACTAAACAAAGCTGATTTTACTAGCGATACCGAGGGTCTCTGACTCACGGGAATAGTTGCAGAGGCGCTTGGTGATGTAAGAGGTCCGCTTGTAGCTGAAGCCGTATTTGTCACAAAGCCCGCATCCAAATCCAGCTGGGTAACCGTATAATCAGCCGTACAACTCAGGCTGGCCCCCGGTATCAAGCCTCCACTCGGGAGCGCTGGACATGTTACAGAAGCTATCCGGTCATCACTCACTATGATCGGATCTGTTAATGTCGTATTCCCTGAATTGGTGACGACATAGCTATAGCTAGAAATATCTCCCGGCAGTTCAAAATTGATAACCGTCGCTGTTTTCACAAACGCCATAGCCGGATTTTGAACGCCGGTAACCGTAACGCTGTCCGTAGCAGGAATAAGCGTGCCTGCACTCGGCGTACCTTGCGCAGAGGCATTATTTATTACAGACCCAAGATCCAGATCAGATTGCGTCACCGTGTAACTCGCCGTACACAAAGTGGTCGCTCCGGGAGCTAACTCGGTTACGGGACAAGAAACTGACGTAATTTTATCATCGGTCACGACAAGGTCACTTATCGAAACATCGCCCATATTAGCAACAAGGTAGCTATAATCCAATAGATCACCAATATTTTCAAATATAGGGGTTAAAGCCTGTTTATCCAATGTGATCGCCGGGCTGGGCGCCGCGAGGCTGACACTCTCGCTGGCACTGACA
>CAZSKN010000012.1:16220-70815 GCA_964607445.1 uncultured Caulobacterales bacterium
AGCTCTGGCTGGCGCCGGGGGCGAGCGTGGCCGTGGCCGGTGTGATCGCCGAGAGGCTGCCCGCCCCGTTATGGATATCAGAAACAGAGACATTTGAAAGCGAGACATCGCCCGTATTAAGCGCGACATAGCTATAGCTTACCGTATCGCCCAGTAAGAGATCTGTGGTCACATCCGCCGTCTTGGACAATGTGATCGCCGGGCTGGGCGCCGCGAGGCTGACACTCTCGCTGGCACTGACAGGGGCCAGGCTGCCCTGGCTGGGCGTGGCCGTGACTGTGGCCGTATTGGTTATATCGGCCCCCGCATCAATATCGGCCTGGGTGATGATATATGTTGCACTAAAGCTCTGGCTGGCGCCGGGGGCGAGCGTGGCCGTGGCCGGTGTGATCGCCGAGAGCGCCCCCGAACCAGATTGCACATCTGTAATATTGACATTGTCTAATGTAATATTACCCGTATTCGTCGTGATATATGTATATGTAACGGTATCACCGACAGCAAGATCAGTGGTTGGTGACGCCGTTTTCGTCAAGGTCATAGAATTATTAGCCGTCGGGCCGGGAATAGTTAGCGTTCCAGAAACGGCCCCTAATGTACCTTCAGTTGGAACCCCTGATACGTCCGCTGTATTTACGAAAACAATATCATCATCAATATTCGTTTGCGAAACAGTGTGTGACGCCGTACAGGTCATACTCGCGCCGCTTGCCAATGTCGTTGTAGGACAAGATATACTTCCCGTGATAAATGTATCAGTCACAACAATATTGGTAATAACGACAGACCCTATATTATTGACCTCAAAACTATAATTAATAATATCGCCCGGCGCGGAGTAAGATGTTCGGTCTGCCGTTTTTATAATTTCAATTCCTGGAGCAACTTCTGGTGTACCCGTGGCGTCATTACCATCCGTAAAAAACCAGAAATTATCGCCACGCGTCGTGTTACTCCCTGTATCATCATCCTGAATAAAGGGGGTTGTCCCGCCAAGGGTTAGAATATTTGAGAGTAGGGACGAAGATAAATTAAACCATGACGTACTCGTTTCTCCCCCACCTTGGTTTCGAAAACAATTTTCTGTGCCAATTGTTGTTGTACCCGCAAAATTTGTTCGCTCAACAGAATTGGCCGGTAAATTAGAAAGGCTGGAAACTGGAATCCCGTTGACTAGGAAAGTTACGTCATCAAAATCAAAATTTCCCGGACAGGCATCAGCATCACGTACTGTCAAACGCGCATAGCCCTCAACTATAGATCCGCCAAAATAGGAGTTACAAGACAAGGTTCCACAATTTAAAGCTTGCGTCGGGCCTAATTGAAAAACGGGTATTCCCTGAAAAGCCGTAGGCGTACCTGTACCTGCAAACCCTCTAAACTGCGTCGATGGATTTACAAATTGATAATATATATTGCCATTCGCCCCGACAAAGACGAACATAGTCCCACCAACAGGCGGATATGTAGCCGGGATAGGGCCAAGCCCGCCTGGAACGGTTTCTGTAAAAGGTGTCGCCATAGCTGTCATAGGCATAAAGACAGGCGCACACAGGCTTAGGAGCATCGCTGCGAAGCCCCATATCATATGTAAAATAGCCTGTAACCCGCCTCGAAGAGACAAATCACCGGTTTTGTACTTACGAATAGTAATTAAACTTAACACGTTCATTAGCGACCTTGCGCAATTGATGAACACCTACCCTATGATTATTGGGTGAAATCTGATTTAAATTGGTGAAGGTTTTTAGTTAATGAATGGGCAAAGAATAAGGTTAACCATTCATGTGAGGTTCATGTAAAATGTTAAACTAAAAACTACTCTATCCTATTGATATTAAAGTATTTTTTATTTTTTATCGTATAAATTGTTAATATGCTTTAGTTAAACTAACCCATGAGTTACGCAAAGGAAGCGAGCCCCAAATTCAACCTTATTAACCTTCAAAAATAAACTAGCCATAAGAACAGTAACCCCTTCAAAAAAAAAATAGAAAGGATTTGGTTACTTTTAGTAAGTATTTACATATCTTTAAAACGATAATAACGCCGCGAAAGGCCCGTGCATGACCCAAAAAGTACCGCCCAATATAGCGCCCTCAATCTTTTACAAGATGGAGCTTTGTCCGATACGCTCAATTGTGGCGCGCATTTCAGGTAAATGGCCGCTTTTAATCATTGCCCACCTCAGTTTCGGGAAACATAGGTTTTCAGAACTGTTAAATGGTATTCCCGATATTTCCCAACGCATGCTGACTCAAACCTTGAGAACACTGGAGCGGGATGGACTTGTAAAGCGCACAGTCATCGCTTCAATCCCTCCCCGCGTAGATTATGAACTTTCAGAAAGAGGATATGATTTTGTCCCCATTTTACAACCGATGATGCAATGGGGTCTGGAGAACCGAAAAGAGATCGAAATCTCACAAACCGCTTATGACGAGATACAATCGGGCTCTGAGAGTACTAAGCTGTCTATTGCCTAGACATAGATCACCACAGAACATCCAGAGATCTAGGCCCTTATAAAACGGTTGTCTCAATAAGGTAATCCAGATTTAAAATCGTCAAGCTAGTCTTGGTTTTTTCAAGAACACCTTTCTTTTTTAACTGGGAAATCTCCCGAGAAACATTCTCCCGGTCTGTATTCATACGTTTGGCTAGTTTTGAAAAATTGGGTGGAGGCGAAATGATAATACCTATTTCGGTTTTTGGGAGCCCTTCGCACATTTTTACCAATTCTGCGCGCACGCGTTGCGATATATTATAGGACACATGTTCATATAATTTTTGCGAGGCCATATTAAGACGACCCGCTAATTCTTCCATAATCCAGATCGCTATTTCCGTATCCTGCCGGAGTAAGGTAAAAAACTCTTCCTTAGTCATACACGCAATTTGAGTGGGAACGACGGCAATGACCGTTGCAACACGCGGAAGCCCGGTAATGGCCGCCATTTCTCCAAAGGTCTGACCTGCGATTAACTCATTATGCCAAACCTCGTCACCTTTAGCTGAAAAATTTGTGATTTTGACGCGACCCTCGAGAATAAAATACACACTGTCATCTTTAGACGCTTCGCTTAAAATAATTTCACCGACGCCAAACGTCTTAAACCGGACTAAATCGCCCAAAGTCGTAGACCCTACTAAACGCGCATCAAATGCCTGAAAACGGTGTGACAAAATATTCCCCATGCCTTAATTTAATAAGCCTAGGCCTATCCAAGCCAGAGATCAATATAGATCACACCTCATAATTTAAAGACACCGGCGTCAAATCAATCCGGGTTGGCGATAAACGCCAAGGCTTGTTTACCCGGCATAAAAAAGTACCCGCCACCGCGCATTGTCACAAATGATTGCATGGACCGACAGCGTATATCCCGACCCGGCGCTTGAATGGTAAAGTTTTGATCCGTTCCCGCGCTTTGGCCTGTAATCGGGTCCACCTCATTGCGTAGCCCATGAAAATTCGAACCAGCCACCCAGCTTTGTTGAACAAATTCAAATTGACGTTCGATATTCGCATTCAAACACATGAAAAAGATGCCTTCGGCTTTTTTCGTCTTCGGTTTGGCCGCGGCGATTTTGGAGTGTGCCCGTTTCGAGGCGTCTTCGTTATATTCCACATAAGCGCGACCCCGCCGTAAAATCCGGTGTCGATTACTAATACCCAATTCAGACTCATCTTGCGGATTAAGACTATCGCGTGGAAAAGAGCGTCTGACATGCGACCCTAAAGGACAGGCATGACCTTGCGGATCTTCCTTTCCATATAGAAACTCATTGTCTATCCGCTTGCCATTGCCCCGTTCAGCCTTGGTATTATCCGGCACATTTAGGGTCAGCTCCCCATCAGAAAGAGTCCCTGTCTTTACGGGGGCTTTGACCAAGGAGTGGCCATTTTGCCATCGTCCCATAAGTTGAGCCTGATAGGTCAGCATTGCTTGATCTTGGCGGGCTTTAAACGCTTTAGCCGTTTCAGTTTTACGTCGCTTGAATTCATGCGGATAAAGAGTTTGCGCGACCTGTCGTGTGACTTTTTCAAAGGCTTGAGTATCCTGCTCTAACTGGCGAATTACGAGATAGGTTCCATTACGGCCAAGATCACGTAACGACCCGTCTTGTCCGGATTGGAAGCGCGGAAATGTCAACGCTTGATCTTTAGCAAGAGCCGGTAAAAGATCGGCTTTATCGCGAAAACTTTGAACTTGAGGCGAGGGCGGAAAAAACCCGCGATTATCTTTATAGCCCAACACAATTTCGCCGGCATTTAAAACATGAATAGAGTTTTTGTATTTCGCCGCTTGTCGCGTGCCTCGCAAAACCGGATTTGACAATCCGTCCTTAAATCCAAAGGGTTCCGGGGCGCGCGGGTCCTGCAGGCTAATTTCCTTAAAACTTAACCCATGGGTTTCCAGGGTTTTCGCATGGCGGGCTTTTAGAGTCTCCAAATCAGTTTCATCTTCCGTATATAGAAGTAAGACCGCGAGACTCGGTTGTTCGGCCTGCCCCCAATGCCAATGCTCGGGCGCGTTCACACCGACATCTCCCAAGGCCCGCTGGCGGGATCCATCATGCATACCCAAAGCAAATGCCGGAGGAAACTTTTTGGGTTTAGCGGGGCCCGAAAGCACTTGAGAGCCTGTCCACTGTGTATCCGGTGTCAGGACACGCCCATGACCGGCAGCGCTTAAGCCTTCAGATGAGAGCGCGAGATATGTGAGGCGGTCTTTGGGTTTGGTTTCCCCGAATGAAACGTCTGACTTAATATCTCCCAACCACGCCTTAAACCCAATGGCCTCTGGCCCCGCTTCAACAACCAAGCAACACCCATGTGTAAGGGTTTTGGCACCGCCAAATACAAGGCTTTGAATTTGTTCCGTTTGCAAGGCCGTTTCTGGGCGGGCAACAGAGTCAAACAATTCCAGCCACGCTTCGGCATCGCTTGCATTATCAATCCGGGCCACCCCGTCCCGAATAAGACTATTGCGTCGTATCTGCGCTGCACTTAAGTCTGGATAGGCTGAATACCAAAATGGCGTCGGGCGCATTGACCCTCGCGCCCATCGTATAAACCGGTCGCCGTCTTCCGAGCCTTTGAAAAATATATTCTCAGTTTCAGGATATCCGACGCAATGAGACCAAGCGCCATTTAAGGGTTGACCAACCTTGGTAATAAAGTCTTCAAGATAGCTTTCAAAACTGCCGTCATAATTGGACGCAAAGACATAATTATGGGTCTTAGGTAAATGTACCCAACGGGCAAAATGCACAGTGCCTATCGATCCTAAAAATCCGGGCCGCGTTCTTTGTTTCTTCATAGCCGTCAACATAATGGAAAGTGAAAGCGGCAATGTGACATTGCGTCTGTAAAATTGCGGCAATATCCGCACAACACTCAGCATATGATTTTGTAAATATCCGGTATGGTTTTCCCGCGCCATCATCTCGGCAATAGTGGCGGGAGGTGTATCAGAATCATGCGGCGTGTTGTCTCGCTCGGATTTCGATAGCCAAACAAAAGCCAGACCCAATACCCCCCCCGCAAGTAAAACAAAGACTGGCAACATAGCGCCAAAGGCGTAAACAATGTTCCAAAAGCTCGACGAAACATGATCAGACCCTTCGGGAAGGTGGAATCCAAGACGGGCCTTGGGGGCGGTAAAAAATGACGTGATAAAGATCATCACAAAAACACCCACCCCTGATAGAACAAAGGCGTTGGTCGGTGTTAAAAGACGAAATTTTAAATCCGGAAAGCTGGCATTGTAAGCGGCCAGAGCGCCCATCACAATGAGTGTCGGGATTAAGGGCAGGAATATCAACTCCCAAAGTGAGGCGTATGGAAATCTATTGACCACACCGCCGACATAAGCCGGAGACCCCTCCCCGACGCTTATAAGATTGGCATCATGCAAGGTAAAAACAAGTCCTTGTTGCAAAGTCAGCCCAACCATCAAACTTACAATCAGGAAAAGCGCAATATAAGGTGTGAAATTTTTTTCAACCGCCGCCGCATGAGGCCTAAAGAGGTGATTATAAATAAATATCGCCAATACGATCGCCAATATAACACCCAATAGATAGGGCCAAAGTGTAAAATCCGACCTTCCTAAAACATCAGACATCCGGGTTTGCATAAAATCATATGACCCCGTGAAAAGCTGTAATCCAAGATATAAAGCCAAGAGACCAAACATATATCCGAAAGGCCTAAGCCCTCGCAATACGGGTGCCTTCCGGATTGTTTTAAACATAGCCGGCAAATGATTGGCGCGCCAAATATAAGACACGGCTATCATCACCAATAGCGCAATCCCTCCCGTGAGGGCATAAGGCAGAGCATTTAGAAAAACATATTCACCCGCGCTTCCACCCTCAACTCCGCCCGAGGCGGGAATAAAGGGTAATCGCGGCAAGATCACCATCTCTGACATTTCACACGGAGCTTGGCACACCGCATTAGGGCGTAGCGGTTTACCAAATAAAATCGCCCACATAGACGCCCAGATAACCAGCGCCATACCGAAGAGTCCTAACAAGATCTGGGCCGGGAATAAACGCGTAACTTCTTGTATCCGACTCCAGTTTTCAAGCCAAGGCGATCCGCGCACTTCCGAAAATTTTGGCGCTTTTGAGCGTTCTAAAACCCAACGCGAATCTATCAGCTCAGCATCCTGTTTCTCTGAACGGATTTTTTCTCGAACCTGTTTTAGAACTTGAAAAGGTTGCGCATTCGAGTCCGGATCCATATGGTCAATTCCGGAAGATAAATGCTGATAGGCATATTCTGAAATTTTCTGTTCCGCCCGGATACGGTTAAGCGGTAGATCCAAAGTCCCCACAAAACCAATGCCATTGGCCCCGCGTCCACCAAAAAATTTAGGCCATAGGGACTGTTTAAGGTCAATGTAATTATCACTCAAATGCTGCAGCAATTGATCCGACGTCTTTATACACCCCGCAGCCATATATATGGAGCCTATGCTTTCCTGCCATATCGGGGCCTCGCACAGCGCTTTGAGACCCGCTTGTCTTGTCCCGTCCATACTCATTTCCAAGAACAGATAGTCCGGCTCCTGCGCCTCGCCTTTGATAATATGAAGGCTCATGAAATGGATGAGATTGAGATCTGTAATCGCAGACGCCAAGGCGGGGCTTGCGGGATTATTCAAGCTTTCCAGCCTGGCTTGTAACTCGACAAGCCCGCGGTCATCCCGTTTGGCCTGTTCAGAAATTTCAGAACATATTGTAACTAAAGTCTGGGGAGGGTCTGACGGAATTTCGTCAAATTCAATATTAAACATATCCGGCAATCCCAACCAGGTTTTAAGTGCGGGAGCCGTCTTGGGTTTATACTCTGCGTTAGGCAAATTATTCAACCCCTCGAGCATAGAGCGTAAAATCGCCCGCGCCCAATATTGGCCAAAACATGGATGTGTATTATTTACAGGACTAAAAACATTGGGCGGGCTGGCTTCATTCGGGCCAAATGTGAGGTAATTCATGCGGTTGCGAGTCGGCGCCTGTGCAGAAAAATCGGAAAAAATTTCGGGGTTTGGAAATGCGGCCTTATCTTTACACGCAACGTCAATAAGCAAACATATCATATCGCCGGCTTGAAGCGCTTCACCAGCTATGGTTATTGGTTTTTGCACCACTCGGAAAATAAACTGTGTCGTCGTATCCAGACGTAAAGCTTCATCAAGAGCTATATCTCCACGGCGCTCCAACATATCCACATAGCTCGCCAGATCAATATTTTCACGCTCTAACACGCCCAATATTTTCGCAAATGATGTCCCGACCAAAACCTGCATGGCCCCGGCAAGCTCCAGAACAATACCGCGCACATGGCGGGCATATTCACCCTCATCAAGCTCTGAAAACTGGGACTCGACCTCTTTAAGACGGTATAATATAGACCCGTTCGGACATTTGTCCGCATTTGCATAGCTTTTATCAATATGTTTACGGAATTGTTTCGACGAATATAAAGCTAATTTCGACAGCACTTTCTGCCGATTGCCAATATTGGCAAAAAGATGCCCGAATATAAAATGTACCCAGAGCAACATCTGCATGGCAGGCAATACTTGACCCTCTAAACGCACACGTCCGGGCCGCGCGAGGTTTCGAATACCCGTCATAATCCTTAAGAAAAAGCTCGCAGTTTTCGGAATGTCGAGTCCAATAAATTTGGCCATAACGCTATATGGCACAACATAGCCATAGGCTTTCACAGCATTGAATTGGAGGCGTTTTTTTGTCGGTTTTTTAGCGCCCGTAAAAGCGCGCTTGATCCGGCCCCACGCCCCTTTTTGAGCGCGGTCGGTCATTTCATCCAACGCCATCTGGGTGGCCTGACGGCTAATATCCGTAATTTCGGTTAAACTATTGCGGTTCAGTTTCGGGCTGACATCCAAGGCCGCTTTCAATATTTCCCACTGTATATCCTTTTGTGCCGTATTCGCCCCGAGGAAAAAGCGCTCCTCGCCTACACCGGATGCAAGGCCTTCATCAAATTGGGACAGATCAACATTATTTTTAAATTTTCCGGTTGTAACGGCCAAAACATCTTTATGCCGTCCGAGGTAAAATATATGTCTTTCTGAATGACCGCCTTTAGCCAAAAGTCTGTATTTTAAACAGTTACGGCCTTGCGCACTTAAAATCTCTTCGCCCATGCGTTTTAACAGGTCTGGCGAAGGCAATGACGGGCCGGATAATTCTTTATCTGATAACTTGTTTGTAAATGTCCTATCCATTAGACGCCCCCTATTTACTTAACATATTATTAGATACTTTCCCGCGTTTCTATTGTGATATTTATCACACCTATTAAATAGATTTACGGCTCAATACCTGAAAAACCGTGCTCGGCAATACCCTGCATACCACAAGCACGCGCAATTTTCCGCGCCGCAGAGAAATGTTTCGATGCCATATCAGATACGCCGTCTTGATCGTACCATTTACCAAAATCGGCATGCGCATATGCCTGATGAACCGGGTCTTTTGTAGATCGTACTAATTGCAAAGCGGCTTCATAAGCTTCACGGGCAGCCAGCTTATCGCCTTGCGCCGAAACTAGGGCCGCCTTGGCCGCCAACACGTAATACCGGCTGGAGTTCTTGACCCGGCCTGTGCGGTTTGACGCAATTTCTTTATTTATAATATCCGCGGCGATATCAATATGACCGCACTCCAGATAGGCCATACATGCCCATCCCGCCAGCATGGGGGCTATGCCAAGATATGAATTGTCCAAACAGGTTTGATAGTTCTTGGCCAACATGGGCGCTGCGACCTCTGAATTGCCCATGCGATATAAACGATAGCCTAATGCCATATTGCAAATAGCCTTGGAATATCCATGATCTTCGCGCGTCGCGATATGATTTGCCGCCTCCCAAAGTTTGGTCGCTTGATCAAAGTCACCCAAATCAACACAATACCAGCTTGCAAAGGCACGATACATTACACTTGGCAAAATTATCGTATGCCCAAACCGTGTCGCCCGGGACTCATTTCCGAATTTATCCGCCATAGCCTGTAAACGCGTTACGGCAGCCTGCACATGTCCCAATGCAAATTCGATATTAGCTAAAACAAATTCCGAATAACAAATCATGGGAAAATAATTAAGCGCAGATGCCATCTGAAAGGCTTGTCGGGCCTCGATAATGGCATCAGGATCACCTTCACTTATCCATTTGATCACGGCAATATTACAAATCACCAGCGCTTTTTCCGCAGGACTTAATTCAAAATTTGTCGCCGTCAAAGCGGCCTCATAAATATGCAAGTGATCCTTTTGAATGGTAAGCTGGTGAAAGGCGTCAAAAGTTTTAAGTGCGAATTTTACTTTTTGATAATCCGCCTCGGCCCCGATTTGATCACAAATATCCACGACGCGGAAATAAAGATTTCGAACCGTTCGAATGGCAGATTGCGCAATCGCGAGATCACAGGCTGCCCATAAATGGACTAAAGCCTGATCTAAATTATTCGCTTCAGATGCATGATAGGCGAGAAGTTGTGGCTCCACATTATATGAGTCTTCGAATTTTTGATATATTTTTAAGTGGATATGACGGCGTTTCTTCCGCAAGAGACTATTGTAACATACATCGTGATAGAGCCTATGCTCAAACGAAAGATGCGCATCATCGGTATAAAACAGTAATTTTTTAGCCACAACCCGGTCTAAAATCTGTGAAAATCTTTCTTGTCCTAAACCCAAAACCATTTCCAAATCATCACGACTAAATTCACTGCCCAATACACAGGCATGATCTATTAGCTTTTTTTCTTGGCGGGTCAGATCGTCAAAACGAAGCCGTAAAAGCGGTTCAAGAGCAAGCGGTAAAGGGGTTTCCAACCTATCCGGCTCTAGTTTGGCCGCCATTTTCGTAAATTCCAATAAAGCAAAGGGCATGCCTTCACACCGCTCCAGGACGACCTCTACCGTGGCCTCATCCGGCTTTAAATTAGCCGCCTCGCAATACTCTAATACAAGGGATCGCGCGATATCACCTTTTAAGGGTAGCAATTCTACCTGTTTAAAATGCCCCCAAATACTATTATCTTCGGGCGCCGACCTTGAGGTTACAAGCAAGGAAAGATTTTTATGTGAACATTGCTCAGATAGAAAGTTCAAGCACCGCAAACTTTCTGAATCCGCATCATGCAAATCTTCAATAATGAGCCGCAAATGATCATGGGTAGAGATATTTTTAACAAGTTCGGCCACACCATTTTGAATAGCTTTGATTTTATCATCTGTAGGAATGTCCCAATGGATCCAATCGGAATTCTCAGAGCTCAACAAGTGACTCAGGCCGGTTAGCTGATGCGGGCTTAGATCAATATCCTGTAAAAGAGAGTGAATCTCCGCGTAAGTGCTGTTTTCTGCCGGCAATCTTAATAAACGTTTGAGTAATTTCCGAATCAAGTAAAAAGGCGAGTCTTTAAACACCACGAGTGTTCGAAGTGTTTCAACACGGTAGTTTTTTTGCACGCTTAAAATCGCAAGTTCAGCTATCAGACGACTTTTACCGATGCCGGCTTTTCCAAAAACCCATAAAGGCCTAGGCGGCTTTAGGCCATCTCCGGATAGGTAATGTTGGATATTTTCCAATTCATCTTTTCGCCCCAGTAGAGGCAGGTGCGCCCGGCCTCGTGACTGAGCTTGAATATTAAAATCATCATCTAAGGATAAAATTTCACATGGATGGCCAGCTTCGGCCAAAAGTTCTGAAATATCATATTTAACAGGCTCCAGTCGTGCATAGTCCTGAATCAGGTCCGCCGTAACACCGGAGACCGTCACACAATTCGGTCGTCCCGCATTCTCGACCTTAGCCGCAATATGAGACGCCGTACCAATTGTATCCAAACCGCCGCCAAAATCATTTTCCTGCCATCTGACGACAACGACGCCTGAATGAATACCAATACGAATGTCCGGCACCGGAATATGGGGCTTGGAAGGCTCTTTTTGCATAAGGTGCAAAATTTCTTGCCCGGCA
This sequence comes from uncultured Caulobacterales bacterium, assembly GCA_964607445.1. Lineage (GTDB taxonomy): Bacteria > Pseudomonadota > Alphaproteobacteria > Caulobacterales > Maricaulaceae > CALCKU01. Next base: position 27,761 of record CAZSKN010000012.1, read on the forward strand.
TATGCCGCGCGTAAAGCATGATGTTCTTGGCTTTTGGTCGCCCCAAAAACGGCTTTTATACCGTCGCCTTGCACCCGCATCACATTGCCGCCAAATTTACGGATCGCCCTGACCATTTTTTTGATCGGAGGATCTAGAAAATCCGGTATGTCTTCGGGGTCAAGTTTTGCAATAATAGAGGTCGAAGACACAATATCTGCATACAGAATCGAAACCGTGCGTCGCTCAGGCGATACGCCAGATATGACTTCAGGTTGTCCCAATACATTTGGGCTTGTTATTTGATCTATTCCCAAATTTGTCCCTCGCACGCTTCAAGCCTATTATAAATCTTGAATATGAGCAAATTTTTAATCGCGAATGGCCGACAATCGTTCAAAGCCTATCGTCAATATATATAGAAATGGACCCGCATGGATTTAATTCATGAGACAGCTATTGCTATAGCCGCCCAGACAAGGTTATCAGGCGGTTTATACCTCAATTTGAAAGGGTTGATAGTTGATTACCGATAAAGACTGGTTTGCGGCCATATCGCAAAGCGTAACAACAGCTAATATGGAAATTGACGGAATCAAGCTTCCCGGGTTTCCTGAGAGCCATATTGTCGATTTAACGATAACAAATGGAACCTCAGACCGCATGTTGCGTGAAGCCTCTATGTTATATAGCCACGTTAGAGATACTGCAAAACTCTATGGCGCTCCGCTTGAACGGTCTAGCAAAATATTGGACTTTGGCTGTGCTTGGGGGCGCATTGCACGATATTTCTTACGCGATATTGCGCTTGAAAACCTTTACGGAGTTGATGTGGTACCAGAGCTGGTTGCCGCGTGCCGGAAAAGCTTTAATTCAGATAATTTCGACGTCATTCAACAAAAGGGCAAGCTTCCACATGCAAAGAACACATTTGATGTCGCCTTTGCAAATTCAGTGTTTAGCCATTTAACGCCCGAATTGAACCTGAAATGGATGCGGGAAATTCACCGCGTACTCAAGCCGGGCGGTCTGGCTATGCTAACGATTGTCACGAAAGAAAAATTTGATGTCATGGCCATTGGATCAAAAACATGGATCGACAGTCTCGGGTTTGACGTCGAGGTCGCCAAACAAGACGTGCTTGACGGCAAATTTGTCTGGCAATCCACCCAGCGCGGCGGAGAGCTTACCGGTTATGGTCTCGCCATTATTCCGCCCCAATGGATTGAAGAAAACTGGGGTCAACACTTTGAAGGCCTCGATATGATCACGGATTACCATCAGGTCATCGTCGTATTGCGCAAGAAAAAACTCGGCTTTTTCCAACAACTCACATCACGCCTTGGGTAAGGTAGAGCGCCCCCTAATCATCATCGCGATGAGACGGCGCAAAAGCAGCGAGTGTCGCCATTTGCGCAATTTCGGACGCCGTAGCCCCCAAAGGACAAATCTGAACCGGCTTTTCGAGTCCTGTCAGGAACGGGCCCAAAACCGTCGCACCGCCGACTGCCTTTAATAATTTCGTCGATATAGAGGCCGAATGTATAGCGGGCATAATCAAGACATTGGCCGCATCGGTCAGTCTAGAAAACGGATATGTTAGCGTATGCAACGGGTCCAATGCGACATCAGCGGCTATATCTCCTTCATATTCAAAATCTGTTTCACGGTCATTTAGAATTTCAACAGCGCGACGGACTTTTTCCATGCGCTCACCCACGGGATTTCCAAAGGTCGAATAAGATAGAAAGGCAACGCGCGGTTCAAAACCAAATTGACGCGCGAACCCGGCTGTCGTTTCGGCAATATCGGCTAAATCCTCTGCTGAGGGTAATTCGGTTATATTCGTATCCGAGATAAAAAGCGTGCGTGATTTATTTACAACAACAGAAACGCCCATTGTACGTTCTGTATCTTGATGCCCCAGCACCATACGCACATCACGCAGGGCAATATCATAACTACGAGTTACACCCGTGACCATGCCGTCCGCCAGACCATGATGCAGCATAAGCGCTGAAAAAACGTTCCGGTCATTATTAACCAGACGTTGGGCATCACGGCGCAAGAACCCTTTGCGCTGCAAGCGACTATAGAGATATTCGGTAAACTCGGCATTCCGGTCAAAAAGACGCGCATTCAAAATTGTAAATTTATCAGGATTTTCAACGCCTAATAATTTCATATTATCCAAAATTGGCTTATCCCGGCCAACTAGAATCGCCCGTCCTAACCCCCGTTGTTGGTAAGATTGTGCTGCGCGAATAACCGCTGGTTCCTCACCTTCTGCAAAAACAATAGTCTTGGGGTTTTCTACAACAGATTGACTGATACCCTGCAAAATAGCCGCCGTTGGGTCTTGGCGACGCGCTAAAGATTGACGATAAGCCTCCATATCTTCAATCGGCACACGCGCCACGCCTGTGTCCATTGCCGCTTTCGCCACATAAGGCGGGATTTCTGAAATCAAACGCGGATCAAATGGAGCGGGAATTATATAATCGGGGCCGTATTTTGGACGTTTGCCATGATAGGCTGCCGCGACTTCTTCGGGAACATCTTGACGGGCCAAATCCGCCAGCGCATGCGCGCAAGCCAATTTCATTTCTTCATTCACATTTCGCGCCCGGACATCCAGAGCACCACGAAAAATATATGGAAACCCTAAAACATTATTGACCTGATTAGGATAATCAGATCGGCCTGTCGCAATAATGGCGTCATCACGAACCTCTTTAATCTCCTCAGGTGTAATTTCGGGGTCAGGATTAGCCATCGCAAAAATAATAGGGTTTTTTGCCATAGATTTTATCATGTCCTTTGACACAATACCCGCAATTGACAAGCCCAGAAAAACATCCGCGCCTTGCATGGCCTCATCTAAAGTGCGCAATTGGGTATCAATTGCATGGGGCGCTTTCCACTGGTCCATCGACTCTTGGCGCCCCTTGTAAACCACGCCGCGACTGTCAAGGACAATCGCATTTTCATCTTTAACACCCAGACGCTTAATCAACCCCAATACAGACAATCCGGCTGCACCGGCCCCAGACAGCACCACTTTCAAATCTTCAAATTTACGGCCTGTAAGGTGACAGGCATTAATCAAACCCGCCGTAGCAATAATAGCCGTGCCGTGCTGATCATCATGGAAGACGGGAATATCCAGTAGATCCCGAAGTTCTTGTTCAATAATAAAACATTCTGGCGATCCAATATCTTCAAGATTAATCCCGCCAAAAGTATGACCAATACGTTTCACACACTCAATAAACGCTTGCGCATCCTCTTCCTCGACCTCAATATCGAAGCTGTCAATGTCGGCAAAGCGCTTGAACAGGACAGATTTCCCTTCCATAACAGGTTTAGAGGCCATCGCGCCAAGATTTCCAAGACCCAAGATCGCCGTACCATTGGAAATGACCGCGACCATATTTCCCTTTGACGTATATTCATAGGCAAGATCCGGGTCTTTGGCGATTTCTTCAACAGGAACCGCCACACCGGGAGAATAGGCCAGTGATAAATCGCGCTGGGTCGCCATGGGCTTTGTCGGATGTAGTGCTAATTTTCCCGGGACCGGCTTAGCATGAAAGTCAAGCGCCTGTTGATCGGTAATATAGTTTTTTCTTGGGGCCCGAACTTCTAATTTTCGCACGAATATTCTCCTCTTCGCGTACCACGTTGGCATGGGTTCGCCTCTTTAGCGCCTTCTCCATAAAGTAGATAGTGAAAACATAGCCACGTCACGAGAAAGAGATTAAATATGCGCCCACTTTTTAATCGTTCTGCGCACTTATCACGCGTTTTTGCTGCAATTTTAATCACCAGCTTATATGTGACCGTCATCTCACGGCTGACATGTCGACTCTGCCCCACGTCTCTTTAAAAACGAAAAATCGTGAAACGGCGTAAACGGAGGCCAAAATGAAAAAAATTGAAGCAATTATTAAACCCTTCAAGCTTGACGAGGTCAAAGAAGCTCTACAAGCTGCAGGTCTACAAGGCATGACGGTAGTAGAAGCACAAGGTTTTGGACGACAAAAAGGACATACTGAACTTTACCGGGGTGCAGAATATGTTGTCGACTTCCTCCCCAAGCGCAAATTAGAGCTTGTCGTCTCTGATGATCAGGTTGAAGGCGCATTAGAAGCTATTCAAACCGCGGCAAAAACGGGAAAAATCGGAGATGGCAAAATTTTCATTTCCGATGTATCACAAGCCATTCGTATACGTACGGGTGAAACAGGCGACGCGGCACTTTAATAAAAAATCACAAAATTAATAACAGACGAAACTATACTCGGGAAAGGTTGAATTATGTCTGCTGAAAAAGTTCTTAAAAAAATGAGGGACGAAAACATAGGTTATGTCGATCTACGTTTCACAGACCCAAAAGGTAAAATGCAACATGTGACATTTGATGCCAGCATGGTTGATGACGATCTCTTCCAAGACGGCACAATGTTTGATGGGTCATCCATTAGTGGCTGGAAAGACATTAATGAATCAGACATGGTTTTATTACCAGACCCCAGCACGGCAAAGGTAGACCCGTTCTATCAGGTGGACACAATGACATTGTTCTGTGATGTTCTAGAGCCGGACACTGGCGAAGCTTATAATCGCGACCCCCGGACAACCGCCAAGGCGGCTGAAACCTATATGCAATCTGCGAAAGTTGGTGATGAGGTCTATTTCGGGCCTGAAGCCGAATTTTTTGTTTTTGATGATGTACGCTGGAATACTGACCAACAAAATACGGGCTATAGTTTTGACAGTGTTGAGGGCCCTTATAATACGGGGACACAATATAATACAGGCAATATGGGACATCGTCCCGGGCCCAAGGGCGGTTACTTCCCTGTCCCACCAGTGGATTCAGAGCAAGACATGCGTACAGAGATGCTGGCCATCATGGGGGAACAAGGTTTAAAACCTGAAAAGCATCACCATGAAGTCGCTCCCAGCCAGCATGAACTTGGTATGAAATTCGACACATTGGTTACTATGGCTGATAATATGCAGCTCTATAAATATATTGTTCAAAATGTCGCCCATGCTTATGGAAAAACCGCAACCTTTATGCCTAAGCCTGTATGGAATGATAATGGAACCGGCATGCATGTTCACCAATCTATCTGGAAAGACGGGAAGCCGCTTTTCGCCGGAAATGAATATGCCGGACTCTCCAAGCAATGTCTCTATTACATCGGCGGGATTATCAAACATGCTAAAGCCATCAACGCATTTTCTAATGCGTCGACCAATTCCTATAAGCGATTGGTTCCGGGGTTTGAAGCGCCTGTCATGTTGGCCTATTCTGCCAGAAACAGATCTGCCTCTATTCGGATTCCGTGGACAGCTTCACCAAATGGAAAACGCCTAGAAGCGCGGTTCCCTGATCCAGCTGGTAATCCATACCTCACATATACAGCACTCCTCATGGCTGGGCTTGACGGTATTAAAAACAAAATTGATCCGGGCGACCCTATGGATATTGACCTCTATGATCTTGAACCAGCTGAAGCAGCAAAAATTCCGCAAGTCTGCGGTAGCCTAAAAGAGGCCTTAGAAAGCCTTGATGGTGATCGTGACTTCCTGAAAGCAGGCGGCGTCTTTGATGATGATCAAATCGATGCATATATCGATCTAAAAATGGAAGAAGTCCACCGTGTGAATATGCATCCACACCCGGTCGAATTTGATCTTTATTACAAGTGCTAATCCAGCCACATTTCAAATAGCATTAAGGCCGCTTTTAGCGGCCTTTTTTAATATATAAATGCGTATAATCTCAGGTGATAATAACGGGTTAGCGAGTTAAACGCGTATCAACCCGACCCAGATTAGCGCCAATTTCAGCAAAGGCGGCTTTAAACTCGTCGCCATTTTCCGCATCGAAATAATTTTCAGCTTTTTCACGCTCGCACCGTCTACGCCCATGGGATTCGCCATCTGTCGGATCGGTAACACTGTCACACCGTCTATCAACACGGGCCTCCGTTGACTCATACTCAAATTCACCAGGATCAGTAACCTCTTCGTCATCATTCGGAGACGCACATTGCAATAACAGGTTTTCGCCTTCAATTGGGGCCGAAAAAGCAATAGCAAATATATTAATGCCTTGTTCTTTGGCGGTTTGACAAAATACTTCTGTCGCTAATGTAGACGTCACATCATTATTAACACCGTCCGTCATAAAGATGATAAACCGTTTCAAGTTCGGGTCATTGACGATATCAGGCTCTTTACTCAATGCTTCTAGGGCTGAACTGAATGCGTCCGTAGAATCTGTGCGTCCGCGGGGAGCCAGCCCATCAACAAAAGCTTCTACATGATTCCACCCATCGGCCATATCTACAGACGTGGCTTCTACCCCTCTATATGTCCATGCGCCGGTACGAATTTTATCGCGTAAGGCGTCAATATCCGCATTTCCACCTTCAATCTGATCAAAGAGTACACCCACAGCTTCTTTTAGCGTATTAATACGGGGCTGCTCTCCGGCGGGACAAGGCGCATCGTCATTGGCTTGCCCCGGGCACCATCCCATAGACCCGGAAACATCAACAACAAAAGCAAAGGAGACGGGATTGGTTTCTTTCACTTCATAAGAGGCTGCACTCATAGCCCTTACATCTTGCTGCATTCTGCCCGTAAACCCGCCAAAAAACGATTTGCGACTTGTCGGTATTTCAACTGTCACCTCCTTGGTGGTATCATCAAAAATGATAATAGGTTCACCGACCGTGATCCCGCCGTCTATATTGGCTATATTCGCCATTACCGATGCGTGCGCCTGTGCCATGCGATCAACTGTACCCCCCGTCGGGTTTGAATTTGCAGCTATCGCCGCGGATAAAGCCGCCGCATCAGCAATATCACGAAGCTCGGAACGCAATGAGAATAAATTACTCATATCAATTGCAGCCGCCATTCCAGCTCCAATCGCTGCAAAGCTCAACGCTGTTATAGTTGCAAAATTGCCTGTATTATCTTTTAGGTAAGACTTTATACCGAACATTCACTTATCCCTGTTAGTAATCATACGTCGTTATTGATGTATCGGGCCTTAGACGAAATTATTGTATTTTTTATTATTAAACATGGTTTATGGCGTCTTACCTTCGGGAAGCTTACCCCGCCTAAGAGCTAACATTCGACAACATTCACAGCTAGGCCGCCTTGGCTGGTCTCTTTATATTTAGATGACATATCCAATCCGGTTTGACGCATGGTCTCTATAACTTGATCAAGGCTGACCTTCATTTGATCACTGGCATGAAGCGCCAAGCGAGCCGCATTAACAGCTTTAACCGCGCCAATGGCATTGCGTTCAATACACGGGATTTGCACAAGCCCGCCAACCGGATCACACGTAAGACCCAAATTATGCTCCATACCAATTTCAGCCGCGCTGGCGACCTGCTCCGGTGTTGCCCCCCATATCGCAGAAAGACCTCCCGCCGCCATAGAACAGGCTACACCGACTTCTCCCTGACATCCCATTTCCGCACCGGATATTGAGGCCCGCTGCTTATATAAAAGCCCGATACCGCCAGCGGTTAGCAAAAAATTCCGTATGTTTTGCACCAAAACCTTATCACCCTGACAATAATGGCGCAGCACAGATGGAATAATGCCTGCGGCTCCATTTGTCGGTGCGGTAACGACTTGTCCGCCATCTGCATTTTCTTCATTGACCGCCATGGCATAGACATTCAGCCAATCAAATAGCTGTTCGCGCTCATTGGAAGGCGGCGCACAATGCAGTTTTCGCCAAATGGCGGGGGCGCGGCGTTTCACATTCAAACCCCCGGGTAAAATACCTTCTGTATTTAACCCTCTATCAATACTAGCCATCATAACAGAGGCGATATTATCCAACGCCGCATCCGTTTGGGCCCGAGGGCGCATAGCCTCCTCATTGGCATATATAATTTCCGCAACTGTGCATTTGTGCCGCTTGCAAAGCGCTAAGAGCTCACCGGCCGACCCAAATGGATAAGGTACCGCTTTGCCTGTTTTGACTATATCGTCTTTTACCGGATTCAACATTTGCCTTTTAGACGCTATAAATCCGCCACCGGTTGAATAATAGGTTTGCGTTCGTAATAACAGGCCTTCGGGATCAAAAGCCGATAGTTTTATCCCATTAGGATGCAGCTCTGGCACAGTTTCAAAATCAAATATAATATCGGCTTCGGGATCAAATCCTATCTCCACCTCCCCCAAGAGCATCAAGCTTTTATCGCGTCCAACACGGGTCATATGACGCTTGGCCATATCTGGGTCTAAGGTTTCGGGTATCAGTCCTGACAGGCCTAAAATGACAGCTTTAGGCGTTCCATGCCCGACCCCCGTCAAGGCTAATGAGCCTTGAAGCTCCACCTGAATACGAACCGTACGTTCAAGCCGGTCTTTGCGACGTAAACTCTCAGAAAACCGTTTAGCAATCCGAATCGGCCCCACAGTATGAGAACTGGACGGCCCAATCCCAATACGAAATATGTCTAAAATAGATAACATAAGCTTCCTTAGAGACCCTGTTTGAGTGTGTCTTCCTTAAAGTCGAGCCATTAAAATATATTATAACTTTATATAAATTCCCAATAATCGCCCACAACCGCTTTGATAGGTTATGGCAGGCAAGGTTATGATAGGAATATAAAGCATTCACGCCAGACCTGTTTTAAGATCAAATATATCGTCATGAACTGTCCAAAATTTAATGTATTTAAACGGTTTATTCAGCCCGCATTAAACTGGCCTTTTGTACAAACACCCTTAGAGTAAGATATTACGTCTTAAAGGATCGGGTCATGAAAGACTGGATAAGATTATCCACCATATTAGGTACTCTCGGGATATTAGGCGCCCTGGGGGCAAACTTAGGCTTGGCATCTGCGCAAATTTCAAACCCAGGCCAGCCACAAATTCAGCAACCCGTCTATACTGCCCCCTTCTCTGACCCACAAAATGTGCCGGCTGATCTGGCGCGCATAGATAGTGCGCTTAATGCAACATCAAGCTTCTCTGGACGCTTCGCACAATATGCCTCTGACGGTAGCTTTGCCCAAGGTACAATCTATCTTCGCCGTCCCGGAAAATTACGATTCGAATATGACACTCCCAATCCCTTATTAATTGTCTCTGACGGGGTGACATTAACGCAGCAAGACCGGGTGCTTGAAACGACAGACCGTGTTCCTTTATCGTCTACCCCGTTGAATTTTTTTCTCAAAGAGAACGTCAATCTTGCCAATGACACAGAAGTCACAAGTTTGATAAAAACCTTTAACGAAATCCGTGTCACCGCACGTGACGGTAGCGGCGACATAGACGGGGCTATCACCATGGTGTTTGATGCACAAAACATCGCCTTACGGGAATGGATCATTTCAGATAGCTTTGGCGGTGAAACCCGTGTGATTTTGTCTGATTTGAAATATAATGAACGCATTAACCCCAGATTGTTTGTATTGCGGGATAGCTCGAGACGAGATCGTCGTTAACGAAATGCAAACAGTCCTTGATTTTACGGCCTTAATCCTTACCACAGTGTATGACCGTAAAAATTGCTTCCTGGAACATCAATTCCGTACGCCTGCGTATCAACCAAGTTATCCGGTTTTTAGACGATAATCAGCCTGACGTTTTAGGCTTACAAGAAATAAAATGTCTGGCCGATCAATTCCCTTATGACGCTTTTCGCGAAGCCGGCTATACCCATATCGAAGTGTCTGGACAAAAAGGGTATCACGGCACCGCAACGGTTTCACGCCTGCCACTTGAAAGATTAGACACACAATTCTGTCCAATCGGCGAAGCTCGCCATGTTTCTACCCGCGTAATAGCCGGTGAATCTGATTTCGAATTCCATAATTTTTATGTCCCGGCCGGCGGCGACGAAGCCGATATTACAATAAATCCGAAATTTAAACACAAGATGGACTTCCTCGAGGCCATGACCGGCTATTTTGCTGAGCGGTATTCTCAAGGTGATGCCAGACAAGTGCTCGTCGGGGATTTAAATATAGCTCCGGGGGAACATGATGTCTGGAACCATAAGCAATTATTAAAAGTCGTCAGCCACACACCGATTGAGGTCGAACGTCTAACGCGCCTGCAAAAAACGCATGAATTTATTGACTGTGCCCGATTACATATTCCCGATGAAGAGAAATTATATTCATGGTGGTCATATCGGGCCCGGGATGTTTTTGCATCTAATCGCGGCCGAAGACTAGATCATATCTGGGTGAGTCCGGCCTTGAAAGCCGCAGCCATAGCGCCCGGTCGGGCGGGCTATGAGATTCATACCGACTGTCGTGTGTGGGTAAAGCCGTCCGATCACGCCCCGATTACGCAAGTTCTAGATTTATAATCCAACACCCACAGCACGCTATTGCAACAGCTACGCTTAATGATAACTAGCTCAGAGCGAGGCGATACCCGCCCGGCTCGGTAACTAATAATGTCGCGACACCTTTTTCAAGTTCGATCTTTTGGCGTAAACGGTAAACATGGGTTTCTAAGGTATGGGTTGTGACACCGGAATTATAACCCCAGACTTCGTGTAAAAGCTCATCCCGGCCTACAGGTTTTCCGCCTGCCCGAAATAAATATTTTAAAATATTAGTCTCTTTTTCCGTCAACCGAATGTCGCGTACTTTCGGGGCCCCTTCAATTTGTGTCGGCGTTAAGCGCTTGAAAGCAGGTTTAAATTCATAGGGCCCAATCTGAAATGTAGCATCTTCAGACTGCTCAAAGCTGCGCAAATGCGCCCGTAATCGCGCCAAAAGCACGGCGAACCGAAACGGCTTGGTTACATAATCATTGGCCCCGGAGTTAAGACCAAGAATTTCGTTCATATCGCCATCATTTCCTGTAAGCATAACAACTGGTGCAGCCACGCCCGCCTTGCGCATAAGCTCACACGCATCCGTTCCCATCATATCAGGCAGGTCAACATCCAGTAAAATCAGATCAAATGAATTTGCCTTGGCAGCTTCAATACCCGCTGTGGCGGTGCCGACATCGACCGTATCAAACTCGTCATAAAGTCCGAATTGCTCTACCAACTCTTCGCGAAGGTCGTCGTCGTCATCCACTAATAATATGCGTTTCTTAACGGCCATAATATGATCTCCTCTTGGACGCTATTTAAACTTGTTTAAGTCGCAAGACTAATGCCACTATGCTCGCGAACGATCACAACTTTGCGATTACCATATGACTATTATTGTGAAAGCCAAAGATAAAACCTTATCTTATAATGGAAAAAATCTGCCCTGCCGAATCGGAAAAGCCGGCTATACCCCTGAAAATAGTGGGCGGGAAGGAGATGCAAAAACGCCATTAGGTCATTATTCTTTGCGGTTTGGGCTTTACCGCGCGGACCGCTTACCGGTCCCGCAAAAACAAAACCGGTACATCGCGGCCGTTAAACCCCTAATATTTCGTCCATTGCGTCCAAATGACGGTTGGTGTGACGATCCGGAGGATCCGGCTTATAACCGATTTATCCGCACGCCTTATCCAGCCCGTCATGAAAGGCTGTGGCGAGAGGACGGAGCCTATGATATTGTGCTGATTATGAGCCATAATGACAGCCCCCCCAAACCGGGGCTTGGCAGCGCCGTATTTATACATATTGCCCAGCCGGATGACCGTGACACATTAGGCTGTATTGCGCTTACACCCGAAGACATGGTGCAACTCCTACCGCATCTAAGCACAGGGATGGGTCTTCACATTCAGGCCTAAACACGACAAACCCTTTGCCTAACCGGACACTTTGCGCGGCCCGAATAGGGCTGTCCCCAATCTTACATGTGTGGCACCCAGTTTAATCGCGGTTTCGAAATCTGCACTCATGCCCATAGAAATCTCACCTAACCCCGCTGCGTCGGCAAGGTTTTTTAAAGCCCAAAAATGCGGAGCCACGGCTTGCCCGCCGACATCTTTAGCGACAGGCGGAATACACATCACACCTACAGGATGAAGATCATATGTAGTTTTAAGCTTGGTTAAAAACGGAACAAAGTCTCGCGGGGCGATGCCCGATTTCTGTGGCTCTTCTCCTGTGTTTACCTGTACCAATAACCGCGGTAAACGCGCTCCCTTTTGTCGCACAGATGCAAGAGTTTTTGCCAGTTTCTCACGATCTACGGTTTCGATCACATCAAATAATTCCACCGCTTCCCCCACCTTGTTTGATTGCAACGGGCCTATTAAACGTAATTCAATATTCTTTCTCGCAGATGCAAATCTGTCCTGCCAGCGCGCCCGCGCGTCTTGCACCCGGTTTTCTCCAAATATTGTCTGGCCCGCTGCGAGCATTTCGGCAATTCGCCAATCCGGCTGCACCTTGCTAACCGCAACCAAGGTTACATTATGGCGCGCCTGATCCGAATTAGGGTCACGTTTACAATCGGAGTCAACGCTCTTGGCCGCAGCGGTAATTTGGCTTAGGATCAAGGCGCGTTTATCAGAAATGGATAATTCATCAGACATGGCCCTCCCCTACCCCGAGTTTAACAAGAATGAAAGTGTGGTCTGGCTATAAATATGGCAAACTGCGGCTCTCATCCCCTTTGTCGGATATCTAAAGATCTACGCGCCCTTAGCCGTTTTAAGTCTAGACTGGCACCGCTTGTTTTTATGACAGATCCCGCGCGCATGGCAGATCCAATCCGAGCAGTCACCCGACTTCCTGAGTGTGGAATCAATGGACTTACAGTTATATATCGACATTTCGGAAGGGGGTGTCCCGAGACAATTGCAGATCAATTACGCCAAATTACATTTTCACGAGGCTATCAATTATTGATCGGGAATGATCCGGCCCTCGCTCTGAAATGCGGCGCTGACGGGGTTCATTTCCGGCGCAATACCGATTTTTCTATCGCGCGTACATGGCGTAGACGCTGTCCGGAGTGGAGTCTGAGCATTGCCGGTATGAAAGATGATTCATATATGCAAGATAAGGCCTATATTTCAGGGCTTAAAATTTTCGATGCCGTATTTATATCGAGTGTCTTTGCCAGTCAAAGCCCGAGCGCGGGGCCACCCATAGGGATAAAGGTATTTTCCGACCTCTGTCACACATGGCCTGTGCCCGTTTTTGCTCTGGGCGGAGTCACAGCTCGAACCGCGCCGAGATTACGAGGTTCGGGAACTGCGGGTCTTGCAACCATTTCTGGGCTTCTCCAAAAGACGACATAAAGACCTAAAACCTCACACTCCCTTCCACAAAGAGAGCTCCAGATTTTTCCTTTTGGCGTTCAATGAGTCCCGCCCCGGCTCCAAGGGTGTTTACTGGCACTCTACGCTCTATATATTGAACGCCTGTGCCCAATCGATATTTACCGAAATCATATGAAACCGCCAAAAGGCCCTGATTTGATGTCAGGTCGACATTTTCATCCCGGGCATGCCCATATCCAGCCGTGACGCCCCAAGCGGCTGGTTGCCATGTTAGACCAATATCATAGGCCGTATAATCGCCGTCTTGTAAGCCGTTATTACTATCAAGATAGGACCCGCCCAATTTCCAATCGCCATAGCCTAGCTCAAGACCCAAGCCCAGCGTTTTCAAGTCATCAAAGCCGGCAAGGCCACTTTGCTCGCTTGCCGTGGCATATGTTGCCGTGGCTTCGACGGATACGCCGCTCTTAAAGGTACGGTCCAGCGCCAATCCCGCTTCAATCACATCCTCAAGGTCAGGAGATAGGGCTCCAGATGCATCTGAACGCCTTACGCAATAATCAACACCGCACGCGCGGGGATTTGGCGCATAGGAGACGCCGAATTGCACACCCACACCAATTTGATCACCCAGAAGGCGCGGGCTGGTATAGGCAATTTTCTCGGAAAAGCCTGATGGCTGATTAACCGTTTTCACGCTATCAAGACCTGTATAATCAACCGGTGAATTTGACGCCCCGACGGCTACAAGTGACGGCGCCCCGAGCGAGAACAAATAGGCCGAACCCTCATCACGTCCAATAGATATATCGCCATAGGCGCTACGCAAAAACACATAAGCGCCCTCAAGCGCAAATTCAACATCTTCGGCAATTGAGGGTCCAGAGCTGTAAAATTGTGAACTATGCCCGCGAAGGGCGGTAGCCAAGCCGTTAACCGTGACACTCGCACATTCTGCAAGTGCGGGCGGACAATCACCGACACGACCGCCAAACCCGCGACGATCAGCATCATATTGCGCGCGGACTCTGGCACCCAAACCATATTCCAGCCCGCCTTGCGTAATCGCGGAAACTTCTCCCCGTAGGCTACCATCAGCAATAAAATCGGGCTGAATTCCATCTTCAAGACGAGTGTCATTATCTGTAATCGCCGCACCAATTTTCAAATAACCGGTCAATGTCGTTGCCAAATTTCCAAATCCTAGACGTTGCGCCCAAGAGCGCTTACCCTGTGGACGCGGGAGTTGACCCTGTTGATATTGCGTCTGTGGATATTGACCCTGGCGCTGCGGATATTGACCCTGACTGATATCTCGACTACCTGTTGGGCTTGAGCCTCGATTTAAATAATCCGTACCATAGCTGTGTTGACTGTAAGGCGCAGACGATTGCAAGGGGGCTTGAGAGGCATAAGGCGCTTGATAGGACGGATGCTGAGAAGATTGCCTAGGCGAGGCGTCATATGCGGAATCACCCAGATATGACGGCGTAATCGATTGTGCTGGAAATTGTGTCGGTGTCGAACGCGGTGATATCTCGGGCGGGGTCGCTGCGTGTGAGGCTGGCCCACCATAAGTTCGGCTCTGATGCGACGGGGACGCCGGAGCCGTGCGCGCACCCGAATATTTAGGCGCTGAATACGTTGGCGTAGTATTGCTGGGTGTTGAATAGCTGGGCGGGGCATAAGACCCGCTGGCAACTGGAGGCGCAGACGAAGCTGGTGTTTCCCATGCCTGCTTCTTTTTCTTATGGGCAAATGGTGAATTGGATTGCGCCTGTGCCAATGACATAGCCCCCGCCACCATGCATATGGCGGCCACGCCCCACCCTTTTCCTAAGCCCTTAAGAGTTCCATTGGAAGATCGATTTTCGCGCATTCCTGTCACCCTTTAAGGCTCCCTGATTTCGGAATTGATATAAATATCAACATGTCGTTAACCTTTTATCGGTCAGTGCTTCCTAAAAAATGGTTAACAAAACCCTTAAACCCCCGTTTTTACGGGGTTTTAGAGTGTCAATAATTCTCACAGAAGGGCTAGCAGGGCAGAATTTAAATGGTATAAACCCCTTGATTTGAAATTCACGGCATTGGAGCCATTGCATGCCTTACCAAGACAAAGATTTTAAAAAGCTTCCGGGCGCAAGATATTTAAGCACCGTTCTACTGAGTGCTGTTCTTCTGACAGGGTGTGCAAGTTTAGGGAGCAGCAATAAAAAAGCGAGCAAAGCGAATGCAGCCCGGATACAGCAATCTCCTAATCTGGGCGTGAATGCATTTTTATGGCGCGCAACACTCGAAACGCTGAATTTTATGCCTTTATCTTCTGCCGACCCATTTGGTGGCGTTATTATTACGGATTGGTATGCTAGCCCAGAAGCACCAGATGAACGCCTTAAAGTCAATGTGTTTATTCTGGATACAAATTTACGCGCAGATGCCTTAAAGGTCTCCACATTTAAACAAGTTCGCGCCGGAAGCACATGGACAGATGCCGCAGTCGATGCCGATACGAGCCGACAAATCGAGAACTCCATCCTGACCAATGCACGTACACTTTATATTGCAACTGTCGATAATCAATAGGCCCCAGATATACATCACCCTGCCCACAGTTATAAACGATTAATATTGGCCAATTCGTCAGGAGCGCGCGTGATATGATAGCAAGGCTATAATAGCGTTCCGGATTTGCGCGTGAGGTTTTTGAGCTTAAAGCCAATGCTCCTAGACTGCATACACGCCCTGCACAAAAAACATTTCCTTTAAACCCGTTCTTTCGCTAACTATTAAAAATATAACAAACAAGGTCGGGACACACGTGAAGACATCACTCGAACATAAAGACATAATCATTATCGGAGCCGGAATTTCCGGGATTGGGGCGGCGTGTCATTTCCGTGACAAATGCCCCGATAAAAGCTTTGCCATCCTTGAAGGTCGCGACAAAATTGGCGGAACATGGAGTTTATTTAAATATCCCGGTATACGGTCTGACTCCGACATGCATACATTGGGGTATAAATTTAAACCATGGCTGGCAAAAAAATCGATCGCAGACGGCGATTCGATCATGTCTTATCTTCGCGAAACCGTCACGGAAAATGATATTAGCCCCCATATCCGACTGGGCCACCGTGTCACCCACGTGCAATGGTCTAGTCAAACCGCGCTCTGGACGGTCCGGTGCGAATCAGATTCAGGTACAACCCTGCTAAGCTGTAACTTTCTATATATGGGGTCAGGGTATTACGATTATGATCAAGGATATAGCCCGGACTTTAAAGGGTCCGACACTTTTAAAGGCGATATTATTCATCCCCAACATTGGCCGGAAGACTTGGACTATGCCGATAAAAATGTCGTTATAATAGGCTCTGGTGCAACCGCCGTGACCTTGGTCCCCAATATGGCCGATAGCGCAAAACACATCACCATGCTCCAACGCTCCCCAACCTATATATTGGCCGCGCCAGATGAGGATTGGGTGGCAAAAGCCTTGCGCAAAATAATGCCCAATCAATGGGCTTACAACATTGTGCGTACAAAAAACATTTATCGCCAACATTGGCTATATACATCAACGCGCAAAAACCCGAAACGGGTAAAGAGATTATTGCTCAAAGGGGTCAAAAATGCCCTGGGCAAAGATTACGATATCGACACGCATTTTACCCCCCATTATGACCCTTGGGATCAGCGCCTCTGCCTTGTTCCAAATGGCGATTTATTTGACGCTATAAATTCAAAAAAAGCCTCTATCAAGACCGGTCACATTGAGCGTTTCACAGAAACAGGTATTGCCTTGACCTCAGGCGATCATATCGACGCGGATATTATTGTGACTGCCACAGGATTAAACCTGAAGTTTCTAGGTGGCATTGACATAAATGTCGACGGTAACGCCATATCTCCGGCAGATTGCTTTAGTTATGAAGGTATTATGTATTCGGGCGTTCCAAACATGGTAACTGTTTTTGGTTATGTGAATTATAGCTGGACCTTGCGCGCGGATCTCATCTCGGAGTTTTCTTGCAATCTGTTAAAGAAAATGGAGACCACACAGACCAATATAGCCATGCCCAAAGCCCCTGAAGGTATGACAAAGCGTCCTTGGATAGATTTTGACGCCGGTTATATACAACGGGTAATAGATACTTTGCCCAAACAAGGGGATCACGCCCCGTGGATTAATACACAAAACTACATTCGTGAACGCAAAGTGCTCTTGGAAAAAGAATTCCCCGATATCGAGTTTAGCGCCTCTCAGAGCGCAGCTACCCCCGTCGCACAATAAGAGAAGCCTATGGGTCTATTTATAGATAGACGCTTAAACCTCTAGCCAGCCCTTGATGATCTGTTATATACGCGCTTCGTCCAATGGGGACGCAAAACCGCACTGTCGGAATCAGGAAAGACTATGAGCCGTTATAACGCCGCTGAAATCGAGCCTCGCTGGCAAAAGCTTTGGGATGAGGAAGACGTCTTTCGCGCCAACAATACGGGGGCGAAGAAATTCTATGCCCTTGAAATGTTCCCTTACCCGTCCGGTCGAATTCATATGGGTCATGTCCGTAATTATGCGATGGGCGATGTCGTCGCTCGTTATAAGAAAGCCCAAGGCTTTGACGTATTACACCCTATGGGATGGGATGCGTTTGGCATGCCTGCGGAAAATGCCGCAATTGATAATGGTGGCCACCCCAAAGATTGGACCTATAATAATATTACCGCCATGAAAGCGCCGCTCAAAAGATTGGGTTTTGCCTTTGACTGGTCACGCGAATTTGCGACCTGTGATACCGCCTATTATAAACAGCAACAGGCAATATTCTTAAAGTTTTTGGAAAAAGGCCTCGTCTACCGAAAAACCGCTAAGGTCAATTGGGATCCCGTTGACAATACAGTTTTAGCCAATGAACAAGTCATAGACGGTAAAGGCTGGCGCTCAGGGGCAGAGGTCGAGCAGCGCGACATGGATCAGTGGTTTTTTAAAATTACCCATTACGCCGAAGACCTGTTGGACGGATTAAAGGGGCTTGAGAATTGGCCAGAAAAAGTCCGAACCATGCAGGCCAATTGGATCGGACGCTCAGAAGGCCTAGAAATGCGATTTGCATGGGCAAGAGACAAATTTGATTCATATGGATTAAAAGCGTTTAAAACAGATGGGTCTTTTCAGCTTTCCGATGACACAAATTACCTGTCCGGGCTCGATGTTTTCACGACACGGCCCGACACATTATTTGGGGCGAGTTTTATAGCGCTTTCACCCGACCACCCTCTAACAAAACGTCTGGCAGACACGCACCCTGAGATTGAAAAATTTAGAACAGATTGCGCCAAAATCGGTACCGGCGAAGAAGCCATCGCCCAAGCTCCCAAACTGGGGTTGGATACAGGGTTACGTGTTAAGCACCCCTTTGACGATGCGAAAACCTTACCCGTCTGGATCGCGAATTTTGTCCTCATGGGATATGGCACAGGTGCGATTTTCGGCTGTCCAGCCCACGACCAACGCGATTTGGACTTTGCGCGTAAATATGATCTTGATGTTATTCCTGTAGTCTTGCCGGAAGGTGAAGAAGCCGACACCTTTACCGTTGGCAATGAAGCCTATACAGGCGAAGGGACACTTTTTAATTCCGGCTTTTTAAATGGTTTTAAGAAAGATGAAGCGATTGCTATTGCCATTGCCAAAATCCAGGATATGGGCTCAGGTAGAGGCATTACGCAATATCGCCTACGCGACTGGGGTGTGTCTCGGCAGCGATATTGGGGGTGCCCTATTCCCATTATCAAATGCGAGACGTGTGGGCCGCAAGCGGTTTCACAAGCCGATCTTCCCGTCGAACTTCCTTATGACATAAATTTCGACACACCGGGGAATCCACTCGATAGACACCCGACATTCCGGACCGGAACCCAGGAAAATCCGGTGACGTGCCCGAAATGCGGCGCTAAGGCTGAACGGGAAACCGATACGCTCGACACATTCGCAGATTCAAGCTGGTATTTCGCCCGTTTTGCGGGCGGACACGGCAATGACCAACCCGATGACAAACCCTTTGACAAGGCTATAGCGTCAAGCTGGCTACCGGTAGATCAATATGTTGGCGGCGTTGAACATGCCGTTCTGCATCTGCTTTATGCCCGGTTTTTTACGCGCGGCCTGCGAGATTGCGGATTACTGGATTTACCCAGCGGCGAACCTTTTGCCGGACTGTTTACCCAGGGGATGGTCACGCATGCCGTCTATACCGACAAAGAGGGAAATTATGTCATGCCCTCAGATGTTATCGAAGACGGTGACCAAGTTTTACATATTAAAACAAAAGCCCGCCTGACCAAAGGCGACATTGTCAAAATGTCCAAATCCAAGAAAAATGTCGTGGATCCCGATGATATAATTCAAGGCTATGGTGCGGACGTGGCCCGGTGGTTTGTGCTCTCAGATAGTCCACCAGAACGCGATGTAGAATGGACAGAAAGCGGTGTTATCGGCGCTTGGAGGTTTTCCAATAAAATTTGGGGACTTGTCAGCGATCTTCCTGATAGGCTGCCCGCTCCCGATACCGTCGCGAAAGACGCCCTTGGCGAAGCGTTGGAACTTCGCCGCTTTGCGCATAAAGCACTTGAAAAAATTACCATGGGTATTGAAAATTTTCGCTTCAATACCTCTGTCGCGCAAATTTACGAACTGACCAATAGGTTAAAGAAATATAAGGATAATGACGCCGCCAAAGCAGAGGCGCTTGGTATTCTTATTCGGACAATAGCACCCTTTATGCCCCATCTCGCCGAAGAGTGCTGGGCACGCATGGGCGGAAGCGGTCTGGTCTATCAGGCACCGTGGCCGCAATTTGACCCAAAACTCCTCATTGAAGATACACTCACACTGCCCGTGCAGATTAATGGTAAACGTCGCGCCGAAATTTCTATCGCCAAAGATATGGCGAAAGCGGATATTCAAGCCTTAGCTATGGCGGATGCAGCCGTCATTCGTACATTAGAAGGGCTGACAATTCGCAAAGTGATTATTGTCCCGGGCCGAATAATCAATATAGTGGCAGGATGATGCGCACGTCTCTTATCTCCCTTATCGCCCTAACTTTATCCAGCTTAGGACTTTCGGCTTGCGGGTTTTCACCCGTGCATGCCCCGTCAAGCCTTGCTCAAAAGGCCGCTTTTCAAGATATAGCCATTGAAGCCGTAGAATCCGGTCGCCCGTCAGATGACCAAAGTGCATTTTTTCTTACACAGAGATTGCGCGACCGTCTTGGCGCAAATGGATCCAAACATATTTTACGAATCACACCGCGGCTCAGTCAAAGACGACTTGGGGTCAGCGGCGAAGACGTCGCGTCCCGATATGATTTCGTCCTGACCACACGCTATGAATTACTTGATTCTAAATCCGGCGACATTTTGGATAAAGGTACAATCCGCAGCGTCTCCAGCTTTGGATCCCCAACAGATGCTTATGGGCAGCAAGCGTCTGAAACCAATGCCACACAAACAATTGCCAAAGACGCCGCTGACCGCCTGATTTTGAAACTGGCACGTTATTATACAAAACCGTCTCCTTAACCCTGCCCTCTAATAACGGTATAGGCCGGCTCTTTCTTTCCACTCAGCCAATAATAAGCGTCTCATGAAACTAACAGGATCACGCGCTGAAAAATTTCTCTCCGAACCCGGGGATCATATTATTGGTGTATTATTATTCGGGCCGGACAGAGGGCTTGTCAAAGAACGTTCGGAAAAACTATCCCGTAAATTTGTAACCGATCCTGAAGATGTATTCGCAACGACAATATTAACTTCAGATGATCTACAATCAGATCCGGCAAAGCTGTCAGATGAAATGGTCGCCATGTCATTATTAGGCGATTCCAGACTTGTGCGGATCCGGCTTGACCACGAACGTCCCGCGGCGGCCCTCTCCAAATCCATTAAAGCTTTTGATTCAAACCCCGAGCGGTGCGAGGCCCGACTTATTATCGAGGCCGGAGATATGACCCCTCGTTCTTCTATCCGCAAAACGTTTGAGGCCGCTGGGCATTTTGCCGCGATCGGTTGCTACGCCGCAAATCCTGCTGATATTGCCAATCTCATACGCAGTGAACTCTCCGCGTTAAATATCAGTATTGATCGCGACGCCGTAGATATCTGGGTGCCTTTACTGGCTGGGGATCGTAGCCTTCAAAAAAATGAAATTGAAAAAATAGCGCTTTATAAAGGTTTTGGCGCAGAAGACGGCGCCGTCGTCACGCGTGAAGACGTTCTAGCATTAGCCGCAGGCGGCCAAAGCGCCTCTATAGATGAAATTATTATGGCCTCACTGAGTGGGCATACCCAGCTTTGCGACTCTGCGTTTCAACGCGCCATAGCCGGCAAGGTGAATGCAGCCCTGATTTTAAGACGTTTGCAAAGCCACCTCTGTCGCTTATTAGAAGCTCGCGCCACTATCGAGAGCGGTGAGAGTACCCAAAGCGCAATGCGGGCATTACGTCCCCCCGTCTTTCGCATGCAAGAACGCAGCTTTTCGCAACATTTACAGCTATGGCCAAGCACAATGTTGCACAAAGCGCTTAACCAAACTTTGGAAACGGAGGCCACACTAAAATCTGCGGGCGCGCCCGTAAATGCCCTGACGAGCCGCTTGCTTTTGGCTTTGGCTCGTTACGCCCGAAAACGACGATAGTTTAGGCCTGTAAATAAGCGTGCAAGAGATAATATCTTCACCTATTTCGACAGGCGGGCCTAGCGTTAAGCCCTTCATTTTTGAGCGCTTATTTCGTAAGTCCTGAACCCATAAGCCCTGAATCTTTAAGCCCTAAACCCTTGAACCCTTTATTTCTGAGCGCTTAACCCATTAAACGGCGAATAATTTCATCCAATTGTTCAGAGGTCTTATACTGAATACGCAATTCTCCATCCGGGCTTTTATGCCGCAAATCAACCGTTAACCCCAGAGCCTCCATAAGCTCGGTTTCGACAAGTCGTGTATCGGCATCTTTTTCAGGCTTAAGCTTTGGCAAGGATTTCGCATCTGACTTCAATCGGCGAACCCAGTCTTCGGCCGCTCGCACAGACAGGCCTTTTGCAGCAATATCCTCGGCCATGGCCACCGGGTCAGGCGCTGCTATTATAGCGCGCGCATGGCCTGTACTAATCTTGCCTTGTTGTAAAAATTCTTGCGCTCGTTTTGGTAAAGTTAAAAGTCGTAACATATTAGCAATATGGGGGCGACTTTTACCGATAGCGCCCGCGATATCTTCCTGTGTGCGCCCAAACTGGTCAATCAAAGCGCGGTAAGCCAAAGCTTCTTCAATTGGATTAAGGTCAGCGCGCTGCACATTTTCAACAACCCCGACTTCTAAAACTTCCTGATCGGTCAAATCCCGAATCAAAACGGGCATAGCCGTCAAGCCAGCCTTTAAAGCCGCCTGCCAACGGCGCTCACCCGCGACAATCTGATAATGTTTTTTTGCGTGGTTTATCTTTCGTGCAAGCGGTCTAACCAAAATGGGTTGCAATACGCCTTTATCCGAAATGGAGTCTGTTAACTCTTGCAGTTTTTCCGGATCGAAATAACGGCGAGGCTGATCCGGATTACGCTCTAGCTGGTCAATTGCAATGGTAGACACAGCTCTTGAATCGGCCTTGCCGGTGCCAATGTCTTCACTTACAGATGGCTCGTCTCCTTTTACCATATCCATGGATTTGGGCTCAGTCACCTTTCCCGATTCCGTATCTACAACAGGCGAGACATCCTGCATCAATGCAGAAAGCCCGCGCCCCAAGCCGCGATTGGAACTTGGTGTTGGTTTTGACTTCTTACCCTTAGACATATGCTAACCTATTGTTTTAATTATCTAAATTTCCATTTCGTTTGGCATGTCTTGCTAAAACCTCTTTACCAAGTGCCATATAAGCTCTGGATCCCGCACACTGGGGATCATACATCATAACAGGTTTTGCAAAACTTGGGGCTTCAGCAACACGCACATTTCGCGGGATCATGGTCTGAAACACAGCCCGTCCTAAATGTTGGCGCACATCTTCAACCACTTGGGCTGATAATCGATTTCGTGCATCATACATAGTCAACATTACACCATCGATAACCAAGCCGGGGTTTATATTGGCCTTAGCCATTTCGACGGTTTTCAAAAGCTGGCTTAATCCTTCCAAAGCAAAAAATTCGCATTGCAAAGGCACCAAGACAGAATGAGCCGCCGCCAATGCATTAACCGTCAAAAGGTTTAAGGATGGCGGGCAATCTATAAGCACATAATCATATTTAGACAGCTCCGGCTCTAAAGCCTCCTTTAAGCGCCCTGTACGTCCCTCGGATGTTCCAATCTCCAGCTCTGCTCCAGAAAGATCAATATGTGACGGCACAAGACTTAATCCCGGCACAATTGTTTTTACAATAGCTTCTGCCAATGCAGTCCCGTCCACTAAAACATCATAAATGGTGATATCACGCTGCGCTTGGCCTATTCCTAACCCGGTAGACGCATTTCCTTGCGGGTCAATATCGAGCATAAGGACTTTTTTGCCCAGAAGCGTCAAGGCCGCGGCAAGATTGATTGTCGTCGTGGTTTTTCCGACGCCACCCTTCTGGTTTACAATCGCCATAATGCGCGTTGTCAACATATTCACTCCGTTAGACGGCTTTAGGCTCTAGGCCGGTAATTTTCAACAAAACACCCGCCGGATTAGATTGGCTGGTTATTTTTTCCACGTTGAATGTCCAGTAATTTTGCGCTTCCGTCAATTCCTCTGCAGCGCTCTCACCTTTTAAAAACAACCCGATTGTCTTTTTGGACCAAAATGGCTGTGCATAAGTAAACAAAAGCGGTAGCGGCGCAAACGCGCGTGCTGTAATCACATCATAAGGCGATGGCGGAATATTTTCGATACGTTGTGATAACGCCGTTGCAGGCAGGCCAATTTCCCGAATAACCGTGCGGAGAAAATTGGTTTTTTTGCCAACGGCCTCAACAAGTGTAACATGCGGCGTCGTTTCAACCCCTGTATTTTGCGTAGCCAGACTCCGGTGTTTAAATGCAATCGCTACGGCCAGGCCCGGAAACCCTGCGCCTGAGCCTAAATCTAAAACCGAAGTGACCTCTTTTGGAAAGTTTTCACATATCTGCCATGAATCCAAGGCATGGCGTTGCCAAAACGCCGCTATAGCTGCGTGAGAGACCAGGTTAATACGTCTATTCCATTTGATGAGAAGTTGGTGCCAAACTTCGAAATCTGCTAATGTTTCACGTGAAACAGTTGTATCTGCAACAAAATGTGTCCGAGTATACGCCATAAGCCCTAGGCTGATTTTTTCACAAAGGCAAGAAGCGCGGTTAAAGCCCCATGGGTAACACCTTCTATCCGCGCAGCTTGGCCCAAAGTTGCGGGACGTGTCGCCATAAGCTTTTCACGCACCTCATTAGACATACCGCCAATTTCAAGATAGTCCAATGTCTCTGGCAGGCGTAGCCCTTCATCCCGCCGGAACGCCGCAATATCTTGCGCTTGCCGTTCAATATACCCTGCATAGAGCGCTTCTATTTCAAGCTGTTGGCGCGCATGTTGTGGAATATCCGTTAATTCCGGCCAAACGGGAATGAGATCAGCAAATTTCACATCGGGATAGGCCAATAAATCCATTACTGACCGCCTTACACCGTCAGCATTTACCCGAATATTGTGCTTGGATAGGACATTAGGCGTGTGTTTTAATCTGGAAGCGGTATTTTTAGCCGCTTCCAGCTCTTTTTTCTTGAGCTTAAAGGCTTCGGCGCGGTCCGGAGCCACACAACCGATGGCCGACCCCAAGGCAGTAAGTCGTTGATCTGCATTATCTGACCGCAGGAAAAGACGATATTCCGCCCGACTCGTAAACATACGGTATGGCTCTGTTACGCCTTTAGTGATCAAATCGTCAATCATAACACCTATATAGGCTTGAGATCGGTCTAGAATAAATGGATTGTCTCCACGCACCGCCAAAGCCGCGTTAAGTCCTGCCATAAGGCCTTGTGCCGCGGCCTCTTCATATCCTGTCGTTCCGTTAATTTGCCCCGCAAAATAAAGACCGCCCAGCTTACGGGTCTCAAGCGTAGCGCGTAATTCGCGCGGATCTACATAATCATATTCAATCGCATAACCATAGCGTTGCACCTCAACCGACTCTAATCCTCGAATAGAGCGCAAAAACGCGTCTTGAACGTCAATTGGCAAAGAGCTTGAAATACCATTTGGGTATACCGTATCTCCGTCGGGATTGCCGGGCAGGCCTTCTGGTTCCAAGAATATCTGATGCGCATTACGGTCGGCAAACCGGACGACCTTATCCTCAATTGACGGGCAATAGCGCGGCCCTCGCCCAGATATACTGCCGTTATAAACAGATGATTTATTTATGTTTTTTTGAATAATCGCATGTGTTTTTTCATTTGTGTGCGTAATTGCACAGCTAACTTGCGCTATCTGTATTTTCGGCGTCATATATGAGAAGGGGACAGGGTCACAATCAGCGGCTTGTTGATCTAATATATCCCAATTAAGAGATGATTTCGTCAAACGCGCTGGCGTTCCCGTCTTAAGCCGCCCCATCTTAAATCCAAGATCATATAATCTATCTGACAGCCCAATCGCAGGTGCCTCGCCATGCCGACCAGCAGGTGTACGCACCTCGCCTATGTGAATAACGCCCTTTAAAAAGGTTCCCGTTGTCAAAACCACCCGCTCTGAAGCCCATTCTGTCCCATCGTCTGTGACAACACCTTTGACCCGCCCGCCTTTAACGACAAGGTCTTCAACAGCCAAAGCCTTAATGGAAAGATTGTCATAAGTGGTGAGTGTGGTCTGCATGGCCTTTTTATAGAGCCATCTATCACTTTGGGTTCGCGGGCCGTGCACAGCCGGCCCTTTAGAACGATTTAGCAATCGAAACTGTATTCCGGATGCGTCTGCGACCTTGGCCATAACACCATCTAACGCATCTATCTCGCGTACTAAGTGCCCTTTACCCAAACCTCCAATAGCCGGATTACACGACATTTCGCCTAAGGTTTCAATCTTATGCGTTAAAAGAAGCGTTTTAGCGCCCATCCGGGCAGAGGCTGATGCAGCCTCACAGCCTGCATGTCCGCCACCAATAATAATGACATCCCAAGATCGGGACATAAACGCCTCCATTAATGCCGCTCGCCTATATCGTGTTATTATAAGAGAGTCGACAAAAACCCTTAAGAACGGGGATAAAACCCCAATGTTTCACGTGAAACATTGGGCAAACGTCATTTGCCAATACAAAATCGGGAGAATATATGGTCAAAAACCGCTTCCATATCGGTTTCCCCCGCAAGCTCACGGATAGCATGTAAAGCAGAGCGCAGGTCTTCGCCAGCTAGTTCGGCCGCAATCTTCAGATTGTCTTGCGCCCGTTCTACGGAAAACATCGCCCGTGTCACACAATCAATATGCCGACTCCGGGTCAATCCCGGTAAATCCGCGGGGCTAAAACGCTCTATAATCTCGGCCTCTATCCATGCCCTTAACGCATCAAACCCCATTCCTGTTTTTGCACTAACCGCAAAACAAGCAAGGCCCAGACCTACGCATTCATCTTCTTTCGCCGGGCTCACAGGCTCAGGACGCACAAGGTCCGATTTATTCGCTAAAATGATATCCCCCACCCTTGGCGGCGTCTGGGTCAGCTTGTCAAACCCCTTCATCTCTGTTCCCAAGCTCGCATCATAAACATATATACAAATATCACTATGCTTGGCTCTGTTAACAGCCCTACGAATACCCTCGGCTTCGATTTCATCTTCCGAGGCCCGCAAACCTGCCGTATCCGAAAGTCGGACCGGTAATCCGGCCAACGTCAGCTGCACGTCAACAATATCTCGTGTTGTTCCAGCTATTGAAGAAACAATAGCGGCCTCTCTACCCGCTAACCTGTTGATAATACTTGATTTTCCAGCATTTGGCGCGCCTATGATAGCAATATCCAGCCCGGCCCGAACCGTTTCTCCACGGCCCGCAGTCTGCATCGCCAATTGCATGTTTCCTTGCACTTTCCTTAATATCGGGCCTGCCCGTCGCGCCAAAGCCTCTGGAACATCGCCCTCATCCGGAAAGTCTATTTCACCCTCTATCATTGCTAAAGCTTCAATAAGGTCGTTTCGCCAATCTTCATAGGTTTCACGCAAGCCGCCCTGCATTTGGCGTACAGCTTGGCGGCGTTGACCCTCGGTTTCCGCATCAATCAAATCCGCCAAGCCTTCGGCCTCGGTTAAGTCCATCCGGCCGTTTAAAACCGCCCGTCGCGTAAATTCTCCTGCACGCGCTGGCCTAGCGCCAGCACGGGCTAAACATTCACCCATCGCATCTATCACCGCCAAGCTGCCATGGGTTTGAAATTCAGCAATATCCTCACCCGTAAAACTATTTGGCCCCGGCATATAAAGCACTAAGGCTTCATCAATAACGCCGCTTTCACCATAAATCGTTCGCAATTTCGCCTGACGCGGCGCTGGACAAGGCCGCTTTGTCAAATCCATAAAAGTCTTCGCGGCGGCTGGGCCGCTCACCCGAAAGACTGTAACTCCTGCCCGACCTGGAGCTGAGCTTAACGCAAATATGGTATCTCCACTTGATGTCATAGGATTCCTGTTTAAATCAGCATAAACTTGCAAGATCATGCCCGCGCAAGCTCTACAGGCTTTTAACGTAAAAGAGAACTGATGAAACACAAACCCATAATAAAATGGATATTGGCGCCCGGTTTCATAGTTTTGTCAGCCTGCGGGCTTTCAACACCAACCGCCACACAATTCACGGCACTGCCACCCCTCACGACGGCCTTTAACTGCCTTCCCCCAAAAGCCGCCTTTATCGCCGCCCACCGCGGAACCTCTTATGATAGTCGCTATAGTGAAAATTCAATTGGCGGCCTTAACGCCCTTATCCAAAAGGGGTATTTCTTTGCTGAAATAGATGTCGCTCGCCTCAGAGATAATACCCATATCCTCATGCATGACGGGGTTTTCGATCGCACAACCGTTAAAAAGGGCGTCGTTGTATCAAGCCGGTGGCCAGAGGTTAAAGGACAATTGCTCAAAGATAGATCTGGCCGCATAACACGAGATAGCGTACCAAAACTTTCGGATTATCTCAGAATTGCAAACCAAAGAATTTACCTTGAAATCGACTTCAAATCCAGCGCCAACTATGCTGATGTTATTGAACTCATTCGCGCTGCAAACATGCAACAGCACGTCATCCTCATTGCCTATTCAAATGGACAGGCTCGAAAATTGGCGCGCCTTGCACCCGAAATGAAAATATCTGTTCCTATTAAAACCCCGCAGGACATTAACACACTCACAGCCGCGGGTATATCTACACCACAGATCGCCGCCTGGCTTTCAAACGCTCAACTCTCAAAAAGTTTTACGGATAATCTACAAAAACAAAACATTCCAATTTTAAAAAAAGCACCAAGGACAAATGTAACGCTGGCGGCCAAAGACGCAAATATAATGGTTGATAATTACGCATTCCAACTCAAACCGATCATGGGTATGTCAATATCAGATCGCGCTGAATTCGAAAACTGTATGACGATAATAGTCAAAAAAGATAAATAATACCAATATGTTAACGCGGAGATATGCGTAATAACTTACCCTTGGTCGGATCTTCAATCAAAACAAGCAAGGCCCCGTCATTATCTTGTTTAACATCTCTCACTCGCCCGCCCAGATCAGCGAATAGGCTAGTCTCTGATAAAACGCTATCCCCATCCATACTTAAATGACGAATATCACCAGACACGAGGCCTCCGACGAAAATATCTCCATTCCAATTGGGAAATAAGTCCCCCCGATACACCAATAAGCCGGACGGAGCTATTGACGGTACCCAATCTTTAACAAAGCCCTGCGTTTTAGAAAGAGTTTTATGAGGCGATATTTTGGCACCAGTATAATCTGTTCCAGTTGTCGCTAATGGCCACCCATAATTTAAACCCGGTTCGATCAAATTTAATTCGTCCCCCCCGCGAGGCCCGTGTTCATGCGACCAAAGTCGCCCTGATATCTTATCATAAAATAGCCCCTGAATATTGCGGTGACCATATGTCAGAATTTTAGATGTAATATCTGATGTCTTACTGTTCTCGGACACAAAAGGATTATCTTTAGGCACCGTTCCATCTGTTTTAATCCGAATAATTTTACCCAAATGGGAAGATTTATCTTGCGCCGCTTCGCGATAAGTAAACCCATCGCCAAGACTGAGAGCTACTGTCTCGTCCGATAAAACAGTAATCCGTCCGCCAAAATGATTAGCCGTATCTTTCCACGGCTTGGCTTCAAACAACGGCTGTAAATCTTTAAGCCCTGATATATCAATTTTTGCCGATATCAATGCCGTAGTATTCCGGTTGTCCGTCCCCCGTGCGTAAGATATATATATACGGTTGGACTGCTCAAAATCCTCAGCCAGAGCCACATCAAACAAACCGCCCTGTTGCTTAACGTAAATATCTTCGACCAAGCCCGTAACGATATGTGTGGTTCCATCCTTAGCCAATGTTTTTAAAACACCACCGCGTTCTGTTACAAGATAATCACCCAGTCCAACTGTCGGGGGGAGGGGAATAACACTCCAGGGCATTTCCAAATTTTCACTTATTACCTCGACATGAAAAGGCGTCGTTGGCGTCTGTTCAATTGTGTCGGGAATTTGTGGTTCTAAACACGCCGCCAAACCCATAGTTATCATAACTGAGTAAAATATCTTCAATTTACAATACATAGTGTATTTCCCCACATTACCCCCTAAAATGATTTTAGTATTGACCTTTCCCCACATATACGATCATAATTAAAGACACAAGAGGAGTATCGGGTTGCAACCTTCGATAAAGTATAAAGTCTTAAGGGTCACGGGGTCTATAATTATAGCAACGCTCGCGACGGCAATTCTCGCGTCATTTTTTTCAACTCAAAGAATTCTTTCCAAACTCAACAATGTTGGAGGAGAGGCAACATTGGGTGAACGTTTTTCAATGACCCTATATGACCTTCACCATTTTGGAACGCTCTATGGTATGTTTATATTTGTTGCTCTATTGATCGCATTTACTGTGAACAGTCTTATTTATAATAAAATAAAATATCCTCGCCGCACATCCTTCATCGTAGCCGGAGTCACTGCCATAGCTGTAATGCTTTGGTTGTTGCAAAAAGTATATTTTGGCGTTCCAATTATTGGAGGGGCGAGGGACTTAACCGGTCTTATTTTACAACTCATAAGCGGTGGAATTGGCGGACTTATATATGCTCATTTCACGAAGCCTCGCTCAAACACTGAAACCTTGAGCTAATAGAAAAAGTGCTGGTAATTCAGCACAGTCTTTAAGTATTCATACTATCGAAAAATTCCGAGTTCATTTTTGTATCTTTGAGTTTCGAGAGCAAAAACTCTATTGCGTCCATAGTTCCCATAGGGTTTAAAATACGACGTAGTACATAGGTTTTTTGCAACTCTACAGGCCCGATTAATAATTCTTCTTTCCGCGTACCTGATTTTGTTACGTCAATTGCAGGAAAGACGCGTTTATCAGCTACTTTCCGATCAAGCACGATTTCACTATTACCCGTGCCTTTAAATTCTTCGAATATAACCTCGTCCATACGAGATCCCGTATCAATCAATGCGGTCGCGATTATTGTTAGAGACCCCCCTTCTTCGATATTACGGGCGGCTCCGAAAAAACGTTTCGGACGCTGAAGCGCATTCGCATCCACACCGCCGGTTAAAACTTTACCAGAGCTCGGCACGACCGTATTATAGGCCCGACCGAGCCGCGTTATTGAATCAAGTAAAATAACAACGTCTTTTCCATGTTCCGTTAGACGTTTAGCCTTTTGAATGACCATTTCCGCAACTTGCACATGACGCGTTGCAGGTTCGTCAAATGTAGAGCTTACAACTTCACCCTTCACCGAGCGTTGCATATCCGTGACTTCTTCCGGACGTTCATCAATCAATAGAACAAGCACATAACACTCAGGGTGATTGGCCTCTATAGAGTGCGCAATATTTTGTAATAATACTGTTTTCCCTGTCCGAGGCGGCGCCACTATTAACGCGCGTTGACCCTTACCAATAGGCGATACAATATCAATAATCCGCCCTGATATATCCTTTAAGGTTGGATCTTCAATTTCCATTTGTAGACGCTGTTCGGGATAAAGCGGTGTTAGATTATCAAAATGGGCTTTATTGCGGGCTTGCTCTGGCGTGGAAAAATTAAGTGATGCTACCTTAGTCAACGCGAAATAACGTTCATTATCCCGCGGACTGCGAATTTGACCTGATACCGTATCACCTGTGCGTAAACCGAATTTACGAATTTGATTAGGACTGACATAAATATCATCCGGCCCTGGTAAGTAATTCGCTTCCGGAGCTCTTAAAAACCCGAAACCATCTTGCAAAACTTCGAGAACACCGCTTCCGTTAATCTCAATATCACGTTCAGCAAGGTCCTTTAATACAGAAAAGAATATTTCCTGTTTACGCAAGCTACCCGCATTTTCGATACCCACGGCCTCGGCGAATCTAATCAACTCAGCTGGCTTTTTGACTTTTAAATCTTCCAAGCTGATAGACTTTAAAGTTTCCAATAGGACAATATCGTCAGACATTCCAATTTCCATATTAAATTATACCATCAATCGGATGTAACACTGCAAGGAGATGGCTCGACAAGAACAGTCGACTTAACCATGGACTTTACGCCCCACTATTGTTTACGTCAAGCCTTTTAAAAAGGCTCAACAATAGCCAATATGACAATGATTATTGTTATGATCGCCGGAATTTCATTTATTAACCGGTAAAACCGTTCGTTACGGGGCCGTTCTCCCTGAGCAAACTTCTTACGTTCGCCTGATAAAAACCCATGATATCCAATTAATAAAAACACAAATAACAGTTTTATAATTAGCCAAGCGGATGAAAACAAAACATCGGCGCGATAAACAAACAAAATAACACCGCATATAAAACTTACAATAAGCGCAGGTGTTAAGATAATTTTGTGTAACTTGTCTGCCGCTTCAATCATTTTTAAATCCAATTCACCCCCAACAACAGAACTACGTTGATAAACAAAAAATCGAGGCATCATCAATAAACCCGCCAACCAGAACATGACTCCACAAATATGTAACGCTTTAACCCATAGATATCCGTCAAACATAATTACCTTCACCCGTTCGAATATGGGATATAACCGCATGGACATTATCTATTTTAACATCCGGTGTCACACCATGACCTAAATTAAATATATGAAGCCCCTCAATATCATCCAGCACATTTTGTACAGCTTTTTGCAAAACAGAACCTCCTATCCGTAATGCCAAAGGATCTAGATTACCCTGTAAAGCCATATCAGGACCAACTTGTTTTCGCGCCCACTCCAAAGATGTATCTGTACCCACTGCCAGCGCCGAAATCCTTGTTTTTTTAATATAATTAGAAATTTTTGCACCTGCACCCCTTGGAAACCCTATAATCGGGCAGGTAATACCCGCCTTGCGAATACGGCTTATAATCTTGTGGGTAGGCTCTATAACCAGAGTTTCAAATTGCGTTGGAGACAAACCTTCCGCCCAACTTTCAAATATTTTAAGCACATCTGCTCCGGCTCGCGCTTGTTCAATCAAATAATCCGCACTTGAAATAATTAAAGCCTCTAAAAGATCTTGCATAGCTTGTGGATGTTCATAGGCAAATCTTTTTGCTGTCTCTTTATGCGTAGACCCTTTGCCTTCAATCATATAGGTTGCTACCGTCCACGGACCTCCACAAAACCCAATAAGCGTTTTATCTTTACTCAATCCAGATTTCACCCGGCTTACCGTTTCATAAACAGGTGAAATTCGATCAGCAGCACCGTTTATTTTCAATTTAGAAATATCCGAAATTTTTATAGGATCCAAAACAGGTCCAATACCTTTCACAAATTTTACATTTCGGCCTAAGCCGATTGGAATAAGTAAAATATCTGCAAATAATATTGCCCCGTCCATGTCATATCGTTTGATCGGCTGCAATGTAACTTCAGCCGCTTTATCTGGTGTAAAACAAAATTCTATAAAGTTCTTTGTCGTTTGTCTTATCTTCATATATTCGGGTAAATGACGACCCGCTTGGCGCATCATCCATATGGGAGGCGTAGTATACTTTGTACCCGATAAGACATTTAATATTTTTTTGGTCAAGTTTTACACCTTATTTATTCAAAGCTTATTTAAGCTCTAATTTATATAAAAAGAAGTGATAGTTGTAAGCCTTGTGAGTTTGTGGACAAAAAACCGCAGCCCGACAAAACCTTAACAAAACCTTAATAAAATTTTTAATCCCCGAACTTTAACTTTGTATAACATTATCTGTTAACGGGTATAAAAGAGATAAAGCTATAATTTTATTGTATTTTTTGATGTATTAAAAAATGAATATTTATGAATAAAAAAGCTTAAAATTATAATGTGAATAGAGTTATTTATTTATACACATGAATATATAAAAGAATAAATGTTCGTATTATTCCATTTATACAAATATTTTTTTTAATTAGGCTTATATGTGGATAGCTCATTCGGAATTACGTAGTTGAAAGTTTAAAACCTATGCAAAACCAAAATGAAAATATCGCTATCTATTTCCATATTCATTTGGTTTCAGACTCAACAGGAGAAACGCTTGTTGCTATGATGAAAGCGTCTTGTGCTCAATTTAGAAATGCCACTGCTCTTGAACATCTACATTCCCTCGTAAGATCAAATGAACAAATGGAAGCAACGCTCATAAACATCGAAGCTAGACCCGGTATAGTTTTATATACATTATTTAATCCAGAGCGCCGTCGTCGTCTTGAAGACCGGTGCGCGGAACTAAATATTCCGGCAGTTTCTATTTTAGATCCGACTTTGGCAACATTAGGTCGTTATCTTGGCGCACCTATAGCGAGCGAGGTCGGCGCACAACGAAATCTGGACGCCGATTATTATAAACGCATAGAGGCTCTTGATTACGCTATGACACATGATGACGGGCAATCCGTTATGGGACTTAAAAATGCAGATATTATATTATTAGGTATTAGCCGAACGTCTAAAACCCCGACATGTATCTATCTCGCTAATCGTGGTTATAAAGCCGGTAATATTCCACTTGTACCGGGATCTGCTGTGCCGTCTGTTTTAGATGGTTTTAAAAAACCTTTTATTATAGGTTTGATAGCGGCTCCAGACCGAATTGTTCAAATTAGAGAACAACGCATGTTAGGTTTAAATGAAAACGGCCAGATTGATTATATAGATCAAAGTCGGGTGAGAGACGAAATTAGGGATGCTAAACGGATGTTTCTAAAAAAAGGATATCCCGTTGTTGACGTTACCCGACGTTCTATTGAAGAAACAGCAGCGAAAATAATTAATTTGTACCAAGCCCATAAATTGAATTCATAATATATGTCGTCATTTGAAACAAAACATCCGCCCATTATTTTGGCCTCTGGTAGCGCTATTAGACGCCAAATTCTTGATCAGGCCGGCTTGAATTTTGATGTTGTAACGCGGCCTGTAGATGAGGCGGCTATTAAAGACACATTATTGGCGCAAAATGTATCGATGCGTAATATAGCAGAGGCCTTAGCCGAGGCTAAATCTATGAGGGTTAGTCGACAAGTGCCGGGATTGGTAATAGGTGCGGACCAAATAATGGTGATGGATAACCGTTTGTATGATAAACCTAAAACATTAAATGAGGCACGCCAAAGGTTATTAGACATGCGGGGGCAGGTACATAATCTTTTAGGGGCGGTGGTTATTTGTGAAAATGGCCAAGCCGTTTGGAGACATATGTCAAAAACATCACTTACTGTGCGAATGTTTTCTGAAAGCTTTATAGATAGATATCTCGCACTCGAAGGCGAGGCCGTGCTACAAAGCGTTGGTGGATATCGGTTTGAAGGACGCGGTGCCCAGCTTTTTTCAAAAGTTGATGGAGACTTTTTTTCTATCCTAGGGCTGTCTCTATTACCGGTACTTGATTATTTGCGTGAACGCGGGGCTGTTTTGTCGTGACGGTAACAACATTAGCAGGGGTCTGTGGATGGCCTATTCACCATTCTCTTTCGCCCGTATTGCATAATTTTTGGCTAAAAAAGTTGGGAATTAACGGGGCTTATGTGCATTTTGCCGTCCGTCCCGATGAAGCGATTTATGCATTTAAATCTTTAAAGAAGACGTCAATTTCTGGTGTGAATGTAACATTGCCACTTAAAACCCTGGCTTTTGAAGCTGCCGATATTAGAACTCCGGACGCTCAAAAACTGGGTGTTGCCAATTGTCTGTATAAACGCAAGGGTCAATTAGTGGCGCATAATACCGATATGCAGGGATTTGCAGCGCCTTTGTTAAAAGCCATGAATACACGCCAGCTTATAAATAGCCCGGCGTTTCTTGTGGGCACAGGTGGCGCGGCGCGGGCCGTGATTGGCGCGCTTTTGGCTATGGGCATTCCGGAAATCCGTCTTTGTGGACGCACAGACGCAAAGTCGGAAGCTTTATGTGCTGAAATAAATGTTCCGAGCCTATATGCGGTGAAATGGGCAGATCGCGCGACAGCTTTGGCCGGGGCGGGCCTGATTATAAATGCGAGTGCTGGAGGTATGCGCGGAAAACCTGCGCTTGATTTAACACTGGCCCGCGCGACACGGGGGGTTTTGGTTTATGACTTAATTTATACACCCGAATACACACCCTTGCTTATGGAGGCTAAATACCGCGGCCACCAGACATTGGGAGGATTGCAAATGCTTATTGAGCAGGCACGTCCCTCATTCAAGCTTTTTTACGGTGTAGAACCGCCAACTGATTATGACCCTAGTGCTGTGCTTCTCAAAGCGCTCAATCCGGAAACTTAAACCTAGCGATCTATACGCGCTCTAACTATGAGGTTATGCATGTTAAAAATCGGTTTAACGGGGTCCATAGGCATGGGGAAGACAACGACGGCCAAAATGTTCCAGAGTTTCGGTTGTCCGGTTTTTGATGCGGATGCGGTTGTTCATGGACTTTATGCCAAAGGTGGGCAGGCCGTACCCTTGATACGAAGTGTTTTTCCCGATGCGATGGCTAACGGCTCTGTGAACCGTAAGGTTTTAGGAAAACATATGCGCGCCGACCCGTTAAACCTACAGATATTGGAAAGCTTTATTCACCCGATGGTGGCTGATATGCGTGCCGCGTTTCTTGAGAGCGCAGTAAAAAACAAGTCTGAAATTGTTGTTTTTGATGTTCCTTTATTATTCGAGACAGGTGGTGAGGCCTATGTAGATAAAATTGTCGTAGTTACGGCTTCCGCGCAGACCCAAAGAGACCGAGTTTTGGCGCGGCCTGATATGACGGTAGAGCTTTTTGAGTCATTGCTTTCGCGCCAAACTCCGGATTCTGAAAAGCGCAAAAAAGCAGATTTTCTTATATTCACAGATAAAGGTCTAGATAATGCACGCGAACAGGTGCAGTCTATCCTAACGGCCCTTAGGACTTCGTCGTTGATGTCGAGTGGGGCCGTTTAGAGGGATTTTACTGGGATTATATGAGCGGCATGCGCGAAATTGTTTTTGATACAGAAACGACGGGATTTGATGCGCGTGGTGATGACCGGATAACCGAAATTGGCTGTATTGAAATTATTGACTTTTTACCGACTGGCAAAGAGTTTCATGCTTATTGCAATCCAGCACCAACATTAGTTCCGGAAAAAGTTGTTGAGTTAACGGGGCTCACCAGTGAATTTTTAAGCGATAAGCCTAAATTTATCGAACATGCAGAGGCCTTTTTAGCCTTTATTGGCGATAGTCAATTGGTCGCGCATAATGCAGATTTTGACCGCGGGTTTATAAATGCAGAGCTTGAACGGGCAGGATATGACCCTATTCCAACAAAACGCTTCACAGATACTCTGAAAATCGCCCGGGCCAAATTTCCCGGCTCACCGGCTTCGCTTGACGCTTTATGTAAACGCTTTGATATTTCGCTGGCGACCCGGGACAAACACGGTGCGATAATTGACTCAGAACTTCTCGCCGCTGTTTATCTTGAACTTAATGGCGGGCGGGCGCGGTCTTTAGAATTTGCGGATACTAAACCTCTGACTAACGCTATAGATACAGCGTCGGTCGCACCCCCTCGGCCCGTGGCCTTAAAGGCGCTGTCGACATCAAAAGAGCGCGCGGCGCATCAAGCCTTTATCGATAGTATGGGTGACGACATGCTGTGGCACCGCATGTGGCGAAAAGCGGCTAAATCATCATAAACCCCGCTCGCGCGAGGTCTTGCAAGAACGGGGTCTGGTATAACGTTTTGTGGTAAGTCGACAGCCGGGTGTTTATGTCGTCGCGCCTTGTTCATCTAAACGACGTAACATTTCTTCACGAAACATGGCTGCAAAATCTGGCGGCTCCAACATAATGGGAGGGTATCCACCGTTCTGTGTCATTTCGGCGATGATCTGACGGGCAAATGGAAATAAGAGGCGAGGGCACTCGATCATTGTCAAAGGTTGAAGTTCTTCGGCATTTACATTTGTGAAGGCAAATAATCCCGCATATTCCAATTCGGCAATAAAGGCGACTTGTTCGCCGCGCCGCGCGTCGGCACGCAATATAAGCGTTATTTCAACATTGTCATCGTCAAACATTTGGCGTCCGATTTCAATACCGATATTGATTGCCGGGGCTTCAAGACCGCTGCGCAAACTGTCAGGCGCATTTGGGTTTTCAAAACTTTGATCTTTTGTATACTGCGCTAAAATCCGTAACATCGGCCCTTCGCCCTGTTGAGGGTTTACGGTTTCGGATTCCGTATTTTCCACAGCTTTGCCTTTGGAGGCCGCTTTGCTTTCTTTTTTAGGTTTTTTGGCCATTGGCCTCTCCTATTCTTTAATTAACTTGGCTGCTGGCTAACATAGTCAAAAAGGATGAGCAACGGAACATTGCTTATTGCGTGCGAGCAATTTAAGAGACAGTGCAACTGTATTTAGATATAGTGCTAAGATATTTTTCGGCAATAAAGAAAGCCCCGCCATGTATGAAGTTATCCTTTATGCCGCCATCGCAACAATTGTTTGCGTGGTTTTGTATACCGTCCTTGGAAAATCTGTTGGACAAGGGCCTGACTCTGCGTTTGACCCGATCAAGGCCTTGAAAGGCACAGAGGCGCCAGCGGAAACTATCGTAAAGCCTGTTATTGATGACAGAGGTATTGCCGGCTTGGGGGATATCATGAAATCTGACCCGCAATTTAATGAAAAACAGTTTATCGATGGTGCGAAAGGCGCGTATTCCATAATTCTTGAAGCCTTTGCGGAAGGTGAGAGAGAAGAATTAAAAGGACTTCTAACGACAGACGTATATACGGTCTATGATGAGGCGATTACCGAGCGCGAAACTAAAAACCTAACACAGGTAACGGATCTGGGCCGTTTAATAAGTGCAGAAATCGTGGCTGCCGATAAAACCGGGAAAACGGGTCAACTATCTGTACGGTTTGAAGCCGAACTGACTTCGGCTTTAGTTGATAGTGATGGTAAACTGGTTCAAGGTGATCCTGATGTTTTATCTCGTGTCTCTGAGGTGTGGACATTTGAACGTGTGTTAAATTCTTCGGATCCCAATTGGAGGCTTTCTGACGTTGCGCCGTCAGACGGGGATAGTTTAGAGGCCGATCCGTCCCCAGATACCAAGGCCTAAACGGCGCGTATCTATGAAAGTTTTAGGTCAAGATTTAACCCCAAGGTGGTACTGGCTCCGGATTCTGATATCGGGGTGTGCATTGGTTTATTTATCTGCATGTGCCACGACGTCAACCCCGCCTTCGGATAAGGTTAAAGTTCCTAACCCGGCCGAAACCCTTGCGACACCTACGGGAACAGGAGAGCTTGTGTTTGCGAGTCCCGACCCGTCTCCGGCCCCCGCGCCTGAAGTGATAACACCGCCGCCCACACCGGCCCCGCCGCCCGTATCTGCTCCCGCGCCGATAATAGACATTCCCGTTTATCAAAGTCCGTTACCCGACCTTCCCTTTTGGACAGAAACCAATTTGGTGCCCGCGCTGTCTGCATTTCGGCGGTCTTGTAAAACATGGAAAACGGCGGACCCTGAAGCCCTGCTAAATCCGTTTCTTCCTGATTATGGTTACTATAAAGATTGGAACGGGGTTTGCGCACTTGCAGCGATTTTACCCAATAGCCAAGACACGGCCAGTCAATTTTTTGAAAATCAATTTATTCCTGTTAATCCGACAGTTTCGATTGCAGCCCCTGCTGGTGAGCTTGAAAATACAGCTAAGGCGACAGGTCTCATGACGGGGTATTACCAGCCAGAAATCGAGGTACGCAGAATTCCGGATTCAGAATTTTTTGAACCTATATTGGCAGTACCTAAAACTAAAGCCATACAAAATCAGGCGCGAGCGCTTATAACCCCTCATAGCTCACGCGTAATTGCTTATGGACGACCCTTAGATGTGTTTTTTATGCAAATTCAAGGGTCTGGACATATCCGGTTTAAAAATGGACGCCGGATTCGGGCGGCTTATGACGGAAATAACGGCCATAACTATCGCTCGATTGGGGGGGTTTTAATTCGGCGCGGCGCGTTGACAAAAGACAAATCTTCAAAACGCGATATTGAAAACTGGATGATTAAAGCCGGGCCGGTTAAGGCGCGTGCTTTAATGAATGAAAACCCACGCTATATATATTTTAAAGAGCAAGCCATTATTGACGGGGAGGGGCCTTTGGGGGCGATGCGCGTTCCTCTAACCGCCCATGGCTCAATGGCGGTAGACCCGCGTTATCATCCATACGGCGTGCCATATTTTTTAACGGTTAAGCTCCCGCAAAAACCGGGTGATTATAAAGGCACAAAAGGCGGACGCCTTGTGATTGCCCAAGATACCGGAAAAGCTATTCGCGGTGCTTTTCGGGGAGACCTTTATTTCGGGTCCGGAAAGGCAGCGGGGGCTTTGGCCGGAATTATGAAACACCGTGCGGAGTGGGTCATTTTGCTCCCGCGCGATCTTGCACACCGCAAGGCACCCATCAGTTGATATGGTGCGCAAACTCAAATCTGACGAAAAACTGATTTGGCAAAAAGTGACCCGAACCGTCACGCCGAGACGGCGTGGTAGCGCAAAGCCATTACCCACAACAGAAGACTTTGCTGCGATGATGCGGTTGCCTCCCGATATAGCCCCTAAAGCAAGACCTCGTCCTCAAAGCCTGGAGGTTAATCGGGATAAAAAGGTGCGTCGCGGCCGGGTTACTATTGATGCCAAAATAGACTTGCATGATTTAACACAGGCGCAGGCGCGTCCCGCGCTTATACGTGCGATAATGCGGACCTCAAACAGGAATTATAAATGTGTCTTGGTTATAACGGGTAAGGGTGCGCGTTTAGACGGAGTCTTGCGCCGAAATTTCCCGGATTGGATTAGGGCGCCAGAGATCCGGCCTTTAATAGCAAATTATGCTCAAGCCCATATTCGTCATGGCGGGAGCGGCGCGTGGTATGTGTTTTTAAAAAGCTGAATACGTTGTAGATTTACATTCTGTTAACCATGTATTTTACCTAAAGTTGAATAAATTTATCCTATACACGTCCTATGGATATGGGATCACAAAATCTGTTTAAAGCCAGGCAAATTGCAGAACATTTGCAAAATGGATATTTGTATGACCGTCTGACGGCGCAGAAGCTTCTATCGCTTATCAGTGTTTTAATGCCATTAGGCCTTTTGATTGTCTATTTAATCGCCCCGCAAGCGAGTGATTCCGGATCTGCCTCTATACTTATTATGATCTCTGGCATTGTAATTATTGTGGCGTCTTTTCGCCTGTTTAAAAATTGGAAAACCCCCAAGGGCGATGGATATCAATTATTTGGGGCTTTTCTGGATTTTTTGGCGACAGCGGCAATTTTGATCGGTTATGCGCTAACTTATGATGTCCCAATATCTATTGCCCTGAAATCGCCGACGGCAAATGTGTTCTTTATATATCTTGCCTCCCGTATTGTGCTGTTTCACGGCCCTATTATTATACAAACCGGATTTATGGCGATTGCGACATGGGTTGGACTGATATGGCTTTCCCATATAGAACCACAATTTGCGGGTCGCACGTCAAGTTATTTGGAATATTTAACCAGCTTTAAAGTTCTATTGGGGGCGGAAGTCGAAAGGCTTTTACAATTTGCCATTATAACGGCTGTTTTATACGTATTTGTTTATACAACACGCCGAGACCCGCCAACGGGATATTTGCGTAGATCGGTTTTTTTGCAAACCATTTCCAAGTTCTTAAGTGTGTCCCGGCGAAAGAAACGTCAAAATACGCATGCACTCATTGAAGTTCGGGCAATAGATATCAGCAATACAGATAAGATTTATAATCAAATCTTTAAACTGGTTCCTCGTCTTCCGAGCCTTCAGGATATTTATGTTTTGAAAATTGGGCGGCTGTCTTTTCAAAGCGTCGGCATTTGGGTGAAATACCCCAATCACCCCAAAACCCTGCACATGCTTGTTGAAAAACTTCACGCCGAGCTTTTACAAGATGCGACGCTGACCCTAAGTACAGAAGTGCCCGGCCTTGTCATGGGGGCGTCTGAATTTGATCTTGGCGCGACAAGTGAAGGCCAGCTTACCTTTACCGATATTGCCATTCGTGAAGCTCTTAAGGCGGGTAAAAAGGCCATGGTCTTTGATGATGCTATCCGGGCTAAACTTATGCATATCACGGGTATTGAAAACACGATTAAATACGGCCTTGAGGCCAAAAAATTTGATGTTTTTTATCAACCTATTGTGGATTTAATGACCGAAAAACCCGTCGGGTTTGAGGCTTTAATACGCCTTAAGGATAAAGATCAAAATTATGTGTCTCCCGATGTTTTCATCCCTGTTGCGGAAAGTACAGGCCTTATAAATGATATTATGGATTATCTTTGTGATCAGGTAATGACAGATGCAAGCCATATTTCGGATATATTTCATACTCAAAAGAATAAGCCCTATATAAATATAAATGTTGCGACCACCCAGCTTAAAGATATGCCGCGGACGCTTAATGCTCTTTTGCGCGCACGTAAAGGAGGTTTGGTAATTAATGCCGAAATTACCGAATCATCTACTTTGAATGAAGAGAGTGCAGACGACCGAATACAAAATTTACAAGACGCGGGCTTTTCTGTCGCGATTGATGATTTTGGTACGGGCTATTCTTCTATTGAGCGTCTTCACCAATTGAGCTTTTCGACATTAAAAATTGATCAGTCTTTTGTTAAGGAAATTCAAGACCCTGAAGCCTATACATTTCTTGCTGCTAT
This sequence comes from uncultured Caulobacterales bacterium, assembly GCA_964607445.1. Taxonomy (GTDB): domain Bacteria; phylum Pseudomonadota; class Alphaproteobacteria; order Caulobacterales; family Maricaulaceae; genus CALCKU01. The sequence continues at coordinate 70,464 of CAZSKN010000012.1, forward strand.
TGTGAATTTGGCGCGCACTACATCCAATTATGTTATTCAAGAGGGCGTAGAAACACTTGAGCAAAAATTACTTATCATGCAAATGGGCGTCAGATATTGCCAAGGTTATTATTATAGTCGACCTATGGATATAGCCTCCCTTGAAACCTATCTGGCAGAGAGTTTTAACCTTAAAAAAACAACACAAAACCGTGCCGGGCATATGGGATATTTCTAGAATAATCCCGATTTTAAATTATTTTTCTCGCAATGAAAAAACTACGTGCAAATCTAAAATTTAGTATTATATAGAGCGCAGTGCGGGTGTGGCGGAATTGGTAGACGCGCCAGATTTAGGTTCTGGTATCGCAAG
>CAZSKN010000013.1:0-33014 GCA_964607445.1 uncultured Caulobacterales bacterium
TTACCGACTTTAAAGAACAGACTTGAGCTATCTATGGTTTCTGGCGGCGCTGTATAGACAGGTTCTGCTGGCTTTTGCCTCTTAGGCTGTGACGGCGGGCTGTATGAGGCCAAATTTGCTTTGCGTGGCTTTGGTGCTACCGCTGTTATAACAGGCGGAGTCTCTATGCTTTCAGCTTTCGCCAAATAAGCCGCGCCAAGATCGCCCGGTAATGGCGGTCCGAGCTTGGGCCTCAGCTCCGCATAGGATTTTGGCAATAGCTCTAATCCATCCGCCATTGGCATAACTTTGTACTATCGACCGTTTCATTATTTCTTACAATTAAAGTGGTTTCTTCGGAAAGCATCAATCTCATAATCGCAAGCGATAGTCGCTCTGATATGTTGAATGCTTTTGTATCCATAATACTCGATTATGGATTCTTTGGGATTAACGCTTTCTTGCCTTCGAGAGAGTTAGGCTTATCGCGTTTTTAGATAGGCTAATAACGCGTCTTTTTCTTGCTCATCTAAGTCCGTCCCCCATAGATGGCCTTGATTGCCATTGCCGCGTATTGACGTGTCCACAGGCCAATGCCGGCTCTCAGGGTCTAACTCTGCGCGGCTGACAAAACCTCCATTTGCAGCATCCACCAAATCAGAGCCCCGCATGAATTGCTCAGGCCGTTGATCCGGCGACATCAGGAGAGCCCGCAAATTAGGGACAGACCCATTATGAAGATAAGGCCCGCGAAGCCAAAGCCCTGTCAAATCAACGGAAACATATCCGTCTGTTTTCTCGAAATATTTAAAATCCCACTGGAAGGATTGATAATTAGAATATTTATCTTTGGCCTCTTCTGTCCACATATCTAGCCTATGACGATCCGTCTTGACCTCTTTATGCAAAATAGGCTGGCGGAAACGAGCGCCGCTAGGCTCATGACACTGCGCGCATTGATTAGTATATATTGTCTTGCCTGTTGCGACATCTGCTTGACTGACAAAAAATGGATCTGTCGGGCTAAGATCCGACCTAAAAGGAGACTCTGGCGGAACTTCCCTGTTGATGAATGTTTCCATCCGGTCCAAATTATCTTTGGCTTGGGGGAAACTCTGATATGTCATGCCATCGCCAATAGCGCCAGCTACTACGGTTTCATGCACATCCGTCAATAGGCCATCCCAGTGAACAGAACGGCGGCTCTCGCCTTCAGCCTTGGCAAGCTGCAAATTCCAGAGCGGCATGATATCGGAGTTGCCTATTGTCCCATCAACCTCCAATTCTAAAATGCCATATTTAATAGGATTAAAAGGATCTATGCGCCCAATGCCCCATTCTGGATTTTTTTGTGTCCATTCAAAATCTTTGGCTTGTTGGGTGAGCGCAAGTTTCGTTAAAGGAATAAGTCCGTAACGATAAATCAGGCTTTCCCAAAGCGGCAGCTCCTCATATTTCTCAATTGCAGGCATAATTTCATCCGCGGTAAATCTCGGGTCGTTGGCAGCTGAAAAGAGAAAATCGGTAAAAGCTTGAATATCGACTTGCGTGCCCGGCCCTGCCGTGACGAGGCGAGTTTGGTCCTCTGGGTTTAAGCGATAGACGCCTTGATGACAGATCGCGCAATTGGGGGCAACGCGCGGGATAACACCCAAAGTTTTTTGACTAAAGCCGACGGGGAGATCTTGTCCCTCAGGCCAATGGACACCAAGGGCCGTCCAACGTCCTTTAGTATTCTCTGGAGTCTGAGGTAATTTTTCAGGAAACACCTCTGGAAGGACACGCCAAATCCAATAAGGGAGCCCCTGCGCCCTCTCATTACCTATAGAGCCATGGTTGAAGAGATCGACGGGGTCGGCGATATGCGGCTGAGATATATCGCGAAAAAATAGAACCCACGTCGTTAGCCCTAAAACCAAAGCCGCGATTAAAACGCCAAGAAGGCTGCGCCAAAAAATCACGAGTTTTCTCCATGCGCGAAAATTCTATTTTCTAGCGACACGATACGGGTCATGCAAATCAGCCAAGCGATGGCAATGAAAATATCTAAAAGCGCAATACTTAAAAACCCTGGTGCATATCCAAAGACGGTGACAGCGATTAAAAAATATAGCCCTCCAAATGTTCGGCTAGGAAAAATTGAAAGCCAACAAAAGGGTCTGTAGCGATCAATATCAATCGTCATGGGAATATAAAACATTGTAATTATCACAAGCAGCATCGCCCCGACCCGAGACCAAATCGGGTCAACAGGGGGAATATTAAGAAGTCCCATGGCCCATTCAGGTACAAAGAAAAACGGGATGGCAAGTACGAGATTGAGAATAATTCCAATCCAAGTGACCGTGCTATGCCGCGCCTTCCAACGCGCCAAATTCGTTTTAAGAACTTCAATATTTGGATTAAAATGACTCATGCGCCTCTGCCCTCTTATCAATCAAATGGAAATTTGGGTTCTTTACCTAAAATGCCATAAAGAACGTCGTTGAAGGTTCTGGCATCTTGATCAAATGAATGAGATTTTGACGTGCTCGCAAATTGCCCGTCTTGGCCGTTTAAAGCCTTTGTTTTTCCTGCAATAACATATCGGATATTTTGGGACTTACGGTTCTTTTTCCAGAATTTATCCATGCCAACAATTTGCGTATTGGGGTGTCGTTCCAAGGCCCGCGAGACAAGATAGAGAATCGACTTTTGATAGAGACCGCGTATGCCGTCACTTCGCTCATCTTCATCCGTCAAATTATAGATTGAGAATTTATCCTTGGGCATTTTTCGCGCTAACCGGTTATATGTCGTATCAAAGAGATCCCAGGTCAGAGCGGGGGCCCAGAGGTTCAACGTCGTCAGCGTATTTTCTAGATCATAATTCTCCCGCTCGGCCCGCTTTATCAGCTCGGCAACTAAAATAGCGCCGGCGCTAAATCCGATAAAGTGAACATTTAACTTATTTTTCTTCCTCGCCCGTGCAGCATCAAGAAGAATTTTGGTCGCATCCCACGCACCGCCCATATCAGGCTCATCATTTAGCATACTCAAACTGGCATCAAATTTCATCTCACTCCAAAGAGGCTTTGCGACAGGGCGTATCAGCTTTTCTAAAATCCGATCCAGAGTTCCGGTCACCGAACCTGTCCGCTCCAGGGCGCGATCAAAATGCCGCTCCAAAATATCAAATGTCGTGTTCTTAATACCCGTATTCCACAAATAGAAGATGGGATAGATTCCATTCTTTTTGAATTTATCTGTCCAAATCGCGGCTTGGTTTGAGGCAGCCTCTAAACTTTGTAATCCCCCATGCGCGTAAAAAAGAATATTGTCATAGCGCCACATTTCTTTGGCATCATCTTGGTTGACTAAAAATTCTGCCGTGTGTTCAAATGTCCTGAGGCTGTTACTCCAAGGTTTCTTACCAACAAGCCTCCCATCATCAACATGAATGTAATGACCAATTATTTTTGAACTTGGAATAGATGGGAGGTTAGTCTTTCGGCTCCCCCCTCCACGTGTACGGCTATCCTCAGAGGTTGTTCGGTAGCCTCCGGAAAACCCCGACATTTTCTTTGTAGGGGCCTGTAACCTTAGCACCCAAGCATCGAGGATGTTTTCCTGCCAGTCCTCATAGGACCAATGCGCAACACCCGACATTTCCCTGTCAGCTATAGTTTCCGTAGTCCCAGGAAGATCGCCTCTTTTTATATTCCCCCAGCGCTCTCCCCAGGAATTTAGAACTAAAAATCCGTCTGCATCATATCCTATAATCGTAAAGGCATGCGCCCCTCGTGGTGGATAGCTATTATCATTTGGGCGAATAATTTTACCATTATTGGCTCTGACATTTTCTTCAGTCCATCCGTCATGCAACATCGCGGAACAGAAAATGGCTTGGACAGCGTTAAGAGCAGAATGATAATCATTGAGAATATGATGGAGTCGATAATAGGCGCCCAAAGTCACGCGCCGCGCATCCTTAGAGATGTCTACATTGAGTTCCCAATCAAGGTCTCCTGGGAAATAAGGGGCTAGCGCACTGTCACATACTCCGCGGTGATAAAATGCCTTAATCGCACCTCTAATGCTCGAACCCGGTAAATCATCATCCGGAAATTCGTCATATTCCCGCGCCTCTTCATAAAGCATCCGCGCACTTACATTATTAGGGACATCGGCACCGTCAATTTTGCGCTTCTTGTTCTGAAAATCAATGACAGCTGCGAGAGCTTGCCCAGTACAAGATCCTTCACTGCCTTGGTCGCGAACAGCCACCCCATTATTATAGCTTACTTCTCCGGTGGTCGTAGGCGGGTCAAGATCAGGGATCAAATAACTTTTAATTTCTTGTAGGCTTGATTGGTAAACCTTGTCTCGAAAGTCAGGCGGGTCTGGACGCACATTGAGAATATTACCGTCAAACTTATTGGTTCGGGTTTTATTTTTGACCAAGTCATCTGCCCGTTCTGAAACGCGCTGCGAAAGTTCTTCTGAGAGAGCTTGTGACTTGAAATGGTCGACAGGCTCACAATCTGTATAATCTAACTTTTTACTCATTTTATCCGCCCCAATCTGGTTTTTGAGGATCAATGCCAATTGCGCTCAAATGAGATTTGAAGTTCTCAGCAACACGCCTAAACCCTTCATTCTGCGGGTGAAGTTCGTCATGCCACAGATCATCCCCAAAGACGCCTCGGTTATCGACAAAAACAGCATTGCTAAAGCGGTCTGCCAAACCAGAAAACTCGACATTAATCCGGTCCATTAAAATAGTGATAATTTCACGTTGGAGACCAAGGTCTTGAATCCCTCTTTCTCGCATGGGGTCCCCCAACCATCCATCAAGCGGAGGTATTTTAAAGCCTTGGTCAGGGCGCGGAATGGCGTGGCTATAACCGTGAAATAAGACAGGTAAATCTTTAAAAGAATCCGTTAGCTTCAGCCGCTCAAAAATATGCTCATAATCAAATATAAGCTGCTGGAATTTTGCGTCGACAATAGGCTCGATTAAAAGGTCTTGGGCAGAAGAACCGGGCGTAAAATCCCTTAGCATATCTTTGAGGGCGGGCCCCACAATGTCATTCCCGCCTGCAGAAAATAGAAGCGCGTTGACAACAATACCATCCTCATGGAGCTTTTCTAAACGGTCCCAATATTCGCTCTTGCGCAGCATGTTTCTTAGCGTATCTCCTGCGGCGCCAAGACTGTAAATATCGAAATCTTTCAAAAGCCAATCAATGGTATCTTCCAGCCATCTCGGATATTGAAACCAAGAGTCCCCTTCGGATAATAATATCTGAAATGTTTCGCCAGCCTGACCATGTTCTTTAAAAGCCTTATGCCGCCGATTAAATCTCTTTTTCCGTCTGCGGCGGAAAATGGAATTTAGAAATCCAAGACCAAGGTCGCCTCGGGTTCTGAAGTTAATAGACTCGCTATCAGATTCATCATCGACAGTTTCGCTATTGGGAAGAATGCGTATCTCCGACCCCATTTTTGGACTGACATCATAAACAAGATAAGCGTCCAGATCAGACATAGGAACATCTGGATCTCCGAGTTTTTCTAGAAGCTGCGCATAAGAAATTTTTTCCATAGTTACGGCCTCGTCTGCAATTCACCGATAATCATACGGCGAAAGAAAATATAAAGCAGAAGGGCGCTAACCAACATGTAGGCCGCGACATATAAAAAGTCTCCGCCGACATAAACCAGCAGGACAGCTAATCCCACACGGCCAACAATATTTACAATATTAGGGTATCGCCCCAGAAGCGGGTCCCGCCGCGCAATGACTTGAAACAGTAATAGAAAAATCCAGGTCCCCGCGAGTAATTGCAACCATTTTTCGCCCGGAATATGTTCCATACCTAGCCAATTTAAAATACGGTCAGGAATCACCAAGACGGTAACTGAAACGATGAATTCGACGAGAAGTAAAAACCCGAAAAAGGACTTGTAACTGGATAGTGTCGATTTAGCTTTGGCCTGGGCGACGCCTATTAATGTCATGTCAGTCATTTCATTCTCCCCTAAAATGTTTTCAGATATTCTAGAATTTCGCGGCGCTGCGGCTCTAAAAGGTCCGTGCCATAGTCGTGCCCTGCATTGCTATTGCCTCGGATCGTCGTGTCGAAGCAGTTGCGCTGTTTTGGCTCTGCACAAGGCGGTGATATGAATCCTCCATTTTCCCCATCGAGCACATTTGAATCGCGCATAAAATGGGCGGGCCGCTCGCCCGGCGGGCTTAATAAATCCCACAAGGTTGGAACAGACCCATTATGCAAATAAGGTCCGCGCAACCATAACCCGTCTAAGGGGCCATTGGCGTAACCATTGGTTTTGGTGAACTCTTTGAATTGATGCTCAGTGCCTGCAAAAAGCTCTGTAACTTGTCGATTACGGAAATTAACCGTGTAAGAGTCGAGACGGTTTCGGTCTGTTTCTATCACGTCAATTGGTTCAACGCGGCCTAATGACTCCCCTTCAAAAACATACTCATTTTTGTTGAGATCGAAATGTCCATGACAGGCGGCGCATGTCTCTTTGTATAAATCATAACCATTCCAGACAGACTGAGAATAACCCTCGCTGGCGTCAGGCCTGAAGGGGTTCGTTGGCGGCTTGAGGTCAAGCAGCCAATCGGCAACCCGCGTGACGGATGAGTGGTCCACAGTATCCGGAAAAACACCTGCGCCCAGAGAGGCACTTAAATTTCTTTCCTTCAGGGATGTATTATTCCCGTCCCAATGAAGCGGCATACCTTCACGGGGTTTTTGAAGGAAAATAGAGGGAAAATCAGAGGCCCCAACGATTTCTGCGGAGTCAAATTCATCGGCCTTCATACCAAATTGCGTCACCTTATACGGATTAAACGTATCGACCCGCCCAATACCCCAATCGGGCTGCAACGCTAAAATCGGACTTAATTGACTGTCTAGACGTCCAATCCCTTCGCGAATTCTAGGTAAAATAATAACGCGCCAAAATAGTCTTTGAACCCAATTTTTCTTATGACCTGCATCTTCCATAGCTTTGAACACACGCACCGGCTCAAGCGGGTCCTCTGAGATAGACAATATGAACTTTGTGAACCGGGATAGCTCGAGCATATTTGCGGGCATTCCCGCGACATTGACCGCAGCGCTTTTTGGATGCTCTTTATAGCTACCTGTGTGACAGGCCGCGCAGTTAAGCCAAACCATATCAACCCCGCTGACGCGGCGTTCTGAAATACCAATGGGGAGCTGGTCATCCTTATCTTCGGTATCATATAGAAATCCGAAAGCCCCAAAATTCTCATAGCGGTCAAACTCTTCTGGATAGAGATGAGGAAGGGCTAGCCAAAAGTCTCTGGGAAGACCACTACGGGTTTCCGACCCGATTGATCCATGTTTAAAATGATCAATATCCGTTTCAAAGCTTAGGGGTCGCTGCACAAAGAACGAAATAGCATAGACAAGCAGCGCTAAAACTAACAAACCTATTAAATAGCGCCGCCTCTGCTTCCTTCGGCGGGTTAGTTCTCTCTGTACAGAGGTGAAATGTTCAGGGTTTGAGCGCATCACGGAATCACCAAATTCTCTTGCGTGTCATAGACCGACATCAGTTCTTCAACCATCTCTTCCCGAGTGGCAAAGCGCGAAAGGTCGTAACAGCCCATTGGGTTTTTCGGGGCATTGACCAAACATTTATTACAAAATGTGCAAGGCTTTACTGGGACGTCATGACCCGCTTTCCAGACTTTCGGAAGTTCAGGATTGGCAACCAAACCTCTGGCCATAGATACAGCATCAATATGACCACTATTGATGGCATCTCTTGCCAGTTTTGCAGATTGTATCCCGCCCGTATTAATAACAGGGACATTAACATTGGCTCTTATCGCTCGGGCATCGTCCAAATTCACACCTTCGATAGGCCGGCCATTTTTCATACGAAACCACAGCCACCGAAAAACCGGCTGTAAGATCGGGCTGTGAAACAGAAGAAAATTCCGAAGCCCATTTACGCCGGATGAGATCATACCGTCATATGTCGTGGCAAGCGTTTGCAAAGACAAATCACCCGGCGGATTTAAAGGGTGAGGAAAGAGCGACCCAGAAGAGACATGAATGGCATCAACACCAGCGGATTCACACCATTGAAGAATTTGGATAGATTCGGCCAAGCCATTACCCTTTCTTTCCCATGGCAACACATTATTGTAATCAACCGCGCTAATTTTTACTTGGAGATGGAAATTCGGACCAACTTCTGCTCGAATGGCGCGAATAACTTCCAACAGAAAACGGGCACGGTTTCTTAACGAACCGCCATAGTGATCCGTCCTATCATTTATACCGGAACTTAAAAACTGCGTGAAAAGATACCCATTGGCGGCGTGAAGCTCCACGCCGTCAAGACCTGCCTTCTGAGCTCGTAGAGCACCTTGGGCAAAGGCCCGAATAATGTCGGCAATCTCCGCCGTACTCATTGCACGGCATAAAAATCCATGAAGAGATTCTGGGTGCGAAGTTGAGCTTAACAAAAGTCTATCCTGGTTAGCGATTCCAGGTAAATCCATTTGCCGGCCAGAATGACTAAGCTGCATAATATATTTAGACCCATGCTTATGCACGGCTTTACCAAGAGCTTCCCAATGAGGAATAAAATCATCTGTGTGAATGGTCGCGTAATTAGCAATGATACGTCCGCTCATCAAAACGGGGACATAGGAGGAAATGATTGCGCCTGATCCGCCCTTCGCAAATTTGGTTTCCCAGTTAATGCGCGTTTGGGTAGGCGCTCCATTATCTTTATCAAATCGTCCTGAAATATTAGATCGAAATATGCGGTTCTTAACCGTTAAATTTCGCATTTTTAATGGTGTGAATAGAATGTCGTTATGCATTAACGGCCTCCATCCAGATTTGATTGAGCAGGCTTGGAACAGCGCGATGCGCTGGGCATTTAGACGGAGAGATCGTTAAAAAGGACAAGCGCGGATCTAAGTCTTTTTTGGCCGCTTGATGCACTGAGAAAACAACTAAAGTCCCCGGCTTTAAAGGGCCTAATTGAGATGAACTCACCGTCTTGGATTGACGCAATACATTATCAGGTGCGTGCATTATACGCGCTTGAATTTCCTCTATGGAGGATGTGCTATGCCCCGCCTGATATAAGGACTGCATCTCCTCAAGAGATTTTGTGAGGTTTTGGACTGCAATTGAGATAGCGTGAACGCCTGAAAGGTCTCCGTTCATATCTTTTGCGAGTTGGCTATGCGCCTTATGCAAAGCACCCGTTGCAATCCAATAAACCCAATTCAAAGGACTAAAGGAACGAATGGCTTGATTGACACGCTTTCCCGCACGTACAGTTTTTTCAGTCGACACAAAATCAGTTACGAAAAGACGACCTGTAAGCTCTTGCATAATTTCATCGGCGGGTCTTTCACTCTCGCCGCGTACAAATTTAGCAGCCATCAGAACGAGATTCTTATCCCATACATGACCCTCCTTATTTAGCCGAGCTTCAAGTTCAACCTGTTCTTCGATACGCGATAAATTCGAAATAGATTTCGCGGATGGAAACCAACTATAGCTAACGCGTAACAGCGGTGCGAACATTCTCTTTATGCGTGAAGGTCTTGGTGGTGCTTCAATGCCTGTTTCCAAGACTAATTGCCTGACTCGCATGGCCGCCTTCATACGTGCAACAATCAGACGGTTAATCAAAGGTCCTCGATAAATATAGTCACGATCGAGATCTGGGTTGTTGACTTCTTGTACGATAAGACGGCTAGACGTCACCCGATGCACATCAATAAGAAATGGTATTCGGATATGGCGGCTCATGATCGTTATTCCGCCGTATCGAATGGGAAGAAAGCGTTACGCCGACTCCGAAGCAAGGGTTTCAGTTCAGGACAATGACGCTCCAAGACATCAAACATCCCATTATTTAGAACCCACTCATACCCAACTTTCGTATAAATTTCTGGTCGGAAATCATCCGTGTAAAAACGGTCGCTTTTTAATCGACGAGAAGCCATGACGATGAAAATACGAAAGACAGTATCGGAGAAGCCAAACCTAAAAGGTGTGCCGTTTTTGGATTGCGCTTCCGCTAAAGTGCCAATAAGGAAATCGACCTTATCAACCGTTCCGTAAACATCCTTGAGCTCTTGTTGCCAGTCAGGGTTATCGGTAATATCAGCAAAGGTTTTAGGCGGTTTCATCCCAATCAGTTCGCGAAACTTTTGGAAGCGTGGAATACCGCGTTCCCGGTCTCTGAGGATATCAACGGAGGCCAAATCGATTACATTCTCCGGGTCAAAAGGATTGGGCTGTAGCATTCTGAGCGTGTCCGGATAATTATGGAGAGTCAGCGCGCCAGGATGGCTAATCCCAAGGGAATAAACAGCATCTGAAAAAGAAATTTCAGAGTAAAGCTGCCGCGCATAATCATTGGAAATCTCATGAAGATTAGCGCTTTTGACGAGTTTATTATCACTCGCGCGACGAAATTCATAATTATCAGGAATGAGGGAATGAAGACGATAAGCCGCTCCAAACTCTTCTGTCATTGAAAAAGGCGCCGTGTGATGGTCTTGAGTGGATCCGGGAATGCCTGAGACGACTTCACTATTCGACGCGCGACCAAAGGTATTGAAATAACGCTCTCCACGTAGGCCCCAATAATTTCCACGCATGAGCATACGGCCCTTATCTGAATCCATCAGAGCAGGTGTCCATTCAACTGTATGAATTTTTGCAATCAAAGCGGATATGACTAATCGGGCCTTTTGGAACAACCATTCGCCTTCCGCATCGGGATATTCAATTTTTAGACGGTCCACCACCGCATTGTGCTCGCGCGCAAATAGTGTATGAAGCACGGAAAGACCAGTCCACCAACTTTGATTAAACCCAGATAACTCAGCGGTCGATTTGCCATTTTTCTGAATTTCAGGGGGTAAAAATCCTTTTTCATCTAACCAGAGTTTTCCGTCATCCGTAATTGTCTTACGGCCAGGCGGCGTTCTAAGTTGATGGTTGCGGGCGCGACTCGACCCATAAATCTGGGAAGCATCCCACCAATGGGTTTGTTCATTGCGGTAAGTTGTGGGTTTCCCCTCATCCAAAGGGCCTGTTTTAGAATCGGGTTTTGTATGTCCGACTTTCATGTCCTTTTGGGGCCAATTATCGTTGTCGACAGGAGGAATTGTATGATGTTTTTTGGTGCTCGGAAGACCGTGATTAACCCAATCATGGAGCATAAATTGTATCCAAGCTGCCGCAATCACATTTAAATGAGGGACAGGTACAAACTCATTACGCTTTAGGAGTTTATTAGATATTTCACGCGGATTAGGCTCAAATAATGCGTGAGTTTCGGCATAGGTCTCTTCGAGGGGTACATTACGACCAAACCTAGCGCCAGCCATTCCCATCCACGGCTTAGCCAAATCATTAAAAGTACCATCATACGTTCGGGCGCCTATGACATCAACATCGCTAGGTCTTGGAATCTGTGGAGGCTCACGTTCTGTATCAATGAGATTGTTACGGCGGAGATTAACACGATGTCCAATGACAGTGGCAATGGCCGGAATAAATGGCAACCGATGCCACGGTCGTGAAGGCTCAGTTGTCCGAGCTAAAAATCCAAGAAACCAGTCTAATATACCCGTCATGCGCCCCTCACAACTATAAGTGATTATTTTATTAATGCACCACTAAACATATAAAAGTCAATGCAGTGTTATAACTCTGTATATCATGTCATATCTTAAACTGGGGGAATGGGCCGTGATGGAAATCACAGTTTGGCGAAGTTTGGGCGCTTCATATCCAGCTATTATAACTTTTCAGTTCTACTTCGCTCGTAAATAGTTACAGAGACTTACTCTGCAAGTTTCTTAAAGGAGTGATTTGTTAGATGAGTATATTGCGCCGTCGTCTACGCTTGTGTGTGTCCAAGCAAAGCGCCAATCATCGGTAAAGGTTTGAGAACTCAAGGTCTAGATGTTTCATCCTGAAGATATGGAACACTTGGCACTCCTAGCTACCGATCTAGATGGTACAAATAGGTATTAGGTAGCATGCCATCTTGTTTTGTATTATCACCTAACTAAATTATCAAAAGATATGGGGCGAGAATATGTCAAATAAACTAAAATTTATCCTGATAGTTTTGGGAATTGGGGTTCTATTATTTGCTATATTTGCCTCACGTTTCCTAGTTCCCAAAGACCCTTTAAAGTCCGCGCTAGCAGACAGCTTCAGAGTACCTGTGGATGTCCTTCATATAAACTTGCCCCCGGCAAATGGGCGCTATCCCGGGGCCGTGTTTCTGAAAACTGATCGACTGTTACCTATTGAATTTGCGAGCTCTGATGATGATAGGTTTAAGCGTGGGCAAAAGGTAAGCTTGAATGTGACTCTTAATGCAAAGGCCATTTCAACCGGTTCACTTGACCTTGGATTTTTCAAACAACTTAGCGACAGTGGGAAAACCAAAACCGTATCGTTAGAGATTTCTGATGTTGTTCCCGTTGAAATACGAGCTGGGGATTTAAAATCAATTCTACTGTCCTCTCAAGACTCTAAAAAAGCGGCTTTGAACGAAGAGAATGTGTATATTATTTCCAAGGCTTATGAAGGCCAAATGGTCGTTACGCTCAAAACATCCGAGAATACAAAAACGAGTGCCGTCATTGAAGATATCTCAAAATCTATGCCCTCAGCAGAAGCTAAACTTAGCGCTGATAAAAACAAAGAAGATGAGATTCGCGTTTCATTTTCCGAACCTACCGTTTTTGCTTATGAGATGATGGAGGCCTCTTTCTTCTCTACAAGTCTAAGCATTGAGCCAGATGATGTGACCCTATCCCTTATTCCTGAAGCGGAACTAGTTTCAGCTCCAAGCGCTAAAAAAAAACAGCAAATAAATGGGGACTAATCACACTAGCCTCAGGTGTCTATCCTGAGCAAAAAATCTGGAACCAAAGCTGGAACCATGCCAGTGCAAACTCCGTCAACGAAGCCCTCCGACAATTCGGACCAGACTTTAATCACCGGCATCATGCAAGTGACGATGCGCCGCTGACACGTGATCTCGCGACAGCTATATTAGATAAAAGCCTCAAAAAGGCATCCCAAGATAACGTTGAATTATTGGTGGTGTATTACGTTGGTCATATGCTGCTACGTGATGATGGTGAACTCGTCTTGCTAACCGCAGACAGTCAAAGCAATAATTACCAAACTGACGTTTCAGCCTCTCTTTCTCTTCGCGAGGTTTATGAAAAGCTAGAAAGTTCGGGGAAGAGATTTGTCCTGTTTGTCGATGGCTGCCTACAAAGCGAGCGTATTGATGAGTTTAGAGACAGTTTGGGGCTAGTTTTACCGGGCGGGCATGGTCAAATGCATTATATAGGCCCAGAGGATTTGATCACAAATGAGCTCAGGCTTTATTCTGATGCTGTGGATGCCTTTGCGGACGAGCATGATTATCTACATACTAACAACCCTGTTATACTGGCGGCGAAGCCGGGGACAGTTGCGCCGGGCGTTGCTGACCCGCTCAATGAGTGGGGCTCGGTGCATGGCCCTTTATCAGGGCGCATTGTAAGAAATTCATACTATGTAAACTACGGAGAATCAAACCGACAATTACAAGACCTTGTCCGGAGTACTGTTGATTTTAACGGCGTTGGCCAATTGACCTCTGAAGGCACGATCAGTTGGAGTGACTTTGAGGCTTTTCGCACAATCGGATTGAGTGGAACAGTAACGAAGCAGCCCAAAATGCTAACGAAGAAACCCTTTGATGGCATTACCCATTTGACACCCTTTGCGGATGAAAGTGGACTATGGATAAGTGACTTTAACGGAGACATATGGGAATATCATTTTTCTGATGTCCGCCGCGAAAAGATAATCAGTAAGGAACCCTTCAAAGTTATGGCTGGAATAGCCGGTACCAATCATACTGTGATTTATGATGGATGGGACCACAGTATTGTTATTCAGAGAAAAGCTGACGCTGATGCTATAACAGTCGCGGAAAATATAGGTATCGACGTTCTAAAAGGATATCCCAACCCTACAGTACTGGTTATTGAAAATAATGGCGACATATCAATTCTTGACGGCGTATTCAGATTAGAAGGTGATCAGTTGCAGCGACTGTTTGATGTCGAGGCTAGCGATGTATTTGACGCAGTGGATGCCGACAACGGGGCTGTGTATCTATCTATGCCTGAATTGGGTGTAATCTCTCGGGTCGACGCGCAGTCGAGAACTGTTTATGTGACAGGACTGACGGATCCCGCCCTTATTTTTCATACAAACCGGTATCTTTATGTTTCGTCAGGCGATGGGTTAACTATCTACCGTATTGATCAGAATAAGAAGGTTGAGATGTTTACGGTGACGGAATATTTCGACGTCAAAGACCTGCCTTACCATTCACGCCGTGCTTTTACAGTACTAGGTCAAGATAGGCTTATATTTGGCGTTGATGGGTTTTTATATGAAATTGATAGCAAAGAGGTTGACTGGAAGACTTTAGAGCACTGACCCATTCACCGCGACCTGTGCGCCAACTTTCAACTATTTTCTGGTAGAGTCATTTGACAACTTTGGCCTCATGCGGCCCTCTGTTGCAAGTGTTGATTTTGGGCATATTTTCCAGCATTCGGTTTCCCCGAATATACGACATAGTTTCTTGATATTAACTGATAACCAAAAAATTCATAAGTCCGTTAATCTTATCAAGGCACTGGTTTCTTGGTGTATATTTTTACTATGTCTGAGGGCACACCTGTCCCTCAGCGCATTTCAAGTAAAATAGTCATGGCCGCGGCTCACGTTGTTACGCCCGCACCAAAGCGGGATGATCTTTCAGGCTTCAGTCTTATGTAATGTCAGTCGTAAAAGACGTCCTGTGAACGCATCCCATATCAGGACCCGACGAGGGATTGACAGGTTAAGGTTATCTAGTTTAAATTATGTTGTGATGGGGGGCGTTCCATGACTTTTAAATATTTTTATAGTGTAGTTTTTTTAGGTTTAGTTGCATGTTCTGCGCCGAATTCATCAGAGTCTGTCGGCTATAGAGGGCCGGCGAGTGTTGAGGCCGCTGGAGAATTCCCGCAAGCTGTCATGGCGAATATTCCGGCAGATGTCATATATGAAGAAGTTCAAGTGTTAGTCGAGCCTGCGATTACACGAGAAGTGAGTATTCCGCCAAGATATGAAACGGTGACGAAACGCGTTATCGATCAACCTGCGCGGACTGTTGAACGCGTGATTCCATTCCCATCCCCACCGCCTCCACCGCCCCCACCGCCAAACTCTGATCCTGTTGCGGGTGTGCCTGTGCCTTTGCCTAGAATCAGCGGTCCAGCACCTATTGTTGAACGGGTTCATATCCCGCCAAGTTATAAGACGATCACAGAAAGGGTTCTTGTACAGCCTGCTGCATCCGAAATTATTGAAATTCCCCCTGTTTACAGAACTGAACGCCGGGAGGTGCTTAAGCCTAGACATCCCTTTTCTTGGGCCTTGGATCCGGAAAACACATTGCCTTATTTCTCTCCCCCGGCGACGACGGTGCAAGAAGATATAAATAATGATTTTTTTAAAAAAGAAGTTGACGGGCAATATGTAAACCCAAATTTGCGTGACGTTTTCGAACATATTACCGGAGTGTTATCGCGTCATGATACGCTCTCTTATCCTTATCGGGTTTTTAAATATGAAAAAGGATATGCAATATTAACGGACCCTGAGCGTATAAAACGGGATGGAAATATTGATATCGATACCGAAGGGGTGCGGCGTGATTTGGAGCAAAAAAACGCCCGTAGCTTTAATGAATATATAAGTGCATTTTTGCGCGCGCCAGAAAACAGAATGCGGTATATCGCGTTTATCGTAACGTCGAAACGTCATATAGAGACGAGCCCAGACGTGGCGACCCCGCAAACACTCAGAGTAACATTAAATACGGGTGGAACGCACCGGTCTTTACCTCTGGAGTTATTAGAAAAATACGAGTTTGATGACACTTACCGCGTACAGGTGCGGGTTTACGAATTTCCGTCAGTTCCCAAAATTGAACAGCTGCCGCATACGCTAGACGGCATAGGGTCGACACTGGGACCGGAAACGCGCTTGGCAGAAATAAAGGCATATGACCCGACGACGTTCGCGCCGCTTAAATTCAGAGCACATAAAAGAGGTAGTTTTATACTCGCTGAATTTTTCAATGAAAATCAGTAATGAAAGTCAGTAGTGGAAATCAATAATAGAATTTAGGAGGGGCAATTAAAAGTGTTAAAGCAACGTAAGAAAATTTGGTATCTTTGGGCCATATGTTCATTAATCGTCTTTCTGGTTTTACTGCTGTTAACCTTGACCAATCGGTTTGAAGGTTACCGCCTGTATATTTGGGGTGTTTGGTTTGGCACGATTATCGTGAGTAATATTTTGATTATTCTGTCAACATTTGTGTTTGAAGAAAAGGCGGGAATGCGCGATAAACCGCCGATTAGTAGCTTTCTATTCAGGATCGCGTGGGGCTTTAGTTTTCTGTTTTTATTACTCCCACTCTCGGCTGTATTTACTTGGCCCCTGACGAATATTGCAAACCCTATCGTCACCTTTGAACAAATCGGTGTCGTCGCGATGGCGACAGAACCGTTAATGGCGATTACGTTAAGCCTTTTATTCTATGGGGATAATTTGAAATCTCTCTTTGGGGGCGGTGACGAAGACGCTTTACAAGATTAATTCTACCGGCAATCACCTGTAAAGCTATGCTTATCTGTAAAAAAAGAGGGCTTAAACGCTCAAATCTTCCGCACCCCAAAATTCCAAGAGTTCATCTCGTATTTTAATCTGATTAATATCGGTCATTTCGACGGCCTTTAGGCGCTGGATTATTCGGGAGGTACGGACGCCTTGGTTGCAAACCCATTCGATATCGATCTCGTTAGCCGCCATTTGTGTCCGGTTTATTTTTCGCCCGTCTTTGAGAAATATTTTACCCTGACTATCGGTTTTCGGGACACCTTTTCTGTGCAGGGCAATAACTTCCCACCGACTATTATAAACAGGTGCGCCAGAACTGCCCTTTAAAGTGTCGGCGCTATAGTAACAAAATTGATCCTCAATATCGTCATTGCTGAGTTCGACCAAAAGAGAATTGTGCACGGTGACTTTTTTGCGCTCCCCTTTGGGATGTTGAATAATATTGACAGGTTGTCCAACGATGATTTTACCTTCTTCTTGGAATAATTGATGTTCGCCATATTCCGCGAGGGATTTTTGCAATCGACTTTTAGGTTTAACAGCTACAAGCGCAAAGTCATGTTCTGGATCAGAAACATAAAACCTATCGGGATCAAGTTTAAACTCTTGGGCTTGTTTGCGGGCTCCGAAATCATTTTCTTCAAAATCGAGCACAAATTTAGACGTCTTCGCGGTCGCTATATCCGGCAGGTTATGCCAATTGGTCATCATTATATTCATGCCCACTAGAAATCCTGTGCCACGACCAAAAGGCTCCATGCGAACAAGGCCAACGGAGCGGGATATGTCTAGTCCCTTTTCAAACGTTTCAATCGACAGCAGATCATTTGTACCCCCGATAAGGCGCTCGAACGTAATGTCATCAGAGACGTCTAGGGCCTCAATTTTTTCGATAATAGCACTTTCGGTTTCGTCAAAACTCTCTAAAGCTTCGGGAGAGGTGGGTGCAAAATTTTTATCGATAATCTGTTTTTGAAACTCCCGAAGCGTTTCCCGTTTCAAATAGGCTTTTATACGTTCGGGTGAATCGAGTAAGGTGGGGCGACGATTCAAAATGGCGCGCTGGACTTTTTTGATACTGCGTTGGCGTTTTTTAAAATTCTTTCCAACGTCTAATAAAATATCGAATTCATCTCTTGAATATTTTTTAGTCACTTCGGCCCCCTTAACTTAAAAGACTGGGGGCGAGGGCTGTTTTAAGGGTCGCCCTAAACCGCTTGGCGACTTTGGCAAACCCATCATCTGTACCGTGAATTTCGTCCACCCAATCGGATACGCTTGGCATGGCCCCACGGCAATCGACAACCCAGACATGGGTCTGGACGGAGTTTTTCGCAATATCATTTAACATGTCATAGAGCATATCGAGCATTAGCTTGATCACCCCGCGTCTTAGTGTTCGATCAAAAATCTTGCGCGCATCTAAAGGGTCGCCGAGCCATTGTTTTTTCTTGGCATGGAAGGGGTCACGTTCGTCATTCTCCCATTCATAAGGAAACACATAGTCATAGCCATGAATAAAAATCGGTAAATCATGGAACCCTGGCTCTGACCTGATTGATGAAATGACTTTCAGATAGGCAAGTTGCAAACGGTTTAACCTTTGCACAAATACGCTGAAATTTATATGGCCGGTAATATCGGTAGGATCGCCATTAAAATCTCTTATAATATCTTGAAGGGCCGAGATGCCGGTCTTCGGATCTTCCCCGATAATGTCATTGCCTGCGCCGGAAAACATAAACCCGCTCACCGTGTGGCCTTTGTCACGCAATTTTCTGAGCGCTAGGAGATATTCTGTATGTCGGCTGGATTCCTCGCCAAAAACCATATTATCGGCTGTGTCCCCGGCCGCGCCGACGGAATAAATAAGGTAATCTTTTTTAAGATGATCGACAACGTCTTTGATGATTAAAGGGAATTGAAACCAGCTATCACCCTCCGAGACAATAATGGGTAGATCGGTCCCTTTTTTAAGACGTTTTTTAAATTTTTGTTTCCGCCGCCACCGGGCGATATCATTCGCAGTACCTAGAGCATTTTCAAGCTCCATTTCATGCTCTTGCATTTCGACAAGATCAGGATTGGGGTGGAGACGGAACTCGAAAGCGCCTTCGCCTTTTGTAACGATCGAGTATTTTTCGATCAGACTATCGTCTGTATCCGGGTTTTCTAAAAGCTGTCGGTAACGTCGATAGCTGATGGGTTGAATGTCGTAAACTTTTGCCATGGCGCGCCCTCCATTTAGTTATGCTTAACCTGTCCTATAATGTTTTTAAATATTCCAGTAATGCGGCTTTATCGGGGTCAGTCAGCGCGGTACCCCATAGATGTCCTGCATTCGAATTTCCTGGCAATGTTGTATCAAATTTCGAGTAGCCTTCAGCCTGATCATAGATATATCCCACATTTTTAGGATCGTAATTTATATTCCCCACGTAAAAAATTTCGGGCCGACATGTCTTACCCTCCGGACAGCCCTCTACGGGGTCCGCCACGGGAGATAACATATCGGACAGCGTCGGAACGGAGCCGTTGTGAAGATAGGGGGCAGAGGCCCAAATGCCATTTAAAGGACGGGCTTTATAGCCGAAAGGATGATAATTATCGCCTTTGCGTTTTTTATCATCTTTATAGATATATTGAGTGGCCTGCGGTCCGCATTCGTGTTTCGGATCTCGACCATTATGGCTTTCAGTTTTGGTGGTCTGATAATGGACTTCTAATGACGGGTTAAAGTCAAACCCTCCGCCAATCTCGGCTGATTTTCCTTTTCGTGATTTTGCGATTTTTCCCAAGCCTGCCGCAGCGTCAATCAGATTGAGGGTAGAACTGACAGGGCGTCGTATATGTATGGAATTATCACAGGTCAAAGGCCGGAAAGACCCGACAATAGACCGTGTGACTACTTCGCGCAGAACATTGGCGAAGGGTTCCTCCGGTGTCATTTTTTCTCCGCGTCTCGACAAGGAATCCAGACCTTCCAACAGTCCGGTCTTGGCTCCGGTTCGTATGCCGGTAAGAGCTGTAAATGGGTCTGTACCTACGATATTGGCATCGACCATGGTGATCGGCAAATCGCATGTATCTTTCTTATCCGGGTCAATATCTCTAAATTCGTCGGCAATGACGGCGTGGCAAGATGCACATTTGCTGTTATAGATCGAGGCCCCCGCCGAGACGAGTTTATCTTTGATTTCAGGTAAAATACCTTTCAGAGCCGGGTCTGTCCATTTAGGCGAGTTAAGCGACCTAATCCAATAATCCATCTTGTTAAGATTACGTCGCTTGACTGTAGAGCAATGTCCAAAATTCGCGTTTTGTTTAGTGACTTCCGTACGGCCAAACACGCCGAGAACTTGTCCAAAATTACGACCCAGAACCCCGCCAGCCTTTTTATTATTCGCGCTTCCGTTCCATTGTACCCGTGCCATATGCGGCGTGTCCCATAAAACAGGATAGCTGACAGGGGCATTGGGCGCACGCCCATTCCCGCCAAGGTCACGACTGTCAAGATGTAAGTCCCGTGCTGTCACTTGATTGAAAATGACCCCAAAAGCGTCCACCCGGCCATGTCCCGGATTGATATCCGGCGTGTTTCGCCTCTGCCACATGTCACGTTTTCGCAAAACGCTTTTTAGAGTCTGTCGTAAGTTTTCTTTATCGTCTTGCGTTTTAGCGCCCATGCGTTCGGCAAACCGATCAAATTTTATATTGCTTGAATAGGTCTCGGCTAAAGCCGTATCTATGGCCGTCAAAAGTCCCATAAAGTCACCCATGCCTTGATTGCCATCAATACGAACCGTTTTCCCACTGATTTTCATATTGGAGGTATGACACGCGGCACAATTTATACCCAGCATGGGTGTCGTAACTTTATGTGTATTTTTAAACTTGGGCTCAACAAAGCCGTCAATTGTAAACCCCAGTGGCAATCCTTTAATGTTTAAATTATGGCTGGGTTTATCTGTCTTGAGATCTGTTACTTGGCTCTTTGGGTAGGGTATATAGCCATATTTTTTGACAGCTAATCCATCGGAGCCGAAGAATTTTTGTGTGGAGTTTGGGCCTTCCAGCGCTAAAGCCATTTTCAAAGGGATGATTTCCGATCCTTGGGGGGTGAAATAATATTTATGCCGAAACGCTTCATTCCACCCTTGATCCAGATGAATAATATCGTCTTGGTGCGAGGCATAATTATAATCCTGACCTTTGCGGTCGGTGAGGGGTTTCGCCAAATCTGGGAATAGAAAAAACAGGCCAAAAAATGCAACAATTGTAGTGATAACAAGTCCAAGGCTGGACATAAATATTTTAAGAGGGCGGGGTATCAACCCCCAAATGAAAATTTTGATTTTGTCTAGAAATAAAATAAAACTTTTCAAGGGAACTGGCAGCACAGCCCATATTTTCGACAGTGCTATTTGAAGGAAATTTGAAATATTTTTTATAATTTTCATGAGCGCCCCACTCGTTGATGATGGCTTATAACAAATTATTTTCAAGATGTCATCTTGAAAATAATAACCAAAACCTGTAAGTACGAGATAGACATGCGAACGGGGCAACGCTGTCAACCTGCAGAAAGTTGCTCTATTCCATTTAAGATAGGGCGCTATTTATGTTAAAAACGATTCTTTTATCCGGATTGGTCATGTTGATGATGTCGACATGCAATTCAACTCCGAATTCCTCTCAACCCAAGGACACCTCCGGTCAGGGTTCTTCCACTGTCGAAGTGCCACCGGACACATCGCCTGATGGTCCCGAATTGGAAGAATTTGAAAGCAAAGCCATATCATTTTCGCCGAATGATGTCTCAATCTTATTTCCGGCCCCTAAAACGCCTACAGAGTTAAACGCCAATATTTTACGGCTCACTGACTTTCAGCCTGATCGTGTACTTCCAGAAAATGTGTTCCGGCAAGTGATGGCTTTAATTACGGGGCCGTCTACATTGACCGCACCTAATGGCGCGTTGACTGTGGACGCAGGCGCAATACCTGGAACTGGCCGACGGATTAATTTTCCTGGGCAAAACTTGCGCTCAGATTGGGTCGTTGCCGGGATTCGCATTGACCCGGGCGCACCGGGAATGGGAGAAAACATTTTTAATGTATTTGGCAAGTCGCCGCAGATTAGATTAATTCTTCAACCTGTAAGCCAGTCCAATAATGGACTACGTGATCTTATCGATGTGACGGACGGTAGTTTGCATTTGGTCTATGCTTTTCACGGTCCGGATGACCCTGTGGCGAAGTCTCAATGTTTTTTGCATAATGTCGCGGATATGGAAAGTTTTCAGACCGCCGTTACCGACCTAAAGGCCATTAAAGACCGATTTGAAACGGAACATGGTGTGGTGACAGATGAACTTCCATTGGGCGTGCATCCGGCCGTGTCTGTCGCAGGAGCCGAGTTTAGAGGGGCTATCCAATCTTATTTGAATACCTATTTGACGCCTGAGCGGCTATTCGCTGTTTCGGTGGCGGGAATACCGCTTCCTAATCCCGAGCCTTGGGTGTTTTTGGCAATGCAAAAAAGCCCGCTTTCGGGCAATATAGAAGCGGTGCCAGGGCCCGCTATTGTGCAAGCTGGGCCCCTGCCTAATTTTGGTCAGATGATTAGCTTTATTGATCGTCCACAGATCGTACCCGCGCCCGCCACGGATAATTTGCAAGCTGTAAATTGCAACATAAACCGGACGGGTCGCGTGCCACAACCCGTTGCAGGGGCCGGTCTTTCAACAGCAACTGCCTTTGATCAGGGGGATAGGAATATTACGCAAATTGCGTCTGTTATTGCGGATGTCACCCAGAGTCATTTCTTTAATACCGACTGTATAAGTTGCCATACCGAGACCCGGAAAGAAATTGATATGGGGCAAACTACGGCGGCAATTATCGGAGTGCAGGCTAATATTGACCCTGCGGTCATTCCTGGAGAACAATGGAATGTACGGGCTTTTGGCTGGTTTCCCGGTTTCTTCAATCAGTTAGAATCCGGAGCCCATGAAACTGTTACCCGGCGCACGGCCCATGAAACGGCCGAAGTAATTAAATGTTTTGAAACGGATAATTGGCACAGAGCCGATGTGGCCTGTTTGCATTAAAGCCCCGCTTTGTATGTGAGGGCGCGGGTTTGCCCGTATATGGACGGAATTTGGGGGTTGCGTGAAACGTCTTGTTTTTTGTTTTGATGGAACCAGTAATGTTATTGAGGCCGTCCATCCGACAAATGTCGTGAATATTGCATCCAGTATTGCTGATAAAGATCGAAAGGGTCGCCAGCAAATCGTCTATTATGATGAAGGCGTTGGATCAACGCAGGAAGATAAAATTTCGGGTGGAGCCTTTGGCGCGGGTTTGCATCGTAACATCCTCGAAGCCTATAAATTCCTTATTTTGAATTACCAGCCTGACGACGAAATATTCATTTTCGGATTCTCTCGGGGGGCTTTTACGGCGCGCTCATTTGCAGGGTTGATGCATTTTGCCGGGATTATGCAACGATTTCATGCCGAAAAAGTTTTTCAAGCCAATTGGTTTTATAAAAACAGAAACAACGCCACGCTTGTAAAGCCAGAAGAGCTATTGCGGTTTAAGCAATATTACGGTGTCCCTATTTGTACAACGCAAGAAGATGATGACTGGCGGTGTAATAATATTGAGGGCTATATATCCGGACAAGACCCGATGTTAAAAATAAAATACATAGGTGTCTGGGATACGGTCAAAACATTAGGGTGGCGAAAAATGGCTAAAGAACATGCGTATCACTCGCATGAATTAAATAGGTCTATTGAGTCAGGTCGTCATGCCGTATCATTGGATGAACGCCGCGAGAAATTTAATGTTACGCTTTGGCGTGATGTTGATATGCGCAATCAATCCGCGGGATTTAGGTCCAATGATCCGAAGCGCCCGTTCCAACAAATCTGGTTTCCCGGCGTGCATGGGGGTACGGGCGGGGGAGGCGACGTTCGCGGTTTGTCTGATGAAGCCTTAGCTTGGGTCTTGGAAGGTGCGATAAAAGCCGGGCTGGCTTTAGAAACATCTGAAATGTCCAAAGTTTTTAAATTTCGTCCTGATGCACTCGCGGCGATTAAAAATGTTTCCAATCCGCGCAAAGATTTTAACTATTATCTCATGCGGTTTATGCGCCGTATTACACGCGAAGGGCCCAAGGCTTTATATGAAGTCAGCCCATCGGCTCTTATACGATGGGGGGCGCCTGCGGATATGTTACCCGAGAGCGTATTATATCGTCCCAAGCCACTGATGCCCTTGCGTGATCACATAGATGCGGCGTCGAAGGCCTATGATGAAGCCCTTTACAGGCGTCGGCAAACCTATCAAAATCCATCTGAAACATTACCGGAAACCATTCAAGTCGATGGCATAATTTACAGTCTACATCGAGTTAGAGGCGCTGAAACACTCGGGAGTATAGCAAAGCATTATTACAGGAATGCCAGAAAATACCCTGTGATATTTCAAGCGAATGCGACAATGATTACAAACCCTAACCGGATTTACGAGGGTCAAATCCTGCTGATACCGCATCTGCCAAGAGATGAATTGGCCGCATAATCCATTTTATTGCATTGGATATATGCCGTGTCCGAAAAATCGAGAAATTTTACGCCTCGCCGGACGTTTTCCTATTCAATAAACGGTTGATATGCTTCTCAATCTTGATATTGACTTTTGAGTTTATCACACAAATGCCAGTGATTAATTATATATGACTTAAAATCCTTATTAGGTGTAATAGGGCTATAGATTGGCAAAGCGAGGGAAGCATATGTCTGACGGGATGAATGAATTTGCCGTCGTCGCGATAACGGATGATAAATTGGTGGCATGGCCGCGTGTCGCGGCCGTCGCGGCGATGGTCGCATTTTCCTTACCTACCTTTATTACCGGATTAGAAATCTCACAGGGCTTATCTCCTGTGCAGGCTGTATGGGCTTTGATCTGGGGGTCGGTTATTATCCTGATGATTGGCGCTGTTATGGGATCCATAGGTGCAAAGAGCCGGATGAGTTCATATTTATTGGTGCGGATTGCCTTTGGTGACAAGGGGGCCAGCTTAGTTAATATCGCCTTTGCAATTTCATTGCTGGGGTGGTTTGGTGTGAACATTAACCTGTTTGCCGATGCTGTTTCTCGGCTTGCCCTAGATGTGTGGGGAGTTAGCATACCAAATTTGGCGCTCGCGATATTTGCCAGTGTGTGTATGACATTGACAACAATCATCGGTTTTAAAGCTATCAATATTCTCGCGACGCTTATGGTACCGATTTTAGCCGTAGTAACGTTTCTTTTTGCGCAATCCGCGCTTGCAGCACAAAGTTTCACTGAAATACTGGCGATAGAGCGCACAGCCTCAATAACGACAGGGGAAGGGATATCCGCCATAGTCGGGGCCATCATAATCGGGGCTATAATTCTACCGGACATTACGCGTTTTTTAAGGCATTGGAGCGGGGCGATTTACACATCTATAATTGCTTATTTTATCGTCCAGATTGGAGTTATGGGAGCGGCCGCTCTGGCAGGCTCTGTGTCAGGTCAGATCGATATTTTGGACATTATGCTTGACCTCAATCTTGGAATAGGTGCGTTTTTAATTGTGATTGGCAGTAGTTGGGTTCTTAATTCTCTCAATCTCTATAGCGCTATTCTTGGAACAAAAGCGACGTTTCCAATGTTAAACAGTACGGGGTTAGCCATAGGTCTAGGTGCGGTAGGTGTATTGGCTGCGCTTATGAACCTGTTGGATAATTTCATACCGTTTCTGATATTCTTATCGGATATTTTCATTCCTGTGGCCGGGGTTATAATGATCGATGCGCTTCTTATACGTCGGTCAGATTATCATATTGAGACGCTGGCGATTAACCGTGAGTTTAACTGGCCCGGCCTATTTGCGTGGTCTGTTGGCGCCGGATTTGCCTTGATGATTTCAAATGGTGTGATTTCCAGCCCTACGGCTATTGCGTCAATAGATGCGATTGTATTAGCGGGATTAGCCTATATTGGTTTTTCATGGATTGACCGTAAAAGGCGGCCAAGATGAGAATAGGTATTGATGTGGGCGGTACCCATACCGACGCTGTAATTTTAGATGGCGATAGGGTTATCGCCGCAACAAAAACGTTAACGTCAGCCGATGTTGTTAGCGGTATAACCCAAGCACTAGATACACTATTGAAAGACGGTGGCATTAGACAAGACAAAATTGAAACGGTGATGATTGGCACAACACAATTTACCAATGCAATTGTGCAGCGTAGAGAGCTTTCACCTGTAGCTACCATCCGCATTGGCTTGCCGTCCGGGCGGGGTATGCCACCTATGGTGGATTGGCCCGAGGATATTAAACACGCTACCGGGGGGCATGCTTATATGCTCCATGGGGGGTATTTATACGATGGCTTTCCTGTGGCTGATATTCGGGATGGAGAGGTTGACGCCATTATTCAGGATTTGATTAAAAAGAGAATTAAGACCGTAGCTATAGCCTCAGTTTTTTCGCCCATGAATCCATCGCCTGAAAAAACTGTTGGGCAGAAAATTAAAGCCGCGATTCCTGACGCGCGTATGACCTTGTCTTATAATTTCGGACGATTGGGTCTGATGGAACGCGAAAATGCGGCTATTCTGAATACAACGCTTTTGCCCTTCGCGGATAAGGTTGTGAACTCGTTTTTAAATGCGCTTGAAAATCGTGGCTTAAAGTGTCCGGCCTATATTAGTCAAAACGATGGAACGTTAATGAGTGCTGATTTCGTGCGGGCTTATCCAGCCTTGACATTTGCTTCGGGGCCAACAAATTCATTGCGCGGTGCCTATAAACTTACAGGGTTACAAGACGCTATTGTTGTCGATATTGGTGGCACCACCTCGGATATCGGAGTGCTGCAAGGCGGGTTTCCCAGAGAGTCCAATGTCGTGATTGAAATTGGTGGGGTGAGAACGAATTTCCGTATGCCTGACATAATGGCTCTGGGTTTGGGAGGCGGCAGTCTTGTATCAGATGATGGTAAAGAGATAGGCCCGCTGTCTGTTGGCCACAAGCTTGTCACCGAAGCTTTGGTCTTTGGCGGGCGTAAGCTTACAACGACAGATATTATAGTTGCCAGCGGTCATGCGGATATAGGGGATAAATCAAAAATATCACATGTGCCGGATGAGACGGTTAAAACGTCCACGAAAACGATACATGCCGTGCTTGATCAGGCCATTGAAATGATGAAGCCGGGTGGAAAAGATATACCCGTCATTCTTGTAGGTGGAGGTGCCGTATTAGTGACAGAGGGGTTGAAAGCGGCCTCCAGAGTTTATCGTCCTGAAAATGCAGGCGTTGCGAATGCCATAGGCGCTGCCATTGCCCAAATCGGGGCGGAAGCCGAACGTATGCTCTCTTATCGCGAAATGTCTAGGGATGAGGCATTAAGGCTTGTGACACATGCCGCAACGGAGCGCGCGGTAAAGGCCGGAGCCAATGTGGCGACGATTAAAGCCGTGGATATTGAAGAAACAGCTATTCCTTATATGGATGAAGGGGCAACCCGAATACGGGTCAAAGTCATAGGGGATTTGGTACGCGGGGAAAGGGCATGAAAACCATTGGCCTTGAACATCTTGATGATCTTGCACTTGGGTCTGTTTTTCTCGCGACTGGCGGTGGTGGAGATCCACATGTTCCTAAACTTATCGCGCGTGAAGCGATAAAAAAATATGGACCTGTCGCCTTAATCGCCCCGGAAGCTCTTGCAGATGATAGTTATGTTGTGCCTATTGGGAGTGTTGGCGCGCCGACCGTGAGTTTGGAGCTTTTGCCGTCTATTGATGACGCGGCCCACACATTGGAGGCTTTTGAGAAATTCGCAGGTCGAAAGATTGATGCGGTGGCATCCTTTGAAATCGGCGGTGGAAATTCGCTTATCCCTCTGGTCGCTGCGGCTGGAAAAGGCATACCCGTAATTGATGGGGACGGGATGGGGCGCGCGTTGCCTGAGGCGCAAATGATGTCTTATGCTATTGCAGGGGTCAAACCAACACCTGCTGTAGCCTATGATTATGCCGGCAATATTGCCACGTTCAATGTATCCACGACGGATGTTTATGAGCGTCATATCCGCGCTTATTCTATGGCGGCTGGCGGCATGATAACAGCGGCGGAACACCCCATGACGGGGCGAGAGCTCAAACGCTCTGTGATTGCGGGAACGTTGAGTTTTTCAATTGAACTGGGTCGGACATTACGTGAAAACCGTGGACAGGCAGATAGACTATTAAAGCCGCTTCAAGATGTGTTTACTAATTCTATTTATGGTGAATGCCGCTTGATATTTTCAGGTAAAATTGTGGATAAAGTGACGCGGATAATTGGCGGGTACGATGTCGGGGAAGCGACTGTTGAAGCTTTCGACGGCGCAAAGCAAGTTTTGAAAGTCAATATTAAAAACGAATACTTGCTCGCAAAAATAGGCGATAAAGTGGTGGCAAGCGTGCCAGACCTTATCACGATTGTAGATTATGAGACTGGAAAGCCGATTAATGCGGAACGTTTGCGCTATGGGCAACGCATCTCCATATTTGCAACAGCATGTCCCGAATTTTATCGGTCCGAGGCGGCATTGAAAGTCGTGGCTCCACAGTGTTTTGGATTTGATGTTAAATATGTGCCCTTAGAAAAATTGTAAAATAGACGACAGGTCATATCGACGCGGCCGTCCA
This sequence comes from uncultured Caulobacterales bacterium, assembly GCA_964607445.1. Classification (GTDB taxonomy): domain Bacteria; phylum Pseudomonadota; class Alphaproteobacteria; order Caulobacterales; family Maricaulaceae; genus CALCKU01. Next base: position 28,529 of record CAZSKN010000013.1, read on the forward strand.
ATGTTTCTACTAAAATATGAAGTAATGCGCGGTTCACCGGACGGGCCCGTCAATTGGGCAGCGGTAATACGAGAATACGGCTCTATAAGGTCCTGATCTGAAAATCTCTTCCTGGTTATAGTCCCAATGGTTTGCATCAAAACTATACAATCAAAAGGGTCCAGGATTAAGGGGCTAAGACAGGATTAAACCGTGTGTATAGGCCTATATATTTAAATTTTTTCACATTTTGAGTTTGTGCTAAATAAAGATCATTTGCTAGGCTTTCAAAATACGCCTACGGCATGATTTAACTTAAGATGGGTAATATGAATAAAGTTTATAAAACATGCGGTGCGGCGCTGGACGGACTTGCCTTTGACGGTATGAGTGTCATGTCCGGGGGGTTTGGACTGTGCGGCATTCCCGAAAATTTGATAGCCGCCTTGCGCGAAAGTTCGGCGAAAGACTTAACGGTGATTTCAAATAACGCCGGCGTGGATGGATTCGGGTTAGGGCAATTGCTTGAAACCCGGCAGATTAAAAAAATGATATCATCTTATGTCGGCGAGAATAAAGAATTTGAGCGACAATATTTAAGTGGAGAATTAGAGCTGGAATTTAACCCGCAAGGTACATTGGCCGAACGCATTCGCGCAGGTGGGGCTGGTATTCCCGGCTTTTATACTAAAACAGGTGTTGGCACACTGATAGCCGAGGGTAAAGAACACAAAGAATTTGAAGGCGAAACCTTTATTTTGGAGACAGGTTTGAAAGCTGATATCTCTATAATCAAAGCCTGGAAGGGCGATGCTGAGGGTAATCTTATATTTAAAGCCACAGCACGTAATTTTTCACCTATGATGGCTATGGCAGGAAAAATAACGCTTGCCGAGGTCGATGAAATCGTACCCGTCGGGACACTGGACCCGAATTTCATACATACGCCGGGCATTTTTGTTCAAAGGATTATTCAGGCCGAGTGTGAGAAGCGTATTGAACAACGCACAGTCCGGGAGGCGTCATCATGAGTTGGACACGCGATCAAATGGCAGCCCGTGCCGCCAAAGAACTTGAAGACGGGTTTTATGTGAATTTGGGTATTGGCATCCCGACGCTGGTTGCCAACCATATCCCCGAGGGTATAGATGTGACGTTGCAAAGTGAAAACGGTATGCTGGGTATGGGGCCATTTCCTTTAGATCAGGATGTCGATGCCGATCTGATTAATGCCGGAAAACAGACGATCACAACGCTACCAAAATCAAGTTTTTTTGATAGCGCAACGAGCTTTGCTATGATCCGGGGAGGGCATATAGATCTCTCTATTTTGGGGGCTATGGAAGTTTCAGAAGATGGTGATATCGCCAATTGGATGATCCCGGGTAAAATGGTCAAAGGCATGGGGGGCGCTATGGATCTTGTGGCGGGTGTCAAACGCTGTATTGCAGTTTTTGATCACACGAATAAGCGCGGTGAAAGCAAATTCCTTAAAGCCTGTACCTTACCCCTGACAGGGCAGAACTGTATTGATATGGTTATTACAGATTTGGGGGTCTTTAAACGCCCAGATAAGGCCCATGCTTTTCAATTATTGGAATTAGCACCTGATGTCAGTCTTGAAGAGATAAAATCTAAAACACAGGCCAATATCGATTTGGATTCAAGTTTTTGAACAGGCTTTTCTCTTAATAACATAGATCTTTTCAAAGGATAAAGTTTTGCGAAGCTTTCTCCTTTAATGAGCGAATGGTAGTTTTACAGTCAGGGCAATAGCCCTAGATATTGTGTGCCCTATCGAACAAGCCTTATGTTTTCATTCGTTGAAACTGTTTCCAAGATGTCAGAGATAACCGAAATTAGATTGCGTTCGGTTGCGGGGATAAATACACCGTCTCCTTTGGTACAATTTTCTAAAAACTCTCTAAGGTCTTCGCCTCCAGACCTGGCCGCGCGTCCAAATCCGATTGTGTATACATCAATATTATCTGATGCGGCCTTTATAGCTCTACAGGTATCAGCAAACTTACGAGCAGATATTTGTCTGCGTTCCTCGACGGACAACCGTCGACCTCCTTCTAATTGACCTGTTGTCAACGGTTTGCCATCGGTCATTAGAATGAGGACTTTTTTATTATCTTCATCGAAATTCCTAGGTAAGTTCCTGTGGCTTCGACTAAAAACGCCGCGCATGGAGGGATGTAAACTCCGATATCCCCAGACCAAGGCTTCACTTGAGTGGGTACCTTGGGACGATATAATATTTTTAATCAGACCGCGCGCATCTGCCGGCGTTTCGAGAAAGAACCGCGGACTCATTTTAGGGTCGGGACAAAAGGGACGTCCTGAGCCTGCAATATTGCTTCTGCGGACAATGGGTTGTAAATTTGAAGGGCCCAAATCTAAAAGGTCGGATTGAGTTCTGATGGGCTTGGGTTCAAAGCAGCCTTGGAAATCACCGCGAACGTCCGCGGATAGAAGATTAGCAAATGACGGACCAAATACGACGCCACCGCCAAAAGGTATTAATGAGAATACGGCGTTATCATTATCGTCAAATGTCTTATGTTGCGTAAAATCTTCAAGCGCTTTTTCTAAAGGTCCGATTAGCCTTTGTGTTTCCATGGAGGCCGAAATGTCGTAGGCGAATGTAACTTCTAACATATTTGTCGAAGTTCTGGTCAATGTCGCAGCAGAAGCGATTTTAAAGGGTAACTCTGCCCGTCGGGTGACACCGGTAAATGAGGATTTTTCAGTACCGCTACAACTTGTTTTTAGAATGCCGTCTGATATTCTAACAGGCGTACAATCAAGGTTAAATGTACTGATTTCTTGACTTAAAATATTATTAAACATTGTCTGAGCATCATCCAGACTTACGCCATCATCTTGTAAATATCTTGCAATATTCAGGGTGGCGGCATCTAATTTATCTTGCGTTTTCTGTTTCGAATTTATGGCGCTGGCACTATCGAGCGCAACGGCGACGGCAAGTATAACGACCAAGATGACAATAGAGCCTAGAATAGCGAAATTGCCTTGCGTGGATTGAGTATAACTTTTGGTTATAAATTTTATTCTCTTAAGCATGATGAAAGCCTTTACATCTTATTGATGCTCTGGGATTTAAAATTTTGGTTCTGAGCTTAATACACGCTTAGAATTAATTTAGCGTTGATTGAGCTTTAAATAGTTTCCGGGTTTATATGTGGCTCGAAACAAGGATTAAAGTTGCCGCTTTAGTTATGTTGACCTAGATTTATTGGCAGAGGTTTTCATGAAAATACTAATAGTTGGCGGGGGCATTGGTGGATTAACGACGGCGCTTTGTTGTGTTCATCAAGGACATGAGGTGATTGTTTTTGAGCAGGCTTCTATTTTGGGCGATGTCGGCGCGGGTATACAACTCCCCCCAAATGCTATGAAGATTTTTGAAAAGCTTGGCCTGGCCCAGACCCTGAGGCATTACGCTTTTGCGCCACAAGCCTTAGAAGCCCGTATGGGAGAGAGTGGACGCCATATTTTTTCAATCCCTTTGACGCCTAAAAGACTAAAAAAATGGGGCGGCCCTTATCTGCATATCCATCGTTCGGATTACATCAAGGTTCTATATGACGCCTTAATAGCGCGGGCTCCTCAAGCCGTGAGATTAGGTGTAGATGTTGCGCGATACAGGCAGGATAATTTAGCGGCGACCGTGACATTGATAGACGGGCGTGAATTTTCCGGTGATGTTGTGATCGGGGCCGATGGTATAAAATCAGCTGTGCGCGCTCACATGTTTGGGACTGAAACGGCAAATTTCACAGGAAATATTGCCTGGCGAGCGGTCGTCCCCATGTCTGAGCTTGAAAAGCATGTGCCCAACCCTACAGCCAGTGTCTGGATGGGGCGTGGACGCCATGCCGTGACCTATCTTTTGCGCGGTGGCACACTCGTCAATTTTGTAGGTATTGTGGAGCGGACGGATTGGACAGAAGAAAGCTGGCGTGAAAAGGGATATAAACCGGACGCCCTTAAAGAGTTTCAGGCCTGGCATCCTGTCATCACGACTTTGCTGAATGCTGTTCCGGCTGAAACTTTGTATCGCTGGGCTCTCTTTGATCGTCCGCCTTTGCCCAATTGGGTCGATGGTCGTGTGGCTTTACTAGGAGATGCCGCGCACCCAATGTTACCCTTTCTAGCACAAGGTGCCGCTATGGCGGTTGAAGATGCATGGGTGGTGGCGCGTGAATTATCTGTTATGGGTCGTGCGTCAACTGTAAGTTTAAACAGCTATCAAGCCGCGCGACTGACCCGCACGCGTAAAGTTCAAATGGCATCGCGTGCAAATATGAAGACATTTCATCGCCGCACGACCCTTGGGCAGTTATCAACCTATGGGCCTATGTGGTTAGCAGGTCAGATGTCGCCATTTATTATACCTGGACGTATGGATTGGCTTTACGGATATGATGTGACCTAAAGATCAATGACGGATTGTATATCTATCTGGCACTATATCTAT
>CAZSKN010000013.1:33114-66049 GCA_964607445.1 uncultured Caulobacterales bacterium
TGATGTGACCTAAAGATCAATGACGGATTGTATATCTATCTGGCACTATATCTATGAACACATTATCCCAATGCATTACGCGGCGATGAGAGATCGGTCGCGAAAATTGAGGCCGTATTGAAAATTCGAATTTCCTGACGCTGAATATATCTGCAAAGCATTTATATTGTGCGTCTGAAAAATTTTACGCTTTAATTTTAAGCTTTTTTCTATTTTACGTCGTTTGAACAGCTTCTCTTTCGATTTCATCAATCGATCTATTTAAGAACCCGCATGACATTCATGGCGCTATGCGCACAATATTGGAGACTATAATGAAAAAGTTAATCGCAGGCGCCGTTGCGCTTCCTCTTTATGTTTTGGGCGCCCCCATGATCGCATCCGCTGATGATCTCAGCGTGACGGTATCCGTTGACGCGGTTAGCGAATATGTTTTCCGGGGTGTGAGCTTTCAACGCGGAGCCTTGCAACCGGCTGTGGAATTAAACAAAAACGGCTTTACGCTTGGCGCCTGGTCGTCTTTGGGCATTGGTGAAACGAGTGCGGCGTCGATTGACGAAATTGATGTTTATGGGGGATATTCTTGGGGGCTGTCAGATCTTGCGGATGCCAGCGTTGGATTTACGATTTACCATTTCCCAGATACGCCGGGAAGCCTGTTTGATTTTGGCGATGCGAGTACGTTTGAAGTCAGTGCTGGATTGGCGTTCAATACAGTCTTAGCGCCGTCAATTACCGGATATTACGATTTTGATCTTGAAGCCTTTACGGTTGAAGGCGGTGTGAGCCATAGTCTTCCTCTCGCTGAGAAAACATCGCTTGATCTAGGTATAACAGCCGGGTTCGTCACAGCTGACGGCGGCGGTGATTATGAATATGGCAGTGCATCTGCAGGCTTTGGTTACGCGCTTTCGGATAATGTATCAGCCTCAATAGGTGCGAATTTCTCAGTGTCCTCAGAAGATACATTGCGCTTTAAAGTGGATGGAAACGGCAATGGATTCACTGCTGAAGATAGTCTTTTATGGTTCGGGGTGGGTATTTCTAGCGGATTTTAATCACGCAAAATATAAAAGCGAATTTGATATAAATGCTAACGCGGCGGCTTAATAAGCGCCGCGTTTTGCGTTAAACTTAGAGCTAACGCCTCATAAGGGTCGCAGGGCTATAAACGCAATCTCATAACCCGATATTATTGCTAACTAGCATCCAGTTATTGAAAATTTAAGCGGCTTGCTATGGCCCTTTTCAGGGGGGAGTTCGTCCCATGGCGTTTATATTATCAGGACGCGAGGCTGCGTTCTATCTGGGCTAATCTATCTTTGCCAAAGAACATCTCCTCCCCGACATAAAATGTCGGAACGCCAAAACACCCCCTTGCGATGGCATTTTCTGTATTCTCAATAAGTTTAGCTTTAATCTCGGGGTCTTGTGAGAGCCTCAAGAAATTTTCACCGTCAAGACCTGATTGGGTCATAGCCTGGACAAAAACATCAGGATCGTCCATTTTTAAACCATCTTCCCACATAGCTGTGAGGCCGACATCAATATATGTTTCAAGCTGACCCGCTTGATCAGCTGCAACCGCGCCGCGCATCATCAGCAAAGTATTGACGGGAAAATTCGGATTAAGCTTGAACCTGGTCAATGCGTGCAGGCGTATAAATCGCATCATTTCTAAACGTTCATATTCCATTTTGCTCGGGACATTGGCAAAGGTCATCCACGGCGCCTGATTATTAGTCGCTTTAAAAATACCGCCAAGCAGACATGGTAAAATAGTCAGCGTTGCTCCTGTACGGTCTAAAATTGGCGGGAGGGCTTTATAGGCCATATAGGCATTTGGGCTACCAAAATCGAATATAAATTCAAGGTGCTTAGACATAATCTATCTTTCTCCTAGGGATGCACTTCCAGTTTTACCTTACCAGTTTTCCACCCAAGGCCGTAGGTCTAATTCATGCGTCCACGCAGTTCGGTCTTGGTTGTGAAGCATTACATAGGCTTGTGCGATGTGGTCAGGGTTTAACAGGGCATCATTGTCGCGTTGTGCATCCACATCTGGCAAAAATTCCCTGATAAAATGAGAGTCGATCATTCCATCGATAATTGTATGGGCGACATGAATGTTTTTGGGCCCCAGTTCCCGTGCCATGGATTGCGCTAGAGCCCTTAAACCATGTTTTGCGCCAGCAAAGGCAGAAAAGCCGCTCGCGCCGCGCATGCTGGCTGTCGCACCGGTAAAAATAATCGTGCCGCGTTCGCGGTTCATCATGGGTTTGCTCACTTCCCGCCCCATAAGAAACCCGGCAAAACAGCCCATTTCCCAGACTTTGCGGTATACTCGGCTCGTCGTGTCGGCGATCTTGAATTTAACATTGGCGCCAATGTTGAAAACGGCAACCTCGATAGGGCCAATTTCTGTTTCAATTTTTTCAATAAGGGCAATCATAGCCTCTTCATTGCGCGCATCTGTAGGCAGAGCCATCGCACTATGGCCAGCATCTCTTATAGATTGCGCCAAAGTTTCCAATGCTTCCTGTCGCGCCGGGCGTCGTACCAGACAGGCTGTATAGCCTTCACGCGCAAAGGCTCGGCCTATGGCTGCACCCGTAGCGTCTCCTGCGCCTATGACAAGGCATACTCCATTTTTTGTCGACATGGCCAACTCCGATTACCAAGGTTCCAACGCACTAGACATATATTTATGTCTACAGGCTGATCAGCGTCATCATATGACGGATATTACGAGATGGCGTCAAGTGGGACGCAATACCATTTGCGCTATCCTTATATGGGGTTAAATAAGACGCGGGGCCGTATTGATGCGGCGCTTAGACGGGCTTGGGCAGGTTCATTATACTTAACAAAGGGCTAATGTCGCTTTAATTAAATTTTATGCTCCCTGTTGTATCAGAATAGTTCATATGAAATCCGTAATTGTAGACGGGTAGGTATGGGGTTGGCCCTTTGGGTTTGACGGAGAGAGAGTAAGTGCGTTAGGAATAGGTATGAGTGATCAATCTCTTCCACATGCGGCGTCTGGAAAAGTTCTAAGCCCTGCAGCAATGCGGGCGCTTGAAGAGGCTTCAGAACGGCGCAAATTAGCGCAAAAACAGCACTCTAACCGTCCAATGGAAAAGGCAGGCCCGAAAGGTGCGGAGCCCACACGTTTTGGCGATTGGGAGCGCGGCGGCATAGCTTACGATTTTTAAGGTCGTATAGGCTTTAACGTTCGCAGGACCTCATCTTTCATATGGGATAGTCCGCGTAAGCGGTTAATTTAGGATGCCTTAGTGGGAGACTCACAAGGCTTATAGTGGGAGACGCGCTATGCGTATCTATAGTTCTGTCATCGCTGTGTTGAGCAGTTTAACTTTTGTTTCAACGGGGTCCGTTGCTTTTGCAGGGGGATGCGGTATTGGTGGAGCCTGTAACCCAGGTGTGGTTGTTAATAATTTCGGAACGCCAGATTTTGATCCGATGAGCGTCAATATTCATCAGCCATTTGGGCATTTGAATAGCATTCAATATAGGCAGTCACCCAATGTATCTATCACACGTGTTCATGGTATTATTCCGCAAGCGGCAATAACGGATGCCCCGACCGGATTTTCAGGGGGATGTCACCCCACATCGACACAATATTGTCGTCAGAATGTCGGTACACCTGTAAGTTTAAGATTGAACGCTGCGCCGACGCCGCAGGTTTCAGCCCCTCTAAATACGCGCCCGGTTGTGCAAACCGCTCCACAATATGAGAGTTCACGCTATCAATCACGCCAGTATGGCGATACCGGTTTAACGCCGGGTACAGCTTATATTCCGACATCTATTGTAAATCGCAATCCAGCCGATGCACAAGCTGTCCTAAATTCAGGCCGCACAGTTGCGCAATCCCTTAGCCTAGGTGGACAAGCGCCAAATAATAGTATGATTTCCAGCGCTCGTTATTCGAGTAACACAATTTCGCAGAGTGGCCCGGTAATCGCAACACAGCCTTCGGGCGTACCCGCCAGTCCGGTGGCCCCGGACGGGACATATTGGGAACAAGTTTCTGGACCTACGATGTTTGGCAATACATTAGCCACAAAAGTCGTATGTAAGCGTCGCGCGCCCCGCTCTGTTGTTACACCTGTTCAGGTCGTAAGACCCATTGTACGTGTCCCTGTCCCTGTACGTTATCCCGTACCGGTCTCTGTTCCCGTCGGTTGTGCACCAGCCCATGCGGCGTCATTTGGACCGACATTTGCCAGTGGGCCTAGATTCGGGGCTGGATTTGGTGGTCATGGTCAAATTGGCGGTGGATCGCGTTGGGTTCAGTAATGAGGTTTGCGCAAAATTCTAACTTTCTGGCGAGATGTAGACTCGCCTAAGGGGTGAATCACTTTGAAGTGGCACATTAATTGCTTTTAAGTGGTTTACTGTATTAAATTGAAAGGTGGGTCATGTTGGTTTCACGTTTAACAAAAATTGCGGCGGTTGTCGGGAGTCTGGCATTTATGTCCGGCACGGCGTCCGCTGGATGCGCGGGGGCTTATTGTAATAGTTCAACCTTAGCACCTTTATCGTCTTATTCTTCGGGTGGATTTTCATCAGCTACGAGCTATTCAGGTCAGGCATCCAGCGCATATGCGGCCTCGAATTATGGCTCTGGCTCTATATCTTCATCTTACACGTCGGGTGGGGCGACAATTGTTCCGTTTACCTCGCATAGACCCGCAGGTCTGGGTGCGAATGAGTCGCTCGTGCCGACAAATTGTCCCGTTTCCGTTCATAACCCCACAGGCGCGAGAGTTTTGGGGTGTTACTCAATTGTAAAACCCAGACCACCTGTCCCCGTAACGAATTATGTGCGTGTTGTACGTCCTGTAATTTATGTGCGTTATCCTGTACCCTATGCAGTACCGGGATGCACGCGTACGGTCGTAACACATCAATCGCGTTATGGCGGGTTTGGCTTTAATGGCGGTGGATGCGGATTTTAGAGTATTGCTGATACAAGAAGGGCGCAAGGCTCGGTAGGGCAAATAAGGGCTTTGGAAATTTCCAAAGCCCTTTTGTATATTCGAATGATACGTTTAACGGATTTTGAATCCCGCGAAAATTCCAGCGCCCGTACCATTAAACCCGAAGACATCTGTGGTCTCTTCGTCCAATAGGTTTTCACCGCGCAAGGTGAGGGATATACGTGGATTGACAGGGAATTCAGCGCTTGCGGATACAAGTGCGTATGAACCCAAGGTGACACGCTGCGCGGGGAATGTTCCGAAGTTGAAATCATCTTGCGATCCGACAAAATCAAGAGCGACACCAGCGCGTAGGCCGTCTTTTGAGAGAGACTGCCAATTTAGCGCCGCGCTTGCTGTCCATTCCGGGACGCGGACTTCATCTTCCGCGCTGTCATTCTCTGACTGAATGTGCGTCGCGGCGCCCGTTAAATTAAGGCTATCAGATAAGGCCCATGAGACCCCAAATTCAATACCAGACCGCTCACTGCGTCCCGCCCTGTTAGCAGGGCTGGATGAGAAGTCTGGGTTAAACTGTGTAAAAATTTCATCTTCTAGCTGGGCATCAAAATAGGTTATAGAGGCCTGAATATGACCCAAATTTTGGTCATAACCGATTTCCCAACTTTCAGATTTTTCCGGTATAAGGTCTGGATTACCCACAAAGCTGTTCGGGAAAAACCCAAAAAGTTCGGTAAAGGTTGGGTTCTTAATTCCCGCGCCCGCACTGGCACGTAATTTACCTCCAAATCCAAAATTATAAGCGCCACCAATACGCCATGTTGTAGCATTATCAAATTGATCATTATTATCATCAAATCTTATAGACCCGTTTAGGGCGAAGTTTTGAACCCTTGCACGAACTTCGCCGCCAATACCGAAGGTTTCAAAACCAGCGATCTGATTAGGATCACCAAAAAGCGTATTTGTGTCTTCGCGCTCATAATCTTCGTTTTCCCAGTCAATGAGGCCAGATAGGGTAAACTCTGCAAGCTGGGTTTTTATATCAGCTGACGGGCTGTAACTGAACTTGAAACGATCTCCGATTGTCCGATTGGTAAAAATATTTTCTGCGAAGTTATCACGCACGATATTGCCAATATTAGCTCGGGCTATATGGGTGACGGCGCCTGTTTTCCCCGTTAGTGTGGCCCCGCCAATCCATTGTTCCGTCCGATTATCACGATCTGCATTATCTAACGCTCCGTCAAAATTCGTATCAGGATCAGACTGCACATTGGAACGCCGGTAGCTGACTAAACCTTTCAATGTCCAGTCCTCGTTAAATTCAATCCCCGAATTGGCGAAAACCGAATAGCTGTCTGAACCATCACGTTCTCCGTCCAGACCTGCCGTATCTACACCGTCCGTTGTGAACCCTGACGCGCTTATACCAAATTGTGCATTTTCAACGTGTTTGGAAAAACCAATATGTCCGCGGAATGTATTAAACGAGCCATATTCACCGGCAGCCCGTAAGCCGTCACCTCCCGATATTAGAGATATGACGCCGCCAATTGCATCTGACCCGTAAAGCACGGATTGTTCGCCGCGCGCAATTTCAACGCGGTTGATATTAAGTCCGGACCATAAACCAAAATCGGTTTCACCTGTGACCGGATCCGAGACTTCAACACCGTCCAACAAGACAAGTGTGTGATTGGCTTCTGCGCCGCGAATACGGATTTGCGTGAGCGCGCCTAGCGCACCCGAGCGCGAAATACCTAATCCCGGTACAGCGCGTAATTGATCGGCTATGAACGGGCTATTGCGAATATCTAAATCTGTACGCTCTAATATGGTCAATGAGGCTGTCACATCAGAAGGCGCTATGGCTCGCAAAGCGGTCACGATAATTTCGTCCGTTTCCGTATCAGCTGCGGGACTTTGGGCAAAAGCGGGGGGAATGGCTAAACAGATGAGGGCTGAATTTAACAAGAGAGGTTTAATTGACATAATAATTCTCATTTAACGTTTGCCGACGGGCCAAACGTTAATAACAACACAGGATCCACCAAATGGTGCCGGCGGGCGATCTTATTGTGTCGCTGCAAGGGAAATCTTATTTCCTATCCTCAAAGGTTTTTCCCGACCTCCGGACGAACGACGCGATGGCAGGTTTCCTGACTTGCCGATTAAAATGCAGGCCGCCTTCCCAGATCCTAATTGAGGATCCAGTGGCGATGGCATGCGCACTCGACTTACAGTTACGGGTATAGTCCCGGATTCGCACCGGCTTCCCTCTTAGCCCTCTATTTAAGGGCACCATCTGCGCGAGCTTATGTGAGGTTTTGCTTGGTCTGTCAATTACAAGAATAGCATTATTTTGTTTAAATAATATGATGGCGTGGCTTTTGCGAAAGGCGGTATTTTACGGATTAATGCCCTGCAAGATGTGCCTTAAGCGATAAAAGATCTCGCCACATATCACGTTTTAGGGCGGGTTGACGCAGTAAGAGCGAGGGGTGGTAAAGGGGCAAGGCTGGAATGGTTTTGGCGTTTAAGCTCAAGGTCGTCCATTGGCCTCGACTTTTCATAATAGCTGACATTCCGGTTAAAGACTCGAGCGCCATACCGCCCAGTATAACTATAATTTTGGGGTCAAAAAGTTCGATATGACGTAGAAGAAAAGGTTTGCACAAATCTATGTCGTCTTGTTTAGGGGTTCGATTATGTGTCGTACTCCAATTCGTAATATGGGTCATGTAAAGATCAGACTCTCTAAGTCCGATAGACTGCATCATTTTGTCAAGGAGTTGGCCATTGCGGCCCGCAAATGCCTGACCTCGCATATCTTCATCCCGCCCGGGCGGATCCCCGATAATCATAATGTCGCTCTGCGGATTGCCGCGAGCAAAAATACAATGCCGCGCGCCATCAGATAATGTAAAAGCATCAAAATTTTCTATCAGTGCTTTGAGTTCATCCAGAGTTTTAGCCTTACTGGCGCGGGCGCTCACGGCGGCTATATCATGAGGAGTACGTGTAACTGGCGGGGTCAGCTTCGATGTCGTCCGGGCGCGGGGGTCAGTAAGTGAACGGGATTGTCGTCCAGACGCAGCCAAGCCCGCGTCAGACGCGTTTGATTTGGGACGTGTGCTCCCCCGCCGAGCTTTGCCCGGTGATTTCGATATCGCAGGAATTTCGACACCGCTTTCATCCCACCATTGCAAAACGGATAAAAGTGCTTTTTCCATTATATAAGCCCCCTCATTTCGTATGGATCCGGTATACGGTACGCACATTATTCTCAATACACTCTATAATCGAGGCGGCGATATCTTTACCTGTTGCCATTTCAATACCCTGTAGGCCGGGAGAAGAATTAACCTCGAGGATTTTCGGGCCTTCATCACTGCGTAGAATATCAACGCCCGCCACATTGAGTTTTAATATACGGGCGGCCTTTACGGCGCTACGGCGTTCATCTTTGGTGAGCCGAACTTTTTTTACGGTTCCACCCTGGTGTATGTTAGACCGGAATTCGCCAGCTTGTGCCGTGCGCATCATCGACCCTACAACCTTGCCATCGACAACGAAACATCGCAAATCCGAACCCGCAGCTTCTTTGACAAATTCTTGAACAAGGAAATGCGCGTCTAACCCCCGGAACGCATCAACCAAGGCCATAGCCGCTTTGCGTGTATCCGCTAGAACCACGCCTTTTCCCTGTGTGCTTTCCAATAATTTCACCACGACGGGGGCCCCGCCAACCAGATCAATAATGCCTTCGGTGTCGCGCGAGGATTTGGCAAATGCTGTGTGTGGCATGCTCAGACGATGTTCGGCTAGTAATTGATGTGCCAGTAATTTATCACGCGAGGCCCCAATGGCTGATGCAGAATTAAGGCAATAGACCCCCATGCTTTCAAATTGCCGTACGATAGCCATGCCATAAAATGTCATGCGCGATCCAATACGCGGGATAATAGCATCATATCTGGGTAGAGCTTTGCCATCATAATGAATTTCGGGCCTGTGATGATTTATCGACATATAACATCGGCTGGTTGTGACACATTCGATAACATGGCCGCGCGCTTCTGCGGCTTCAATCATGCGCGTGTTTGAATAATTTCTAGGTTCTTGTGTTAAGATAGCAATGCGTAAAGGACGCTTGGGAATATTGTGCCGTTTTTGGCGCTTGAGATATATATCATAGCCTAAAATGGGTTGCAAAAAGGACGCTGCAGGCACAACCGATGTATTTTTGCGTAAGGCTGAACGCCCCAGCAACATACGGTATCCCATTGTTTCGCGGTTTGTCAGGGAAATGTCTATGTTCCAGACTTGTGCCCCAATGGTTATTGGGGACCGGATAACATAACGTAATTCCTGAGTGCCGTTTGAACTGGTCACAGAGCGGCGATCGACGATTTTGGCTGAACATACGACTTCAACAGTTGGATCCGACGGATTGGGGTGCATGATAAACCGGACTTGCGGATTTTTTTCCGTACCGAATGGTTCTATGGCTACAGCATGAAGTGCGGAGGTACGTGCGCCTGTATCTACCTTTGCTTTAATCGCAGGCAGAGACAGGTCGGGTAAGCTGACCCATTCTTCCCATCCGAGTGATAGGCTGTCTTGTATAGACGGTGCTTTCATAATGCCTTCTCGAAATTTTAACCGCAGGTCAAGCGAGGCCGAGAGTTTTGCGCAATCTGGAAACAATAACAAGTCAAGGCTTTACCATAAGGCACTTACAGTCTAATTTAATAGGCAGTTTTATAATGAAAGCGAGTCCCAGAATGATAATTGAACGCGAAAGCATGGAATATGATGTGGTTATCGTCGGGGCTGGTCCGGCAGGCCTGTCAGCGGCTATCCGCTTAAAACAACTTGGCGGCGAAGATATTAATGTTGTTGTTTTGGAAAAAGGTTCGGAAGTTGGCGCTCATATATTGTCGGGGGCGGTATTGGACCCCTCGGGTCTTGATGCGCTTTTACCGGAATGGAAAGATAAAGGCGCGCCGATAAAAACAGAGGTCAAGGTAGATAAGCTGAAATTACTTGGCCCGAGCGGGTCATTGCGTATTCCCAATTTTGTTATGCCACCCTTAATGAATAATCACGGCAATTACATTGTCTCTATGGGGAATGTTTGTCGGTGGATGGCCGAACAGGCTGAAGCCTTGGGGGTCGAAGTTTTCCCCGGCATGGCATGTTCCGAATTGGTATATGGTGATGACGGCGAGGTTAAAGGCGTCGTGGCAGGTGAATATGGTTTGGCCAAAGATGGCTCCCAGGGTGATGGTTATGAACCCGGGATGGAGTTACATGGTAAATATGTTATGCTGGCAGAGGGCGCGCGGGGCTCGCTGTCTAAACAGGTTATCGAAAAATACGCACTGGATGCCCATTCGGAAGTGCCGAAATTCGGTTTAGGCATGAAAGAAATTTGGGATATTAAACCCGAAAATCATAATGAAGGCGAAGTTTTACATACGTTGGGATGGCCATTAGGATGGAAAGAAGGCATGGGCTCTTTCCTTTATCATGCAGAAAATAATCAGGTCTTTTTGGGGTATGTCGTAGATTTGGCCTATAAAAATCCGCATTTATACCCCTATGCAGAGTTCCAACGTTGGAAACATCATCCTGACATTGCCGAAATTTTGGAAGGCGGCAAGCGGGTTTCATATGGTGCGCGTGTAATTTCCAAAGGGGGCTTTCAGTCTATACCGAAAACCGCTTTTCCAGGCGGCGCTTTATTGGGTTGTTCTGCCGGTCTGGTTAACCTGCCTCGGATCAAGGGAAATCACAATGCTATGCATTCTGGCAAAGCTGCGGCCGAGGCGGCTTATGCGGCGATAAAATCCGGGCGATCGGGTGATGTTTTAGAGAGTTATGATACAAGTTTACGCACTGGGCCTATTGGGAAAGATTTAAAACCTGTCCGTAATGTCGGGCCTTTGAATTCACGTTTTGGTGCATTTGTCGGGGCTATGATCTTGGGCGGTGTTGATATGTGGTCGGCGACGCTCACCAAAATTAATGTCGTTGGCGGTGTTTTGTCATTAGGCAAGGTTTTTTCCAAACGCACAATGACACTGGGGTATAAAAAGGACGATGCACAATCTACTGGTGATGCGGCGAAATACAAGCCGATAGACTATCCCAAGCCGGACGGCGTGTTATCATTTGATCGTTTAACCAATGTCAGCTTTACAGCGACCAATCATCGCGAAGACCAATCCTCCCATTTAAAGCTGGCTGACAGTTCGATCCCGATTTCTGTTAATCTTCCGACCTATGCTGAACCGGCCCAACGCTATTGTCCGGCCGGCGTGTATGAGGTTTTACGTGATGATGACGGATCCAACCCTCGCTTTAATGTGAATTCACAAAACTGTATCCATTGTAAAACCTGTGATATTAAAGACCCAAGTAAAAATATAACGTGGACTGTGCCAGAAGGTGCGGGAGGCCCAAATTATCCGAATATGTAAAGGCTAGCTTTTAATCGGATGTTTTCATATGTGGCGTGTTAAAGACGTCAGAAAGATATTGGCATGAATTTTCGTGGTCTCATAAAGCGTTTAACTTTATGCGCATTTCCATTGGTTTTACTAAATTCCTGTACGACAGCACGGACTAATTATAGTGATGTTGTTTCCTCGGATGCGCAATTATTCGGTGATTACCTAGCGGGTAGCTATGCAAATTATCTGGATGATGCCGAGGCGCGCTCAACCTATTATTCCCGCGCTTATGCCCGAGCGCAGGGCGATATTAATCTTGGACGCCGCGCTGTGACATCGGCTCTAACGGCTGGTGATATTGATTTGGCACGTACTTTGGCGATTGAAGTCTTAGCGCAAGACCCAGATGAGGCAATGTCTCGGGCGGTATTGGGGGCGCGTGAATTTGCAGCGGGTCGCTATAGCAAAGCCGAGAAATATTTTGAAAAGCCTACAGAAGACCTCACAGTACAAATATTGATGGGGTTTATAAAGGGTTGGCTTGAAGTCGCTCAAAGTGATGATGAGTCGGCGCGTAAGACATTTGCCTCTATTGGAGGCGGGAGTTATTTTGATACTATGGGCGCCTTGCAAACGGCTAAATTTGATGCTCTGGCGGCCCGGTATGAAGCGGCTCAAGATAATTTTGATATTGTCAAGAAGGCTCAATTTTCTGCGGTTGAAACCGCCTTATCCGAGGCGCGTGCTATATCGGCCTCTGGCAAGGTGGAGGCGGCCTTGGAAACTTTGAGGATGTTTTCTGATGAAAACGGGTCCTTTGAAACCGGGCCGGTAAGGCAATATCTCAACACATTGGAATCTGGCGCCGCTATTGGAGTCATTCTAACACCTCAACAAGAGGCCGCACGGGCTTTGACAGAACCGGCCTTTGGTTTTTTTGCGCGTAACCGCGCCTTTGATGCGGCGGAAGTGTTTTTGCGCTTGGCATTAACGCTGGACCCTGCACATGATAAGGCGTCTTTATGGTTAGGTAATATATTGGAAAATTCTGACCGGGCTGAGGAAGCCATGACAATCTATCGCAATATAGCTGACACATCACCCTATATTGTATCGGCTCAACTCTCTATGGCTAATATACATTTTGACCGGGATGAAGATAAATCAGCGCTAAGCGTGCTGGAGCAAACCCATGCTAAATTCCCGTCATTTATTACCCGTGAAGCTTTGGGACGGGCGCGGCTTGTCCGTGAAAATTACGCGGAAGCTTTGCCGATTTATGATGCTTTGGTCAAAAGCCTTTCAGATGAGGAATTGAAACAAAATACACAGCCATTATATTTTCGCGGTATTTGTTACGAGCGTACGAAACAATGGGCTTTGGCTGTCGCGGATTTTAAACGGGTTTTGACGTTCGATCCCGATGATGCGGATGCCTTAAACTATCTTGGTTATACATGGGTTGACCGGGGTGAAAACCTGACTGAGGCCTTTTCAATGATCCGTAAGGCTGTGGAATTAGAACCGCAAAGTGGAGCTATTGTGGATAGTCTGGGATGGGCGCATTACAAATTGGGCGAATATGAAAAAGCGAAAACCAATCTAGAGGATGCTGTTGAATTGGCGCCCTCCAGCGCGACCATCATTGATCATTTAGGTGATGTCTATTGGAAGTTAGGCCGGTTTCGGGAAGCGGGATATCAATGGGAACGCGCTTTGGATTTTGACCCGACCGACGAGGAACGCGCGAATATCAGAGCTAAGCTGAGAGGTGGGCTAGACGCGGTAGAGACGTTACCCTAGCGGAGCGTGATAATGCCTGCGTCAGACACGCCCGTCATATTTGAAGATATTGCATCTGCAAAAGTGAATCTCACCTTGCATATAGGGCGCGCTATAGCTGACCGCGCTGATCCCTTTTATCGCTATCATCCATTAGATAGCCTCGTTGTCTTTGCGGGTATATGCGATCACCTTAGCATGACGCCGTCAGATGACACATCGCTGGTATTGAGTGGGCCCTTTGCGGATGACCTTAAATTTGAACGCGATAATATTATTCTCAGAGCTATGGCCGCCGTGGCGCGCGAAACCTCTATCCCGCCTTTACAATTTCATCTTGTTAAAAACCTGCCTGTGGCTGCGGGCATAGGGGGGGGGAGCGCCAATGCCGCGGCTGCCCTGCGTTTGATTCAACGATTTCTGGATAATCAAGACCCAGATGTGGATGCGCTGGACTGGATGAAAATCGCCTTGTCACTTGGAGCCGACGTTCCGGTCTGTTTCAATAATCAAACGGCCCGTATGACAGGTATAGGCGATAGCATAACCCTTGCGCCGAATTTAGGTCAGGCTTATGGCCTTTTGGTCAATCCTGGCATTGCTGTATCTACCCGTACAATATTTGAAAAATTTGATTTGGGTGAACCACAGGCGACGCCGCGCCCCCAAGAGATGAAAGCTACACTGCTGGAAACAGCCAGCCTCGGTCATAATGATCTGGAAGCTATAACCTGCGAATATGCCCCGGTTATACGGGATGTGCTGTCTTTGATGTCCCGGCAAGTTGGATGCCAATTGACACGCATGTCAGGCTCAGGTGCAACATGTTTTGGAATATTTGATACGCGAAAGTCCGCGCACCAAGCTCAAAAAAATATACAATCAGCACAGTCTGCGTGGTGGTGTCAGGCCACGACATTCGGAGATGCCGCTCAAGGCACGGGGTTGGCATAATGACTGCCCTGACCCCGCCTCATATAATTTTATTTTTTGCGTCTTTGGTTATATCTCTTGTCGTCTCGGGCCTTATGATTCGGTTCGGTCTAAATGATGAGCCCAATGCAAGGTCCAGCCATGATATAAAAACCCCGACAGCCGGTGGTGTTGGCCTATTGGCGGCCTTGGCTTTAGGTGGAAGTGTGTGTCTGTTGAACTATCCGCATTTAGTTGAAATGCCACAATATATAGCCCTTCTAATTATCGCTATTGGGGTTGGTTTGATTGGCTTGCGCGATGATTTTGTCGAGAGCCGGGCAGGGCCAAAATTTTTAATTTTAATGGGGCTGTCACTGATTTCTGCTTATTTAATCGGACCCGTCGATGTTTTACCCATTGGGGGATCCGGCGTGCGCCTGCCTTGGACTTTAGGGTGGTTAGGCACAGCATTATGGATTTTTGTGGTGATGAATGTCGTGAATTTTGTCGACGGAGCTAACGGGTTTGCCACAAGTCTGGTTTGTATCGCCGCAAGTGTTGTTTTTGGAATGGGGCTGCTGTTAGGGGCTACACAAGCTATGGTGTGGTCGGTATTGCTGATGGCAGGTATTTGCGGATTTTTACCGTTTAATTTCCGTCACACAGCTCTGATTTTTTTTGGCGACGTCGGTGCGTTGCTCGCAGGATTTATGTTGGCTGTGAGTGTTTTGTTTCTGGCTCAAACCAGTCCGCAAAATAATTATCTCTATGTCGGTCCAATTGTAATCATGCCTATTTTGACAGATGTTTTTATGACATTAGTCCATCGATTGCGACGCGGTGAAAACCTTTTTAAAGCCCATCAACACCATTTATATCAACGTGCGATAAAGACAGGCCGCCCGCATTTACATGTCACCGGATTTTATATCGCGGCTACATTGGTTTATGCGGCTATAGCCTTCATATTGGTGCGCTTTGAGAAGATCGGGTCTTTGGCATGGCTTTTGATTATCGCAGCTATATCCGCCGGGCTCTTCGAGGTCATACTCAAACGGGTGACAGTAAACACGGTTGATAAAAAACCAGATTAACTAATCCGATCGACGACAAAATCCGCTAGTTCTTTTAGAGTCGAACGCCATTCACTATCGGGAAAAATAGAAAGAGCCTGACGGGCGTCCCCGGCATATTTGCGGGCTTGACCCAAGGTGCTTTCAAGTGTGCCGGAGGTTCTAAGGTAAGATATGGCCTGTTCCAGATCTGTTTCTGATTGCTTATGGTCGACAATGACGCGTTGCCAGAATTCTTTTTCATGCGTTCCAGCCTGTTGGTAAGCGCGAATAACCGGTAATGTAACTTTACCTTCACGGAAATCATCTCCTATGGATTTTCCCAGCGCACTTTCTAAGCCGCCATAATCAAGCGCGTCGTCAACCAATTGAAAGGCAAGCCCGAGTTTCAGGCCATAATCGCGCAGAGCCGCGCGTTCTGTAGCTGGACGCTTCGCAATAATCGGGGAAACTTCGGTCGCGGCTGCAAACAAGGCGGCCGTCTTGGCCCGAATAACGTCCATATAATCGGCTTCGGTCATATTGATTTGGCGTAGGGCGGCGAGTTGCTTGACTTCCCCTTCGGCAATGACGCTGGACGCTTTGGATAATACGCCCAGAGCGTCCATTGAGTCCGTTTCAACCATCAGATTAAAGGCGCGGGCAAAGAGAAAGTCGCCGACAAGAATAGAGGATGCATTCCCCCAGATCAGATTTGCAGGGCGTTTGCCGCGTCTAAGGGCGCTTTCATCGACGACGTCGTCATGCAAAAGCGTGGCGCTATGTATGAATTCAACCGCGGCAGCGAGTTTGTGATGGTTCCGGCCTTCATATCCGCAAAGTGCGGCGCTGGCGACAGTGAGTAAAGGACGAAGGCGTTTGCCTCCTGCTTCGACAAGGTGAGCGGCCAAGTTAGGAATAATACCCACCGGGCTTTGCATGCGGTCGGTGATTAAGGCGTCAACAGCAGCCATATCGTCCTTTGCCAAATGCCAAAGCTTCTCGGCCGGACTCGGCGCGGCTTTGGGATGAAGTGTAATCGGTTCGGCCACCAATACTGCCTTTCACGTACCTGTATATTAAGGCACCGCTTTTATGTTGGTCTTTAGATTAGGCTGGGTTAAAGGAGACAGCAAGACATTTTGGCGAGGCGAGCCGTCGCAGCCATTTAAAATTTGGTAATTTAATGTCTTTGCACTGAGGAGAGCGCATGACACCCATTGTTAAAACCGTTAACCCTGTCACCATTAGCTTTGTTCAGGCGGTTTTGAAAGAGGCCGGGATTCAGTGTTTTATTATGGATCAACATGCGTCCATTGTCGATGGATCTATCGGGGCCATTCCGCGCCGGGTCATGGTTATTGATGAAGACGGGCCTGCCGCGATTCGCGCTTTGGAACTGGCAGGTCTGCAAGATGAAATTTTCCATGCATAGCGCTTGTAATTTTCTCTTATCTGACTAGTTTGCGCTCGAACCTAAAAAGCTGACGAATATGGCCCAATCTTGCGATAACGCGCTGTCCTTTCAAGACTTGATTTTGACATTGCAAACCTATTGGGCCGAGCAGGGTTGCACGATTTTACAACCTTTTGATACGGAAGTCGGAGCGGGTACGCTGCATCCGGCAACTGTTTTGCGATCTCTGGGGCCTAAACCGTGGAATGTTGCCTATGTCCAACCTTCGCGTCGCCCTGCAGATGGGCGCTATGGGGATAACCCAAATCGATTGCAACATTATTATCAATTCCAAGTCATAATGAAGCCTAATCCCAAAAACTATCAGGAGCTTTACCTCGGCAGTCTGGATGCTATCGGGATAGATCAGGATCTTCATGATATACGTTTTGTCGAAGATGATTGGGAAAATCCCACTGTTGGAGCATGGGGGTTAGGTTGGGAAGTCTGGTGCGACGGTATGGAAGTCTCTCAATATACCTATTTTCAACAAGTCGGCGGACTTGATGTGAACCCAGTCTCGGGTGAGTTGACCTATGGCCTTGAGCGTTTGGCCATGTATGTGCAGGGTGTTGATAATGTATATGATCTCGTTTTCACCCGGGCAAATGCAGCCGCAGGTACGCCGGAAGTGCTTTATGGAGACGTTTTCCATCAAAATGAAGTCCAGCAATCGACCTATAATTTCGAGCATTCGGAGACGGATAATTTGCGTCAGAAATTTGAAATGGCCGAGGCTGAATGTCAGAGCTTACTCGCACCAGATGTAAAACTTCCTTTGCCGGCCTATGAACATGCGCTTAAGGCTTCGCATTTGTTTAACCTCTTGGATGCGCGCGGTGTTGTGTCGCCGACACAAAGACAAGAATATATAAAACGTGTGCGCGATCTCGCCAAAGCGTGCGCTGAGGCTCATGTTGCCCGTGAGGTTGCGCTCACTGAGGCCGGACAAGACCGCGCTTGGCAAGATAAGGCGGGGGCATAATATGTCTGAGCTTTTATTTGAAATTTTTTGCGAAGAAATTCCGGCACGTATGCAGCTTCGGGCCGGCGAAGATCTCACTAAAGCGCTCACAGCCGGCTTGGAAAAAGCGGGCTTAACGGTTGAAAATGCACATTGTTATACAGGCCCGAGACGCTTGGTTTTTGCATGTGAGCTACCCGCTCGCAGTCCTGATGTGTCAGAAGACCGTAAAGGTCCGCGTGTAGGTTCGCCTGAAAAAGCTTTAGAGGGCTTTATGCGCGGCGCGGGATTATCTGATATCTCGCAGGCCCAGATACGATCTGATAAAAAGGGCCAGTTTTATGTTGCGGTGATTGAGAAAAAAGGCGTGCAAACGCAGGATATTCTCAAAGATATAATTCCAGATGTGATGACCCATTTCCCGTGGCCGAAATCTATGAAATCCGGCATATCTAGTTTTCGCTGGGTACGCCCTTTGCAAAGTCTGATATGCCTCTTGGACGGAGAAATTGTTCCGATCGAAGTTGGTGGCGTGACAACGGGTGATATGACCTATGGCCATCGCCGGCACGGGAAAGGTCCTTTCACGGTTACAGATTTTGCGGATTACCGTCGTCAATTAGAAACCATTGGCCATGTTATGATATGTACCTGTGAGCGTAAGGATAAAATCCTCAAAGATGCGCAGGCTGTATGTGCGGCCAAGGGCTTGGAGTTGGTTGAAGATGCCGGTCTATTGCAGGAGGTCGCGGGCTTGGTCGAGTGGCCTGTGGTTATTCTGGGTGATATGGATCCGAGTTTTCTTGAATTGCCCGGAGAGGTTATTCGCCTGTCGATGCGTACCCACCAAAAATATTTTGCCGTGCGGGATCCAAAGACGGGAGAGATTGCGCCGCATTTCGTTGTTGTTGCTAATCAAATCGCGCCTGATGGTGGTAAAGCCATTTCTGAAGGAAATTCACGTGTCCTGTCTGCACGTTTGGGTGATGCGCAATTTTTCCAACGTGAAGACGCTAAGAAAAAGCTGAGTGATTATTATGACAAATTGGATACGGTGGTTTTTCACAAAGACCTCGGGTCTATCAGGGACAAAGCGGACCTCATTTCGCGCTATGCGTATGAACTTGCTGATAAAGTTGGTGCGAATGAAGACGCGGCTCGGACGGCAGGGACATTAGCTAAATGTGATCTTGTGACCCAGACCGTTGTTGAGTTTACGTCTCTACAAGGTCAGATCGGGGCCGGGATGTATCGGGTTGAAGGTGGGCATGCGGATATAGCCGATGCGATAGAAAATCATTACAAGCCGCAAGGCCCAAAGGACATTGTACCCACACAGCCCGTGGCTGTTTGTGTTGCGCTGGCCGATAAGTTTAATACGCTTGCCGGATTTTGGGCGATAGATGAAAAACCGACAGGTTCCAAAGACCCCTATGCGCTTCGCCGTGCAGCCTTGGGTGTTGTGCGGATTATTTTAGAAAATGATATTCGCGATTTGACGCTCACGGACCGACTTGGGGCCTATATGCGGGACTCGGTTCCCGGGGTTGCGGATAGCGTGTTAAAAGCTAAAGACCTTATGGCTTTTATTCTTGATCGCCTCAAAGTCTACCTTCGTGACAAGGGTGTGCGTTATGATGTTATAGAGGCCGTTCTGATGCTTAAAGGCGACGACCTTGTTGATATTGTCAACCGAACGCATGCTTTGCAGAATTTTTTAGAGACACAAGACGGGGCCGATCTTTTAGCCGGCTATAAGCGCGCGGCTAATATTTTAAAAGCTGAGACAAAAAAGAGTGATTTGCCGACGGGCGAGATTGGCACATTGTCGCAGGACGAAGCGCAAACCCTTTATACGGAGCTTTCGAAAACGAAAATTGCTATAGCGTCTGCCGTGAAGTCAGAGCAATATAGCGAGGCCATGCGTTCGTTATCGCAATTACGAAAGCCGATTGATAGTTTTTTCGAACATGTGACTGTCAATGATGACATGGCTGAGGTGCGTGCAAACAACCTTAGACTTCTTTCATTAATATGTGATACGGCGATGTCAATTGCGGATTTTGACGCGATTCAAACAAGTTAGATAAGGGCTCGAAATGGAAAAGTGGATTTACGCATTCGGTGGTGGGAATGCGGACGGCAATACTTCCATGAAAAATCTTCTGGGCGGGAAGGGTGCCAATTTGGCGGAAATGGCGTCATTAGGCCTGCCTGTGCCGCCGGGCTTTACCATGACGACGGAGGTGTGTACCGCCTATTACGATAATAATGAAACTTATCCGGACGGGTTAAACGCGCAAACAGATGCAGGATTAGCGCATATTGAAAAATTGACGGGTAAAGTTTTTGGAGACCCAAAAAATCCGTTATTGGTCTCTGTGCGGTCTGGCGCACGCGCCTCTATGCCGGGCATGATGGATACGGTCTTGAATTTGGGTTTAAATGACGAGACCGTCAAAGGTCTGGCTGACCTCTCAGGCGACCAACGGTTTGCTCTGGACAGCTATCGACGATTTATCACTATGTATTCCGATGTGGTCTTAGGCGTGCATCACCATACATTTGAAGATATTCTAGACCGTCATAAAGATAATAATGGCTATATGCTCGATACTGAAATGACAGCGGATAATTGGAAGGCTGTGATCGAGGATTATAAAAAGGCCGTCAAACGCGAATTGGGGCGCGCGTTCCCACAAGACCCGCGCGTACAATTGCAAGGTGCAATTGATGCGGTTTTTGGATCATGGATGAATGAACGCGCGATTGTCTATCGGCGGCTCAATGATATTCCTGCGGCGTGGGGCACAGCCTTAAATGTCCAAGCCATGGTGTTTGGCAATATGGGGGAGACGTCGGCTACGGGCGTGGCCTTCACCCGTAATCCATCGACAGGTGAAAATAAGTATTACGGCGAGTTTCTTATAAATGCCCAAGGCGAAGATGTCGTTGCCGGTATCCGAACCCCGCAAACTTTGACCCGGTCAGCGCGCGAAGAGATGGGAGAAGAGGCCTTATCAATGGAAGAGGCCTTGCCAGAGGTGTATCAGCAACTCGCAGATACATTTCAGATATTGGAAGCGCATTACCGCGATATGCAAGATATTGAATTTACCGTGGAGCGTGGACAGCTTTGGATGTTACAAACGCGTACAGGTAAGCGCACGGCGCGTGCCGCGCTAAAAATCGCAGTGGATATGTCGGAAGCTGGACAAATTTCAAAGGACGAGGCTTTATTGCGCGTCGAACCGCTTTCGCTTGATCAACTTTTACATCCGACATTGGACGAAAATGCTCCGCGAGATATTATCGCTATGGGGCTGCCAGCCTCACCCGGGGCTGCGATTGGCGAGGTTGTTTTTACCTCGGATGATGCCGAAAACCTATCCAAGGCAGGTCATAAGGTGATTTTGGTGCGTACCGAAACCTCTCCCGAGGATATTCACGGCATGCATGCAGCACAAGCTATTGTCACAGCGCGCGGCGGAATGACCTCGCATGCCGCGGTTGTTGCGCGGGGCATGGGGACGCCGTGTGTATCCGGCGCCGGAGATATCCGTATATTTGAGACAGAAGGGTATTTTGCTGTAGCGGGCCGCCGCGTTAAAAAAGGTGACATTATTACTGTAGACGGGGCGAGCGGTCAGGTTTTCGCTGGGGCGGTAGACATGGTTCAACCTGAAATGTCGGGTGATTTTTCTAAAATTATGAACTGGGCGAATGATGCCCGGACATTGGGGGTTCGTACGAATGCCGAAACGCCGCATGATGTTTTGACAGCTAAGGAATTTGGGGCCGAGGGTATCGGATTGTGTCGGACGGAGCATATGTTTTTTGAGGCGGATCGTCTTGGGTATTTCCGTGAAATGATACTCTCAACAACCAAAAGTGGGAGAGAAGACGCCTTAACAAAGATTTTGCCGGTGCAACGTGCTGATTTTGAAGCTATTTTTAAAATCATGGGAGATTTGCCGTGTACCATACGTCTGTTGGATCCGCCCTTGCATGAATTTTTACCACATTCAGAAGATGATATTCGCTTGGTCGCCGAGGCTATGGGACTTCCGGCTTCGGAATTAATGCACCGCGCAAAAGAGCTTGCAGAGAGTAATCCCATGCTGGGGCATAGGGGGTGTCGATTGGGGATTTCTTATCCAGAAATTTATCAGATGCAAGCGCGCGCTATTTTTGAAGCACAAATCGCGGTTGAAGCTGAGACCGGTGTTAAGCCCTTAGCGGAGATTATGATCCCGCTTGTATCGTCTGCTAAAGAATTGGAAATTATAAAGGTAGGGATCGAAAAAACAGCCAAAGACGTGGGCGCTACCGCTTATACGGTTGGAACTATGATAGAGTTACCACGTGCGGCCTTGCGGGCTGGTGATATTGCCGAACATGCGGCATTTTTCTCTTTTGGTACGAACGATTTGACGCAAACAACCTTTGGATTGTCACGCGATGATGCGGGTAAATTTTTGCCGGACTATGTGGCGCAAGGGATTATGGAAAAAGATCCCTTTGTGACATTAGATACAGACGGTGTTGGTGATCTCATTCAAATCGCGGCGCAACGCGGACGCCAGACGCGCGCGGATATCAAACTTGGTATTTGCGGCGAACATGGGGGCGATCCAGCGTCCATCACTTTCTGCCATAATGCGGGATTAGATTATGTGTCGTGTTCGCCTTATCGGGTTCCAATCGCGCGATTGGCGGCGGCTCAAGCTGCAATTAAAGAAAAAAACACGTAAACCGCGTGTTTTTTTAAACCCTCTGTTAACTATAAACCGTATTCTATCGTGACAGGAATACAACAGTTGGCATGATTCTGCCCTAAAAACATTTTTGTGATGTGAACTGGGCTTGCCTGAATCATGTTTGATCTATAGGGAGCGCGGCCATGTCACGCGTTAGTCACATAATTGCCGGGTGGAGTATCGCTATCGGCGCTATCGGTTTGGCGGCTTTGACCTTTCCCGTCATTGCGCAACAAGCCAAGGCTGAACGTGAGCACACCTATTGGCAAGATCGCGCAGCTGCCTTTCAGGCTATCGAGGACAATAATGTCACGGGCAGTGATATAAGCACGTCGTCTTTGGCCCGAAAATTAACTGATATTTATACTGACAAGACCATAAAGAATACCGTGATGCGAGATGTAAAGCTGCTGGCGGATCTCGAATTCATTACGCGGCGTGACATTTTGCAAGCAAGATATGAGACCCGTCAACATAGATGTTTATCGGAAGCTGTATATTATGAGGCCCGCTCTGAAAAAAAATCGGGACAAATTGCGGTTGCCGAAGTTGTTTTGAATCGTGTGAAAAGCAAACATTACCCATCTACAATTTGCGATGTCGTCTATGAAGGGGCTGAACGTATAACAGGATGCCAATTTAGTTTCACATGTGACGGGTCGACCTTGAAGGAACCCTATGGAAAATACTGGCAGAATTCACAATCCATTGCCCAACTGATATTAACAGGCGGCGCGGCGTCGATCACGGATCGGTCTACCCATTATCATACATTTGCGGTGACGCCGCATTGGTCAAAGACCTTGAAAATGACTAAGGCTATTGGGTCGCATAAATTTTACCGCTTTCGTTGGCGTGAACGCCCTACACCCGGACCTGCGCTGCGTACCGCACCGCCGTCTTGATGTCTGAGCGCCTCTAGAGCCTTGCAAGCTGGTAAGCCACAGAGACAATATAGCTAATGGATAATCTAGATAAAGTCTGTGCCGAACGCCAGGGACGGGCTTGGAACAGGCTAGGAGTTGGCTCTGCCGTCGGCTGTTGAAAACGGGCCATGCTGAATACAGCCCCCTTTAAAGCCGTATTGCCACCGCAGAATTGAGGCCAAATATTAAGCCTATGCATGCCGACATAAGCTATAGCTAGCTTACCTTTTCTTTAAGAGGCTCCATTAAGGCCGCATTCGTGCAGATCACGTCGCAGCTTTCCATGACATCCCCGCCGGACAGACTTTCAACTTTAAGGCCCGCCTCGCGTGCAATAAGCACCCCGGCTGCGATATCCCAAACGTTGAGGTCGCGCTCCCAATATCCATCAAAACGGCCAGCGGCCGTCCACACGAGATCAAGCGCAGCAGAGCCAAACCTTCGTACGCCAGAGCTTGCGCCCATGACTTGATGCAGCTCTTTCAAAAATTTTGCATGGCCAGTTTTCCCTAAAAATGGGATGCCTGTAGCAAACAAGCTGTCCGCGAAAATATCGCGTTGGCCCGGTCTGAGCCGACGATCCCCCCCCCCCCGTGTGCCGTCATTTAAAAACGCCCCTTTCCCCTTTTCTGCAAAGAACATTTCATCCGTCATAGGGTTATAAACCAAACCTGCGACAAGCTCGGGGGGGGCATTTTCAAGCTGGCGTTCCAATGCGATGGAGATGGAGAAATGCGGAATACCGTGTAGGTAATTTGTTGTTCCATCCAATGGGTCAATGATGAACCGGTGCGTTTTATCAGTACCTTCAACCGCACCGCCCTCTTCCATAAGAAAGCTATAGCCGGGTCGATCACGTTGCAGGTTTTCTAAAATAACCTCTTCAGCTTTCCTATCCGCGCGTGAGACAAAATCCGCCGGGCCTTTGCGGGAAATTTGTAAATGTTCTAATTCGCCAATATCTCGTAAAAGTCCGCGGGAAGCTTTCCGTGCCGCATTTTGCATGACGGCCATTACAGGTGAGGACATTAATCTGCTCTCTTAACATAGGACCCGTCTTCGGTGTTGATTATAAGGCGTTCGCCAACGCCGATAAAAGGGGGAACCGTTGTTCGTACACCGTTTTCAAGTGTAGCCGGTTTATAGGAATTCGCGGCGGTCTGGCCTTTGACCACAGGTTCGGTTTCTTCTACCGCCAATATGACGTTGTCCGGCAGGGCGACAGAAATCGGTTTATCCTCGTAAAATTCGACTTCGACTTCCATGCCGTCATTGAGAAACTTAGCCCGCTCGCCAACAAATTCTGATTGTAGGTTAATCTGTTCATAGGTTTCAGCATTCATGAAGACTAACATATCTCCGTCGGCATAAAGATAGGTATGGGTTTTTTGATCTAGCCGTACGCGTTCCACAGTTTCAGCGGCGCGAAAGCGTTCATTAAGTTTACGGCCATCAAGCAAGTTTTTAAGTTCAACTTGGTTGAAGGCGCCTCCTTTTCCTGGCTTAACCGCATTACATTTCACAGCTACCCAAAGTGTATCTTGGTGTTTTATGATATTTCCTTGACGAATTTCATTCCCGTTCATTTTCATGGTAGCAACCTTTCATGATGTAACTTGGCGCGTCTTATCAGTGCAATTCATTAACGGCAATCGGTTTTGAGGGTTTTCACCTGTGATAGCACTGTTATAAGCCAGCCCTTATGGATATTAAGCCACATATTATTATTATCGGAGCCGGGCTTATGGGTCTGTCGACCGCGGATAGCCTGTCAAGAAAAGGGGCGCGGGTAACGGTTGTTGATACGCGCAATGGACCCGGACAAGGCACCAGTTTCTCCAATTCCGGTATGTTACACCCTAGCCAAGCTATGCCCTGGTTCCCTGTATCGAATATACGCGGAGCTCAAACCCATGTGATGCGCGCAATTTTGGATTTGGCCTTAGAGTCTAAATCTCTCGTTTTGGAGAATATACAACGGCTTGGCTTAAACCAAAGTGCAAGCCGTCGCGGGTGTTTTAAAATGTATGAAAATCTTGAGAATATGAAATTTGCTCAAGATAGCTATATCAAGACGGGCATTAACTGTGAAATTGTAACCGGCACAAGCCGTCCTTTTGGACGACCCAGTCTTTACTTTCCACAAGACGGTTTTGGAGATGCGTACAGATATTGCCGGGCATTGGAAAAATCATTGACCACCCCGTCGCTTTCACGGAGCCAACAAGACGGGAGGGGTACGGTTCGCTTCATATATGGTGTGAAAAATACGCGCTTAATTATGCGGGGCGATAATGTACGCGGCGTCACTTTTGATCAAAATGAGATTAAAGCCGATCATGTCGTGATTGCGGCCGGCGCGAAAAGCCCTGAAATCGCAAGACAGCTGGGCATTCGCTTGCCTATTACGGCGATTCGAGGATTTGCCGTGAATTTCATGCGCCCTAATATTGTTCTGCCAATGGCGCCGGTAATGCATGCGGCCAGCCATTCCGCACTCAGTCAGTTTTCAGATCATGTCAGGCTGTCAGGAACGGTGAATGCGTCTGATGAAACCGTTTTGATAGATGCGTGGCGAAAGATTTCGCCGACTCTGATCAAGGCTTTAGGGCCGCCAAAGCGTATTTGGCATGGTGATCGCCCTGTGAGTCAGGACGGGACGCCTTATATTGGGCGAACCGCTATACCGCGTCTTTGGGTTAATGCCGGGCATGGGCATATGGGATGGACGTTGAGTGCGGGGTCAGGTAATCTTTTGGCGAAAATGCTAATTGAAGGCTATTCAGATACGCGGTTTAGTGTTCCCAATATTTTGACTTCATAATGGCTTGATAATGGCTTGTGTCTTGACCCTAGGTACAAAACCCGTCACGATTTATCCCATATAATCAGCTAAAAATAATAAGACAAAATCTGATGAGGGTGACTGCGAGGAAAATATGCAAATATGGGACAATGTGGTATTACGAGATTTAGCTTTCGGTCTAGGAGCTTTGGGGTTTGGGGCGACCATTTTGGCGGGGTGTAGTTCGTCAACGTCGACAGAGGTTAAACAGGCGGTGTCAGAACCTATCGCGTCGGAACGTTATCAAGACATACTTTTAACCCAACTTATTGACGCAAAACCCGGTGATATTATTACTATACCCGAAGGCCGCTACGCATTTGACCGGGGACTCAGCTTGACAGTTGACGGGGTCACTCTTCGCGGTGCTGGCATGGATAAGACCGTTTTAGATTTTAAAGGCCAAGTTGCAGGCGCAGAAGGTCTGTTGGTGACAGCGTCTAATTTTACCATAGAAGATTTGGCTGTTGAAGACAGTAAAGGTGATGCGATCAAGGTCAATGAAGGTGATAATATTGTTTTTCGTCGTGTGCGCACAGAATGGACAAATGGACCTGATACTAAAAACGGCGCTTATGGATTTTATCCGGTACAGACAACGAATGTGCTGATAGAGGATTGCGTTGCGATAGCCGCAGCAGATGCGGGTATTTATGTTGGCCAATCCAAAAATGTTGTCGTGCGTAATAATCGCGCAGAATATAATGTTGCCGGTATCGAAATCGAGAACACGCAGGGCGCAGATGTTTATGGCAATGTCGCGCTTAATAATACGGGCGGTATTCTTGTTTTCAATATGCCGAATTTGACACAGGCTGGCGGGGATGTGCGTGTATTTAAAAATAAAGTTTATGAAAATAATACCCGTAATTTCGGCCATAAAGGTACGCCTGTCGCCGGTATTCCTGCCGGGTCAGGGATTGTGATAAATTCTCACGATCATATCGAAGTTTTTGATAATGACGTCCGAGATAATAAAACAGCCAATCTCATCATATCGTCAATATTTACCGCAAATAATGGCATTGAGGGCATGGAAGAAAACTTTGATCCTTATCCAGAAAATATTCACGTTTATGGCAATCGGTTTTCAGGTGGTGGGCAGTCGCCGGACGGCTTGGATCTGAAAGCTTTAAAGACGATGATGTTTGGTCTGACAGGTCGGTTTCCGGACATATTGTGGGATGGGTATGTAAACCCCGCGCTAAAGACCCCGAATATATGCGTACAAAATGACGGCGCTGAAATCCTGAATGCCGACATTCCGAACAAGACTAAAGATCCGAGGCTGGTGCCGGAGGCGTTTAATTGTAGCTTGCCGCCGCTCACGCCTATTCGTCTCGCAATTGCCGAGTAATAGTGCGGTATATTTCGCAAGTAATCTTCGGCGCGCTTATCTGTCTTGTCGGGTTGGTTGCCTGTGAGGTTGACGATAGACCCACGCCTATATTTCATACTGATGCGCCGGACCTTCTGTCGGAGTGGGGGGTAATAGGGATAAAAGACGGAAACTTGCGCTTAGGGAAAGGGGTTGTACCTTATACGCTTAATACGCCGCTTTTTACCGATTACGCACATAAGTTACGAACAGTCTGGATACCGGATGGAACGGCAAGTTACCGCGAAGGCGAGACGCTGGATTTTCCGGTAGGAACGGTCATATCCAAGACATTTTATTACCCAACCTCCATAGGGCATGAGAATGATAGGGTATATAAGCGTGTTGATACTCAACCCGTCAACCAAGTCCGGGGTCTTGATCTGTCAAAAAATAGGCTGCTGGAAACCCGTTTGCTTGTTCGGCGCAAAATAGGGTGGGAGCCAGTCTCCTATATTTGGAATAAGGCTGAAACGCAGGCCCGTTTAACCCGAATTGGCGGGATTTTGAAGTTATCACTTGATGAGGCGGGGCAGACAACACCCTTTGCTTATGTGGTTCCGAATATAAATCAATGTGCGGGTTGCCACGCGCCCAATAATACGACACGGGACATATCGCCTATCGGGCCGAAACCGCGTCATCTCAACGGAATGTATAATTATGCAAACGGGGCTATGAATGTGCTCGATAAATTGGTGGATCTGGGGGTGTTGGAGGCGGCTCCGACTATACGTCCAAAAGCCGCCGATTGGGAAATGGAGGTCATGACAAAAGCCGGGCAAGATTTAGACGCATTGGCGCGGTCTTATCTGGATATAAATTGCGCGCATTGTCATAATCCGGTTGGCCCCGCCGATACCTCGGGCTTGCACCTCAATCCTGAAAACCTCAGTGTCCCGCATCTGGGTATATGTAAAATTGCTGTGGCTGCGGGTGGTGGTACGGGCGGTCGTGAATTTGATATAGATCCCGGTGTGCCGGAAAATTCGATCCTGCTTTACCGTATGCAAAGTCGTGATCCCGGCGCGATGATGCCCGAGCTTGGCCGGAGTTTGGCGCATGCCGAAGGTGTTGACCTTATCAGGGACTGGATTGCGGCAATGCCAAAAGGCTGCGGTTGACGGACGGTGCCTGATAAGGTCATTGGCTAAGGTCTAGCAGTGTGGCGGAGTTTGTTTTCCGGGTCTGTAAATACAACGCGCAGAGGCTTCTATTTCGTCTCGTGTTAGTAAGGCTTTCCGCCATTTATGCGCGGCAAAAAGCGGGGCTTGATCGGCATAGTGCGGCGAGGAGCTGTCGGATGTGGCCGCCCCGAATTGGTGAACAAGATCCGCCGTGATAGCCCCGCTTTCATCCCATTCGACAAGGGCAATCCATGTATCGCCTGCAGCGGCTTTTAGGTAGCCGTCATCGCCCATTTCTGACGGATATATAGCGCGAAGCGTATCGGAGCCACCGCTAAGGGGGAGATTGACATCACCCCGTATCAAACGGTTGACCTCGCCCCAAGCGACATCAATGCGCCCGTGATGGGTCATCAAATAGGTGACAGCCCTTTCAAAGGCATCTTCGGGTTTTGGCGCAGGAATACCTGTGTATTTTTCGGTGACTTTGTGAATGACCGTTAGCCCGCCCAAGGCGGCATAGGGGCTGTCCGCTTGCATGTGTAAATCCCATTTCGCCAAATGTGCCGCCGCTTTTGCCAATTTGGGGGTTTGGCTCCAATCCTTTGCTAAAACGGCCTTTCGGACTTTGTCTGCTTTCGAGCCTTTCGCATAAGCAGTATCGAATTTAATCGCGAGCAAGGCCTCGCGGTCAAGGCGGGAATATTGTGGTAATAATTCCATCATGCGCAGGCTGCGCGAAGTCTGATTGGTCTGTAGACCCATGGATTGGGGAAAGTCTTGCGCACGAAGATTATCTGGCCCGTCGGTGGAGGTAAATGGGGTGTTGTTGGAATTATAAATGACGCCGGAAACCGGATTGGTTAAGACCGGCACGTCAGAAAACGGACGATAAGCTGACCAAATAAGGTCGGAACGATCACCGGGCATATCGGCGTTCCAATTCCATGTATTGTCCCGGGCCGGGTACTGACCATTATGAATCAGTGCGATATCCCCATATTTATCCGCGTAGATGTAATTTATACTGGGAAGGGCGTTCATCGACATCGCCGCCATAAAACTCTCATAATCTGTACTATGATTAAGACGGTAATATTGTTCTAATTGCCGGATTTCGTTCATTCCGGCATAGCGTATAGCATAGCTTCCGTGTTTGGCTTCAATAACAGGGCCGTGTTTTGAGTGTAAAATTTTCCGTTTCACAGGAATGGCGAATGGGCCAAATAATCTGATCCGAAATTGGGCGTCTTGAGTTTCAAATTCCAACCATTTATCATCTAGCTTATATTGTGTTTTATTTTTAGGGTTGCGGTGTAATTTATAGATATCGGCGAGGTCTTGCTCACTGACGGTATTGGCCCAACCCAAATGTTGATTAAAGCCATGCAAAATAATAGGGGTTCCGGCAAATAATCCGCCGGTGATATCCAGACCTTCTTCCGATATGAGATGGGCTTCCCACCACGTTACGGGGCCTTCCATGGGCTGATGGGAATTGAGGAGAAGCCGGGTTGTGCCGTCTCCTGAGCGTTGGGGCGCTACAGCTATGGCATTGGACCCGCGCTCTGGCGTATCTTTGGGCCCGACATGCCATGCTTTTTTCTCACCGCTCGGGTCCAGCGCAATTTGTGCCTGTCGTTCATCTCCAATAAGGTCGAGTAATGTTTTGTCAAATCCGTAAAAAAAGGGCGTTTTTAACATAAAGCCCGCGAGAACATCCTGTTCCCGAAATGGGGCTAATCCCGGCCAAATTTTAGCGGGCTGTTCCGATGCATAATGATTAAGTCCCGCGGCGTAAGCCCGCGCATAGGCTTTGATATCCTCGGGAACCTCACTTTCATAACGGGCTTCTAATCTGTCCCATATACCAAACAATTTAACGAGATAGTCTGTGACGGCTGCGTCTTTGCCTTGATAGCGGGCGAGTACGCCGCGCGTCGCCGCTACACTGGCCATTAAGGTCTCAATGTCGTCTTCGGCATTGACATAGGCAACACCAAAAGCAACATCAGAATTACGCTTGCCGTAAATATGCGGAATTCCCCAATTATCGCGGATAACCTCAACGTCGTATAGGTGCGAAGATGCGCTCAATAGCCGAGCGGATGGATTTTTAGGCAATGGGTCCCATAGCCAGAGGCTTAAACCACATAGGGCTGCGATAGATAATAAACCAAGGAGGCGTCCCATTTTTCGCAATCGCATGTCATCCCTATTATTGTTATCGTTATTGTATAACTCTAATTTATCTCGCGAATTATTGCAAATTTTGGACCCCGTAAAGCGAGTTTATAACTGTGTCTAACGGCATGAACACACATCAGCCTAACCGAAAGTTAATATGATTTACTGCTAAAATCCTTTGGTTATCATAGGCCCGTTGGGTAGCCTTTTATATCCGGTGTGCGAATTTGCGGATCAAAAGGGTAGCCATAGTTGTGTAGGGCCTTCCCTTATGTGCCAGTCAGGGGGGGGTGTCCGTTTTCTTGTTTCAGGGTAACTCGAAACGAGGCCAGAATTGGATTTAGCGCACCGGATACTCTGATCCAAAACGCGACCGCCCCGAATATGGTTCCGATGTCGGACCAAGGGCTATGGCAGGTTCAAAGCTTGTAACATCACCTTATGTAATTCGTGTTGATCCATGACCCCGCGGACGCGGTGCGCACCCGGGCCTGTTGCATATAAAGGAACATCTTCACCACTATGGGTTTCGCTGCTAAGTCGCACGGTGGTTTGTTGTTGGAAGTCTTCAGATTGAACTTTGTTGTCAGTCAGCGCAGGGGTGTCTAACTCTCTCACATTTGGCCCATTACCATATGATAATGTGGTGTAAGGCTTGCCGTCCAGATCTTTGGCATAATCATTAGATACCCCTCCGGCTTCGGGGTCGGGATTGCGGACAAGCCCTAAAATTGGATTTCCCCGCGCCGGGTAGCCCCCTATCGTAAAAACATGGCCATGATCGGCCGTGACCATGATGAGTGTATTGTCACTTGCTTTGGTTTTGGCGATTTTCACGGCCTCGTTTAAGGCCTGCATGTCTCGGAGGGCGCGGTAGGCATTCGTGCCATGATGCGCGTGGTCCACGCGACCGGCTTCGACCATGAGTACATAACCTGTGTCGCGTTGCGAAAGCGCATCAATGGCCACAGATGTCATTTCGGCCAAAGAGGGTTCTTTGCTGTCATCGCGGTCGGCTTCATAACTCATATGAGACGGGGTAAACAGACCCATTAAGGTTTGGTTTTTCGGCGCGCTACGAAAACCTGCCGCGTCTGTGACATAACTATGCCCCGGCTGGGATTGCCAGTCTTGTAATTCTTTATCCGTAAATTTGTCCGCGCCTCCGCCTAGAATAATATCAATAGGGGATTTTAGAAGCTGACTGGCAAGGCTCTTACATCCGGCCTTTGCCGCGCGGGGGTCTATATCGGCTTTTGTTTCCCAGCCACGCGAAACGGCATGGCCATACATAGCTGCCGGTGTGGCATGTGTGATACGGGCCGTTGAGATAATGCCCACAGATAGCCCGGCCCTTTTAACGATATCTGTTAGGGTTGGCGGTGACTTTTTGCGAATGCAGTCTTCAAAGACCATTTTCCTTACATCAGTATTGGGCCGGACATTTACCGTGCCAATATTGGTTTTATACCCAGACATGATGGCGGTGGCGGTTCCGGCACTATCTGGCACTTGAGCATTGGTATTATATGTCTTGACCATGGCAAGGTTTTCAAAGTCTTCAAAGGCCAAATTGTGTTCTTCTCCCTTTAAACCTTGCGCTTGACCATCAAATATACGCGCGGCGGTCACGGTCGATACCCCCATGCCGTCTCCAATAAATAATATAATATTTTTGGCATTTGTCTTTTGCGCGGCATCGGGCGCAGAGACAGAGCGCGCGGAATCAGTGAAATCCTTGCTTTTTTGTGTGTTTTTGGCTATACAGGACGTCTGGAAACAAACTGTCAGAATTAATAGCCCTTTATATGCTGTTAACTTATATGACATGACGTATCTCCCAATACTTTAAGTGCTTGTTTTTTAACGATTATTAATACAGGTCTTTAAGTATACTAAAAAAAATACATATTTGTGCTCTTTTTTGGAAAAAAGGTGTTGCGTACTGAAATTCGTTTCCCTATATAGCGCTCCTCGCCGGGAGAAACACTCCGCGGGTGAGGCGGGTCCTTCGCGGACCTTTTGTTTTGGAAGCAGATAATAGTCTGTTTCCAGCTGTTTGACATTGTGAATATGGGAAGAGAGACGCAGGCGGCGTTTAGCTGTGAC
>CAZSKN010000014.1:0-25650 GCA_964607445.1 uncultured Caulobacterales bacterium
TGGCGAAAATGCCGGAATAATAAGCCTTGAACCCGCCTGCGCTAAAAAATTTACTTATACCCGCTGTGAGCAGGATAAATGCCATGAGCCCGCGCGCCGTGCGTTCGACTTGGATTTGTTTTTGACGTTCTAGCATGGTGCTACCCCCTGTTTATGATATATATCAGTCATAAGCCTAGGTGAATTGCCGATGATAGGCTAAACACATTTACGGGAGAGGCTATGAAATTTCAGGAAGGTCCGGCGTTTAGCGCTGCGATTATAGGTATCGGCTTGGGGGTTATGATATGGAAATCCACCGGCCAATTTTTACTTGCCGTATTAGCTGGACTTGTTATTGCTGGCGCGGATTATTTTTTCCTTATCTGGGTGATCGCGCTCACAAAAAAGAAGTAGTTTATGACGTTAAATACGCAAAAGACCCCAACGGTTTCCGAGGCCCTAGATAGCCGTATCACTGTGCGAAGTTTTCTGGACACACCCGTGCCGGATGCGGTTTTGAAACGTATTCTCACACAGGCCTTGCGTAGCCCGTCCGGCGGTAATCTCCAGCCGTGGAAGTTACATGTTTTGACAGGCGCGTCATTAGCCAGTTTTAAAGACAGCGCCTCGCAACGCACTCTGGCGGGTAAATTGGAAGAGCCGACCTATCGGCCTTATCCGTCGCCGCTATGGGAGCCTCAGCGCAGTTGGCGCTATAAATTGGGCGAAGATATGTATGATCTGATCGGTATCGAGAAAGACAATAAAATGGGGCGTGTTGTCTGGTTGGCGCAAAATTCTAAATTCTTCGATGCGCCTGTCGGGATTATCATCACCGGAGATAAGCGGCTCGAAATGCCGCAATATATGGATATTGGTATTTTTCTGCAAAGCCTTATGTTGCTCGCGCGCGAAGAAGGCCTGCACACCGCCCCGCAAGGTTGGTGGCGTAATTGGACCTCCGTATGTCATGAAAAACTTGATATTCCCGAAGAAGAAGAGGTTTTGGTCGGCATGTCTCTGGGATATGGTAATCCGGACGCGGCTGTGAATAATTTATATGCCGATAGAGCGCCGTTATCCGAGCTCGCCAAATTTTACGACTAATTCAGCTATTTTCCCCCCGAATTTGCGTAAATTCTGTGTAACACAGAGGCTGATGGGTGTGTGTGAACGGGTTTGGTATGTGCCAAAGTGGGAAATTTGATTAAAATATCCATTTACTTGCGAAAAATAGATTTTTTTTGACTGACTCTATAGTGTCACTTGGGGGCGTGGCTGTCATTTTATACTTTAATTTTGTAAGTATAAAAATTGGTATAAGATAATTTTAATTTTATTTAAACTTGAAAGTAATCAATATTTACTTGAATTAACAAGTTAAAATGATTGTTAACCTTTACAGGGATTAACTTTATATTTATCTGATCTAGCGAAACTCCATCTTAAGCGCTGAGGACAAAGCAAAATTTGCCCGGTGCGACCCGTCGGTCCGTAAGATGTTCCGAAGGTATTTGGTGAAAAATTAATGGGGAGGCAATTATGGCCTTTACAGATGTTGAGTTAAAAGAAGCCCAAGACGCTATTGCAGAAGGTGCGAAGTCAGAAGACCTCTTTCGATTGGGGTTAATTTATTCGACCGAGCTTGAGGATCGCGGGCCAGATTATATCGAGGCCCATAAGTGGTTTAATCTGGCGGCATTGATGGGCTCAAGCCCGGCTAAGGCTTATCGTGATGAACTTAAGCTGGAAATGTCGAGCGAAGATCTGACGCTTGCGCAAAAAGCAGCCCGGGGCTGGCTGGCAGAAAACAGAAGCCGTCTTGAAATGCAAACCGCCGCCTAAAGCGGGTTTTGCTTAAGTTTGTGTAGAGACCAGCGTGCCTTTGGCCGCACGCTGAAAATGTTTATCACAACAGATAGCCCGGAACGCAAACTCGACCCTAGGGTGAAATAGTCGTTGTGGTGCCATTATTCAGGATCGCGGGGTCAGTACCGTTTCCGCCGCCAGACCCAAATTGATAGCTGACATTTAAGTCAATCGGTATGGCATTTCTAAGCCCTTGCATAAAGGCACCGACCTCGGCCAGCGTCGTTTGAGGTACAAAGATAATATCACCGCGTCTTAATTGCATATTATCGTCATATTCTCTTATATTCCGAAGTCCGTTACGAATATTGACCGGGCGCATCATCATACCGCCATTGGGCGCGCGGCGTAAAACAGCCACTTGCGTGCTTTTGGCACCGGGGCGAAACCCTCCGGCCATAAATATCGTTTCAATGACGCCGACAGGGCCTGGCAGTGTATATGTGCCGGGTTGTCCGACATTGCCGCCGACAAAGACTTGCTCGGGTGCAAAGGCTCTGGGGGTGACTGTCACGCTCGGATCGCGCAACTGGGTCGCTAAATGTGTTCGTATTTGCGTTTGAATTTGTTCTAAAGAGCGCCCTGCTGCCATGAAGGGGGGCACCATAGGCATAGAAATGCGGCCATCAGGCCCCACGGTGAGCGATCGGGATAATTCCGGCGCACTTGCTACGACGATATCGATTTGGTCTCCGGGATAGAATTTATATTGCGGCTCATATTCTACCCAGCGTTGGAACATATTTCCAGGGGTCGGTGGCGGGGCCGGAATTTGATAAGGTAGAGTTTTGCGTCCCTGCAGCCACGCCATGAACCCGTCATATTTTTTCGGCGGGGCAATCGCGTGTACGGGCGGCCTATGTAATGGGTATAAATTATTTTGAAAATGAGGTCTTTGGGGCGAAAACTGTGGCCCGAAACCGGGTCTTTGCGGTCCCAAGAACGAGGTTTGGAGCGGCGAATGATTAATTTGAGGCGGAAAGTGATTCGTTTTTCCGTAGCGAGATTGCGCATTTGCAGGTGTGTGAGTCGCCAGAATCAAGGCCGATAACCCCATTAATCCCCTGATAACGCTCGTTTTTGATGGGTTTTTCATAAAATAAACACTCGCACTGCGTAAAAATTGCTTTTTTGAAGTCTTAACAAGAATGGATAACGAAAAATTAAAATTTAGAGCGTCTTGTGCTTTTACTGATTTGATTTTGTAAGGGTTAGCTTATGACCAACACTGGTCGATATAATGGAAGTTTTGATCGAACCGCAGGGTCACATGATCTACGCGCGTCAGACTTAACTATAAAGGACTATGCTAACGGCATGCCTAATATGCGCCCTGGCGAAATCTTCGGGGCGTTCCTCAGACAATTAAAATGGTTGATACCTTTATTATTGATCGGAACCTTGGCCTCATTTTACTTTACCAAAGACCTGAAGCGTCAATATGTCGGTGAAGGCCGTATCCTTGTGCAACTGGGAAGCGAATATGTGTATCAGTCTGTGACGAGTACGCAAAATTCGGGTCTGACACTTACTCCCGATCATATTGTGTTAAATGAAATCGGATTGATGAAAAACTCTGATCTGATCGAACGTGTGACCGGAGAGTTACGAGACGAATTTGGCGAAAGACGGTTTGCAAAATCCCATTATAAGAAGATTAATGCCGCTGCGGGCGATCCTATCGCCAAGAAGAATGCGATTGTGGATCTGCATAAATTTATGGATAAAAGTCTTGTCGTGGTTCCAAAGCCGAAATCCTCCGTTGTCGATATGTTATTTAAGCACGAAGACCCGGAAATTGCGGTGCGGGGCGTAGACCTTTTTATAAAGGCCTATCAGGATGCCCGCAAAGATGTCTTTATTGAAGGCTCCAGCGACGCGATTAGTGAACGTCGGGAGGCAACAGAAAACCAGCTCAAACAAAATGAGCGTGAAATCCAGAAATTTTTGGCAAAAAACAATATTTCAGATTTTGCGTCAGAACAGACGGGAGCCCGAACCCGGACTGAGAAACTCAGGGCGGATTTAAATTTGCTGAGGGCGCAAATGAGTGAAACGGAAGCCGCGTTAAATACGGTTGAAGGCCAGTTACGAAATACACCCGAAAAAATAGATCTTTTTGTCGATGACCGCGCCTCGCAACGTGTGGCGCAAGCGGAATTGGAACTAAAACAACTCTTGGCGAAATATTTGCCCAATAGTAATCCCGTGCGTCGCAAACAAGAAGAAATACGACAATTGAGTGAGATTTTATCCGGCAATGGCGGGCGGGCCGCTGGTGGTCGCCGTGTTGGCCCTAATACTGTCTATACGGCCTTATTGACGCGCAGAAACACCTTGCAATCCAGCGCAGATTCCTTTCGTGAGAAAGAGTTTATCCTGCAACGCCAACTCGATGCCGCAGATAGTAAAGTCCGTCGTCTGATGGTTTTATCGCCAACTTTTAATGGATTATTACGAGAACAAGGCACTCTGGATACCCGTTTGAAAGGGTATACCACCAAAGAGCAAGAAGCGATTATCAATCAACAACAAGCGCAATCTGATAGTGAAAATGTTCGGATCATCAGTATATCGACTCTGCCGCGTAAAGGTCGGAATATTCGTATGATTATGTTTGCTGTATGTACTGTCATTTGGGCGTTTACCTTATTCATGATCGCCTTGATGAAAGTTTTCTTGGACCCAAGCCTTTATGCACCAGTACCGCCTACGCGTCGCTCGCATACACGTCATGACGACGCCTATGGACCTAAGGGGTCAGATCAAAAGTCTGACCCGCATCCACCGGCCTATTCTCCTGCGGTTGTCCCCGAACCCGTACCCATGCCGGCGGCGGCGCAATTGGGTGAATATGCGGACGAAGCTGTAGGCGGCTATACATCTTATCCGGCAGCTTATTCAGAACCCGCCGCTCATAATCATTTTGAACCCCAACCCTATGTCCCGCAGCCGGTAGCCTATGCGGCACCGGCTTCTGCCGAAACGCCTGCCAGCTTTCCACTAGGTAATACAGCACTGGCTTATGATCCAGCCTATGCGCAGGGTAATCCGTATTTGCAAGGGCGGGTCTCAGCCGCCATGCCCTACGCAGCAGCGGGTGAAGTTCCGGCCTCAGAAGACGGGTAGCTTTGGTCAGATAAGGTTTTATTCTAATGGTATCGACGCCTTATTCCGCTGATAGTCTCGCCCAAAGGGATATCGCATTTTTCTCATTATTGCGCGGTATCGAAAATACGATATTCGTAATTTGTCTTCTTTATTTCAGTGGAGGATTGGTTACGACCTTATTTCCGGATGCTGAAACTATCGGGTATAATAACCCGTTATCGCGTTTAATATGGTATCCGATCTATATTTTGGTTCTGGGGCTAGGATTTCGAATATTCCCTCAGGTTGTGCGTATTTCTGTATTTAACCCCGTATTGCTCGTCAGCGTTTTATGGTGCGGGTTCAGCATGCTGTGGTCGATTGATCAACCCTTGGCCATGCGCCGGTCTGTAGCCTTGTTAATTAGTACTTTGTTCGGGCTTGTATTAGCGGCCAGATATGATTGGAATGAAGTGATCCAGCGCTTTGCTTTGGTGTTTTCAGTGTTGGCGATCTTTAGTTTTCTTATGGCTGTTTTCTTGCCGCAAAAAGGTATCATGCAAGAAATCCATGTCGGGGCTTGGCGCGGCTTGTGGAGCGAAAAGAACTATCTCGGCGGGCAGATGTCTCGCGGCTTCATTATCATGATGTGTGCGTTTGCTATGCGACCGGACCGGGGCTGGCTATGGGTGCCGATGGGGGTCTTGTGTTTATTCCTTGTTATAATGTCGACGTCCAAGACCGCCCTGCTGATTAGTCTTGCAGGTTTAGCCATGTTTCTGGCGCTGCGGATCTTTAGGCGGTTTCCAATATTGCGCATTCCGGTTTTCTATCTGATTGTCGCGGGGATTGTCAGCTTTACGGTTCTCATGCTCGCCATACCCGACGAGATGTTTGCATTGATCGGGAAAGAGCGCACGCTCACGGGACGCACCGATATATGGGACGCGCTGATTTATAGTATTCAGCAAAAACCCCTGTTGGGCTATGGCTATGGAGTCTATTGGGATGACCCGCTCGGGCCGTCTTATTATGTGCGGATTATGCTCGAATGGGGTGTCCCTTCGGCCCATAATGGCTGGATTGAAACCTGGCTATCTGTGGGTTTGATCGGGGTCGTCATGTTTTCCATATATTATATGGTGACATTGTTTTTAGCGATTGACCGTATAAAGCGTGGCGGCGCAGAAACCTATTGGGTTGTTATTTCGACTTTGGTGTTTTTAATGTTGTCCATGTCAGAGAGCGCGATCTTACAACAAAATGAACTGGGTTGGGTTATTTTTGTGATGACGTCTGCTAAATTATGGGCCTTTGAGCGTCCGTATTGGCGCGATAAATTCAGATATCACTATTTCCATTCGCCGCGATGACGTAAGCATAGTCGGTAGTGCGGTCTGCTGTGGTGCAGGCTTGCTGCGGCGCGGTGGGGCCGTTCTGTAGTGCGGGGTTGGCCCGTGATATGGCATAGCGCGCGTGCGCTAGCCCGTTTTTTTGTTCAATGTCGCAGCGCCGTAAAGGCGGGGGGTGCATCCATCCCACCAAAATATTTTCCCCAAGCCTTGGGCCGTTTTGGCTAGGTATTTCATAAAGGCCGGGCGACCGCTGAGTTTCAGCAAACCGTAGATCGGCGCGTTCATCAGAGTTTGTATAACCCCTACACCCATCCATTTTAGAACTTCAAACATTCCGCTCAAACCCTTATCGGCAGCTTCTTGGGTCGGGCCTTGGCCAAAGGCGAAGTTACGCGTCCAGAGATAATCGGCTGTGGCACGTTTTGCAGGAACATGTTCATGCGCCAGTGCATGAGGGGACCAAGCGACTTTGGCGCCCTTGTCTACGAGATAGGAAAACAGGAAATCATCTTCTCCGCCGACTTCGTTAAGCGCCGGGTCAAAGGCAGGTTCGGGCATTTGGCAAATGTTCAGATCCAGCAGGCAGCCTCCCGTCCCTAAATGTCCATTGACCAGACCTTCCGGCGTGTCTTCAAATATACGCGAGAAAAACGGGGCCATATATTGATTTAACGGATCCGCAGGATTGGGCATAGCCGCAACAGCTGGCAAGAAAACAATTCCGGCGGCATATTCCTCACTGACCCGTAAAAAGGTTTCGATATAGCCCTCAGTGGCTTCCATATCGTCATCAATGAAGATGATGTAGCGACCACGCGCGGTTTTAAGCGCCCCGTTACGGGCATTGGAGACGCCCGGCTCGGGAATATGCGTATAGATGACAGGCGTTGCACAGCTTTTGGCAAAATGTTCTGCATAGGCCTGGGCCCCGCCTTGAGGGTCATTATCGGCGATAACTATTTCCAGCGCACGTTCGCCTGCGCGTTGATCTTTAATACTGTCTAAAACCAGTTTTAAACCGTCTGGCCGACGAAAGGTCGGGATAATTATAGACACGCCATTTGACCAATCAGTCATATG
Source organism: uncultured Caulobacterales bacterium (assembly GCA_964607445.1). Classification (GTDB taxonomy): domain Bacteria; phylum Pseudomonadota; class Alphaproteobacteria; order Caulobacterales; family Maricaulaceae; genus CALCKU01. Next base: position 7,377 of record CAZSKN010000014.1, read on the forward strand.
TTTTCTCCAAATATTCTATTGCGCCGGATACGCTAAGGACGGTGGCATTGACCTGCTCGACCGCGGCAATGACGCGTGTGAGATCCTCTTGTGTGCAGCCCCACGCGCTCGGGGCATCACAGACGTCATGTGTGAAAATTGTTATCCATGCCGGACGCTGTTCTAAGTGTAAAATGGCCTGGAGTAATCTGTCTAGACTTGAATCAGAGAACAAGGGAAAAGACCCGATCTGATTGAGGTCTACCTGTCGGGCGTGGGCGAGGGGGGTGATACCTCTAAGGCCTTTAAATTGCGCCCCTAGGGCGGTTTTCAGTCGCGGGGTCGTTTGTCCATATGGATAGGCAAAGCTTGTGGCTTTCGGAAGTCCCAAAGCGTCAAAGCTTTTTTGATTACGGGCAATATCTGAAAGAAAGCTATCCTGAGCGCACTGTGTGGCATCGAAATGTGAAAATGTATGGTCGCCTAATTCATGGCCTGATGTAGCGACGGCTTTTGCATCCGCTGCCGACATATGCAGGCCCAGATGATTGGTAATATCAAAAAGACCACAAGCCAGATAGATCGTGCTTGGCCATGCACGAGCCTCTAAAAGGGGCAGGGCATTTTCGACGACGGAGCGCGGGCAATCATCAAATGAGAAACTGACAATGGGGCGCTCAAGACATATGGATTGCAAGCGTCGAGATTGAAACGGAGTCAGACGTCGACTGACCCGTGAGGCTAATGATCGTGAAGGTTGGTAGATTGTGGCGCTTGTCATGACAGGGCCTCGGCATACCAGCTGGCTCTCCAGAGTTTTAACGCCATAAGACGAAGCTTTATCGGGCCGTGTGTGAATTTGACGATCTGGCGAAGTACAGGGCGCATGAGGGCCTGTCCGGGCACGGATTTCAGGGTTTTCGAAATATTATAAAGCGCCAATGTTTGTGCAAGATCGGGATGTTTTGTCGTGAATCTGACATAGTTTTGCGCACTGTCCTTAAACCGTCTTAGCAAAGTATCCGTATCTTCAAGTCCGAGATGCAGGGCCGGGATTTCGGCGTGTAGAAGTGTAAATTTTTGACTGACGCGCGCAGCCCACTCACTGTCTTCCCATCCCCAACCTGTGAATTCAGGGTCAAACCCTTCCGCCATCATGACGCTGGTTTTCACACAGAGATTTGAGCTGGCTACATATTGTGGGCCTGCCGCTTGGCGTTCGCTTAAGGTCAAACAATCTGAAACCTCGGAAAACGCCCTGTGTAATTCTTGATCCACGGTCTCGGCCTGTTGGGGAACGATAAAGCCGCCGAAAATTATATCGGCAATATCCGTGTTAATTAAGTCTAGATAATCCGTTAAAAAATGCGGGCTTACCGGTCGCATATCAGCATCTAGAAATAAAACCCACTCGGCGCGCGCCTGTGATTGCAATTGATTGCGCCCTGCCGAACGCCCTTGATTTTGCGCGGCAATGACCAATGTCACCTCTTGTGAACTGGCGTGAATGATTTCCGTAAGACGTGCCGTAATCGCAGGGTCTTGCGTGCCATCATCATAAAGCCAAATCTCGATCGCTAGCCCTTGGCTTTGTGCTAATAAAGCTTGCAATAAAGGGGCAGGATCATCCTTATAAAATGGGACCAGTACCGATAAAACTGGCTTTATGGCAGGTGATTGCGGGTTTTTGATATATTGTAGATCTGTCATTGTGACACCTCGGCAGGGATGGCGTGTGTCCGCTCAGAGTATTTTGCGATATATTTCGATATAAGGTCGCGGCAATCCGCAATGTTAAGTATGAAGCTGACACTGGCGTAAACGCCGCCCCCTATACCGGCTTTGATTAAAAGTTCTAACAGGTCCGGTGTTGTGTCGGGCAGGGGTAAGGCACTGACGATTGCGGCCATAAGAGCACACGCAATCCCTATTTTTACCAATGCCAAGACTGGCAATGGCAGGGGGTAGTAACGCCGCCCCATAATCAAGGTGAGGACGAAACCCAGAGCATAAGCGGTGAGTGTGGCATAGACGGCGCCCATCATACCATATCGGGGTATCCATATGAAATTGAGTGCGATATTGATGATGACCGGCGGTACCATGGCCCAGACAAACATAGCTGTTTTTTCTGAGAGCATGAAGGCGCGGTGGGCATAGTAGGAAATCATCCCGTTAAGGACACCCGCAAAAGCAATCAAAGGCATGATCTTTACAGCTTCCTCGCGCACAGATTCTCCCAGAATTATGCCCGCAGGTTCTGCGACAAGCGCAATACCGGTCGCCGCTGGCAAGCTCATCCACAATAGGGCCGCCGCGTAGTTAGACATGATAGATTTGGAGGTGTCTAACCCGTCAAATTCCAGCGCGGACACGACTATGGGGGTAATGGCCATGCTGAGCCAGACGAATAAAATTTCTACGCTGCGATTGGCCAGATTATAACCAGCATTATATTGACCCGCAGCTTCAGTGCCTAGAAAACCGGAGATAAGATACATGTCAGCGGAGTTCAGCGTATAGGCCAATAGCAAAGAGACGCAAATAGGCATGCCATATGTAAAGGCCGTTTTAACGTGTTGCGTGTCAATCTGTCCGTCTTTCATATGTGCCCACATGAAGGGGAGTTCTTTGCATAGGGTCAAAATACAGGCGATGATAACGCCGATGAAAGGGGCCGCTTCGCGCAAGGGCGTTAGGATGATGAGTAGAATACCGATTGAAAACGCCAAGAGCGTATGCAGCGTGTAAATAATACTATAGCGCTTGACCCGGTAGCTGGCTTTATGGGCTTCTATGCCGATATTGAAGATAATTTGCAAACAGGTCGATCCCAAAGCGAAAGCTAGAATGACTTTTATACTTGGGTCTAGGGGGAGGAGGTGCAGGGTGACTAACGCGAGCACAAATCCAATAGCCCCGATAATGATAGCGGTCAGATATAGAGACTTTAGATAGTCATGTGCAACGCCGTCGCGTTCAGCGCGGGGTAAGAACCGGGCTATGGCCGCCTCTACCCATGTGAAACTGCCCATATGGAAAAACTGTAGAGTGATAACGCACAAAGCATATACGCCAAATTCTGCCCCGGTCAGTAAGCGGGTCAAAATCATGATCGTTCCAAAACTTGCGACAATATTCGCAAGATTTACAGGAAGATAGGCGAGTGCAGATTTACCCATCATGGTAAATTACCGCCTTTAAGCATATCGGGATAAAATAGGGCATTAGCGGATATTTTCAGAATCACCCAATAAGCACGGCAAGGTTTTGAGCATGATAATAATATCAAAAATCAAAGAACTCCGCTCGATATACTCAACATCATAGCGGACGCGGATGGCCACATCTTCGCCACTATGCAGAGGGCCGCGTGAGCCGTTAATTTGTGCCCATCCTGTCATGCCGGGTTTAACCTTATGACGGTGTGCATATTCTTCGACCAATTTATAACTTTCAATATCGCCAGTGCGCATGCCGACGGCATGGGGGCGCGGGCCGACTAAAGACATTTCACCTTTGAGCACATTGATCAGTTGTGGCAATTCATCAATGCTGGTGTTCCGTATAATACGGCCTAATTTTGTGATCCGACTATCGGCTTCGGTGACTTGTTTGGCGGCGAGTTTATCTTCATCTTCGATTTTCATAGACCGAAATTTGTAAACGTTGAAAATACGGTTGTTAAAGCCGTGACGCTGTTGTGTGAACAAGGCGGGGCCGGGACTGTCGAGTTTTATCATTAACGCAATCAGGGCTAAAAAAGGTGCGCCTAATGTGAGCGCTATGAGGCTAATGCCCACATCCATCGCGCGTTTCATCGCAATATGACGCCCGCTTTTAGGATTTCCTGTAACTTCGCGCATGCCAATGGCCGCAATTTCGGTTAATCGTTGCTGGACATGGTTGAGGTTTTCAAATTCATCAACAACAAAGGCAATACGGTTGGGAAGAAGACGGACCTGTTCTATAAATTCTTTCTTACGTGCGCGGGCCGCACTCGGCAGGGTCACAACAATCCGGTCAACATAGGGTAGATCTTCCCACTCGGTTAATTCCTTGATTTTTCCGACGATAGGCACGCCGTGGATGTTGAGCGGTGCGCGTGAAATCCGATCATCAAAAATGGCCAGAATGTTAAGGTCTCGCGTTTTGGCGTTTTCTTCGATCAAACGGCGTGCGGATTCTGTGGCGCCTAACATAACAATGGTTGGGGTCAGAGCGCCATGTTTGTGCATGCGTTTGGCTTGTTGATAATAGAATGAGTGTAAAACCACTAATCCCAACGTGGCCATCAAGCCTGATTTAGCCAAAGCATCGGGTAAAAACGTATCCGGACGAATGATAAGGGCAAATGATAACCAAATGCCCAAAGCGGCGGCGGCGGCAATGAGAACTTTCTTCATATGCTCGAAATAGGTTTCGGAGGCCGAAAATTGATGGGCTTTTATCGCAAATAACATGACAATAAAGCCGCCAGCCCCGATACATCCCGCCACGATAGGCGCAATAATGGCCCGGTTGTTTGTCCCGATATAGGCATTCCAAAGCCCCAGAAAGATCAGGGCCGATACCCAGAATATATCAGAGCTTCGCACCACGAACCTCACGGCGGTAACATTGGTTTTCCGCCGCGGCGCGGAGATATCGGCAAGGGTTTTGCGCTTACGACGCCTATCCATCGCAGGTTTGGTTTTAGGATCGCGAATGCGAGCTGCAAAATTATCCTGATGTGATTGTCGACGTTTTTCTTCCGTCGTGCGTCGGCTATTTAAATTTTCATCATTTGCACGATGTGCCTTTAATGATGACGTCTGGCTGTTTTTAGACATTTTTCCCACCTCTATGACAGTTTATTCCCGTCTTTGAGACTGTGTTACGCGAATAGAGCAAATATCTCGTAAACAAATGACGTTAAAATAACGCCCTCTGAAAGATTGCGAGGCGGAAGTGTTCAAATAAGGGACAGGCGAGATCAAAGCAGGGTTAATATTTAGTGACATTGGATGCGCAGCCGATAATCCGTGTCTGGAGCGGCTTGTTGTATGTCCATTCGACGTTTAAGCTTTGCGAGGGTCAATAATAGACTATAGGGCCGCGAAATATTGGAGCTTGAAAGATGATGTCTGGTTTACATCCACGGCAGATCACTGAAACTGAAATTAAAACGTTTGAGGACGAGGGGGTTGTCTGCTTAAGGGGCCTATTTGACCCCGCCCAGCTTGAGGTTTTGCGCATGGCCGCGGAACGTTCATTGGACGCTCCGGGTCAATTACATGCGGAATTGGCGGCGCAGCGCCAAGACGCGGGGCGGTTTTTTCATGATACATTCGTTTGGTTGCATGATGACACTTGCCGGGATTTTGTGTTCAACTCGCCCGCAGCCTCAATCGCGCAGCAGCTTATGCGGTCTGAAAAAGTCAATATTTTCTTTGATCAATGGCTGATTAAAGAACCCGGCACGCCCACCCAGACCCCTTGGCATCATGACATGACCTATTGGCCCATCACAGGATGCCAGATTTCTACGCTTTGGCTAGCCCTTGACCCTGTCAGCCGTGAAACAGGTGCGGTTGAATATGTCAAAGGCTCGCATAAATGGGGGCAAAAGTTTCGTCCGGCAAGTTTTGGTAATTCTAACCAATATACCGAGGATATTCCCAAGGTTCCCGACATAGATGCCTTACGCTCGGAACTGGAGTTTGTGGAATTTGAATTACAGCCCGGAGATTGCACGGTGCATCAGGGTTTAACCGTGCATGGTGCCTCGGGGAATGTTTCGTCAACACAGAGGCGACGGGCCTATATCACGCGGTGGACCGGGGATGATGTTGTCTTCCATCCCCGTAAGGGATTACAAGAAATGCCGGACATCCCGGATGGGCTTAATCCCGGAAACCCCCTAGATTCTCCATTATGGCCGCGCATTATCGGCTAGTCGAGCTGCGGTATTGAACGTGGTGAAATTTACGGGGCGTAAGCTGGGTTTTGAAATCCGAAAGGCGGGCGTGGCCATGGCATGAAGGGCGCGCGAGACCTAGCTGGAAATATGGGTGTTTTATCTGCAATGGATAAGAGTTTCTTAGGTTTCTCTGCTAATCTTGCGATAATGATTCGTTTTCTAACCATTTCTTTGTGTATTTTGAGCAGTGCTTGGGTTTTAACCGCCTGTCAGTCCGGCTCGGGCGGGTTTGATGACCGATATGTTTTTACACCGCGTCCCGGACAAGGCCGATATGTGCAACCCGCCAATTTGCGTCCATTGCCCACGCAACCTATTCAACTTGCGGATTTGTGTCGTGCCAATTTTTACAAAGGTCTGGAAGGTCAACATGAAGGGGCGATATATTTCGTCGGACTTCCGGGAGCGGTTCGGGTTATTAAACCGGCTTTTCTGGAGGGGTTTGAAAATGATTTTCTACCCGACACCTTACCGCGCGCGCCTCTTTTAGAAGTGCGCGATTATATTCCGGACCAAATTTTATACGCACCGACGATCCGGACAGTCGATAGCGTGCTTAATGCCGGCCCTGTTATTCGTGAACGCCTGACTGTCGAGCTTGATGTCGAGGGCTATGTCCAAGACGTGCGGTGCGGCTAGTCCAGACCTTCTTCGGCTCTGGCCGTTTCATAGGCCTCCAGAGCCAGTAAACCGTCGTCTTCCAACTTATCTATGAGATGGACTAAACGTGTCCGTTCTCGTCCCAGGCTGACAGCTTTATCTGGGTCATTTGCAAAGAGTTCAGGATCAGATAATGCCGTGTCAATATCGATAATGGCGATATGGGACGCCTCTATGCGTTCTTCAATCCGGTCATATTTTTTCTTGAGAGGCGCAATACGTTTTCTGGCTTCCGCGGCGGATTTTCGGGCGAAGTTTTTCTTTTTCTCGGGTTGAGTTGGTGTCTTTTTGTCCTGTTTTTGTTTTTCCAACTGTAGGGCGCGATAATCCTTCAGAGTTCCGTCATAGGTCGTAACCGTACCCTTATCGACAAGCCAAAGACGGTCAACAACCGATTCGAGTAAATTCCGGTCATGCGAGATGATCAGAACTGCCCCTGAATATTCATTGAGCGATTTGATCAGTTCCGAACGGCTATCCATATCCAGATGGTTGGCCGGTTCATCCAAGACAAGCAAATGCGGCGCATGAAAGCTGATGAGCGAAAATAACAGGCGGGCCTTTTCGCCGCCAGAGAGGTCGCCTGCGGGCGTTTCCGCATTTTTAATACCCAAGCCAAAACGGGCCAGACGCGCGCGCCTTTGCGCTTCGGTGGCGTCTGGCATTAAATCGCGTATGTGATCATAGGCCGAGGCCGATGGGTTAAGGGCGTCGATCTGGTGTTGGGCAAAATAACCTATAACAAGTTTTTTATGGCGTTTGATAAACCCGTCCTGAGGCGCAAGTTCGCCCATAATGGCTTTGGCAAAGGTCGATTTACCTTCTCCGTTCTTGCCCAGTAATCCAATGCGGTCATCCGGGTCGATACGTTGATTGAGGTTTTTTAAAACCACCACCTCGTCTTCATAGCCTAGGGTGACATCATCAAAGCGCACAATAGGCGGGTTCAAAGCCCGTTCGGGACTGGGCAGATCAATGGGGGGTATCGGATCATTGATAATTGTGGCGACGGGCGCCATTTTTTCCAGCCTTTTGACCCGGCTTTGGGCCTGTTTGGCCTTTGTGGCCTTGGCTTTGAATCGCGTGACAAAGGCTTCGAGGCGGCGACGTTCATCTTCTTGTTTGGCATTCATCGCCATATTCAGACGATTTTGTTCGGCCAAGCGTTTTTCAAATGCGTCATAGCCCCCCGCATAGCCGAATAATTTCCCTTGCCGGAGATGTGCTATATGGGTCACGGCACTGTTTAGAAAATCCCGGTCATGCGAGATGATAAAGGCCGTACCGCGATAATTCCGGATATGGGCTTCGAGCCAAACAGCCCCTTCTACATCCAGATAATTGGTAGGTTCGTCCAAAATTAACAAATCCGGCTTGGCAAATAACATCGCCGCGAGGGCGACGCGCATACGCCAGCCGCCCGAAAAATCGGCACATGCGCGCTGCTGATCCGTCCCTGAAAACCCCAGACCTGATAAAATACTGCCTGCACGGGCTTCGGCTGTATAGGCGTCAATATCGGCTAAACGCGTGTGAATCAGGCCGATACGATCCGGATCTATCGCGGTTTCGGCCTCGGCTAATAAAGCCGAGCGTTCACTATCGGCTTCCAGAACGGTTGCCAATAAACTTTGCGGGCCTGATGGAACTTCTTGGTCAACTGCGCCTAAACGCATGTTTTTACGAAGGTTTATCTCGCCGCCATCCGGTGAAATTTCACCTTTTAACAGTCGGAACAATGTCGATTTCCCTGTGCCGTTACGTCCAACCAAGCCCATTTTCATGCCTTCGCGTACCGCAAGTGTGGCTTGGTCAAATAGGGCGCGGCCCTCAAGCCGGTATGTCAAATCATTTATATGCAGCATGGCGCGTTGCTTATCATGGGTTCACAAGTCGTCAAGTGTCCGTTATAGGGCGGCCAAGTTTAGATTTATTGCCATCACAGGAGTTTTCAATGGCTGTTCAACGTACATTTTCAATTATTAAACCCGATGCGACCCAACGTAATATAACGGGTAAGGTCAATGCCAAGATCGAAGCCGCCGGATTGCGGATTATCGCACAAAAACGCTTGCAGCTTACTCCCGAGCAAGCGGGTGGATTTTATGCCGTGCATAAAGAGCGCCCATTCTATAATGATCTTGTGGCCTTTATGACTTCGGGTCCGGTCATCGTCCAAGTTTTAGAGGGCGAGAATGCGATTGCGGCCTATCGTGAAGTTATGGGGGCGACAAATCCCAAGGAAGCGGCACCCGGCACTATTCGGGCTGAATTTGCACAAAGCATAGATGCCAATACGGTACATGGATCGGATGCACCGGAAACGGCAGCAGAAGAAATTCCGTTCTTCTTTACCGATGACGAAATCGTCGGGTAAATTCCCGCACTATAGGGTGAAAGCCGGGTTTTTGACCCGGTTTTAATTTCCGGTTTTAATTTCCAGCTTTATGTTGATATGCGCGGGCGACTTTCGCCAGAGCTTTGGGATAAAGCGCCAATTCAAGCGGTAAGAGGCGTTGCGCCAGACTTTCGGCTGTATCATCGGCTTTGATCTTGAGACGGTCTTGTAAAATTACATCGCCCCCGTCGAGTTCTTCCGTGACCCAATGCACGGAACAACCATGATAGCGATCACCCGCAGCAAGAACGCGGGCATGGGTGTGCAGACCTTTATATTTGGGCAGAAGCGATGGATGAATATTCATCAATCGCCCTTGCCAGCGCGAGACAAAATAAGGCGATAACACGCGCATAAACCCCGCGCAGCAAATGATATCTATACCGGCATTGACGAGTTTAGCATTTACGTCGGTTTCAAAAGCGCGTCGGGATGTATAGTCTTTATGGTCAATGCAAAGTGCCGGAACCTTATGGGCTTTGGCCCGGTCTAACCCGCCTGCATTGGGGCGGTTGGAAATAACAAGTTTGATATCAGCGGGAAAATGCGGGGTTTTTGAAGCCCTGATCAGGGCGTCCATATTACTGCCGCGTCCCGAGATCAATATGGCTGTGCGAACAGGGGCGGTCATTACGCGTCTTTAAGCGTGCCGATCATCCAAGCGGTTTCACCGCTCTGAGCCAGCGCCTCTAATACGGGGTGCGCATGTTCTTCCGCGACCGCCAATACCATGCCAATTCCGCAATTGAACGCGCGTTGAAGTTCGGGTTCCGAGACCCCTCCGGTTTCTTGTAACCATGTAAAGACCTTCGGGCGGGGCCAAGCCTGCATATCAATTTCAGCAATCAGCCGGTCCGGGAGCATTCTGGGCGTATTATCTGTCAAACCGCCACCCGTGATATGCGCAAGGCCTTTGATCGACCCGTCTTTGATCAGCGACAGAACAGAGGATATATACAGCCGTGTGGGCGTGAGAAGGGCTTCGGCTAATGTCTGATTGTCCGAAAACGGGCTCGGCGCGTCCCAAGACAGGCCGGACAACTCGACAATTTTACGAATAAGGGAATAGCCATTAGAATGCGGGCCGCTTGAGGCCAGACCTATCAATATATCTCCGGCAATCATGTCGTCCTTGCGCGGGAGAAGTTTGTCACGGTCAACGGCGCCGACGACAAATCCGGCAAGGTCGAAATCTTCTCCATCATACATGCCCGGCATTTCTGCGGTCTCTCCGCCTATCAAGGCACATCCTGACTGTCGACAGCCTTCGGCAATGCCCGCGATCACCTCTGTGGCTTTATCGGCGTCCAATTTGCCTGTGGCGAGATAATCCAGAAAAAACAAGGGTTCGGCGCCTTGCGCTAAAACATCATTGGCACACATGGCGACTAAATCTATTCCCACAGTGTTTAGCACAGCCGTCTCTATAGCGATGCGCAGCTTTGTACCGACACCATCCGTCCCCGAAATCAGTATGGGGTCATCATACCCGGCGGCCTTGAGGTCGAAAGCACCGCCAAACCCCCCTAAGGCCGCGTCCGCCCCGCTCCGCCGTGTTGATTTGGCAAGGGGTTTAATCCGTTCGATAAGCGCGTCGCCCGTATCAATACTCACACCGGCATCGGCGTAAGTCAGCCCGTTGGTTTTAACGCTTGGAGGTGTTTTGTCTGTCATGGCCGTCTGTCCGTCATGGAATCGATGGAGGATGTCTATTTGAGGGCTAACAAGCTTAATTTCAGGTCTGATGCAAGCCCATTTCCGCACTTCGATGCGTTTGAACGGCTATCTGCGCTTTCCAACAGGGCCGAACATGTATAATCACGCTATATATCGAAACTAATTTAGGGTCACTTTGTGTTTTTGCGTCTCGTCTTTATCGGTCTTGTAAGTTTATCGGCATTGTGTCTTAGCCACACAACGGTCTTGGCTGCTGATCCCTTTACCGTCTCCGGTGTGGCTGTTGATGCGACAGGGGCAACAGCGATTGAAGCGCAGACGCTTGCCATCTCGGACGGACAATTACGTGCAGGGCAAATATTGATTGACCGGGTTACATTACCGGGTGAACCCCCTGCGGACTTAATGCCAGACGATGTGGCCAAATTAATCCGTGCCTTGGAAATTTCCAATGAGAAGCGCTCGGGAAATCGCTATCTGGGAAATATTACGGTCGCGTTTAATCCCAGTGCGTTGCAGAGTTACCTGCGCGCGCGCGGCCAGAAGATGATTTCAACACAAGCGCGCGAACGTCTCGTCTTACCTGTGTTTTCCGGAAGCCCAATTTGGTCTGATAATCCTTGGTTGCAGGCATGGCAGAGTTCTGAATTTTCTCACGCACTTACACCTATGAAAACATTTCTCGCCAGCGACGGCAATGCGGGTTTAATCACCGCATCACAGGCTTTATCTCTGGATGCGGCGGCCTTGGCGCGTTTAGGGAAACGATTTGGGGTAAACCAGATCCTTTTGGTCGAAACGGCACCGGGACAAGGGTCAGCTAATGTGACAGATATTGCCTTGGATACGGGCCTTCGACGCAATATCGGTAGCGTCAGAGTACAGGATGGGAGCGATTCATATTCCGCATTGGCCCGCTCAGTCGTGCACGCACTGGAAACGGATTGGAAACGTTCGGCTGTGAGTAATGCGGAAAATGCCGTGACGACGACGGTGACGGTTTTATATGGGTCACATATGGAATGGCAGAATTTACAAAAAGCGATTGACGGGTCAGCGCAAATTCAGGATGCGCGCTTGGATGTCCTATCCAAAGACGGCGCCTTGATGACCCTGACCTATGGGGGGGATATTAACCGCTTGCGTAATGAATTATCATTTAAAGGCGTGGATGTGAGAACAGATCCGGCGCTGGGGCTTGTCTTGTCGCGCGCAGGCCGTTTTTAAAATGGCGGGGCCGGCCTCCTCGCAAATCCCGCTTGATCTTACCCCCCAACCCGATTTCAGCTTGGACAGCTTCGAAAGGGGTCCGTCAAATAGAGCGGCCGTCAGAGCGATCAGGAAATGGCCGGATTGGACGATGCCGATCATGGCCCTGATTGGGCAGGGCGGTACGGGGAAAACGCATTTGGGACAGGCATGGGCGCAACGTTCCGGTGCCGTGATCTTAAATGGATATGAGGTTTTAGAGGTCAAACCGGCTTGGCGTAACCGCGCTGTCTTCCTTGACGTCGCAGATAAAAGTCCGGAACCTGTCTTGTTCACAATTATGAACCTAGCGCTTAACGGGGATATCCCGACCCTGTTAATGGCGTCTAGACATATACCCAAATTGTGGGAATTCGACTTGCCAGACCTGACGTCGCGCTTGCAAAATGTGAGTTTATTGCATTTGGGTGATCACGAGGACATTTTGTTAGAACCGATTATTCGGAAGCTTTTTGAAGACCGCGGACGTCAAATCACGCATGACTGCGTGAGTTATATTATAAAAACCTGTGACAGGTCTGTGGACGGATTACGCCGCGTGGTGACACAGCTAGACCTTGCGGCGCAGGCCCAAAAGGCGGATATTACGAAAGCTTTCATTGTCCGGACACTAAAGACAGCCCGCCAGACGTCTTTATAAGCTGATCTTAAGCGCGTCTGTGAAATGAGTTTAAAAGCGCGAGGCGCGTGAGCAGGATGCTCTATCTCGCCATAGCCGGGCTTTAGCTAGCGGGACGTGTTACAGGCTTTAGAACGGACATTCAGATATAAAGTCATGCCAGTCGCCGCCAACGGGGTGGCGCAATCGCAAGCTATGGGCATGAAGGTGTAGGCGCTGTCCGGCGCGAAATGCGGCTTCGGGGGCATAGAGCCTATCCCCTATGATCGGATGTCCCAGTGTCAGCATATGTACGCGCAATTGGTGAGAACGTCCGGTTTTAGGAAAGAGTTTAACCCGGTTAATTACAGGGCTATCGCTTATGACCTCCCAACGTGTCTGAGCGGGTTTACCATGGGCGAAACAGACCATTTGTCGGGGGCGATGCGGCCAGTCACATCTTAACGGTAAATCTATCTCTCCGGTCGTATTTTCGGGCTGGCCCCAAATATCGGCTATATAGCTCTTTTCTATATATCGTTTTTCAAATTGTAATCCGATATGGCGTTGCGCTCGTTTTGTACGTGCAAAGACCATGAGACCGGAGGTTGCCATATCCAGCCTATGGATGGTCAATGCATTGGGAAAATCCGACTTGACCCGCGCTTCAAGACAATCGGGTTCGGATTTTCCGGGAACGGACAACAGCCCGGCCGGCTTTTCGACAATAAGAAATTCTTGATCGCTATAAAGATAGGTGAGCGGGGCAGGATCAGGGGCATATGTAAAATCCCGCGCCTGCATCAGGCGATATGTTCAGCAATAACCTCGCGCCCTTTGAGGCGCAAAGCGATTTTACCAGCACACATCGCCAAGGCATCTTCGCCAAAAATATCCCGACGCCACCCTGACAAGCAGGCGACATTGGCTTTGCTACCAAAGGCCGCAATAAGTTCTATATCCTGGGCATTTGCCACCAAACGCGGGGCAATATCTTGATATTCACACCGCAGGCGTAACAGTGTTTTCAACATGTCTATCGTTGGGCCGATATTTGGCGGCATGTGGCGTTTTTTGGGCGGGGGAGGGGCGTAGCTCTCTGCATGTTCAAGAGCGTAATTGATTTTCTTGATCAGTGAATTTACCCGTTTGGATTTTTCAAACCCCCGTGGCACCGCGCGTAATTGGCTGAGTTCTTTTATGGTTCTGGGTTTATTTTGTGCGATATCATAGAGCGCATCGTCTTTGAGGACACGGCGTCGGGGAATATTGCGGGCCTTGCCTTCATCTTCACGCCATGCAGCAACGGCTTTTAGCACGGCAAGGTAGTCGCGTTTTGGATTGCGTAGTTTTAAGCGCTCCCACGCCGTTTCGGAATCAAATATATAGAGTTCGGGGTTAAGCTGGGGTTCCATTTCTTCGCGCACCCAATTTAATCGTTTTTGCTGTTCCAGATCTTGAATAAGGCCGGGGTATAAATCCCGTAAATGGGTGACATCACCCAGCGCATATTGTAATTGCTTACTCGACAGGGGGCGGCGCGACCAGTCTGTAAACCGTGCGCCTTTATCTAGATTGCGCCCCAAGCGACCCTTGACCAATGCATTATAGCCGACTGATTCTCCAAAACCGAGCGCCATAGCTGCGATTTGTGTGTCAAACAAAGGCCGGGGAACCTCTTTACAGATATGATAAAATATTTCTATGTCCTGGCGCGCGGCATGCATGACTTTCATAATGTCCGGGTTGAGCAATACAGCCGTTAAAGGGGCGAGATCCAGCCCATCCGCCATCGGGTCTATTATGGCTTCATCTTCATCTGTCGCAAGTTGAACAAGACAGAGAATAGAATAAAATGTGCTTTCGCGCATAAATTCCGTATCGACACAAATAAAGGGGCGGGATTGCGCCTTTTGACAAAATATATCTAAGGCGGATTGAGTTGTGATGAGATTCATATGTCGACTTTAGCAGGCTTAAATCTATATGTCACATATAACGTCAGTTTAAATGTGACGCGTATTTATGGGGCGTTTATTGGGGAGTTTTCTGGCCGGTATTCGAGGCCGGTATTTAAGGCCGATTTTAAATTTGAACGTCAAATTTGCGTGTTACATTTCGCGGCTAAGACTGGCTTTGAATTGCTCTTGTCGTAAAACCGCCCCTGTAAGATGAGAGAGATGTGCATCTGCGGGTAGGTGGTTTTCAGTTAAAGCCGCCGCATACCATTGAGAGGCCGGATGATACCAAGGTATTGTTTTTCCGACCAAGGGGGAGCGCTCTACCAGAGTTTGCACAGTGCCGTCCTGATAGGTAACGCATTCTGGATAATGCCAGCCATTTGGTGGTAGTTCTGTATTGTCATCGGGCGTTTTATTATAAGTAAACAGAACGATGCCATCAGGTTTTAAGGCCTGTGCCGCACGCTCTAGAAAGGTTTCGAAATGATTGGGGCCGCAATGTGTAAAAATGGATTGCGCGATAATATAGTCAAATTTCTCGCCAAATATAGAACAGTCAAAATCGGTATTATAGGCAAATCGCGGGCGTTTCAACTGAATGCCGTCTTGACCTAATTCGTTTTCGATACCGTCTTCTATCAACCATTTATTGGGATCTATGCCGAAATAGCCCCCGGCCTGTAAATAAGGGATCAGCGACCGGCCCAAGCGTAAGGAGCCGCAGCCAAAATCCAAGACCGTATGGTGATCGCGAAGGCCCATATGAAAGAGTAATGCAAATTGTGTAGCCCCCATAAAGTCAAAACGGCGCGGAGGCCCGACATAGGCTTTGTAATGTGCGTCGCCCGGACGCAGAGCCATTGCCGCATCACCGGTGAGTGTGCGGTGGGGATTACGACCATCGACCCACATTTTCTCATCTTCAGGCGCTAATGCGGGGCGCTCCATATCTGTGGCTGTTTGGGGTCGCGCCGCGTCTGGCTTGGGCTTGGATTTTTTAAAAAACATCGGGTCTCGCACGTAAGTTTATGGGTCTAGCTTGTCATCTATGCAAGCGTGCCATTTATCTATGAAATGTCCTTATAGCATAGTTATAAAGTTCATAGTCCAAACTATGATATTTTTTGATCCTGTCTACCAAGTCCGGATCCAAATCTGTGACCGATAATGTGTCGGCGGCTTCTGGTGTGGCTGTTATATTATGTTTTGGCAGCGGGGTTTTAGGCAGCTCGAGGCCTAGGTGGGTCATACAGGCGTTAATCGAGACATCCAATGTTTCATAAAGACCGATATAGCTAAAGCGTTCCGGTGCTATATGGGTACAAATTTGAGAATAAATATTTTGAAACTCGGGGCATAGCGCAAAGTCCTCAAACGTCCAGTTTTGCGCATTCATTTTTCGCCATATATATTGCTGTGGAAATTTACGGGTCTGCCAATATTTATAATTTGAAATCAGACGCGTGAGGGGGTCTCGTAAAATCGTTACAAGTGTAAAGGCGTGTTTATGGTGCGGGGCGCCGATATATTTAAGTGGAAAAAAATGACCGTAAACGAAATTCGTCTTTGGCACGTTTATGGGGGCAGCTAGATAGCGATTTATATAGGCGCCGCGTTCAGGTAGCGGAATTTTAAATGCACTTTCATAATCGGTCATCATGCTGTCGGAATAGCTTTGCGCCAGTAGATGTCTAAGAGACGTCCCCGCACATTTTGGCATATGTACAAAAAGACCCGGTCTCGAAATATTCGTCAACATCCCCGTCATGGTGAAAACCTAGCAGCCTCAATATTGTTTTTCTACTCTTGACTTAGGCCCGTTGTCCGTTAATTCCCGCCTGTGGTGCCTATCCGCGCTGACAACAGCCGGCCACCGAGCTTGATGGAGATATAAATGCACGCCTATCGTACCCATACATGCGGTGAATTACGCGTT
Organism: uncultured Caulobacterales bacterium; assembly: GCA_964607445.1. Taxonomy (GTDB): domain Bacteria; phylum Pseudomonadota; class Alphaproteobacteria; order Caulobacterales; family Maricaulaceae; genus CALCKU01. The sequence goes on from CAZSKN010000014.1 coordinate 23,817, forward strand.
GAGAATGTCGGTGAGACGGTGAAACTTTCAGGCTGGGTGCATCGTAAACGCGAGCATGCGAATGCCTTGTTTATTGATCTGCGAGACCATTACGGAATAAGTCAGGTCGTCGTCTATCCGACGGCGGATTTTTATGAGAGTGCCAAACGCTGTACGGCTGAATCTGTCATGACAGTTACGGGTGAGCTTCTACGTCGTGACGCCGAGGCCGTGAACGCTGAAATTCCGACGGGCGAGGTTGAATTGCGCGCGGATCAATTGATAATAGAAAGTCCGGCAGATCCCTTGCCATTGCCAGTCTTTGGCGAACAGGATTATCCCGAAGACATTCGTTTAACGCATAGATATCTCGATTTACGCCGGGACCGATTACATAAAAATATCCTGATGCGCGGACAGGTGATCAACTCTTTGCGTCGTCGTATGATCGATCAGGGTTTTACCGAATTTCAAACGCCGATTTTAACAGCAAGTTCGCCTGAAGGGGCGCGTGATTTCCTCGTGCCCTCGCGGGTTAATCCGGGTAAGTTTTATGCCCTACCGCAAGCTCCGCAACAGTTTAAACAATTGATTATGGTGGCCGGTTTTGACCGCTATTTCCAAATTGCTCCGTGTTTTCGTGATGAAGACGGGCGGGCTGATCGCTCGCCGGGAGAATTTTACCAGCTTGATATTGAAATGAGTTTTGTCACCCAAGAAGACGTGTTTCAAGCGATTGAGCCCGTTATGGCGGGCGTGTTCGAAGAATTTGCTGACGGGCGTGAGGTGCAGACCCCGTTTCCGCGTATTCCGTATAAGGAGAGTATCGAAAAATACGGATCGGATAAGCCGGATTTACGTATTCCGTTTGAATTGTCTGATGTGTCGGATTATTTTACGGATGAGGGTAAAACCGGATTTGGGATTTTCGCTAAAATTACCGGCGGTGGCGGCAAGGTTATCGCTATTCCGGCCCCGCAGGCCGCGGCAACACAGTCTCGCAAGTTTTTTGATAATTTTGACAAATGGGCCAAAAAAGACATGCAGGCGCCGGGATTGGGATATGCCCGTCTTAGCCTTGGTGACGACGGCGTGGTAAAGTCGCAAGACCCCGTTCTCAAGAACTTTGAACCTGCCCATCTCAAGGCCCTTCTCAATGACATGGGCTTAGGTGAAGGTGATGGTATATTCTTCTCGGCCGGGAAAGCGGCTGATGCCTATAAATTGGCTGGAGCTGCCCGGAATGAAGTCGCTAAACAGTTAGATTTGATCGAAGAGGGCGTCTTTAAATTTTGCTGGATTGTCGATTATCCTATGTATGAATGGGATGAAGATAATAATAAAATTGATTTCTCGCATAATCCGTTCTCTATGCCACAAGCCCCTGAAGGCCTGACGGCTATGGACGTGCTTGAGGCGGCTGATACGGACTCGAAAATTCTCGATATTCTTGCCTATCAATATGACATTGTGTGTAATGGTGTTGAATTATCGTCTGGTGCTATCAGAAATCACAAAGCCGATGTTATGTATAAGGCGTTCGAGATTGCCGGTCACGGCCCTGACGTGGTCGATGATAAATTCGCCGGTATGATTAATGCGTTCAAATACGGCGCCCCGCCTCATGGCGGTATTGCACCGGGCGTGGACCGCATTGTTATGCTTCTGGCTGGCGCGCAAAATATCCGCGAAGTGATCTTATTTCCGATGAACGGGCAAGCGCAAGATCTGATGATGAATGCACCCGCCGAAGCTAATCCCGCGCAGCTTAAAGAGCTTAATCTTAAACTTGTACCGGTGGTCGAGAAGACATAATCAGATTACCGGCTTTGTGCGCTCATCAAGATTTAAGGGT
>CAZSKN010000014.1:25750-40038 GCA_964607445.1 uncultured Caulobacterales bacterium
GTCTAGGGTTCTGGCGCCTAACGGCTCTGGCGCTCTAGCGCTTTTCGCGAGGACATAATGTCCGCGTGAATGGATTGGAGTTTACGCCGTAATTTTTTCTCGGAACTTGGCGGGTTTGCCATAATTTTTTCTAAAGTGTCTATCGCGTCGTCAAGGTCTTGGGCCGCGCGCGCCATTTTCGGGTCAAGATGATCATGGCCTGCGCTCTCATGTCCGGCCGAGGGCTGAACAGGCAGGCAATAGGGCAAGGACATGCCAAAGGGCAGGCGGGTATCGCCATTGCCACAAGCCGTATCCAGTTGTGTTTGATTTAATCCTTGAGCTTGGCTCAGGTCAGCGCCCGAAAGGTTCGCCCCTGTAATTTGAGCATCGCGTAAAATCGCATTGCCGAATTTCACGTTTTGAAACTGTCCGCCAGTCAGATTGGCTTGTTGTAAATTAACATGATCAAGACGGGCGCCGACAAATATCGAGTTAGAGAAATTAGCGTCTTGAGCCGAGGCGCTCATTAAATTGGCATCCGAGAAATTTGTCGTATCAAAGGTCGAGCGCGTTAAATCCGCCCGTCTAAAGTCGGTGCCTGTCAGGTTGGAATTATTAAGGGCGGCTTCTGTCAGCGTCGCTTCGCGAAAGCTGGCATTGGACATATTCACATTCTTGCCGACAACCCGCAGCAATAAGGCCTTGCGGAAGTGCGCTTCAGAAAGATTAGCGCGATCAAACCGGGCGCCACTAAGGTTTGAACTGTTAAACAGGGATTTGGAGAAATCCGAATCCTGCATTTTCATACCGTTCATGCGGCGTTTTGAGAGGTCACATCCCGAGCATGATCCGAAAGAGGTTTGAATACGGGCATCGACGCGAATTTGCGCATAGGCAGATTGAATAAGGCCGATCTGTGTCAGGCCTGTGAGGATCAGGAGACCCAAATTTTTATACAATACCCTGTGTTTCATCAGGGGTTTATAGCATTGATATATGAAAGCGCGAGTAAATTCCTGTTAATAAAACATAGGCTTCAGATTTACAATATCTGGGGCTTCAGACGGGGGCAATGACACTCCGGGGGCGGTAAATATGCGCTTGTGAGCGGATATACCACCTGTTATGAATACGGTTCAGTATAAGGAAATTATATTCAGTATGTATATCAAAAACCCCTTTGAAACCGGTGAACGCAAGGCTTTTCGTGATAATTTGCGAAAATTTACAGCACAGGAACTGACCCCGCAGGCCTCGGATTGGGACGAGGCCGGACATGTACCTTGGGAGATGCATGCCAAGGTTGGCGAATTGGGGATATGGGGCTTTGGTATTGATGAAAAATATGGCGGATTGGGCTTTGATGATTGTTTCATGCGCGCCGCCGTGGGCGAAGAGTTCCATAGATGCGGGGCTTCGGGGATTCCGGCGGCGTTTGGCGGGAGAGGCATATCTGTGGGGCCCATTGCGAAATTGGCCTCCGAAGAGATTAAAATGCGCAGCCTGCCAGATGTTTTGGCCGGTAAAAAGGGGTCGAGTTTAGCGATCACCGAGCCGGGCGGTGGTTCCGATGTGGCGCGTATGAAGACGACGGCGAAACGCGATGGCAATCATTTTGTAATTAATGGCTCAAAGACCTTTATTACAGGCGGGATGACCTCGGATTATTTTGTTGTCGGTGCGCGGACCGGCGGGTCGGGTCTTAAAGGGATATCTCTCTTTTTTGTCGAGAAAGGCACGCCCGGATTTTCGCGCACGGCCCTGCCAAAAAAAATGGGGTGGTGGGCGTCTGATCAGGCGACATTATATTTTGACGAGTGCCGCGTTCCAGCCGAAAATATGATGGGTATGGAGGATATGGGGTTTATCCAGATCATGCATAATTTCAATTATGAACGCCTTGGCATGGTCGCGGGCATGTTGGGCATGATGAAAGTGCTTCTAGAAGAGAGTATGTCTTGGGCGCAAGAGCGTGAAACCTTTGGACACAAACTCATCTCCCATCAGGTTATTCGTCACAAGATTGCAGATATGTCGGCACGGATTGATATGATCGAGAGCTTTCTCAATCAATTATGCTGGCAGGCCAATGAAGATGAAATGCCGGTTGCACATATTTGCAAAGCCAAGTTCTCGGCCTCGAAAGCATTAGAGTTTTGTGCCTCTGAGGCGATGCAGATCATGGGCGGAGCCGGCTATTTGCGCGGCAATGCCGTCGAGCGCTATTACCGCGAAGTGAAAGTTCAAGCCATAGGGGGGGGCTCGGAAGAGATTATGCGCGATCTGGCTATTCGGCAAATGGGTTTATAGTCTGTTTATAACAGCTATGCTGTGATGAGTATGGTTCGGGATTTCAGTATATATGCCGCATATCGCCGCGATAAGGCGCCTCTATTAGCCCTCACATCTCTGTAGATAGTCACCTCGCTATCAGGCTTTCTCGGTATACGCATGCGAGATACAGGCCCAATCGTGTGACTTAGGATAAGGCGTTATAGGCGGCATCAATAAGGGATTGCCCGCGCGTATTGAGTAAAATGCCGCTGCCCATGCGGGTCATGGTATAGCCAAACCCCATGGCTTTATCCGGATCTGCAAATCCGATAGACCCGCCAGCCCCGACATGCCCAAAAGCACTGTCGCCGATAAGAACGGAATTGCCGTCTCCGGGATGGGTGTCACGATTGTCCATTTTTAACATGAAGCCCTGAGCAAAGCGCGTCGGGATTTGCAATGTGCGGTCCTTTTGCGTTTGGGAACATAATGTCCGCATATCCTCGATACGGGCGTGGGAGAGATAGGCGTTATCACCCCATAGAGCTGCGAACATTTTCGCCAAAGCCCGCGCGTTTGATATACCGCCCGCCCCACCAATTTCGGCTTGCCACGCCTCTGGAGCGTCTTGGAAATGTCCTCCGTTATTCATCAGGGACAGATGGGCGATTGACTGGGGGTCCGTGAAGAATTTTTGCCAGAACTCTTGTTGCATATCTTCTGGAGACGGGGGCGTGGAGACCATGGGCGCGACGCGCGAAAATTCGGCTTTATCCAGCCCGATATGAAAATCAAGCCCGAGTGGATTTGCGATCTCATCTTTGAAAAACTGACCAAGGGATTTCCCCGAGACACGGCGTATAAGTTCACCTACCGTCCAACCAAAGGTAATCATGTGATAGCCATTATCTGTACCGGGTTCCCAAAACGGGGTTTCTGCGGCAAGGCGTTCGGCCATGTAATCAAAATCATAAAACCCGCCGGGTTTGACCGGATCACGCAGGGCAGGCAGAGCGCTTTGGTGGCCTAACATCATACGGACTGTGATGGCGTCCTTGCCATTTCGCGCAAATTCCGGCCAGTAGCGGCTGACTTTTTCATCGAGTTGTAACATCCCGCGATCAATCAGGATATGCGCACATAAAGCTGTCGCGGCTTTGGTGCACGAAAAGACAATAGAGAGTGTGTTCTTTTCCCATGCCTGCGTTTTTTTGATGTCTTTATGTCCGCCCCATAAATCTACGACGCATTGGCCGTCTACAATAATTGAACACGAAGCCCCTAATTCGTTACGGTCTGTGAAATTGGTTTTAAAAGCCTCCGAGACTTCTTGAAATTTGGGATGGCAATAGCCTTTAATGGGCAGGGTCATAATATCTCCAAGGCAAATATTATAGGGTTTAAGGTTCGCCTTAACAATGCGCCAAGTCACGGGGCTTGTAGGGCTGCTAATTTGCGAGAGGTCAGGCTTGCGGTTTACGTTGATCTTTCGCAGGCGGGGTTTCAGGGCCACCGGCAAAACACTGGGCTATCTGCATCCATTCGGTTGCGGCCTCACCGGTCGTTACAAGTCGGGTGTCGGCTATATTTCTGCACTGGGTGACAACTTGGCAAAATTCATGTGCAAGACCTTCGACTTTATTGTCATCTTGCGGGTCATTCCATTGCCATATATCTCCGTTCGGGGCGTGTAGTTTAACATAGGGTTTTGGTCGGCGCGGCACGAGTTGATTGACTTTAAACGACCATGAATAGGTTGTGACCCCGATATGCGCGATATTTTTAAGCCGGGCTTTAAATTGACGCTCCAGACCCAAAACATCAAAAATGGCCTGCGCATGTGCCCAGTGTTCCATCTGACGGGCAATAATGCAGGATTTTACCGACATGTCGGGTCCGGCCCATTTTACCCGTTTTGAAGGATCGACCCGCCCGAACCGCGCTGACATCTCCGGATAATATGCCTGCCAATCCCGAAAGATTTCCATATGGGTTCGATCTTTGTAATAGGCTGCTTGTAAATCTATATGACTGCCACCTTTGCCTAGAATGCCAAAAGCGAATGTAGAGAATGCATCGAACTTATCTGGGTCTGACAGGGTTAAATCCGCCGCTATATTCCAGAGATGTAAGTGCGCTAGAATATCGCCAATAGTCCAATTTTTAAATAAGGTTGGCCTGTCGAAATCCGCTGGAGTCAAGGGCGTGAGCAAGGCTGCGATATCGTCGCACTCTTCTTTGAAGTCCGTAACTTCGTTAAATATGTGTGTATCTGTCAATCAAACCTCCTCTTTCGGATTTAGCTCTATATCAATGATCAAACTCTCAGCCGCGACTTGTGCTCCAGCGTCGACATAAATATCTGTGACAGTTCCGGTAATCTCAGCGAGAATATCATGTTGCATCTTCATCGCTTCCAACACGGCCAATCGTGTGCCCGGGATGACTTTATCACCGGGTTTTACAAATATATCTTTTAAGGCCCCGTGCATGGGGGCTACGACTGCCCCGGCGCCAGCCGTCTCTGCGATATCTGAAAACAGCGCGTTTTGATTGATCAGATCAAAACTATGACCGTCTATACTCAGGCTGATTTTCGCCGGATCGGAAATGTGATATTGAACCGGGTAGCGTTTTTGTGCAATTTCGATCACAGCTTCATAGGGCGTCCGGCTTAAAACTTCTAGGGATATGAGTGTCTCCGCGGCGTGGGCTTTATAACGGCGTTCTGATTCAGGCGTTAAGCCTATGTCGAGAAGCGCGTTCCCCGTTCTGTAACGATACGGTGTTGTGATTTTTGTCGCACTACTCCAATTGATCAGTTTACAGGCGACATCAAGACTATGTTTCAAGGCCTGATCTCGGGCGGTTTCATATTGTAAGAGGGCTGCTATGACCGCAATTTTAGCTGTTACATCCGGGGGGGTTAAAGCTGTATCTGGGAAGTTCTTGGCGATAAATTGCGTGGTGGCCTGTCCGGTCGCAAAATCGTCATGCGATAGTGCGTCTCCTAAAAAGGCTTTATTGGTTTTGACACCAAAAATGGTCGTGTCTTTCAACGCCTTGATCAAGCGGCGTCGCGCCTGTTCTCGGGTTGACCCATAGGCAATAAGCTTGGCCAGCATAGGGTCATAAAAGGGTGACACCTCGCTGCCTGTTTCTATGCCGCTATCGATACGGATGTTTGAGGTGTCTGCGGGTTTCCAAACATCTATTTTGCCGGTTGCAGGTAAAAATCCTTGCGCCGTATCTTCGGCATATAAACGGGCTTCTATGGCATGACCCGTCAACGTTATATCTGACTGGGTCAAATCCAAGGGTAAACCTTGTGCAATTTGTATTTGCAGGGCAACGAGGTCTAGCCCTGTCACCATTTCCGTTACGGGATGTTCGACTTGCAAGCGTGTATTCATTTCAAGGAAATAAAATTCTCCCGTAGGCTCGAGCATAAATTCTACAGTGCCGGCGCCCACATACCCAATGTCTTGAGCCGCTTTGACCGCGCAGGCCCCCATGTCCGCACGTAGCTTATCGGTCATAACCGGGCAGGGCGCTTCTTCGAGAACTTTCTGGTGACGGCGCTGAACCGAACAATCCCGTTCGCCCATATGCAAGGTCTGGCCGAATTGATCCGCAAAGATCTGGATTTCGACGTGACGCGGATTTTGCACGGCGCGTTCCAGTATCACAATGTCAGAGCCAAAGGCGTTCAAGGCTTCGGCGCGTGCAGCCCCTAGAGCTGAGGGGAGATCAGCCAAATCGGCGACGCGCCGCATGCCGCGCCCCCCGCCGCCCGCCGCAGCTTTGACCATAAGGGGAAAGCCGATGGTTTTGGCTTCTTTCAATAATATATCGTCATCTTGGGCTTGACCTTGATAGCCGGGCACACACGGTACGCCGGCCTTTATCATGCGGCGTTTGGCTTTGGCTTTGTCGCCCATAAGCGCAATTGCCTTTGCATCAGGGCCGATAAAGGTCAGCCCGGCAGTTTTGCAAGCCCGGGCAAACTCCGCATTTTCAGAAAGAAAGCCATATCCCGGATGTATGGCTTGCGCGCCGGTTGTCTGTGCGGCCTTTATAATATTCGCGATCGCCAGATAGCTCTCACCAACGGGGGGCGGGCCTATATTTATGGCTTGATCGGCGCGTTTTACATGGGGCGCCGAGGTGTCTGCATCTGAAAAAACGGCAATGGTTTTTAAACCCAAAGCTTTGGCAGAGCGGATAATCCGGCAGGCGATTTCACCGCGATTAGCGATCAGGATAGTCTCAAATTTTCGCGGCTCTAGACCCATGTTTAACTCGCCCAATTTGGTTTGCGTTTCTCAAGAAAGCTGGCGATGCCTTCGCGCCCTTCGTCAGAGGTTATAGACTTTGCGAATTTTTCAGCCGCGAAATCTTTCTGGGCCTCACGCCCCAGATGCGGCGTTGCCAGTAAAATCTCTTTGGTAATGCCAATGGCTCCCGGGGCGCATTGCATTACACCTGCTATGATTTTGGCTTCAAAAGCATCCAAGGCGGCTAGGTCTTTGGCAATATAATCTGAAAGGCCGTATTCAAGGGTTTGCGCGCCTGTAAATCTGGCACCGGTCAGCATCAGGCGGCGCGCTTTGGGAAGGCCTACACGCGCGACAATAATCGGCGCGATCTGGGCCGGGGCTATCCCGATCATGGTCTCGGTCAAAGAAAATTTCGCGTCATGTGTGACGGCAATAATATCAGCACAGCACATTAAGCCAAGGCCGCCTGCAATCGCGGCACCCTCGACACATGCGATCACCACTTGTGGCATAGACATCAGCAAATCAAACATATCTCCGGCGTCGCGGTTCATTTTCACGAAGTCCGCGTAAAGCGTGGATGTGTCGGTCCGAGAGTCCTTTTGAGCCTTATGAAAACTTTTAAGATCACCGCCTGCGCAAAAGACCCCGCCTTTGCCCCGCAAGGTGATGCCCCGAATATCCCGCCTGTCTTTGACAAGGGTGAGCGTCTTTATAAATTCTGTGGTGAGTTGCGTGCTGAGTGCATTGCGGGTCTCGGGCGCGTTAAAGGCTATCGTCAACCATCCATGTTCAAGATCAAGGATCAGCTTTTCGGTCTTGGGTAAATCGCTCATATCACATCCTCGCAATACCGAAACTATTGGCCTTAATAGTGCGATTATGCGCCTCCCACACGGTCGCAAGTAAAAACCCGAGCGTGTTACGGCTATCTCTCGGGTCGATCATACCGTCATCCAAACAATGGCCAGACGTATAAAAGGCGCCGGATTGCCTGTCGAAAATATCTGTTAATGTGTCTCTTTGTTTTTGTGCGACTTCGGCCGGGATAATACGCCCTGTGCGCGCCGATTGCGCCTCAGCGACGATGTCCATAACAGTAGCGGCTTGTTCACCGCCCATTACACCCGTAGCGGCGTTCGGCCATGTCAGACAAAAATCAGGATCATAACCGCGTCCACACATACCATAATTGCCAGCCCCGAAACTGGCGCCTATCATTAAGGTTATGCGCGGGACGGAGGTATTGGTCACGGCTTGTATCATTTTAGAGCCGTGCTTGATCATGCCAGATTGTTCATAGGTTTTGCCAACCATATAGCCTGTTGTATTTTGCAAAAATATCAAAGGAGTCTGGGCTTGGTCCATGAGTTGGATGAATTGCGCGACCTTGGTGGCGCCGTCCGGGTCAATAGGGCCGTTATTTGAAATAATACCGCAGCGATATCCATGAATACTGGCCTGCACACATACGGTACTTACGCCGTAGCGGGGTTTGAAGTCCGAGATGTCTGATCCATCGACAAGACGGGCGATAACTTCGCGGACATCATAAGGCACGCGGTAATTAGTGGGGACGATGCCCGCGATTTCATCCGGATCGTAAACCGGGTCAAGATATGCGGGTTTCGAGGGCGTAGGGCAACGAGTGTTCCAGTCCAATCGCCCAATGATTTCACGGGCCGTCAAGATAGCCTCGCCATCGGTTTCAACCAGATATTCGACAAGGCCGGATGTAGTTGCATGCATTTGCGCGCCGCCGAGGTCCTCGTCTGTTGCGATTTCCCCGGTGGCGGCTTTTAGTAAAGGCGGGCCGGCCAAAAAGGCTTTACCGCGTCCTTTTACAGCAATGACATAATCAGACAGGCCGGGCATATAGGCGCCCCCTGCTGTGGAGGACCCGTGTAAAATGGCCAAGACAGGTAAACCTTTTTTGGAAAGACGTGCGAGATTGGCAAAGAGCGTACCCCCTTGGACAAAACCCTCAACAGTATAATTCATCAGGTCGCCACCCGCACTTTCGACCAGATGCACAAAGGGCAAATTCTGTTTTAATGCAATTTCCTGAGCGCGTTGTAAACGATAGCCGCCTGCCGTTGTTAAAGCTCCGGCCTTTATCCCACTATCATCCGTGACAATAACGCAGCGCACACCTTGGATATATCCAACGCCTGCCATGATTGAACTGCCGGGTATGGATTTTTCGGCATCTTCTGTATCCAAAAGATAGCCCGCCAAATTCCCGATTTCCAGATAGGGTAATCCGGGGTCTAATAAGCGTCCCAATCTTTCGCGCGGTAGTAATTGTCCACGTTCTACAAATCTGGGCTTTTTACGTGCAGACAAGGCTGGCGCGCGCGCATTTAGCTGTGACAATTTTGCGATCAATTCCAGCATATCCTTGCGCCGGCTTTTAAACACATCTGATGTCGGGTTTATCTTTGATTTGAAAACAGCCATTAAAGCGCCTTCGCGATAGCGGGTGAAACTTTCACTGTTTGCGCGAGTAAAATCTGGGCAAAACCTTTACCTTGCGCGTCATTACGCAAGCTGGCAGCACCGCCTCCGCCTAATGCGTCATCAATTAAAATATTCATGGCATATGAACCCGGGAGTAAAAATCGATCTATTACGGCCGCTGGGCGGTCTTTTAGGAAATGGGCATAAGTGGCGCGAATGAAATCCGTATCAAGGGCAGCCCAGATATAGGGAAGATATTCGGGCTTGCGGGCTATGATTCCGATATTGGCCTTATTCCCTTTATCTCCGGAACGCCCCCATGCCAGCGAGATGAGCGGCAAAGCCTGTGTTGCATTTTGCGGTGGGGGTAAGTCCATGCGGGACGGGGGTATATCGTCATGGTCAGACGGGGTCAGCGCATCGTTAAAGGTTTGCAGGTCACCCTCTATGTCCAAGGAAATGTTGATATCCTGTTTAGGGGTGAGATATGAATGCAATCTCACAACCGGAGACGGCTTGCTACGAACGCCGGTAAACCCGGAGAGTCCGGGCGGGGTGGCCAGTCCTATGCCCGCGACTTCCTTTAGAAATAAAGCCGTGCCTTTAATGTCGGCATGTTTGATCGCAAGCTTTAGTACAACCTCATTGGCAGAAGGAGGGCTATCCGCTTGCGAACGGGGGCCCATTTGCGAACCTGCACCTAGAATTTCCTGACTGGTTTCGCTGATATGGCCTAGCTTATAGTTTTGTAGGGTCCGGCGTGTACGCGCGAGCGCTGCCTGCGCAAATGTTTCGGCTTTTCGGGCGGCATCAATACCATAAAATGTTGCATAAATTCCGGCCCGGAACCCGTCTTGATAGGTCAAACAGGTTTTATAATGGCGGGGGGGCGGTCGGCCTTTTGCGGGAGACAGTTTGACCGCATTTACATGCAATTGGCTCAAAGTCACGTCTGAAAAATCACACATTACATCGGGGAGGATATAGGCTTGCGGATCTCCGATTTCGTATAGCATTTGCTCGCTAACCGTGCCTATGTTTACAAGCCCTTCTGTCCCTTCGGGTTTGGTCGTGATAAAACTGCCATCGGGAAAAATCTCAGCTATAGGGTAGCCGATATTCGCGATATCTCCGACCGTGTCCCAATCTGTGAAATTACCACCCGTGGCTTGTGGCCCGCATTCAAGGATATGGCCGGCCAAGGCGCCGCTGGCGAGTAAATCCCAATCCGTATTTTTCCAGCCAAATTCATAAATACAGGCCCCTAGGGTTACAGCACTATCAACACAGCGTCCGGTAATCACAATATCGGCGCCTGCGGCCAGCGCTTTCGCGATTGGGAAGGCGCCAAGATATACATTGATGCTCATGATTTTATCGGATGCAGGGCAGGGGGCTTGCGAGAACATATCGCGCGGACCTTGGCTGGCAATATCATGTTTTGCGGGCAAAATATTGTCACCTGTGATCACGGCGACTTTCAAATTCAGACCGGCATCTGATATGAGCGTGCGTAATCGGGCCGCGCAAGCTTCGGGGTTTACCCCGCCTGCATTGGATATGATTTTAACGCCGGATTTTGCAATGTGTTTAAGATGAGGTCGCATGGCGGTTTCTATGAAATCCGTGGCATAGCCTTTGGACGGGTCTTTGGCTTTGGCTCTGGCCATGATCGACATGGTGATTTCCGCGAGATAATCATAAACAAGGTAATCTAGTGTGCCGTCTTGGAGGAGTTGGGGTGTGGCCATGGCGCTTTCCCCCCAATACCCACTCGCGCCGCCAATCTTTATGGATGGTACCTCTGGGGTTGTTACGGCCATATTACCCGTTCCCCATAACACTTATCTCCAGATTACCCTTTTCCAAATTGTTTATCTTCATGTCATGGCTTACCCATGCCATTGGCTTGACATTTTTAACAAATTGAATTTTACTCATAAAACGTGAATAATCTTCATTTTATAAAAGTCAAGTCTCAGAGAGTTTCGTTTTGTCGTCGTCAACCTTAAACCCTACGCCCGAATCTGTCTCGCCACTGTCGCAGAGAAAGCCTGAAACCCGGCGCGTGCGGGTTGAGCGTAAAGAAGAGGCCATAATCACAGCGGCGCGGCACATATTTTTTGAAAAGGGATTTGCGAAAACGACTATGGCGCAAATCGCGCAGAAATCCGGCGTCGCCAACGGGACGGTCTATATTTATTTTGAAAATAAAGAGGCTTTGGCGCTTAAAGTTATTGAGAATTTTTATACGCGATTGATGCAGAGTGCGCAGCTGGGTGTCGATGATCAGGATACGATCCGGGGCAAGTTGGAATTTTTGGCTAAGAACCATCTCTCGCGCGTGGTCGAGGAATGGCGAATTTTGGAATTATTACCCATTATGAACAGAACTATAGATTCTTATAGCTCCAGCGATCTTTTTGAATTGAACAAATCCTATGTGACGATTTTTGATCGTGTCATAAAAGAGGGTCTCCGGGTCGGAGCCTTGCAAATAGATTTGGATTTATGGGTTCTCCGCGATATATTCTTTGGCGCGATGGATTACGGTGCCAAGACAATGATGCTGAAGTCTCGACGTCGCGATATAGACCAATTTGCTAAAAACCTTGTTGATACGGTGTGTCGACCGACATCCCCGCGCGCTGAGGACAATCGGGCGCTGGCCGTAGATCCATTATCCAAATTGGCGGATAGATTTGAGCGCGCGGCGACACAAATCGAAACCGCGCTAAAGGAGAGGTGATGTCCAGACAGGCTGACGCGGAGTTAAGTTCAGAGCTTAAAGCGTATAAACGTGATGCTGAGGCGTGGTTTAAAGCCCATACCCCTGGCCCGCAATCATTCATGATGCCGCTTACATTTATGGAAGTCGGTACGGATGCGCAATTCGAGTTTTTGCGCAATTGGCAAAACAAGGTGTATAGCGCTGGCTATCTGGGTGCGGCGTGGCCAAAAGCCTATGGTGGAGGCGGATTAACCCAGGCCCATCAAGACATTGCCACACAGGCGATGCGCCGCAATAATGCGCCGATAATGCTCAATGCTATAGGGTTGAACTGGACCGGTCCGCTTTTGCTGGATATCGGTTCAGAGGCGCATAAGCGCAAATATATAAAGGGCATATTATCGGCTGAAGATATTTGGTGTCAGGGTTTCTCCGAACCCGAGAACGGGTCTGATCTCGGGAATGCACAACTACGTGCCGTTCGCGATGGTGACGCGTATATTTTAAATGGATCAAAGATTTGGACGACCCAAGGTCATTACGGCAAATATATGATCTTATTGGCCCGGACAAATCCGGAGGCGCAGAATAAATATGCCGGGTTAAGTTTTATACTGTCGCCCATGCAGGTTCCGGGTATTGAAACGCATAAAATTCGGAAACTCACAGGTGAATATGGATTTACCCAAACCTTTTTCACCGACGCCCGTATTCCGGTGGACGGTTTGATGGGACAAGAAGGGCAAGGCTGGAAAATCGCCATGCGAACCCTGGAGTACGAACGCGGTGCGCGCGGCGGACAGGCGGGAGGCTATATATTATCGACGACAAACCCGCTGGAAATTCTGGACTTGGCGCGAAACTCTATGCGGGCCGGAAAGCCTGTGACAGACGATCCTGTGATACGGGAGACATTAGTGGAGTTTATGATAGAGGCTCAAGCTATTAAAATGTGTACGGCGCGGGCGCAATTGGCCCCGCTCGTATCCGATCGACCTATGGCCTTGCCCCTGATTTCGAAATTGATGAGCACGGAATATGCCCGCGAAGTCAATCAATTTGCGATGACCTTACAAGGCGGGCGTGCGGGTTATTATGTCGATGACCCCAATGCGGTAGATAATGGCTACTGGCACCGTAGCTATCTGAATGCGTTTTCAGCCACGATAGGCGGGGGAACCTCTCAAATTCAACGTAATATTATCGGAGAGCATGTTTTGGGATTGCCCAAAACCCGCTAATCAACCGACGGTTTTCAGGAATATATATGCAAGATTTTGGACATATGGGCGTCACGGAGCCACAGATTGATCTTTTGACGGTAGCGCAATCGTTCTGTCGGGAAAAATCTCCCATGGATAAGGTCAGGGCGCTTTTATCCGAAGACCTGGGGTATGATCTGGAGATTTGGCGAGACATTGGCGCCTTGGGGTGGACGGCTATCGCCATATCTGAAGCTTATGGCGGGGTCGGATTAAGCTTGACCGAAGTTGTCCCTGTGATGGAACAAATGGGTCGCTATATGATGTCCACACCTTTTCTATCGACGACCCTTGCCGGACAGGCCTTACACATGGGCGGGACGGAACGCCAGAAACGCTGGCTTTTGCCTAAAATTGCGGCTGGAGAGGCTGCAAGTCTGGCGCTCTGCGAACTTAACGGAGATTGGAATCTTGCCAATATTTCAGCCACAGCCTCACGGGTGCAGACGCAAAACCCTGAGGCCCAGACCGCCCGCTATCAGCTCTCGGGTAGGAAAATATTTGTATTGGATGCGATGAGTGCCCATTGGATTATCGCGAGCGTCAGGGTCGGCCAGACCCCCTGTCTTGTGATTTTAGACCGCGCCAATATTCCGGATACCGCCTTTCGCCGCGAGAAAATCATAGATGAAACCAAGCGCAGTTATGAATTGACACTGGACGGTTTAACGATATCCGAAACTGATATTTTGGAGCGGGACAAAACAGCGGCATGCTTTCACCATATTCATCTTGCGGGCAATCTTTTAGGGGCGGCCGAACTGACGGGGGGGGCGCAAGCCGTCATAGATTATACACTAGAATATCTCAACACGCGCAAACAATTCGGTAAGCTTATCGGGGCCTATCAGGCGGTTAAACACCCGACTGTTGATGCCTTTGTCGGCTATGAAAAAGCGCGGTCTTTACTCTATGCCGCGGCGATATCTTTTGGCGAGCAAGGCAAGGGCGAAATAGCCACTCGCATGGCCAAGGCCCAATCAGATAAAGCCATGTCTTTTGCGGCTGACAGATCTATACAATTTCACGGCGGGTTTGGGTTTACCTATGATTGTGATGCCCAACTTTATCGTCGTCGTGCAATTTTTAATGCCTCGCAATATGGGGATGCGGCCTATCAGACACAAAAATTAGCTGATTTATGCTTCTAGAAGTAATGCGTTAAACAAACCCACAAAACCTGATATAAAATCCGATGTAAAAACCGCGGCGCCTTTGCAGCGTTTGGCGCGGTATTTGGAAACGCCCGATGCGCTCGCCCACGGGGTAATATTACGACGTCTCAATCCGGTCTTGCCA
>CAZSKN010000014.1:40138-65831 GCA_964607445.1 uncultured Caulobacterales bacterium
AAAAACATTTAAGTGGCCCGAATACTCCGGGTTAAGAGGTAAGGTCTTGTCGCCAAGCTGATAACCTTATATGCGCGGTATATGCAGATTTTAAAAGCATATTGGATTCAGGTTTTTGGCGCGGTCTTAGGGTCTTTTTTTTCGGTATCCGCGTCTGCACAAATCCCGTTTAATGCCTGTAAAACGGTCGCGCATTGCGTAGATATCGTTAATCGCCATGCGCCGGACAGTTTTGATTATGACGTTTTAAGCCGTGACTTTCTAAGGTTTGGACGTCAGGGCCGTCTGGCCGTGTTGAACATGGCATCTACGGCTTCGACAGATAAATCTAATTCGTCTGATGTCGTTGCCTTGGAACAGGCGCGTAGAGGGCTGATGATAATGGCGCGTCAGAGCTTTAATTGGCGCCCAGAAGAACGTGATAGATTAATCGCTCTCTGGCCCGGGGGGGACCCTCAGATATTGGGGCAAACGCTTGAAAAGTTACAAAGTGCGACTGTGCGCAACCGCGCGGTTCAAAGCTTGTCTGACCCGCGTCCGGACGTGCGCGCCGTATCACGATCCTTAATTGCAGCCGCGCATATTGCAGAGGTAGACGCGCCATTACCGGCGTCACTTATACCGGCATTGGCCACAGGCTTACTGGATATGCCAACACCGGCCCTTGTTGATCTGGCTGCGACCTTGCCGGCGCCGCAATCTACGACCGTGTTACAGCCTGTGTTGAAATCTGGTGAATTTGAAGCCACCCGACAGGCCTATCAAAGACTTTTCGATCAAAGTCCGGAGACGGCTTTTAATAGCTTGGTTGAGACTTTGGTGACTTTGAAAGACACTGATTTCCAAGCGGCCATGGCGATCGCCGATATGTTGCGCGTCAGACAGACATTGCGCTCAGATGGGTTTTATCTGAATTTTGCCAAAGATATTGCCCTTGATCCCAAAATGAGCGTGATGGGGCGACTGGCTGGATTGGATGCATTGATGCGGGCCAAGTCCGCTAAAGGTTTAAGACCGACGGCCTTGAAACACACACCGCTATTTTTTGAAACTCTGAAAGCATTTGCAGGCCATTTTAATCTGCAATCTGGATCTGTATTTCCACGCGTTTATCTGGACCGGTTTTCAAACCTATCGCGGACGGATACAGACGCGGTCATTGTTGAGCGCTGGATATCTGTCTTGGCGCCAGTATTTGCTCTCCGAAAACGCGGCCGTGCCGATTTTATCGCGCGCTTGGGTGATTTTCGCACGCCGCAAGCTTTAAGCCTGTCCCAAGCCGCGTTTATGGAAGATGCTGATTTTACGGTGAAAAGCGCCGCTATTATAGCTTTGGCGAAACAGGGCCAGCAGGCCTATAGGACGCGGATGGATGTTCTGGCGCGCACACATCCCTTAAGCCATATCCGTTTGGCCGCAACATATGGGCTCAGAATTCTTTCCGGATATGAAGATAATCAACCGTCTCTCGTGCTGTTTAAATCTATTATGCCACAGGTTTCTGCCCAAATGACCCCAAGTCATAAAGGCCAGATTAAAAACGCAGACGGCGTTAATTTGGGGACGGTTAATAAGGGTGCGTTATATTGCGAAACACCCCATTTGGATTTTCGCGAGCATTCGCGGGGAATGCCCTATTTCGATTCCGCTATCTATAGCTCTGGAAAATCCAGTTCAAGATCCAATCTTAAATCAGCGGTAGGCACACGAAACGGTTGGCTGGCCGGATATGTGATATCCCCTCCGGTTGCGAACAAATATGGCGGGGGCTTGTTTTATTATGATAATAAATCCGGCCAAGGTGTGCCATTGCTCGAACATCCCGTGCAGGCGATCTTGGCTGTGAAACAACAGGCTTTAGGTCAATATCCGAATGCCTATTGGGCCGTGTCTTATGCCCCGCCATCTTCAGATGACCCTGCCGCTATAGAGAGTTACGCCCCGGCGCGCCTGTACCGGATAAAGATGGGAGGCCCGCTGCCGCAGGTCGCATTAGCCCTGAGCTTGCCACATATTCCAACACGGTTGGGGCATACGACCGATGGCCGTGTTGTTATGGCATTCGCGCGTTCGGCTAAAGACAAATTACGGGTGAATCCGCCGCTTATCATCGATCAGGATGCAAAATGGATGCGGGCTTGTGAGCTGTCATCTCAAGGCTTGATTCAAGACGGCGTACCTTAATGGCCAAACGTGTTTTATATAGTGAAAGTCGGGCCTTAAAGGCATTATCCGATATTCGGGACCCTAAAACAGGTCGTAATATAATAGACGCCGGAATGCTGGCCGATATCGCGTTTAAAGATGGTGTGGTTCGGGCCGTATTGACCATAGATCCCGCGGATGCAGAAATTTACTCGACATTGCAAATGTCGGCCCAGAATGCATTGCAAACCTTAGCTGGCGTTGATGTGGCGCAAGTGATTTTAACCGCGCACACAAAAGGCCCCACTTTAAAGGCGCCGCCGACAAAAGGTGTGCGTCCCCATCGCGCCAGACGGTCCGAGGGCTATCAGGGTGATAGCCGGGTCACACATATTATTGCGGTCAGTTCGGCCAAGGGCGGCGTGGGTAAATCGACAATCGCGGTAAATCTGGCCGTAGCTATGGCCAAACGCGGCGTGTCAACGGGTGTGCTGGATGCTGATATTCACGGCCCAAGCGTGCCCATTCTATTGGGTCTAAAAGGTCAAAGTGCGCAGTCTGTAAAACGCCATGACCGGACACTGATTTCGCCATTTTCGGCTTATGGCGTTAAGGCCATGTCAATCGGGTTTCTAACGCAAGATGATGGCCCTATTGTCTGGCGCGGGCCTCTGGTTCAGGGGGCAATTTCGAAAATGCTCTGGGATGTCGACTGGGGGGAGTTGGAGTATCTGTTTATTGATATGCCGCCCGGTACGGGTGATGCCCAATTGGGGCTCGCACAGGATATTAAACCGGTGGGCGCTATTATCGTGTCGACGCCTCAAGACCTTGCTTTGGCGGATGCCAGAAAAGGCGTGGCTATGTTTAAAAAAGTCGAGATTGAGGTTTTGGGACTGGTTGAAAATATGGGTATGTTTATCTGCCCGAGCTGCGGGGACACACATCATATTTTCGGCCAAAACGGCGCCCGCTTGGAAGCCGAGGCTTTAAATATCCCCTTTTTGGGGTCGGCTCCGTTGGATATGGCAATTAGGCAAAGCGGGGATAAGGGCGAACCGATTTCATTTGGAGCGGCGCCTGCAGGTCAATTTTTTGACGGCTTATCCAAGAAGGTAGAAACCCTTATGGCTGAGGTCATGGCGGGTAAATCCCGCGCTGAATGAATTATCCAGAGCGACGCCCTATCGACCATTTTGCCCAAATCAAAAATATTTTAGGTCCGTCTATAAGATAACGCTTCCATAAACGTTTGGGTTCGGAAAGAAGACGGAACAACCATTCGAGCCGCGCGTTTTGCATCCATTTGGGCGCGCGTTTAATATGTCCGGTTAAGAATTCAAGACTGGCGCCGAAACACAGTCCAAGACCCACGCAATCGCCGCGGTCAAGGCAGGCTTTGGCGATCATTTCCTGCTGGGGCGAGCCGACACAAATAAAGTTATATCTTACGGGATGCTCATGAATAAAGGCCGCTGTTTTTGCGATGGCTTCGGGCTTATGACGTAGACCCATGGGCGGCTCGTAATGGTTTATCTTTCCAATGTCGTATTTTTGTTTGAGCTTATGCACTATATCGGCACTGGCGCCGATGATGTTGATAGCTTCATGGCGGTCAATAATATTATCAAAGATATGTTCGGTGAGATCTGATCCGGGAACGACAGTCAGGGGGATACCTGAAATTTTAGCCAACAGTTCCAATATGCGTGAATCGCAAATGGATAACCAAGAGGCCGTATAAAGGGGATTATAAAGGTCGGGTTCTTTCCATATACGGGTGATGTGATCCACATTAGGGGTCACAATATAGCGAAACTCATGATCGGTTGTAATCCATTGGGTTCGCATTAAGGTTTGGCCGCGGGTCACCGGATCAAAAACGACGTCTAGAAAGTTATAATGCCGAATATTGACACGCCAGTCTTTCTGGTTTTGACGGGTTTCAGCACGTCTTTCTTTATTGCGCCCCTGGAAAGGACTTAGCCCGACCTCTTCGTCGTCTAAGATGGACGTATTT
Source organism: uncultured Caulobacterales bacterium (assembly GCA_964607445.1). Taxonomy (GTDB): domain Bacteria; phylum Pseudomonadota; class Alphaproteobacteria; order Caulobacterales; family Maricaulaceae; genus CALCKU01. The sequence continues at coordinate 44,304 of CAZSKN010000014.1, forward strand.
TTCTTAAAGTACGACAAAATGTTACCCAATTGAATATTACTTGCCTGTGATATAGCGGCAGAGCGTTAGGATTGGGTTTACACGCTTAGATTTTTATATGAATCTTACAGTTATGCGTTCTAACCCCTCTATACCTCCGGATAATTCGTCACCAATGGTGACGGGGCCCACCCCCTTTGGCGTTCCCGTATAGATAAGATCGCCGGCCTTTAGGTCCATATCCTGGCTTAATCTCTGTATAATTTCGTCAATAGACCATATCATATTTGAAAGCGCGCCATGTTGGACAATATCTCCGTTTTTACGCAATACGATATGGGCGTTGGATATATCGACATCTTTGGCCGGCGTTAACGCAGAACAGGGGGCCGAAAGGCCAAAGTTTTTGGCACGATCCCAAGGATTACCTTGGGCTTTGGCTTTGGCCTGCAAGTCTCTGCGGGTCATATCTATGCCCACACCATAGGCAAATATACTGATACCCTTTTGCTTGTGCGGCCCGATGGCGACGACAAGCTCGACCTCATGATGTAAATTCTTAGTATTGGGGGGATAGGGAATATCCGTCCCACTCTGGACGATTGTTTCGGCAGATTTAGTAAAAAATATAGGCTCTGACCGTGCCGCATCGTCTCCCATTTCTACTACATGTTCAGTATAGTTTTTACCCACGCAATAAATACGACGCACTGGAAAGCGGGACTTTTGACCGATTATAGGCAAACTAACCGGATCAGGCGGGGTAAATGCAAATTCCATAATCTCCTCATTGCGACATATGCGATAGAGCGCTAGTCTAACCTAAATTATGGAGTGATGCCAATGCGTGTTGTTGATGTTCCCGTGGAGCAAATTTATATACCGGCTGCCAAGAAAAGCACGCTAGATGAAGAAAAAATCATGCCTTTGGCAGAAGATATTCTGGAAAATGGCTTGCAAAACCCGATTTATGTGCGCGAAGGTAAAGGGCGTTATGTCTTGCAAGAAGGTCTTCATAGGCTGGAAGCTATAAAATTATTGGGTAGTGACACAATAGAAGGTCACATTGTTCAGGCGAAAAAGCACTAACCAGATAGATCGCCAGATAAATAGCGAGACAGATTGCCCGATAAATAGAGAGATAGAATATGAAAGCCTTGCGGACCCCTGATCGCCAATTCGAAAACCTTCCGGATTACAACTTTACACCCAATTATGTGACCGTAGGAGACGGGCTTCGCCTGCATTATGTTGATGAAGGTCCCAAAGAGGGGCAGGTTGTAATCATGATGCACGGGGAACCGAGTTGGTCATTTCTTTATCGACATATGATTAGAAATGTTGCGGCGGCGGGGTTCAGGGTTCTGGCGCCGGATCTGATCGGTTTTGGTCGGTCGGATAAACCGACGCAAACCTCCGATTATAGCTATACGAGACATGTCAATTGGATGACAGCTTGGTTTGAAGCTATGAAGATCAAGGATGCGGTATTGTTTTGTCAGGATTGGGGCGGCTTAATCGGCCTACGTTTAGTCGCAAAATTTCCGACCGAATTTGCGGGCGTTATAGCGGCCAATACATTTTTACCCACGGGTGAGCGTGATCCCGGCGAGGCCTTCAAGTCGTGGAAAGAATTTTCCCAGACCGTTCCGGTCTTCCCTGTCGGCGGGGTTATTCGTGGCGCGACTGTAACCGATTTGGAGGCCGGGGTCATATCGGCCTATGATGCGCCTTTTCCGGATGAAAGCTATAAGGCGGGCGCGCGCATTTTTCCGGCATTGGTTCCGACATCTCCGGATATGGAGGGGGCTGCAGATAATGTGAAAGCCTGGAAGGTTTTGTCAAAATTCGATAAACCGTTTTTAACGGCGTTTTCAGATCAAGACCCGGTGACTAAGGGCGGCGACAGGGCGTTCCAAAAACTGATTGCAGGATGTGCGGGCCAACCGCATAGGCTTGTCAAAGGAGGTGGGCATTTCCTACAAGAAGACGTGCATCAAGAATTATCGGAAATTATTGTCGACTTTATGGCGCGTCTCTAAAGCGTCCAGATTGCAAACGGTTTAGGTGTGACGGGATTTAAGTTCCTCAATCACATCTGTAAGCGGAACATCTTTGGCCGCCAGCAAGACAAGCAGGTGATAAACAAGGTCAGCGGCTTCTGACGTGAGTTTATCCGGGGGTTCGCATACGGCGGCTAATGCGGTTTCGACACCTTCTTCACCGACCTTTTGCGCCGTCCGGCGTAGCGGGCCAGCTAGAAGCTTGGCGGTGTAAGAGGTTTCGGGGTCAGACAATTTGCGCCCAATAATGAGCGTTTCCAGATAGGCTAAAAATCCGAGACCTTGCGGGCCAGACGCCCCGAAGCAGGATGTTGTCCCTTCGTGACAACTCGGGCCTTTGGGGCTGGCTCTTACCAAGAGCGTATCTTTATCGCAGTCGAGGGTCATGCTGACAAAATTTAAGACATTGCCACTGGTCTCGCCTTTGGTCCAAAGTGTTTTGCGAGAGCGACTATAAAAGGTGACATATCCGGTTTCATGTGTTTTTTTAACCGCCTGAGCATTCATATAACCCAGCATAAGCACTTGCTCTGTATGGCTATCTTGAATGATAGCGGGGACGAGGCCACCGCCTTTCTTAAAGTCGATCTCTTCAATATTCATGCTTAAACTCTTATCTCTATACCGGCATGCTTAAGTTCGGATTTCAACTCCGGTATGGCAATGATAGATTTATGAAAGACACTGGCCGCGAGGGCGCCGTCAACACGGGCTTTGTGGAATACATCTTTGAAATGGGTCGGAGTACCCGCCCCGCCAGAGGCGATTAAGGGCACGGTACAGACGGCGCGTGCGGCCCGGAGCTGATCGATATCATATCCTTTTCGAACGCCGTCCTGATTCATACAGTTCAAAACAATTTCACCCGCCCCGCGCGAAATGACATCCTGTATCCAGTCCAGAGTCTTACGTCCCGTCTCGCGTGTTTTATCAGGGTCTCCCGTATGAGATTTCACGCGATAAGTTCCATTTTCTTCGAAGCTGTCAATCCCGACAACTATACACTGGCGCCCGTAAGCCGCACTTAACTCATTGATAAGTTCCGGCCTTGATAGCGCGGGAGAATTTACACTGATCTTATCGGCTCCCGCGGCCAAGCGCGCCCCGGCGGCTTCAACCGATTTTATCCCTCCGGCAACGCAAAAGGGAATATCCAGAGCATTTGAAACCGCGTTGACCCAGTCGGGACTGACGGTACGGTCATCGACCGATGCGGTAATATCATAAAAAACTAGTTCGTCCGCACCTGCATCTCGATATTTCAACGCCAGATCAATAATGTCGCCAACATCTTCATGATTACGAAATTGCACGCCTTTGACAACGCGGCCATCGCGTACGTCAAGGCAGGGGATTATGCGACGGGCTAGCACTTTATGGCCTGATTAAGTGTAAATTTGTTTTCGTAAAGCGCTTTGCCAATGATGATACCATGCGGGTTTAAGGCCTTGAGATTCTGAACATGGTCAAGGGTGCCCACCCCTCCGGACGTGATCAGGTTGAAGTCGGGAAACCGGGCCATGATTTGCGTGTAAAGATTAATATTGGCCCCGCCCAGAACGCCGTCCCGTCCGATATCGGTGACTAATATTGTTTGCAATCCAGAATCAGAATAATCGTCCAAGATTGTCCAGAGCGTGCGTTCGCCGGCTTCCGTCCATCCCCGCGTGGCAGGGTAAGGGGTGCCATCATCGGTGATATTGACATCTAGGGCAATAACAACCCGTTCGGGGCCGAGCGTGTTAATCCAAAATTTTACCATTTGCGGATTGGTAACAGCGAGGGAGCCGATGACAACGCGTTCAACACCGCCAGCCAAGAGATATTGAATATGGGATAATTCGCGCAGTCCGCCCCCGGTTTGAATTTTTAACCCGCTTTCGCGTGCTATATTAATGATAAGTTCGGCCTGAGCGTTTTTTTCATTTTTCGCGCCGTCCAGATCAACAATATGCATCCACTCGGCGCCTGCTTCCACACATTTGCGTGCAACCTCAAGGGGCGAGACTTTATAGTTGGTGCGTTGATTGAAATCGCCTTTGAATAAACGGACGCAGCCGCCATCCATAAGGTCTATTGCGGGATATATCATCAAGAGGCTTTCAAAAAATTACGAAAAATTTGTGCTCCCATATGAGAGCTACGCTCTGGATGGAATTGACAACCATAAACATTTTTATGTCGAACGATAGCTGAAAATGACGTGCCATAGGTCGATTTTGCTAATGTTGCATCACTTACGGGGGCGGCAAAGGAATGCACGAAATAGGCATATTCACGTTCAGAAAGGCCGTCTAAAATTGGATCATCTTTTAGTAATGATAGCGTATTCCAGCCCATATGTGGCCGTGGCAGGTCCCGGGTGTCAAGCGCGACGACCCTGCCGGGTACAAGTCCAAGCCCTTTGGTCGTGACCCCGCCTTCTTCGAGGGTTTCGAAAATTAATTGCATGCCCAGACATATGCCCATGACGGGCTGGGTCAGGCTTTGCAAGACGGGTGTGAGGCCTTTTGAATTTATTTTTTTCATGGCAAAGGGCGCGGCGCCAACCCCCGGAATTATAACCCGTTTCGCGCGCGCAATACTCTGGGCATCATCTGTGATCAGCGGTGTGACGCCCAGACGCCCGAGCGCAAAATTGACAGAGGCTAGATTTGCCACGCCCGTATCTACAATCACGACAGACACGGGTTACAACACGCCTTTTGTCGACGGGATATCGCCGCCAATGCGCGCAAATGCCGGACGCAGGGCGCGACCTACGCCTTTAAAACAGGCTTCTATAATGTGATGGCTGTTTTCGCCTTCCACATCAATGTGAATGGCAGCACCCAGAGATTGCGCCAGGCTTTGGAAGAAATGCGGACACATTTCGACGGGAAACTCTCCCACATGATCGGTCGGGAAAGTACCTTTAAAGACGGCGGCTGGACGGCCGGATAAATCAATCGCAACACGGGCTTGGGTTTCGTCCATCGGCATAATAAAGCCGTAGCGCCCTATGCCGGCTTTATCGCCCAGAGCATTTTTCAAAGCCGCCCCTAGCGCCAGCGCCGTATCTTCGACAGTATGATGCGAATCTATTTCAAGATCGCCTTCGCACGTCAATGTCAGACCCAGGCCGCCATGTTTGGCAATTTGTTCCAACATGTGATCGAAAAATCCAAGCCCTGTATGTACAGTCACGATTTTAGGGTCGTCTAAGTTCACGCGGATAGCAATATCTGTTTCATTGGTTTTACGAAAGGCCTCGCCGATGCGCTGTGATTTAATAGCTATGGTTCCGGTGTTGGCGTGTGACTGTAGCGCAGGGTCCGTCATCTCGGGTGTAGCCGTTGCCCCAAACGCTTCCAGCGCAATATTGTTTTCATCCGGATTTGATATTGTCAGGCGAATGTGGCCGTCAATTTTGTTACGAAAATCCCGGATTTTTACATTATGCTGGCCAAGGTTGGCGAATAGCCCGGTCTCGTCTTTGAGCTTAAGCAAAAGGAAATTTGCGTCTGACGGATAAATAGTCTCGATAAAGGGTGATGTTTTTAAGGCCTTGGACATGCGCGCGCGTTCAGCCGTCAAAATGCGTAACCGGGCGGTGTGAACGGACATTACAGCCGGTGCTAAAGCCCGTAGAACTGTTTTTTCCACCGGACGGGCAATCGGGTAGGGCGGTAAAACCTTTAGCATTAAGGCTATGATGTCAGGGTCGGCAATGCATACACCCATCCGTACCCCGGCCAATCCGTAAATTTTGGACAAGGTACGGGTGACGACCAAATTTCGATAATGCGCACGTAAGGCTATAACACTTTCGTGGGATGAAAATTCAATATAGGCTTCGTCAACAACAATCAGGGTTTCGGGGTAGTTTTGACATAATGATTCAAGCGCATCTGCCGCCAGACTATTGCCTGTCGGATTGTTCGGAGAACACAGAAAGACCAGTTTTGGGCGTGTATTTGCGATGGCCGTCTTGATGGCATCCATATCCCAAGCAAATCCGGGTTTCAGAGGCACTTCAACAATTTTGGCCCCTTGAATTTGTGCGGCCGTTTTAAAATAGCCAAAGGTTGGCGGGCATATCAAAATACTATCTTGACCAGATTCACAAAAGGTTCGGAGTAAAATATCAATGGCTTCATCTGCGCCGCGCCCCATCATAATGTTATCAGCGGTGACGCCGTAAAGGGCGGCCAGCCGTGAGCGTAACTGGCTGGGTTGCTGCGCTGGATATCTGTTATATTCGGAAACGGATGTATCGGCGGGTGGCGGCCCCCACGGGCTTTCATTGGCATCGAGATGCAAGGCTGAAGTTGAGGCCCCGCGCGCAGAGTAAGCGGCAAACCGTGCAATAGCGGGGCGTGCGATATTTAAGGGCCAATTTGTCATGCGAGTGTACTCTTTCCAGGTCGGGCTTGGGGCGCATGTTTATCTGCCAGACGTAAACTGACGGCGCGCCTATGGGCTTCTAAACCTTCCAAGCTGGCAAGGCGTTCAACGGTTGGGCCGATATTGACAAGACCTTGGTGCGTCAATTCCTGCACGCTGATATATTTCATAAAACTTTCCAAGGTGACACCGGAATAGGCGCGCGCAGCGCCAAATGTCGGTAAGGTATGATTGGTTCCGCTGGCATAATCTCCGACACTTTCGGGGGTCCAGGGGCCTAGAAAGATTGATCCGGCATTACGAATTGCCGGAACAAATGTTCTGGGATTTTTAATCTGTAAAATCAAATGTTCAGGCGCATATCTATTTATAATCTCGGCTATTGTAGGGCGTCCCGAAGCTATGATCATACGGGCATGGGAAAGGGCTTGGCGCGCTATATCGCGGCGCGGTAAACTTGCGAGTTGTGTGTCAATTTCAGCTCGCACCGCGCTCGCCACATTTGCATTGACACAAATACATATGACCTGCGCTAAACTATCATGTTCGGCTTGGCTGAGCAGGTCAGAGGCGACAAAAACCGGATTCGAATCTTCGCCTGCGACAACCATAGCTTCTGAAGGGCCGGCAGGCATATCTATTGCTGGCCCGCCCGGTGTTTGGGTGGCCAAGGATTTAGCCGCCGCAACATAGGCATTGCCGGGGCCGAATATTTTATCACATTTGGGAATGGATTGCGTGCCGTATGTTAATGCGGCAATAGCCTGAGCGCCGCCGCAAACATAGACATCTGTAACTTTACAGCGGTAAGCTGCGGCCAGAATAGTCGTGTCGATCTTGCCGTCGGCGCCCGGCGGGGTCACAACAATCCGGCGTTTTACACCCGCGACCAATGCAGGAACTGCGAGCATCATTAATGTCGAGACCAAGGGTGCCGTGCCGCCGGGTACATATAACCCTGCGGTCTCTATGGCTCGCGCTTCACGCCGGCAGACGACACCGGGCATGGTTTCAACTTCTATATCTTCGGGTATTTGCGCTGTGTGAAAGGCTTTAATGTTTAAGCGCGCCGTTTTGATAGCGGCTTTATCGGCACTGGCCAGCCCCTTCCAAGCCGCTTTTAAGACATTGCGGGATATTTTTAAGGTTTTAAGCGCCACACCGTCAAATTTTTCAGTGTAATCGAGAACGGCTTTATCGCCATGTGCCTTCACCTGTTCCATAATCTTCGACACCGTGTCGATAAGGACAGGATCGCTTAGAGCTTCCGGGCGAGACAAGGCCGCCGCTTTTTGTGTGTCGGTTAAATCCGTCCAGATGAGGGTTTGCATAGCTAGCTCATCATTTTTTCTATGGGGAGAACAAGAATAGCCCGAGCGCCCAGAGCTTTGAGGTCTTCTAATGTTTCCCAAAACACTTTCTCGGTACAGACTGCCTGCACTGCGACAAGCTCATCCGTTCCGGCAAGAGGCATGATGGTCGGTGCATCGGATCCGGGTAAAAGCGCCGTTATGGCATTAATCTGACCTTTTGGCGCGTTTAACATAATATATTTCGTTTCGGAAGATTTTAGGACACCATCTATCCTGTTCATCAACTTATCAAGAATTTGGCGTTTTTGATCGGGTAATTCGCGCCTGGACGCGATCAAGACAGCCTCGCTTTGCAATATTGTGGCAAAGGCTTTTAATCCATTAGCTTCGAGGGTGGCACCAGACGACACAAGATCGCAGATACTTTCCGCAATACCGATTGACGGGGCTAATTCCACAGCACCCTTCATTTCGACCAAGGTTGCCTTGAGCTTGTTCTCGCGCAGAAATCGCGCCAATACGCCGGGATAGGTCGTGGCGATACGCGTATTGGTCAGAGCGTCCGGCGTGTTAATGCCGCTCGCATCTGAAGCCGCTAGACATAATTTACATTTCGAAAACCCAAGGCGCATGGTGATTTCAGCGTCAAGCGGAGTCTGGCTGCTTAATTGTTCTTCAACCAATACGTTTTCGCCGACGATACCGATATCACTGGCATTATTGGCCACAAAGGACGGAATATCATCATCACGTAGAAGTAATAAATCTATGGGCATGTTTTTGACACGCGCCAACAAGCCGTCGCCTTTGATGGTGAAACGCAAGCCGCATTTTTTAAGCAAGGCAAAACTGTCTTCGGCCAAGCGTCCCTTTTTTTGTAGGGCAATTCTTAAACGTTCGCTCATGAGGGTGAATTTTCCTTTTGTCGGTCCAATACATTGCGATAGCCTTGGTGGGGTTCGTCTTTTAAAAATCGAGCCACGCGGCCAATAGTCGTCGTAGACACACCGGTCAAGGCATTGATTTCGCGATAGGATTGTTCACCCCTATCTAAAATCTGGGCAACGTGCCATCTTTCCGACAAGGCGCGTAGTTCGGCGGGTGTGCAAAGGTCAGTTAAAAACTTCTGCATCTGCTCAGAGGAATTTATACTCGTCAAGGCTGATGCCAGCGATGTATCAGCAAAGGAGCTTTTTCTCGTGTCAGTTGCGGCCATATAAAATCCTGAATTTCAAATACCAATCAGTTAGTGTGTTATTGTGCTAATACATAAGTCCGCAGAGAATGCAAGCGCAATATTATGATAAAATCTTAAGCCCGGGACTTGGGAGCAGATTTTGTCGTGGGTTTAAAGGTTTGATGAGCTGGGTTTAAAGTCCGGCGAGCTTTTGCGCCGTCCATACAATGAAGATAGCGAGTGCGAGAAAAGGCCCAAAGGGGATCCACCCGTCTTCGTGGTTCTTAAACATGGGAAGACAGGCTGCAATAATGCCAAGTAGGCTCGCAATAAGCACGATAAAGGACAGCCCCGTCCAACCGCACCACGCCCCGCCCGCGGCAAGTAATTTGGCATCACCGCGACCTAGTCCATCTTTACCGCGCAAACGTCGAAATCCGATCTCCACGACAACAAAAACTGTATAGCCTAACCCCGCGCCGATAAGGGCGGGAGGTAGGTCCGAGTTTAATATATAGGCGTGAACGCCGCCAAGACCGATGAGGCTGAAGGTCAATAGGTTAGGCAGCCGGAAGGTGCGTAAATCAATTATGGCCAAAGCGAGGAGACCACAAAATAAAACACCCCCGAAAAGCACCAATGGTAAAATATCCGCGTCCAAGCCGGCAAGATCTGCAATGTGTAAATATTGCAAATGTAAAAACAGGGGAGCTAAAGTCAGAAACATAGCTGTTTTTACCTGTATAAACCGGGTTTGCCTATGACTTTTCCGAAACATTAAATATCTCGCACATGAGGTATATTTTAGCTAACAGGCTTTGCCTTTGGGGCTTAACTTGCTAGGTTAACAGCCTATGACCCCTATCTCATGTTTTAGATTTACACTTTTACCCATAGCTGTGCTGGGTATGGCATATTTTCAATCTCCGGCATTCGCAGCCTCTGGGCCGAATATGCTAACGCAGACATCGCCGCAACAAATTGCGGACGATAGTCGACAGGATTTTGATAGTGTAACAGGAGCGCCGCAAATAACCTCTCCAAGCTTTGATCCGTTTGAAGACCACGATGGACTGGCAGGCACCGCCTCGCTTAGGACGGCGGGTGAAAAGCTGACTTTGAGCGGGGCCGTGATCACCGGAGGCGCTTTGCTGGATATTAAACTGGTGTATACAACAACATCCAACGCTCCGCATGATAATACAGGGTATGATAGTGCCGTGTTTTTGTCAGGCACGGCGACGGAACTCACGGCTTATGACAATCGTATATTGGAATGTTCGGAGAAAGTGCGCGAAGTTGTCTATGATGATAGCTATTATAAGGGCGCGCCTTATGGCTATCTGGCCGGGATTTATCGTCATTATCCCTATTACCGCGGACATAGCCGGTTTAAATATAGATATGGCGGCTATGATTCTTACATAGCCGGGCCCCGTAGATTGGGGCACTCTGGATTTGCGAGAGGTGTGAGACGAGGGCGTCGGGTTGAACCTCATCGCGGTCGTTTACGTCCTATTCGACCCAATGGTCAAATTTCCGATAGGTTTGACAGAGGGCAGGGTACCGCTTCGGTCATTATTGGCAGTCAGGGTGAGAGACCGCCGCCGCGTCGTCGCGGAGGTGTCAGAGGAGAACGTCGAATATTTGGTGATAATATTCAGGGGTTTAGGGTTTTAGGCGATAGTATTCGGGGTGAGGCTATTGTTGGAGACATATCTTCGCAGCCGTCATCACAAACGCAAACACAGATACAACAGTCACAGCCTCAACCTCAGCCTCAGCCTCAGTCACAGCCATCCAATCCCGTCGCGCCTGCTGGACAGGGCCAGACGGGGGGTACGTCAGGCCAAGCTGTAGATACAGCCAGACGTTTGCAAGACCAAAGATTACCAAGGCCTAGAGGGCTGGGCGAGGCTGAACGTGCGCAGGTTTTACGGGAAACAGGTCGCGTGCGCGTTAATCGCCAGAGAGGTAATAGGCCTGTATTATCAACACCAAACCGGACTCCGCAGCGCTCTCGTGGGGCGGATGTGACCCGACGGCAATCTCAAAATCAGGCCCGTATCCGCAATCAGTCCCGGAGCCGAGCTCAAGACATGCAACGCCCGCAAATCCGGAAACCATCCCAACGGGCTATTGATCGTTCGGTCGATAAACATTTTAAAAGCCGAAACCTGTCCCGGCATAATTACCCGTCCCGGCATAATTATAAGGGGCAAGCCCGTATTTATAATTTTTATCCGGCTTTGGGTGCGCCCGTACTACAGGGGGGCTATCGGTATCTGACCTCCCAAATTAGTTATAAATGTGCACGCGAAGAAAGTTTATCTGTCTATATTCCGATGGAGCGCTTAAAGGCTGCCCGGTTTGATGGGTTGACGATTGTAGTGCTAGACCGTGCTGGCCATGAAACACCTGTCTATGTACCGCCAAATTACGTCGAGGGATTTCTTTTGGCGTCTGATGTTTTGATGGAAGAATCAAAGCAAAACCCAACGCCAGAGTTGAATGAAAATAGTAATGTATCGCCGCCATTTGAAACACAGCCAGAGGCTCGCATTCCGTATCAATATCCGCAATCGCCGGAATAATCGCGAAATTGAACCATAGCGAGATTGAATAATCTCTAGCGTGAGCCCAGTGGCTTTGAGACGCGCAACCCGCCAATTGTCCCGATATGGAACAGGTCGTGTGCCATTTCGCGCAAATCGCGAATAATGGGCTGTATTTTCGCCTTTTATGCGAGGTTTTGTCTGGCCCAAGCCTTGCATAGTTTAGTTTGAATGACAGAGACGTTATTCTTTTCCTAAAGAGGCCGGATAGTCCCACCTGTCCGGCTACTCAAACCTCCCGCTCCAGAGCGATGTGGCCTCCACATATATTTAGCGCCAACTTTTAAGTCCAACTGCAATGCATAGGCTTTGGGTTACATCTGTGACTTGATTATGTCACGCTGTGGCTTATGAGTATTTAAAAAGGTTTTGTTATGGGTTTGATCACAGCGATAAAGCGCGAAACATCCTACATCTCGGGTCTGTTGCGCATGTTACGCGCGGTTAAGGATGTAGATGCAAATAGTAATTTTTTGATCGCGGATGAATTAGAACGCCGCGTAGATGCCTTTCGGGGTAATCTTGCCTTTATCGAAGATGACAAACAGCTCACCTATGATGATATGGAAATCTATGCCAATCGCGTTGCAGCCTGGGTGACGTCATTGGGATGCAAGCCGGGGGATACGGTTGCGGTTTTTGTGCGTAACCGCGCTGAATATGTGCCTCTATGGTTTGGGTTATCAAAAGTCGGCGTCATACCCGCATTGTTAAATTATCAATTGACCGGATCGGCTTTAGCCCATTGTCTCAATATCTCTGAAGCTAAAGTTTTGATCGTGGATTATGAAATGCGCGATCAATGGGCCGCAGCAAAGCCGGATGTGAAATCCCCGTTAAATACATTTGCAGCCTTTGGTGTGATCGACGGCTATCCGAGTTTTGATCAAGCGATTTTAGATCATGCCCCCCATAGGCCGTCTAAGGATATTCGAAAACATATCAAGGCCTCTGAGCAGGCTATGAAAATGTTTACCTCGGGTACCACAGGATTGCCCAAAGCGGCCAAAGTTACCCATGTGCGTGCGCAAAATTATCTGCGTGGCTTTGCGTCGGGCTCGCAATCCAAACCCACTGACCGTATGATGTTGGTTTTACCTATGTATCACGCAACAGGCGGGTTGTGTGCCGTCGGGGTTGCCATGACACATGGGGGGGCTGTGATTGTCAGACCCAAGTTTTCAGCGACCCAGTTTTGGGACGAGGCCGTTGAATATGGGGCCACGATGTTCATGTATGTCGGGGAGTTATGCCGGTTCTTATTGTCTTCGCCCCCCCATCCCAAAGAACGCGCGCATAAAATCCGGTGGATGATGGGCAATGGGCTGCGTCCCGAAGTCTGGCCAGGGTTTGTATCGCGGTTTAACATTCCACATGTCATAGAGTTTTACGGGGCGACGGAAGGCAATGTTAGCTTGATAAACCTTGACGGCCCGGTCGGCGCGGTTGGGCGTGTACCGAAATATCTGAAGTTCAAATTCAATTGTGAAATTATACGATATGATGTGGAAACCAACACAAATTTACGCAGTTCGGACGGGTTTTGCGTGATGGCCGATGATGATGAAGTCGGAGAACTCATTGGCGAAATTCGAAATGATGATCCCCGCTTTCGGTTTGAGGGATATGAAACCGAGGCGGCAACGCGCAAGAAAATTTTGCGTGATGTCTTTAAAAAGGGTGATGCGTGGTTCCGCACAGGGGATTTATTAAAACGTGATGAATTGGGGTATTATTATTTCATGGACCGGGTCGGGGATACCTATCGCTGGAAGGCTGAAAATGTTGCGACAGGAGAAGTCGCGGGGGCGCTTTCAAAATTCGAGGGCGTGACGCAAGCCAATGTTTATGGCGTGAGCGTGAAAGGCTATGATGGTCGGGCGGGTATGGCGTCTTTAGTGCATGAAGGATTGCCGGATTTAAAAGCTTTAAAGACCCATGTTGAGCAACATTTGCCACAATATGCGCAGCCTGTATTTCTGCGTGTATCTCGCGAAACAGATACGACAAGCACATTTAAATTCAAGAAAACCAATTTGGTTAAAGCCGGATTTGATCCTAAAAATATATCTGACCCGCTTTATTATGCAGATGCGGCGTCTGGAAGTTATAAAAAGATATCTCCGGAGATATATAAGAAAATTTGTTCGGGTGAGATCAGACTGTAAGAGAGCCGAGGGTTAAACCATGCTAACCTATGACATATCACCCTGTGGCGGATGAAATAAATAAGGTTAAATATGCAAGCTGCACATGTTCTGGATTATTGGTATGCGCCTGAATCCCGCCGACAGTGGTATAAGGCTTCGGATGCATTTGATGCCGAAATCAGGTCCCGGTTTGAAAGGCTCTCACTGGATATTGCCGCAGAATTACAAACAGGTCGCCCCCATAGCTGGGAGGCATCAGTTGAGGCCAGCCTGGCGTTAATCATCGTACTCGATCAATTTCCCCGCAATATGTTCAGGGGTACACCGGCCGCCTTTGGTTGGGATGTTCTGGCGTTAAAAACCGCCAAAGCTATGATTGAAAAAGGATGGGATCTCAAAATTGATCTAGACCGGCGGGCATTTATTTACATGCCGTTTATGCATTCCGAGAATATCGATGACCAATTGCGGTGTATAGAATTGGTGGGCAGTCGGCTTGAGAATGCGGATACAGTTTTCCATGCCAAAGAGCATTGTAAAATTATTGAGCGGTTTGGTCGATTTCCTCATCGGAATAAAATTTTAAAACGCGAAAGCACGTCTAAAGAGCAGGCGTTTCTTGACGCCGGAGGCTACGCACCATGAAAACCATAGGTATATTTATATTTGATGATGCCGAAGAGCTTGATTTTGTCGGGCCTTATGAGGTGTTTACCATGATTAACACCGTGCTTGAAGCCCAGGGTCAACCGGACGCGGTTACGGTCACGCTTATTTCCGAGGACGGCTTGGACAAAACCGGAAAAAAGGGCATGCGGGTCGGGGCGCATGCGGCCATGAAGGATATAGAGCATTTGGACGTTATTTTAATTCCGGGCGGTCTGGGCGCGCGCGTGCAAATGAAAAACCCTGCGGTCTTGGACTTTATCTCCCGCATAGCGCCGCGATGTGAGTGGGTAACAAGTGTATGTACCGGATCGTTTATTCTAGCCAAAGCCGGCCTGACCCAAGGGCGCAAGATTTCGACATATTGGGCTGCATTTGACGAATTTAAAAAGGCTGGGCTGGACGGAGAGCTTATTGCGCATGTGCGTTATGTGCGCGACGGTAATCTTGTCACCTCTGCCGGTGTTTCTGCCGGGATTGATATGGCCCTTTGGTTGACCGGGCAGATGTTGAGTCCGAGCTTTGCCCGCAAGGTTCAAAAAGCGATGCAATATGACCCGGCCCCTCCTTACACGGCTGAGGTTTAGCCGGGAAAGGTTGAAAGCATGAAAACTCCTTTTAAGAAAACACCCAAGGAAATCGCCGATGAATTGCGCGCACAATTTGAAGCCATACGGCCCAAGCCGGATCAGGTCTATGCTATTCATAATAATATCAGGCGATTGACCAATCAGTTTGACCTACATGGGCCGGATATGCGCATTGTCAAAAACTTCAATGTGCCACAAGACGATTATCCCATCCCGGTGAGATTATATGTTCCGTATAATGCCTCTGAACAGGCAGGCCCGACTTTAATCTATTTGCATGGTGGCGGGTTTGTGACCTGTTCTGTGGATAGCCATGATGGATTATGCCGTCGCATGGCGAGCGGTTCAGGGTTGCGGGTTCTGTCTGTAGATTATCGGCTCGCCCCGCAATATCCATTTCCGGCAGGGCCGGATGACTGCGAATATGTATTGTCATGGGCGTTAGAAGGATATGGCGATAGCTATGGCATTGACCGTCATCAATTAGCACTGGGGGGTGATAGTGCCGGCGGTAATATGACGGCCTATCTAGTGCAGAAATACAGGCAGGATCTGCGGGCGCAGATATTATTTTACCCCTTGATGCAACTTGTAGATTTTAGCCCACCCAAGCCCGGCCCGCAGGACTGGTTACAATTGGGGGTTATGGCGCTTAAATTCATTGGAGAGCATTATGTCGGAGACGCCGACCCTTTAGACACGCGATTGTCGCCCCTGCTTGAAAAAAACCTGACGAATTTGCCGCCGACCTATGTGCTGACCTGTGGGCTTGATCCTTTACGAGACGAAGGACGGGCCTATGTCGATAAGTTACGTGCGGCAGGAACGATTGTGGAATATCTGCATGAAAAAGCGCTTCCGCATGGATTTTTAAATTTTTCGCGTGCTTTTCCCAAGGGACGAAAAATTCCTCTGGATGTTGCGGATTTTCTGCGTAAACATATGACGCCTTAGGCCCTGTTTAAGGGGCTTTCACAACTGTCTGACTCTAGGTAATATGTCGAACTCTTTTTTCTTTCGCGCTTTTATGTATGGACCGGGCTCATAGCTTATCATCCTCAAACGGCAATTTTTGACTTGGGGCCGGATTTTTACGATCCGGTGAAAGCGGCGCCATTCCCCAAGACGCAATTGCGTTATCGCAATAACCACGCCGCGAGATCAGTAGGGCTGGATCATCTGTCAGACGCGCAATGGGTTGAGCATTTTGGTAAGTTCAAGCCCCTCGCAGATAATTTACCCGACCCTCTAGCTCTGCGTTATCATGGTCATCAATTCCAGAATTATAATCCCGACCTCGGTGACGGACGAGGGTTTTTGTTTGCACAGCTTGCAGATAATGAGGGTAGATTACTGGATCTCGGGACAAAGGGGTCAGGCCAGACCCCATATTCACGTCAGGGCGACGGACGTCTGACATTGCTCGGCGGTATCAGAGAGGTTCTCGCGACACGTTATCTGGAATATCTAGGGGTCAACACATCCCGGAGTTTTTCCCTTATCGAGACCGGCGAAGCTTTACAGCGTAGTGATGAACCCTCTCCGACCCGCGCATCCGTGCTGGTACGCCTGTCCCATTCCCATATTCGGTTTGGCAGTTTTCAACGCCAAGCTTTTTTTAAAAATACGGATAATCTTGAAAAATTGATAGCCTATGCCAGTCGCTATTTTTACCCGAACCGGAAAAGCCCGGACGAGATATTAAGCGCTGTTGTCGAGGCCTCTGCCGATATGGTGGCTGGGTGGATGGCCGCCGGATTTGTGCATGGTGTGATGAATACGGATAATATGAATCTGACCGGCGAGAGTTTTGATTATGGGCCATTCCGGTTTTTGCCAACATTACAATCCGGATTTACGGCGGCTTACTTTGATCATAATGGTCTTTATGCGTTTGGTCGACAACCAGAGGTCATGTATTGGAACTTAGTGCAATTGGCGCAAAGCCTGTCTTTGATCTGCGAGGATAAAAAATTACGCAGTGCATTAGAAGGCTATGGCCCGGCCTATCGTAAGGCCTTGCAAACCCATGTCTTCAGACGTTTATCTCTCGCGCCGCAAGACCTAGATGCCGATATAGATTTTATCAGCCAGACCTTTCGGTTTCTAGAGGCTTCGCAGGCAAGTTGGCCGCAATTCTGGCATGACTGGGCCGGCGGGGCGAAGCAAAAGGCACAGGCTTTAAGCGCTCCGAATGCTGCGTTTTATCAAGGTGATGATTTTAGGGACTGGTTTAACAAACTGAAAACATATGAAGTACGCGCAAGTGTTGAAGACCGAGAGACGCCCCCTCAGCTACTCTATGAAGATATAACGGCCTTATGGGAGCCTATCGACACGCGGGATGATTGGTCAGAATTTACCCGAAAACTAGAGAGCTTTGACCGGGTTTAAGGGGTTGAAATATCAAAAATTAGTGACTTGCCGTAGACCCGTAGATTATGGTCTAACGGACTATAGATTAATGGAGATAGTTATGAAATATGCGGGAATAACATTATCGGTTTTAGCCATGAGCCTTATGGCCGGCTGTTCACAAGTCGAAAAGGCCGCAGATACGGCCTCTGCTAATGCCAACCAAGTTACCGCTTCGGCCAAGCAGGTTGCGACAAATGCTAAAGATGCAGCGTCTACAGCCTCCTCAACCGTAAAAGCCAATGCTGGAAAACTGGTTGCTACGGCGTCTGCAAAACCGTCGCCTCCGGGCGTAAATATCGGTGAGGCGCCGGCCGGCACCTATAAATCGGAAGCGGGACATGCCTATATTGCCTTTACATATTTACACCAAGGCTATTCAAAACCTGTTTTACGGTGGGGCGAATTTGAGGCCACGATAGAACTAGATCCGGCTAACCCTGAAAATACTAGCTTAAGCGTCACGATTCCGGCGGCGTCTATTGATAGTGGCGTGGCCAAATTTGACGAGCATCTTGTCAGTGCGGATTTCTTTGATGTCGCCAATCATCCTGTCATTACGTTTAAAAGTACGAATATGGAACAACGCCAAATTGGCAAGGGGCGCGTGACCGGTGATCTTACAATGAAAGGGATAACCAAGCCGATAAAGCTGGATGTGAAGTTAAATAAAATTGGTGAAAACTTCCGCAGCAAAGTGCCTATGTTCGGCATTTCCGCCACCGGTGTGATAAAGCGTTCAGATTGGGATTTGGGAAAATATGCGCCGTCTGTGGGTGATGATGTCGAATTGACGATAGAGGTCGAATTCCAAAAAGAAGGCTAGCAATGTCGACATCTGACGCTCGCTATAATTATGTGGCGATATGGCTGCATTGGGTGATGGCTTTGATCATCATCAGCTTGCTGGTGTTCGGACATTTAATGACTAATCCTGAAACGTCCAACAGGTTTGCATTATATCAATGGCATAAAACGGGCGGGATTACGGTCTTGTTCTTATCCGTCTTTAGACTGTTTTGGCGATTGAGCCACCGTCCGCCTTCATTACCCGTTCAGATGAAACCATGGGAAGTTTTTGCCGCTAGGTTTACCCATATTGCGTTTTATCTGATGATGATTGGTATGCCCGTGTTGGGCTGGGCGATGGTGTCGGCTTCGCCCTTGGGAATACCGACGAAATTATTTGGCGTCATACCGTGGCCACATATACCGGTGTTCGTCAATCTTGAGGCCAAAGAGGCTGTCGCTAAATATTTGACTCGCGCTCATCATATTGGCGGCAAGTTGATAATTGTTTTAATTCTTTTACATGTCGGGGCCGCGCTTAAACATCACTTCGTAAATAAAGACGGTGTATTGTCGCGTATGCTTCCGTTTCTATCGCGCCGCTAGAACGGCATCGGTAATGGCAATGGCGGAAGCCAGAACCATAGGGATTGCTAAGCCAGTTGTGTCAATCAAATGCGCATCATCGGCGGGTTTAAGCGGCGCGATATCTCGCCCGCTATCACGTCCATCGCGTTCTTGTAATTGAGTCAAAACCGCCGCGAAGCTATGGGTCTCGCCATAGCGCGTTAATTCGGCGTGGCGGCGTTGGGCGCGTTCAGCCTGCGTGGCATCAATATAGAGTTTAACATCGGCATGAGGACAGATGACCGTCCCGATATCACGTCCGTCAAGCACAGCGCCTTGGGAGGCAAAATCACGTTGAAATTTAAGTAAGGCCGTGCGGACGTCCTGATGTACGGCGACTTTGGAAGCGGCTGCGCCTATAGGCCCGCTTTTAAGCTCCGGGTTTTTGAGATGTTCGGCCAGCGTCGTCGCACGGCTGTCCGGATCAAGGGCATGCGCAACGTTTACGCAATGGGCCGGATTGTCAACATCGCCACCGTCTTGCACTACCTTAAGCGCAATAATTCGGTAGAGCTTGCCCGTATCCAGATATTTAAGCCCGTAATGGGCGGCAAGGGCTTTGCCTAATGTGCCTTTGCCACTGGCAAATGTACCGTCAATGGCAATGATGAGGGGGTGACGATTACTCGCCTGTGCCCGGGGTGTATTGACACCGGGCGCGGTCATGACAGCTTGGCTCCCAACCCCGACATAAGATCAAAAAATGTCGGAAAACTTGTCGCGATCATATCAGCATTGTCAATTGTAACCGGCGCCTGCGAATTGAGGCCTAAAACCAGTGCCGACATTGCAATGCGATGGTCGTGATGGGTGATGACATGGCCGCCGCCTTTGACGGGAAGACCCGGATGGCGGGCGCCAGTTACGGTCATACCGTCTTTGTGATCATCAATAGTCACGCCATTTGAACGTAAGAGGGCGACAGTCGCGGAAATACGATCACTTTCCTTTACACGGAGTTCACCAATACCGTTCATTACGGTCTTGCCCCGCGCAAATGCCGCCGCTACGGCCAAAATAGGATATTCGTCAATCATGGAGGCGGCCCGGTCAGGTGGTACAGTCACCCCGTTGAGGCTTGAGTGACGCACATGCAGGTCAGCAATGACTTCACCGCCGGATTTTCTGAAATTATCCGCCCGTAAATAGGCTCCCATTTCGGTCAGGGTTTCGAAAAGGCCTGTCCGCGTCGGATTCATCATAACATTTTGTACGACAATGTCAGAGCCGGGTGTGATGAGTGCCGCAACAATAGGAAACGCGGCAGAAGAGGGGTCTCCGGGGACATTTACCGTCGTAGCGTGAAGTTGGGCCGGGCCGGTGATTTCGACAATTTGTCCATCGTCTTTGGCTGTGCGTGTGACCGGTACACCAAAGGCTTCAAACATGTTTTCCGTATGGTCACGGGTCAGGCGCGTTTCGCGGATAACAGTTGTGCCCCGGCAGTTCAGCCCGGCGAGTAACAGGCAAGATTTTACCTGTGCCGAGGCATGCGGGGGGGTGTAATCAATTGGTGATAAATTTCCGGCACTGTTTAATGTGACAGGTAGTCTGTCGCCCGCCGTCGCCCGGGTCTCTACGCCCATCTCGCCAAGAGGCGTCAGCACGCGGGCCATGGGTCGGGACGATAAAGAGGCGTCGCCTGTAAAGGTCGCGGTTAATTTATAGCCGGACGCCGCGCCCATTATCAACCTTACACCCGTGCCAGCATTTCCGCAATTTACGTCTTGAGGCGGTGACAGCCAGCCCTTTTTGCCACATCCGGTGACTGACCATGTTCCAGTCTTGCCTTTTACGACATTGGCGCCAAATGCCCGCATAGCGTCGGCCGTGGACAGTATGTCGGACCCCTCCAAGAGGCCGGTAATTTGCGTAACGCCCTTCGCCATTGCGCCTAAAATAAGGGCGCGGTGAGAAATAGACTTATCGCCGGGTGCGACAACAGACCCTGATAAAGGCGGGCTTTTTTGGCTCTGTGTAGCGGTTGGGTGGGGCCCTAAATGTGGGTCTATTTGTGTGTTTGACATAATTGCAGGTTGACTTGATAAATTGTAGCGCTAAGACGCGCTGTAATGTCTTATGACGCAAGGTATTACAATGCTTTTTTTAGGTATATTTACATCTGGGTCAAAACAGGGTTCGTTGTTTAAGGATAAATTTAATGGCTAAGGTTGATTTAGGCGAAAAACGGGTTTGCCCGGAATGCACAGAGAAGTTTTATGATTTAGGGAAGCGTCCGGCGGTCTGTCCGATGTGTGGCTTTAGCTATAACCCTGATGAGGTTGAAGCGCCGTCGCTGCCAAATGACCCCTTGCCGCCGGAAGATGATGGCGAAGAGGCGCAGGATAATCAGGCCGAGGTCGATGAAGAGGATGTTGACGAGGACGAGGCTGCGGCCAAAGAGCTGGAGCTGGATGGTGATGATGCCGCGATTATCGGGTCTATTTCTGATGATGACGACGAAAATTCGACCCCTAATCTTGACGGATTCTCGACAGATGAGGACGAAGATGAAGACGCGGCTCTTGTGGATGACGATGGTGATGAATTGCCCCCGACAGGCAATGAAGATGATGAGCCTGAAGAAGTCGAAATTTAAAATAGATTATACCGTGCTTTGGGCTTGATCGAGGCAAGATCAAGTTCTAATACACACTGGTTTTGTAAGTCCTGATTTGCGAAACACCTAACCGTTTATCGGATTAGGGGCCTTAGCTCAGCTGGTAGAGCGCTTCGCTGGCAGCGAAGAGGTCAGGGG
>CAZSKN010000015.1:0-10270 GCA_964607445.1 uncultured Caulobacterales bacterium
CGGAGGCGACGTTTATTTATCCAGAAACTACAATTTTCGTTATGTCCGCTTTGAGGGGAATTTGAGGCATCAGGTTAAGTTGTTCTAACGTCCCCTTGCCCCCTGAGTTAGCACCCCATCAAACCGTTGGCATGTCCCCTTTCGGGGAAAATTACGACATGCGGAAATCAGTGTGCCGTACGTTTAATGGTTTAGCCCACTGAAGGTGGAACCGCTCTGTGAGTGACTTATATAGGCGAATGTGCCACAAATCTCTGACACACATTTCGTCACACTTTGAGAATAAAGTATAAAATATATAATAAATACAATTATATAGATATCGGCCTATCCGTCTTCAAAGCTCTCGATCTTTAAATCAGATTTAGTGTCTAAGGTGACAGCAAGTTTCTAAAGTGACTGACAGGCCTTATTAACGATGTCCAAAGTTTGGGAAATGTCATCTTCTGTTAAAGCCAGATGCGGGTAGATTTTCTCGGCTGATTTTAAAAGACCGCCTGCGCGCAAATAGCTATTAAAGACAGATTTAAGCTCCATATTGGCCGCCTTGACATCCCGGTAATCCCGCGGGTCACTATCTGTAAATACCACGTCGAAAAGCGTATCATCGCCCACTAGTCTGTGGGCAAAACCGCGTACCGACAGGCCTTGTGAAATAGCCTCTCTGACAGCCCGCCCCCGTGAACGTAATTTTTCATATTGACCGGCTCTTGATAAAATTTCCAATGTCTTTTGTCCGGCTATTGCAGCGACAGGATTTCCCGATAATGTCCCGACTTGCATCACACCTCTTGCCCCTGCCTGTGACCGATCAAATAACGCCATAATATCCGCGCGCCCGGCAATAGCTGCGAGCGGAAAGCCTCCGCCTATGGTTTTACCCAGCGTACACACATCCGGCACAACACCGTATTTTTCTTGTGCCCCTCCCCACGCCAGCCGAAAACCCGTAACGACTTCATCAAAAATCAGAACAATGCCATGGGCATCACATAGGCGTCGAAGCGTGTCTAAAAACCCCGGTTCTGGCGGGATAATACGCTGCAAGGGTTCAACTATTATTGCAGCAATCTGTTCACCCTGTTCGGCAATCAAAGAGGAAATAAATAACTCGTCATTATAAGGCGCGACCAGAACCGCTTCACATACGCTTGGCAATATACCGGCTGAATCGGGTTCAGATTGCGGGAAATTTACAAGACGGCTGGGCTTGAGGCTCATTTGGGCTTCGGCTGACATGCCATGATAGCCGCCCTCAAATTTCACAATTTTCTCTCGCCCCGTAAAGGCCCGTGCCAGACGCATAGCAAACATATCCGCCTCACCGCCCGTCGAGACATATCGGAGCTGGTCCGCGCAAGGCAAGGCTGCGCATATAATTTCAGCCAGTTCAATACCCTGTGTATTTGTTGCAAAAAAAGTACTGCCGCGCGAGAGTTGTTCAATTACGGCGTCTGTGACTTCGGGGTGGGCGTGGCCTAACAGCATCGGACCAGATCCGATCAGAAAATCTATATATTTCCGACCCTCAACATCCCATATATGCGCCCCTTGCCCATGTGAAATAATAACCTCAGGATCAAAATTTCCAAACCCCGCTGAGGGCAGTACAGCCTGCGCACGATCATACCACGTCTTCATGTTCCAACCTCGTAAATAGCCACTGGCTCGCCTAAAATCGCCGTATCAATATTCACGCCATGGCCCGCGCGCTCAGATACAAAAAGTTTACCGTCTATATTCCGAGAGCCATTTTGCGGGGCCACATCCACCGTCAACATATCTTGGCACGCCCATGTGCCCAGACACATCGTCTCTGGTATAGTCGCGGCCAATATTGCGGCTTCCGTATCAGCCAGAACCGACCCGCCCGTGGCCATAACATAAATCTGAATACCGTGCGCGAGTGCAATATCTCTTATACGCACCGCTTTGGTAAGACCACCTACGCGATTGAGTTTAATACCAAACACCTCCGCAAGACCGTCTCGCGCGATACGCGCCGCGTCCTGTAGGCTCACCAGACTTTCATCAACACTTATCGGGGCCGTACTCATCGGCCTCAACGCCGCGATATCATCCAGACTTTCGCAGGGTTGCTCAAAGGTCACGCCCAGATCAGATGTTGCGTTCATGACAATCCCCGCTTCGCGACGCGTCCAGGCCCGGTTAACGTCATATAAAATACGCTCATTTGGCAAACGTTTATCTTCGAGGAATCGAATGCGTTCAATATCCTTTTCAATATCCCCGCCAATTTTAACAGAGTGGCCCGTATATCCTCGGTCTCGGTAGCTTTGAATAATTCCCAACATGTCATCCGGTGTCCCTGAAGAGACCGATGACATAATGCGCGTTCCGCTGTCGCGACGTTGACCTAGCATCTGGGCGATGGAGCGACCTGCCGCCTTGCCATTAATATCCCAACAGGCCAGATCAATTGGAGCTTTCGCATAGAGATGGCCGGGAAGCGAGGTATCCATCACCCGCTCCACTAACAAATATTCGCGGGGATCCAGCCCCAGTATAAAGGGAGCCATGGTCTGCAATCCAGCGCGAATTCCGGGGCCATGCGCTGGCACATAGCTATGCCCCCAAGGCGTCCCTTCTCCCCAACCGGTAAGGCCCTCATCCGTTTCCACTTTTACAAAGGTAGCGTCCAGAACATCATATCGTAATCGCCCACCCGAGAGAAAATAAGGTTGTGAGAGTGGGAGATCTTTTTGAAAGACCGAGAGTTTAGTAATCTTCATTTTAATCCATTACAACGACAATATTGCCAACATGTTTTTTGTCGATAAAAGCTTGTTGCGCGGTCTTCAATTCCGATAGGGGATAGCTCGCGGCCAATGCCGGTGCGATCTCGTCGTTATTAATGTATCCGATCAGATCGTCAAATGTGCCAAGTCGCACAACTGTTGACCCTAATAATGTCAGGTCATGTAAATATAGCGTTCGTACATCCAACGTTGTGATAGCCCCCGCAATAGCCCCGGAGGTCACATATCTTCCGCCGCGCTCTAAGGCATGAATGAGATCGGGGAATATAGCCCCAGCGACAACATCTGCGACAACTGTTACCTTTTCATTTTTAAGGCCTGACGTCAGATCATCTTCACGTAAAATTATAGCGGCTGGATTTAACGCTCTAACCCGGGCTTGTTTAGCTTTCGACGTCATCGCCAGCGTGCGCGCACCGCGACGGTTTGCCAAGGCAATCAATGCCGAGCCGACACCGCCAGACGCACCCGTTACCAAAACCACATCCTCACGGCCAACCTCGGCCCGGTTCAACATGCCTTCCGCTGTCATCCAACTTGTCGCAAATGTCGCAAGCTCGGCATCGGATAACGCACTCTTGACGGGATGAACTGCGCGGTAATCAGCCTTTGTATACTCGGCAAACCCTCCGTCACATTCTGAACCGTAATACCCAACACCATTTTTATTATGCGGATCATCCCAATCCCGCAACCATGTATCCACCAAGACTCTTTTATCCATCAAACCGTGCGGCACCCTCGCCCCGACAGAGACGACATGACCCACGACATCTGCACCCTGAATACGGGGAAATTGCAGCGGTGTACCCCCCCATCCGGCATCCGAAGCATTCCCGCTAATGCCCTTATCTTCGGTGCCACCTTCAATAGATTTCGAATACCAACCCAATCGCGTGTTCACATCTGTATTATTAAGCCCACACGCTCTGACGCGGATCAGCACCTCGGTTTCCGATATTTGCGGTAAGGGCCAATCATTATGGAATTCAAGCGTCTCCAGACCACCATGACCGGTGAGTACAAATGCCTGCATTGTCTTTGGAAGCTTAGACATTTCGGGGCCTCCGGTTTTGCGGATCGTAAATCGCTTGCTCCATAACCACGGCGTCTCGCGGCTTGGCTGCTATCACAACTTTTAATTTTTGTCCGCGCACTGCGGCACCGGGTTTTACATAAGCAAAGGCCATAATTTTGTGACAGGCATAGCCATAGGCAATGGAACTAATTGTGCCAACAATCTGTCCGTCCATTAATACGGCTTCGCCGCCATGGCCATCATGCTCTCCGTCAGCTTCAATAGCCAAATAAGCGCAGACCCAGGGTTGTGTCACAGCTTCCAGACTGGCGAGGGTTTCCGCCCGACCTAAAAATTCACCTTTGTCAAGGCGTACAAACCGCATGACATTTGCTTCTGGCAGGGTCACTTCATTGGTCAGCTCACCCGCACCCGGAAACATTTTTTCCATGCGCAAACTATTCATAGCGAAGCTACCATAATCCTTTATCCCATATGGTTTGCCGCTCTCCCATAGCGCTTCATAAATTGGCACCATTGCTGCGCGAGGCCCATGAAATTCCCACCCCATTTCCCCGGCATAAGACATGCGCAAGGCCCAAACCCTCTGTCCAGCCAGATCAATCTCCTGTGCCTTTAACCATTTAAAGTCCGCAATATCTAGCGACGCAGATGTCAGCGGGGCCAGCACATCGGCGGATTTCGGTCCCTGCAAAGCCAAGGCAAACCCATCATCAGATAAATTGCGAACCGTAACATTTTCGTCAATCAGATTATGTGCCAAATGATCCAGCAAACGTTGTTCAAAAAAGGCCGCACACGTCAGATAATAGCGATCCGAGCCACGTTTTAAAACCGTCAATTCCAACTCAATCCGGCCCCGTCGGTTCAACATATGGGTCAGGCAAACAGACCCCGTTTTAACCGGAAGCTTATTGGCGACAAGACGGTCTAGATACACTTTGGCGTCAGGCCCGGATATCTCGACTTTGGTAAAGGCGCAAATATCCATAATTGCCACGCCCTCACGCACAGCCCGGCATTCCTCGCCCACACGATCATGCACAATATTGCGACCAAAACTGTAATGATCGCGCGCAGCTTCGGGGCCTGTGGCAAACCAACGGGCGCGTTCATGCCCATAAACCTCTTCAAAGACGGCGCCTTTGGCTTTTAAAATATCATAAAGCGGGCTTTTTTTAACCGGCCGTCCATCAAGGCGGTTAAAATGCGGATAGGGTATTTCATGACGCAAGAGATAGTCTTCGCGGGCTTTGACATTTTGCCAGTCTTTTGTCGCATAAGCCCCAAACCGCCGTGGATCAAACGCACGCATAGAAATATCTGCCGCCCCGTGAACCATCCACCGTGCCAATTCACGCGTCAAGCCGGGTCCCCAACCAATGCCGATTTGCGTGCCGCAACAACACCAGTAATTTTTCACGCCCGGCGCGGGGCCGATAAGTGGATTTCCATCCGGCGGATGTGAAATCGCGCCGTGAACATCGCGTTTAATACCCAATGCAGATAAAACAGGCATACGTCCCATCGCATTTTCAAGCCACGGCATCACCCGATCATAATCAGCTTCGAATAAATGGTTTTCAGCGTCCCATGGACAATGATCATCCCAAACAACATTGGGATTGGCTTTCTCATATATTCCGATCAAGCCTGACTGTTGTTCCATACGGATATAACCTGAAACCAGCTTGTCATCACGAATAACCGGTAATTCTTTTTCAAGATGCGCAAATTCCGGCACAATATCTGTAACAAAATAATGATGCGTCATAGATGTCGTTGGAATATTGACCCCGCTCCACTCACCTATTTGACGCGCATATGTCCCCCCTGCATTGACAATATGTTCGCACACAATATCGCCCGAGGCGGTAAAGACTTTCCACTCGCCACCGGGTAACGGCTTGACATCTTCTGCCCGGCATTGTCGGATAATTTTGACGCCCAGCTTTCGCGCGCCTTTAGCCAGCCCCATGGCCACTCCAGACGGATCAACATGGCCGTCATCCGGCGTATGCAAAGCCCCGATTACACCGTCGAGATTATAAAAGGGATGAAGCTCTGCAATGCGCGCTGGCTTGACAAGCTCGGAATTAAACCCAAGGGCGATATTTACAGACCGCGTATATTTCAGCCAGTCCATTTCGTCTGAATCATAAGCCAGCCGAAACGATCCGCAACCATGCCACGTCGTAGATTGTCCGGTTTCAGCCTCCAGACCTCCATTATAAAGTCCGATATTATAATCTACACATTTTCCTAACGCATAGCTACTGGTCGAATGGGTGATTTGTCCCGCAGCATGCCATGTCGATCCGGACGTCAATTCATGTTTTTCCAACAGTACAATATCCGTCCAACCTTCATGCGCCAGATGATAGGCGATCCCGCACCCCATAACGCCCCCGCCAATAATGACAACACGCGCATTTTTTGGAACAGTGTGTGGGGGCGTGGGCATAAAGTCTCACGAGGGTCAATTTGAACTGGACAAATTTATGACACAAATATACCATAGTCAATTATGAAAGGTATAAATGTATCAAATACTGTAGCGCCCGCCTCTATGGCAAAACCCAATGTCTTGCTCGGTCAGCTCTTGCAGGAATTTGAGAACCTAAGCCCGCAACTGCGTAAGGCGGCACGTTATGTTTTAGACCATCCCCATGATATCAGCGTCTCGACTATTCGCGAAATATCCGACGCCGCCAATGTGACCCCCAATACATTTGTACGCATGGCCCGATCTATCGGCCTTGCAGGTTATGAAGATTTCCGACAAGTCTTTCGCGAGGATATTCGACGCGGAAAAGTCAACTTCCCGGATAGGGCGCGCTGGCTGCAATCCCTATCCCAAGACGGCAAGCTTGGCGCGCTTTATAGCGATATGGTAAATTCCGCGATTTCCAATCTGGAAGACACTTTTGCCGAGATAGATGTGGATGATCTTCGCCGTGCCGCTGACGCGATATGGCGGTCTAAAGACGTGTTTACCTTAGGGGTCGGGATTAATAATGCCAATGCACGTAATTTCACCTATTTAGCCCGTACCGGAATGATCAAATTTCATGCCATTCCACGCGCAGGCAGCACAGCTACAGATGATCTCGCATGGGCAAATGAAAAAGATGTTCTTATCGCCATAACCTGCGCGCCCTATCGTCAAGAAGTCGTTAAAGCCGTTGAGATCGCCAAAGAGCAGGGCGTAACCGTAATCGCCATATCAAACCGTTCGACCTCTCCGATAATCCGACAAGCTGATCATAAATTTCTGGTCATATCTGATACGCCGCAATTTTTCCCCTCTTCTGTATCCATCATCGCGCTTCTGGAAACTTTACTCTCATTTGTCATTGCCAGATCTAGCACCAAAATTGTCGACCGCGTTGACGCTTTTCACAATCGACGACATGAATTAGGCCTGTATTATGATGATGAGACCTAGATAGAGACGCATTGTGACACCCCCCAATACATCACACCCGATATTATCTTTAGATGCGCGTTACTATACCGACCCAGCAATATTCGAGATTGAGAACACACATCTATTGGCCAAGACATGGCAATTTGCCGGACATGAAAGCCAGATAAAACACAAAGGCGAGTATTTTACCTTTTCTATCGCCGGAGAAAACCTGTTTTGTATTCGCGCGGCTAATGGTGCCATTCATGCCTTTTACAATGTGTGTCAACACCGCGCCCACGAACTTGTCAGCGGTACCGGTCAAACACATTTACTTGTGTGTCCCTATCACGCGTGGACCTATGAATTATCCGGTTCCCTGCGGTCGGGTCCCAATATCCAAAACACACCGGGGTTAGATCCATCTGCAATCTGCTTGTCTTCCGTTAGCCTTGAGAATTTTCATGGCTTCCTTTTTGTCAATCTCGACGCGGACGCCAAACCGATGGAGACATGGTTTCCCAATGTCAGGACCGAACTTCTGGACTTCGTGCCTCATATTTCAGAGCTAACCCCGATAGAGCTTATTGAAATACCGGAAAAAACAAATTGGAAGGTTTCAATAGAAAATTATTCGGAATGTTATCATTGCGCCCGCAATCATCCGACATTTGCGACAGGCGTGATAAAAGCTGAAACCTATGATATACAGCCCCAAGGCTATTGCCTGCGCCATACAACCCAATGCCAAGACGATCTCTCGGATATGACCTATCCGGTTGACCTCAAAAGCAATCCGCGCGCGGGCGAATATTCATCCTGGTTTTTATGGCCCCTATTCTCTTTCCAAGTCTATCCGGGGAATGTACTCAATACCTATCACTGGCGCACGATAGATACAGATCATGTCATACTTTACCGAGGCTGGTATGCGCGTGATGAAGCCGGTGAAATCATAGCACGGCAATTGGCGTTACAAGACCGTGAAACCACTGTCGCCGAAGATATATTATTGGTCGAGTCTATTCAACGCGGACTAAAATCACGCGGATATACCGCAGGACCGCTCGTGCTTGACCCGAAAGGCGGGGTGAACTCGGAACACTCTATTCTAGCCTTACACAACTGGATACGGGAGGCCATAAATGCCTACTTATGATGTGAAGCCCTATTGGCAGAATTATATAAATGGCGAATTTGTTGATGGGGGCGGGGACACTATTACCGTTTATGATCCGGGGACCGGAGACACATTGGCCGAACAGGCTTGCGCGAATGCACATGATGTTAATAGGGCCGTTGCCGCTGCGCGGGCCTGTCATGAAAGCGGGGTTCTTTCTGATATGCGTCCTGTCTTACGTGGTCGTATGGTTCGAAAAATCGGAACCTATTTACTGGCGCATAAAGATGAAATCGCGCCCATTTTAACACGCGAATCCGGCAAACCGCTTTGGGAAGCCCATATGGAGATTGAAGGCGCGGCGCGATATTTCGAATATTATGGCAATCAAGCCGAGACCATTGAAGGACGTTCCATCCCTCTTGGCAAGGACTATTTCGACTTTACGGTTTACGAACCTCGCGGTGTATCTGCTCAAATTATTCCGTGGAATTACCCCATGGAAATGACCGCACGCGGCATTGCTGCGGCCTTGGCAACCGCTAATACAGTGGTCATCAAGACCCCTGAACTTGACCCGCTCACAAATGCTTTTTTCGCCAAAGCCGCAGACGCCGCAGGCTTTCCGCCGGGCGCGGTTAATATAATCTGCGGACACGGGTCTAAAGCCGGGGCGGCTTTAGCGGCCCATCCTGATATTGACCAAATTGTTTTTACAGGTTCTGTGCCAACAGGGATTGCAATAGCCACAGCCGCCGCACAAAATATTGTGCCGTGCGTTTTGGAACTGGGCGGAAAATCAGCCGCAATCGTACATGCAGATGCCGACGTAGAAAAACTATTAACGGATATAAGGTGGGGTATTTATTTTAATGCCGGACAAGTCTGTTCGGCCATGTCACGCTTGATTGTTCATGAGACGATTCACGATCACGTCGTGGAGGGCGTGGTGGAACTGGCAAAATCCTTATCCGTGGGCCCCGGCATAGACCGGCCAGAATTTGGCCACAATATGGGCGCTATGATTTCGGAGACGCAACGCGACCGTGCCGCGCAACTCTGTTTAAAAGCCCAGAGCCAAGGTGCCAAAACAGCCGCAGGTGGATATAAACTCGACATGGCCGGATATTTTTTTGAACCGACAGTCCTGACAGACGTTACCCGCAATATGAATATTGCACAGGCAGAAGTTTTCGGCCCCGTCCTATCCGTTATGAAATTTACCACTGATCAAGAGGCGATAGATATTGCCAATGACAGTGCCTATGGTCTTGTCGGTGGCGTATTTACCAAAGATATTTCTCGCGCTTTAAATGTCGCGAGCCGGGTTCGAGCCGGACAGATTTTTGTCAATGAATGGTATGCTGGCGGCGTTGAAACCCCTTTTGGCGGATATAAAAAATCAGGATATGGCCGCGAAAAGGGTCGGGAGGCTTTGATGAATTATGTGCAAACAAAAAATATTGGTATCAGAATAGGATAAGCCATGGATAATACACTTTTTGAAAAAGGCCTTAGCAAACGCAAACAGGTCTTAGGGGCGGATTATGTTGAAAAAAACTTGGCTAAAGCCGATAGCTTTTCAAAACCGTTCCAAGAGGCCATGACCGCATGGTGTTGGGGGTTTGGGTGGTCAGACGAGGTTATTGATGCCAAAACGCGCTCTATGATGAATCTCACTATGATCGGCGCTTTGGGGAAAATGCACGAATGGGAACTGCACTGCAAAGGGGCAATTAAAAATGGGGTTACGCAGGATGAACTGCGCGCGATTATTCACGTCATCGCAATTTACTGCGGTGTTCCACAAGCCTTGGAATGCTTTAGAGCCGCAAGAAAGGTCATGGACGAGACACCGGCCTAGACACTGATTTTATACATATTCGGCTCTCGCCTTGCACGCCCCTTATAGCCCGCCTACA
>CAZSKN010000015.1:10370-17495 GCA_964607445.1 uncultured Caulobacterales bacterium
CTGATTTTATACATATTCGGCTCTCGCCTTGCACGCCCCTTATAGCCCGCCTACAAGGGGTATAACGCCCTTTGTCAAAAATCTCGAGAGACACATGACTGAAAGAACAATTATTGTCGGTGCGTCGCATTGCGGAGCCCAGCTTTGCGTTTCACTTCGGCAAGGCGGATGGGCCGGAGAGATCACCCTTATTGGTGAGGAAACAGCGCCGCCCTATCACCGCCCCCCTCTGTCAAAGGACTTCCTACTCGGCCAGAAGCACTTAAGCGATATCTTAATTCGACCAGAACAGGTCTATACCGAGGCCGGCATTGATATGCGCTTGGGCATACGGGCGACGGATATTGACCGCAAAGCTAAAACGGTCACACTGGAGACCGGCGAAATACTCAGCTATACTAAATTGGTTTTAGCGACAGGCGCGCGCGTGCGAAAACTTCCGATACCGGGCGCCGATCTTCCCTCCGTCTTTTATCTTCGCGATCAGCTTGATGTTGAGGCTATTAAACAAAAGGCAATGACAGCAAAGACAGCCCTGATTATAGGCGGCGGCTATATCGGTCTGGAAACCGCGGCCTCCCTTCGCAAGCTCGGCCTTGACGTCACCGTTCTAGAAGCTATGCCGCGTATACTGCAAAGGGTCACATCTCCTGAATTATCGGACTTCTTCAAACGTGTTCACAAAGAAGAAGGTACGACTATTCTAGAGAACGTTGCCGCCTCCAGCCTTCAAACCACACATCCGCAAACCGCTGCATCTGGCCTCTCTGTCACCACTCAATGTGGTCAAACATTAACGGCGGACTTTGTCGTTATCGGCATTGGCGTCATACCAAATACAGATCTGGCCGAAGCGGCAGGCCTATCCGTTGGGAATGGTATTGAGATTAATGAATTTTGTCAGACGGATGATCCTGATATTTATGCGGCAGGCGACGTCGCCTGGCATTATAATCCGATTTTTGGACGCCATTTACGACTTGAGTCCGTGCCCAATACAACCGATCAGGCCAAGATTGCCGCTCAACATATTAATGGTAATCCCATAGCACAAAACTCTGTTCCCTGGTTTTGGTCTGATCAATATGACGTAAAGTTACAGATTGCCGGCCTTTCCGATGGCTATACGGATATAGTCATTCGCGGCGATCATTTGACAAGCCGCAAATTTTCAATTTTCTACTTTAAAAACTCCGCACTTTTGGCCGTAGATGCCGTAAATGACCCGCAATCCTTTATGATGGGAAAAATGGCCCTGACCAAAAATAAGACAGTTGATAAAACGTTACTGGCTAACCCGGAGCAAAGCCTGAAAGCAACTTTGATTTAACACCTGTCTCACGCCGCGTAATGACGTAATACGGATACTTCTGAAATTTTGTGATCATGGTAAAACCCCCAAATCACCATACAGGCCATTTTGTTAGCCTTTGAGATAACAAGACGCTGATTTATCGCCGCCTGTTCCCGATCAAATGGAACTCCATATCCTAATGATGCAATCACGTCATCCAGAGCGGAAACCGTTTCGGCCTCATCACCAACTTTCCAACGCTCTGGCATAGACTCCAACCATTCATCTATGATGTCAATCACCGGAGACTGGAATCTGTGCGCATCTGACATAAATGTCTCCCTTAAATTAACGTAGATTGGACGCCAATACTCTCCCACCAATTATTCGCGCTATTCCAATCTACAAAGCGGTCATATAATGCCTTTCCTGAACAGGGACTGGGGTTTACCGGCTAAATTCGTTAATTTGCATTCATCATAAATAAAGTATGAAAAAATGGACATATCAGCTGGACGCTCGATATGCCCGCCATGCGTTAAAATGAAAGGGTAAGGGTCAAATTTTCTTAATCTCTTTTCATAAAAAAGACCCGCCAAATGGCAGGTCAGTCAAAGCGCCTTCAAATGAAAAGGTGATATATTCTCATAGTGTTCGATGATTGAATAAGAACTGAATAAATACCAGCAAAATCTTAACGCGCGTTAAGATCTATATCGACATTAAAATACGCGCTTTCACATAACTCAAACGCCTTCAAATAAATTTAAATTCCAATATTTGATAGGCCACTCTACAATAAAGCCTAAGGCTCCGCAGATTCGGAGCCTTTTAACCGCGGCCCTATTCCTTCACCATGACAATTTTCTGGTGCGGATATGGCACACTCATACCGGCTTTACCCAAAGCTTTCTTGATTTGTTCAGGTACGGAATAAATCACATCGAAATAATGCGCGCCGTCCGTGAACGGGCGGACAAGAAATTCAACAGAGCGCTCACTCAGAGTTTCAACCTCAACAAATGGCGCCGGATCCGATTTGATATGAGGGTGGTTTTCCAATACCTTCATAATCACCTTACGGGCTTTGTCCGTATCATCGCCATAAGCGACATTAAATTTCATATCGACACCTCTAACCGGATGGTGGCTATGATTAATGATTTGCTCACCCCAGATTTTACCATTGGGAATGATGATTTGTTGATTATCAAACGTCTGCAAGATGGTCGTAAACAGATCAATCTCTTCAACATTACCAAATTTTCCGCCGGCATCGACAAAATCGCCGACTTTATAAGGTCTAAACAACATTAACATAACGCCCGCCGCCATATTCGACATCGCGCCCTGCAACGCAAGACCTACAGCCAAGCCAGCCGCACCTAATAGAGCTACAATAGATGTGGTTTCAACACCAAAACGGTTTAGCACGGCAATGAAGGTAAAGGCCATAATGACAAATTTGGCGATACTTGCGAGAAATTTAAACAAGGTATCGTCAAGATGCGGGCTTTTTTTACTGAGTTTAATAATCAGGTTCTGAACGCGTTTTGCGATCCATAAACCAACCAATAAAATAAGAATGGCAATCAATACATTTATGCCAAGTTCAATGCCGCCACTGACAAACCCGTCCAAGCGGTCGGCCCCTAATAAACTTTTCAACTGTTCCATAATCGCTCCAAATAATTGTGAAACTTAAGATATTTTCATACTCATGAACCTAAGTTGAACAATAAAAAGCGCCAAAGTTGCATTCATGCTAGGTACAGAAATAAAACTTAGATCGCTGGATATTTTAACGGAGACGAAGATGAAACTCAGATTAATTTCCAGTGTAGCTATTCTATGTTTAGCAAGCACACCTGTTTATGCTGGCATAACCGATGGTTGGTCAGGCGAAGCCTCCCTGACGGGATCAAATACAACAGGGAATACAGACACAACAGATGTGGGCTTAGGTTTAAAACTCAAAAAAGACGGTGATGTCTGGCGTCACAAATTCAAAGCGCTTGTCGACTACGGCGAGGTTGACGGAGCACAAAATAGACAAAGGTTTTCACTCGGTTATCAAATTGACCGTGATGTAAATGAAAGACTATATCTTTATGGTAATGCCGATTATTATAATGATGATTTTGGCGCTTTCCAACAAGGATATTTCATTGGCGGCGGGGCGGGCTATAAAGTCATCTTGCCCGAGCCTGTAGGCTGGAACCTTGAAGGCGGTGTCGGATTTAGATCACAGGAATCCCAAGGGCCAACACCTCCGGCCTTATTACCCCTGAGCGTAACAGATAATGAAGTGGCTTTACGCGGGTTCTCAGATTTCGATTATAAATTCAACGACAATGTGGCTTTTTATAATGATACGGAAATTATTTGGTCTTCAAGCGACACCTATATCTGGAATGAGGTCGGCATTACGGCCACACTTGCCGGAAATCTCGCGGCGCGAGCGTCTTTTCGCGTCGACCATCACACGGATGCTCCGATTGGAACCGAAAATACGGATACTGTGACGCGCTTTGGTATCGTCTACACAATGAAATAATCAGTCCTCGCAAAAGGCGAGGTTTTACGCACCTCCGATGTCAAGGCTAACGGGCCGGCTTTGCCGGCGCGTTTTTATGAAGGCTGTACAGACTTGAAATTTGTACTCTTGTTATAACAACACAAGCTGGCCCCAACAATCCGGCCCCATAAAACCTAACCCGGGAAATTCCGGCCCAAAACAAAACCCGGCCAAAAGACCGGGTGGATGAAATTTTAAAATATAGCTGAACGCGACAAACTTACGTCGAATACACCTTATGTCTTGGTTTTAGCTTCGCCCTTTTTACGCGCCGCAACAATACCGCGTCCTGTCACACGCTCGGCAATACGAGCGGATTTACCCCGACGTTCACGCAAGTAATATAATTTAGCCCGTCGGACTTTACCCTTACGCTTGACTTCAATTTCTTCGACCAATGGCGAATATACCGGAAACACCCGTTCAACACCTTCACCATAGCTGATCTTGCGCACGGTAAAACTCTCATTCAGACCGGCACCGGACCGCGCAATACACACGCCTTCAAAAGCTTGCAAACGTGTCCGATTACCCTCGGTAATCCGAACTTGCACAACCAATGTATCCCCAGCTGAGAAATCAGGAATGACCTTGCCACCCTCTAACAAGCGGGCTTCTTCTTTTTTATTCAATTTCTCAATCACGTTCATGATCGTCTCCATTCTGCTGGGCCGTCTCCAGATATTTTTCCCAAAGATCCGGTCGGCGCTCCCGCGTTATCTTTATTTTTTGGGTCTGACGCCACGCGGCTATTTTGCCGTGGTCGCCTGACACAAGAACCTCCGGAATACTCCGGCTATCCTCTCCGTCTTTCCAATGTCTCGGTTTAGTATAGAGCGGATACTCTAGCAAACCGTCTTCAAAACTCTCGTCCTGCGTACTGGCTATATCCCCTAAAACTCCGGGCCTTAAGCGTACACAGGCTTCTATCAATAGTTGGGCCGCAACTTCACCACCAGCCAAGACAAAGTCGCCAATTGAAATTTCTTCCATCTGGCGGGCCTCTATTACCCGTTGGTCAAGTCCTTCAAACCGTCCACAAAACACAATAACACCCGGACCCGTTGCCAGCTTTTTGACCCGGGACTGGGTCAAAGGCTTGCCCCGAGGGGTGAGATATATCAATGGGCGGTCCTCTGAAACGCTATCAGATACACGATCAGAGCGAACCACGCTGTCTATGGCACTTGCGGCAATATCCGGCTTTAGGACCATTCCCGGCCCACCGCCCGCAGGTGTATCATCTACAGTGCGGTGTCTATTAGACGAAAAATTTCGAATGTCCACTAATTCTAGCGCCCAAATACCGCTTTTTTGCGCCCCGCCTATTAAAGACGCCCCTAAAACCCCCGGAAATGCTTCCGGAAACAAGGTCAAAACCGTGGCTTTCCACGGGTCAGACCCTTTAGACCCTGACAAAGGCGAAGCGGTTCCTGATATTTTGGGCGTGTCACGCATAGCGCTCCCTTAGAGGGTTTATCGGCATATGGGTAGTCATTTATAGGCCAGAACACGACATTGCGCCCATCACGAAGATGAACAGAAGCCTAACGCCTGGCTCAGATAGAGTTCAGAGAGCTTTTGATAACGCTCTTAATAGATCAGGTATTCCCCGGATCCATAAAGTAGGAGTCCATTATGAAAAGGATCACATTAAATCGCAAACTTACACTGGCGGCTATAACACTTGCCACATTGGCAACGCCAGCCCTCGTACACGCACAAAACTACCAAACAGCGGGCTCTGTTTACAATGACTGCAAACGATCTGACAAAAACAACCAATTATTAGGCGGCTTACTCGGGGCTGTTGCGGGCGGCGTTATTGGATCGCAGATCGCCGGACGAGGTGAACGCACAGAAGGTTCTGTGATCGGCGCCGTTATCGGAACAGCTGCCGGTGCCGGGATCGGGGATGATAACCGCAATTGCACAACAGAAGTCCGGCGTATCTCAGGTCAGCCTTATAGCGCCAACACCGTCACCTCAGCGCCCAATTATAACTCGGGAGTTGTGAGCGACGGGACATCTTATGGCTCCGGTTCGACATATTCAACCGCCCCATATAGCGACACAGACACACAACAGCCTTATATTTCTGGCAGTTCAGCAACAGCCTATAGGCCAGCGCCCAGATATAACCAGACGAGCCGACAACTCACGGGACGAACCGTTTACACCTCTCCACGATATGTCAGCCCGACATATACATCGCAAACCGCATCTCCTGTGAGATATGCCGGGACTACAACGACATACGCCCGTAATTATAATGACCGTAATTATGACTCATATAACAGTGTGCACACCCATTCCGATCATCGGCGTCAAAGCCTATCAAATATCAAATACCGTCTTGACCGGCTAAGAGCCGAGCGTCGCCTCCTAGAAGATCAATGCCGATATGACCCCTCGCCGCGCCTAGAGCGCCGCATAGAAGATATCGGATATGAAATAGACAGGCTTAAGGATAAAAGACGCAGACTTAAAAGAAAACGCCGCGCGCAGTATTAACCCGCCCGAATGCGGCGTGACTGTCCTATAATGCAACACAAATGCAATCCAAGTGGAAAAGCCCGGAAATCCCGGGCTTTTTACTGCTAAAAGACTTCCCTTTACGGGCGAGTCCTTTTGCCGATAGCCCCAATTTATGGTAATTTCCTATGATGGTGCAAAAATTGCACTCAAGGTTGAAGTATGATCGCTATGTCCTGTGGTGGGGCAGATTTATAAAATCTGAGGCGAAAAATGGCAAGAGGAGCCACATTATGAAGAGATTAGCTTTAGGCGTAGCGATTGCAGCCTTGTCCATAGCACCTGTAGCAAATGCACAGCTTTTTGGAGGTTTTGACAATAACACACTTTTAGGCGGGGCTGTTGGCGCCGGTCTTGGAGGGGCCTTAGGGTCAAATTTAGCGCCCAACGGATTAGGCGATGAATATACAGCGATTGGCGCGACATTAGGCGGATTAGCTGGCGCTGGATTTGGCAATAGTCGCAGTAATTTCGGTGGCAATCCTTTTGCGGGTAGCTTTAATCCCGGTTTCAATGGTGGAAATCTCCTTGGCGCTGGCATCGGCGCTGGTCTGGGCGGCGTGATTGGCTCAAACCTTGCGGGAAGCGGTGTAAGACAAGAAGGCACAGCCATCGGCGCCCTTATCGGCGGCGTAGCGGGCTATGCTCTTACCAATGGACAAGGCAGAAATAATAACGGATTTGCAGGCAACGGCTTTGGCCCGGCCGGCCCTGGATT
>CAZSKN010000015.1:17595-65273 GCA_964607445.1 uncultured Caulobacterales bacterium
GCAGAAATAATAACGGATTTGCAGGCAACGGCTTTGGCCCGGCCGGCCCTGGATTAGCCCCTGCTGGCTTTGCCCCTGCTGGCTTTGTAGGTGGACCCGGATTTGCGCCCGGAGGTTTTACACAGGGCGGATTAATTCCTGCGGGTAATTTCGGTATTCCTGGTGGCCCAGGTTTTGGAGCCGTTAATGCACCGGGCGGATTTGTGCCGACTGGAATTGGCGGCACTAGTCTTGTGCCGTCTGGTCAATTTGTTAGCCAGACATATCCTGTACAGGGATTTGTGCCCCAAGCCCCCGAGCGTCAGACTATCGTTTATGCTCAACCCGAAACACGCGTGCAATATGTTGATCGTGTGCGTACGGTAGAAGTGCCTAAAGAGGTCATACGGACCGTTGAAGTTCCAAAGATTGTCGAAAAAGAAGTCGTCAAATATGTTGACCGCATCAAGACAGTAGAAGTTCCCAAAGAAGTTGTGCGCACAGTTGAGGTGCCGAAATATGTAGACCGTGTGCGCACGGTTGAAGTACCAAAAATCGTTGAAAAAGAGGTCATTAAATATGTTGACCGGATCAAAACTGTCGAGGTCCCAAAAGAAGTCATCCGCACTGTCGAAGTGCCTAAATATATTGACCGGGTTAAAACCGTTGAAGTGCCCAAAGAAGTGGTACGTACAGTTGAAGTCCCTAAATATGTAGACCGCGAAGTCATTAAATATGTTGACCGGATTAAAACCGTTGAAGTGCCTAAAGAAGTGGTGCGTACAGTTGAGGTTCCGAGAATTGTTGAAAAAGAGGTTATCAAATATGTTGATCGCCCCGTTATGATGCCTGCACCTGCGCCGGCGACATGTCCAACGGGTACGGTTATGCAGTCTAATTTCACCTGTAGCACGCAGGCTTTTGACCTTCCGAGCAATAGCACTGTCCACATTACTGGCGGCGGTGTAGCCGCGTGTCCAAGCGGGACTTCACAACAAGCGGACGGCTCTTGCCTGCAAGCGACTTCCGGTGGTTGGGCAGCGCCTGCGCCTGTTGCTCCTACAACAAATCATAACCAATATTGTTATAGTGGCGGGTCTAAAATCTATGATAGTTTAGGTCATGAAATTGGATCGAACTGTAATCACTAATTCGGCTTATATATAAGCGTACAAAATGGCTCCCTTTGGGAGCCATTTTCACTAAAACATGTCGTTTTCATAACAAGATTGTCATGAGCGCAACTGAGGGCGTTCATTGCAAATTCAGATCGCGAGAGGTATATAGGGTCTATTATAGGTGCCAGGGACGGGTGCTGTCACATCATATGGAGACCCTTATGAAGACGAAAGTAAGTTTTAAAACCGGAATTATTATTGCCAGTATAACCACACTTGCCCTCGCCCCATTTACCGCCCACGCCCATGATAATGGCTTTAATCATCAACACCAAAATAGTAGCAATGGCGACCAACAACTCGTCGGGGCCGCCCTCGGCGCCGTCGTTGGGGGTGTATTCGGTTCACAAGTCGCAGCTCCGGGCGCGCGCACGGAAGGCTCCGTCCTCGGCGCTGTGTTAGGCGGTGCAGCGGGTGCCGCTATTGCTGGTGACGGCAGGCGCAATGGCCGCAGT
The DNA here is from genome assembly GCA_964607445.1 of uncultured Caulobacterales bacterium. Classification (GTDB taxonomy): domain Bacteria; phylum Pseudomonadota; class Alphaproteobacteria; order Caulobacterales; family Maricaulaceae; genus CALCKU01. Next base: position 19,208 of record CAZSKN010000015.1, read on the forward strand.
TTTCGCCAAAATGGCGGATTTACCAATGTCGGCTTTTCCAGTGGTGGATACTCCAATGGCGGATATTATCGCCAACCCGTATATTCCCGCCCCTATTACGGCGGCAGTTCATATGGTGGCGGATATTACTCACGCCCCAGTGTCAGTGTAAATATTGGCAGAGGTTTTGGTAATCGAGGTTTCAAAAGTGGTAGCTTTAACCGCGGATTTAGAGGCCGAGGGTTTAACCGTGGCTTTAGAGGCCATGGATTTAACCGCGGATTTAGAAGCCATGGATTTAACAGGGGCTTTAGAAGCCGAGGCTTTAACCGAGGCTTTAGAGGCCGAGGGTTTCGTGGACATGGACATTAATAGTCCTTATCCGCATTAATGATTTAAACTTAAAAGGCCTCTTTTTAGAGGCCTTTTTATGGCTCTCTCATTGAACGAAATTTTGCGCAGCATAAAGCAGATATTCTCGATTGCCTGAACCTCCTTTTATAGGGCTGGGCGTTGTGGCTATAACCGACCAGTTTTGGCCCGCCACCCATGCACAGACATCCGAGAGAACCTGCAAGCACAAACTTTCGGACTTTACCACACCGCCCCGCCCCAAACCGGTTTTGCCTACTTCAAATTGCGGCTTGACCAATGCGATTAACTGGGCGTTTTGGGCACAGAGTGATAAAGGTATTTCCAGAACTTTCTTTAACGAAATAAAACTGGCATCTGTTACAATGAGATCAGGCGGCGGCGATATTATGTCATCTGTGAGCGTGCGCGCGTCTTGACCTTCGAGCGAGGTCAGGCGAGGCTGGTTATGTAAAGACGGATGTAATTGATCATGCCCGACGTCAACGGCAAAGACGTGATGCGCGCCGCGCGATAAAAGCACCTCGCTAAACCCGCCCGTAGAGCTGCCAATATCCAGACATATACGGGACGCTGGGTCAATTTTGAAATAATCGAGAGCATAGGCCAATTTAATCCCGCCGCGCGACACCCAAGGATGTTCAGCCTTGGCCTCAATCGTCGCGGATTGAGAAATTTTTTCTGACGGCTTTTTAAGCACACGCCCATTAACCTTGACACATCCGGCTTTGATCGCCGTTTGCGCGCGTGCGCGACTTTCATAAAATCCATGTTTAACGAGGAAAATATCGGCGCGTTGTTCCATGCCTATAGGCTTACCCTATATCCGGTCAGGCCAGAGTCAGTTGGTTCGCAAAATTCTGTCCCAGAGCTTTAAACACCGTTTCTACAATCGCATCAGCATCAAGCCCTGCCTGAGCATACATATTCGCCGGCGTATCTTGATCAATAAAAATATCAGGCAAAGTCATTGTACGAATTTTCAACCCGTTATCCAGCCGCCCTGCAGCCGACAAACCCTGTAAGACAAATGCCCCAAAGCCACCCACCGACCCTTCTTCAATTGTAATCAGAACTTCATGTTCATCAGCGAGACGTTTGACTAAATCCATATCCAAGGGTTTGGCGAAACGCGCATCGGCCACAGTCGCCGATAACCCAAAACTTTCAAGTTGATCGGCCGCTAGCATAGACTCGCCAAGGCGTGTGCCATAAGATAGCAAAGCCACCCGTGTACCTTCCCGTAAAATCCGGCCTTTGCCGATCTCCAAGGGTTCAGGCGCTTCGGGTATTTCAATCCCCGTGGCTTCGCCGCGCGCATATCGAAAGGCCGTCGGCCCATCATCACGGGCCACAGCCGTGGCCACCATACGTGCAAGATCAGCCTCGTCCGCGGCCGCCATAAGCACAAAGTTCGGCAAACATCCCAGATAGGCAATATCAAATGCGCCTGCGTGGGTTGGCCCGTCCGCACCGACAAGTCCGGCGCGGTCCATCGCAAACCGGACGGGCAGGTTTTGAATAGCCACATCATGCACAACCTGATCATAGCCGCGCTGAAGAAATGTCGAGTAAATGGCGGCAAAGGGCTTAAACCCATCAGCGGCTAATCCGGCCGCAAAGGTCACAGCATGTTGCTCGGCAATACCAACATCGAACATGCGCTCGGGAAACCGGTCTCCAAATAATTTAATCCCCGTTCCGCCCGGCATAGCCGCAGTAATGCCGATGATTTTGTCGTCTTTTTCAGCTTCTCGGATAAGGCTATTACCAAACACCTGTGTGTAGCTGGGAGCGTTGGGCTTGGATTTATTCTGTTCACCCGTCACAATATTGAACTTTGACACACCGTGATATTTATCTTCGGAGGTTTCCGCGGGCCTATAGCCTTTACCCTTTTGCGTAACGACATGCACCAAGACCGGGCCATTCGTCATATTTTTAACATTTTCCAAGACCGGTATCAAAGCATCGAGGTCATGACCATCCACAGGGCCGACATAATAAAAGCCCAATTCTTCAAACCATGTCCCGCCCATAAACATGCCGCGCGTATATTCTTCGGCCTTGCGCGCCGTAGCCTTAATCTGACGCGGGGCATCTTTGACGATGGCTTTTCCCGCACCTCGAAGTTTTTGATAACCGCCAGAGCTTACCATTTTGGCCAACATATGACTCATCGCCCCGACAGGCGGGGCGATAGACATATCATTATCATTTAAAATCACGATTTGGCGGCTATCGGTTGCCCCTGCATTATTCATGGCTTCATAGGCCATACCAGCTGTGATCGACCCATCGCCAATCACGGAAATCACATGACCTTCGCGCCCAGCCAGATCCCGCGCCGCGGCAAAGCCCATTCCGGCAGAAATCGACGTCGAGCTATGCGCGGCCCCGAAAGGATCATATTCACTTTCCGCGCGTTTGGTGAAGCCCGAGAGCCCCCCTCCCTGACGCAGGGTCCGAATACGGTCTCTGCGACCCGTCAAGACTTTATGCGGATAACATTGATGTCCCACATCCCATATCAATTTATCTCTGGGGGTTTCAAATACAGCATGAATAGCAACCGTCAATTCAACGACGCCTAAACCGGCCCCCAAGTGCCCGCCGGTAACTGACACGGCACTAATCACCTCTGATCGCAATTCTTCGGCTAATTGTTTTAACTCTTCACGACTAAAGCCCCGCATATCGGACGGAATATTGACCTTATCTAACAGAGGGGTTTTAACCATCGATTCGCTATCCGTTTTAATTATACTCATTGCTTATAAACCTTTTAGCGGTCGCGGTTAAGGACGAAGTCCACTGTGTCACACAAAATGTCAGCTGTATTGCCAAAGCCATGTAAATTGCGTTTGGCAGTTTCGCCAAGCTCTAAAGCTTTATTTCTTGCCCCTTCTAGGCCTAAAATTGACACGAATGTGGCTTTCCCGAGATCAGCATCCTTGCCAACCGCTTTCCCCACTATATCGGCGTCGCCTTCAACATCTAAAATATCATCCTTAATTTGAAAGGCTAACCCGACATTTCGCGCATAAGCACGCAAGGCCTGTTTTTCATCGACATTTGCGCGTCCCAATATGGCGCCCGCCATCACGGCATATTCAATCAAAGCGCCCGTCTTTAAAGCCTGCAATTGAACAATTATATCTACATTTCGAGCGTGTTCGGAAAGGGTCATATCCATGACCTGCCCACCAATCATACCGTGAACCCCCCCGGCCTTTGCCAGTTCTGATACAAGCTCTAAGCGAATTCCAGCCTCCCTATCAGTCTTTTCGTCTGCTATAATTTCAAAAGCAAATGTCAATAAAGCATCCCCGGCTAAAGTCGCTATCGCACTATCATAGGCCTTGTGAACCGTCGGTCTTCCCCGCCGTATATCGTCATCATCCATACACGGCAAATCATCATGAACAAGCGAATACACATGCAAGCATTCCAAGGCCGATGCCGCCTGCCACACACCGGGGGATTCTGTGCCAAACAACCCCGCAGTTTGCACCATTAAAAAGGGACGCAAACGCTTACCTCCCCCCAAGACAGCATAGCGCATCGCCTCTATGACTTGTGCTTGTGGGCCGGCAACAGCTGGCAATATCTCGTCTAAAACGATTTCAAGCTTATCAGCCACCGTCTTAAGATGATTAGAAAAATTTGACATGATCTAAAGGGCTGCGGTTTAAGACGCATCAAATGGAGCCGTCGTCGCGGTTCCATCACTTTTTAAAACAATTTTTTCAACCTTTAACTGCGCATCCTTCAACTTGCCTTCGCAATGAGCCTTCAAAGCCGCCCCACGCTCATATACTTTGATACTATCTTCAAGCGGCGCATCACCACGTTCCAATTTTTCAACAATAGTTTCCAACTCGGCCAATGCCGCCTCGAAACTCATCTCTTTTACGTTTACATCCATACGCGTCTAAACCTTTTCTATGTCCCCTCGGGCACTTTGCGAATATAGCGCCGGTGACTCCAATGCAGATCGCCATTTTGCGATACGCATGACCATCCATTTTTCTTCAACTCACGTTTTAGCATACGATTAAACCACCCATGGGCTGTCACAAAGATAAATTTGTGGTGATGTATATGCTGCTCCAGTGTTTTCACCATCCTTTTAGCCCGTACCTGCGCCTCTTTATGACTTTCCATGCCGTCCGACCAGCCCATATACCAAGATATACGTGCAAATGTCCCCCATGTTTTAGGACGCAGGGTCAATCGCCCAAGATGCGGTGGCGGCAAGGCCGCCTCAATCAGGTCCGGATCCAAAACATCCGGCGCTCGCCCCGTTACACGTTCAGCTGATTCGCGCGCCCGGCGTAAAGGGCTACTGATAATAAAATCAGCATTTCTGGCGTGGGTTTTAACCGCCTTTGGGATATTTTGCACCGCAGCCAAGCCGCCAGCGTCATATTGCGTCCACCATTCACGATAGCCCTGCCAAGTCAGCCTGACTTTGCGTGACAATGCAGGTTTACCGTGCCTGACAATAACAAGGGTCTGTAAAGACGTCATGGGTTCATAGAGGGTTATATTTCAAAATCGGTTTATAATTTTTTCATGAACCGCAGAGGTGGGCATTTCAAGCCGTCCTCATCTGCGCAGCGTTTAAACGAAAACATCATTATATCAGCCCGCCCGACTAAATGCGAAAACGGCACAAATCCCGGCCCGCTATCTGCACGGCTATCGACCGAATTATCGCGATTATCGCCCATCATAAAGAGCATGTCTTCGGGCACTATAAAATCTTCCGTATTATCAAGATAACCGTCATCGGTTTGCTCATATATAAAATGTTTTTCAGCTTCACCGGGCCATTGCTCGCTATATTTATCCACCCCGACTACGCGTCCTAAATGCTCTCTGTATAAAAAGGCCTCGATGGGCTCCCGGTCAATCATGCGATCATTCAAGATAATTCGTCCGCCACTCACCTTGATCTTATCCCCCGGCAAGCCAATAAGGCGCTTAATCATAACGATCCCGCTTTTTGGATTTCTAAACACAACCACATCGCCGCGTTTTGGCTGGCTAAAGAAAATTCTTTCATCGCCAAGCGGGAGTTTATGCAAGCCAAAGGGGATAGAATGACGGGAATAGCCATACGCATATTTGGACACATAAAGATGATCTCCCACTTCTAATGTCGGCTGCATAGACTCAGATGGAATTTTATAATGCCCCCAAAACACGGTCATAAATACAAACATAAAAGCGAAAAATCCGACAAAGAATTTAAACTCAGCCAATAGACGCTGCGCTAAAGATAGCGGGGCGTCATTTTCTGTCTCATCTTGAGAGTCATTGACGGATGAAGATGTAGCGTTTTTAGACATAAACCTGCAATGGAAGCATGTAGACCAACAATCAACCCCTTAGCGTAAAAATGACAACAATTTTAACAATTAACATTGGCACATATACGCACATACGCCTATAGATACCCATGTTCTATCGGTCATTATTGTTCATCTGCACCCTGTTTCTTTTTGCTTGCGCGACCCCGCCGTCAATTGCCCCCATATCGGCTCTTAAAGGCAATTATAAGCTAGACCCCACCCATGCTAGCGTTACGTGGTCATTATCACATGCTGGGCTTTCCAACTATACGGCGCGGTTTGATGAAATTTCCGGCCAACTCGATTTTAACCCGGACGCCCCCCAAACCAGCCTAGTCAACATAACCATTAACCCACAATCTGTGTCCACAGGCCTACCAAAATTTGACGACACACTCGCCTTTGACAGCCAATATTTCGACGCCCGAACCTATCCCGAAATCAGGTTTGTATCCGAGACACTTACCCTCACAGGGGACAATACTGCCACGATGACCGGCACGTTAACCTTGAAAGGCATCAGCAAAGCCGTGACACTTGATGTCACCTATAACGGCGCCGGATCCTCTTTTGGGAATCCCGGAAAAACATTAGGGTTTTCAGCGCAAGGACATATTTTACGTTCGGAATTTAATATGGGACATTTGAAAAACTTTGGCATAGGAGACCGCGTAACCCTGCGCATAGAAACGGAATTTAATGAAGCCCGTTAAGATCTGGCACAACGGGATAGGCGCTAAATCTATAGCCATAGACCCAAAAAATCATGTAAACTAATCCTATGACACGTCTATGTCCCGCCACACCACACGCTTATGCCGACGCCTTTCAAACCTTAAGGTCCGGCGGCCTTGTCGCCCTACCGACCGAGACCGTTTACGGACTAGCGGCCCATGCGGCTGACCCTCTGGCCGTACAACGTATTTATGCCGTTAAAACAAGAGAGGCCGGAAAACCGCTCGCACTTTGTGTCGATAGTCTTGAAACCGCTCGCAAATATGGTGAATTTTCGTCCCTCGCGTGTGAATTGGCAGACACATTCTGGCCGGGCCCGCTATCACTCATTGTACCCGCCAAACCGAATACACCCCTCGTAGCTGTCATTTATGGTCAAGACGAGCACGGCCCCACACTTTCACTCAGATGTCCGAAAATTGACTGGGCCCCCCATTGTAAAGACCTCCCTATTGTCTTAACCAGCGCCAATCTTTCCGGCGGCCCTAACCCGAAAACTGCGCAAGATGTTTTAAACGTACTTGCCGGAAATATAGATATGGTGATTGACAGCCCTGACCGCCCGCCCGAACACATGACCAAACGCCAAGCCGCGCGCTCTGGGCAAAGCCCCCGCTCTGGGCAAGCCTCAACCCTGTTATCTGTGAACCAGCGGCGGGCGAAGATCTTACGCCCCGGCGCCTTAGAGGTGAAAGCGTTTGCGGCATTCGATATAGAGTGGGTATGAAACAGCGCGATAAAATACGGCCCTTAACCTCGGCCCTACCATCTAATTTATGGACTCAGGACGCAGATATCATTGCGCCCTATATGGTAGAATGGCGAGAAAAATATCACGGCCACACCCCGTTGATGTTACGGCCGGAAACAACAGAACATGTCTCTGATATGGTTAAAATTTGCGCCGCGCATAATATCAAACTTGTCCCCCAAGGCGGAAATACGGGGTTAGTCGGCGGACAAACGCCGCAAGGTGAAGTTTTGATATCGCTAAACCGGATGACCGCAATCGATCCGGTAAACCCTATTGAAAATGCTGTCATTGCCCAAGCCGGGGCGACATTATTATCCGTGCAGAAAGCCGCAGATAAAGCCAATCGAAAATTTCCTCTCTCACTCGCCTCCGAAGGCAGTTGCACCATAGGCGGAAATTTGTCGACGAATGCCGGGGGCGTACATGTACTTAAATACGGGACAAGCAAAGATCTCGTCTTTGGCGTCGAGGCCGTTCTGGCCAATGGTGAGATATATAACGGGCTTACCAGCCTACGCAAAGATAATACAGGTTATGACCTTAGCCGCCTGTTTCTTGGCGCTGAAGGTACGCTTGGCATTATCACAAAAGCCAGCTTGAAGCTTTTTCCCAAACCCGCCCATATCCAACGTGTTATGGTCGGATTGGATAGTCCTTTAAAGGCTTTGGAATTGTTAGAGCTGTGCCGGGACGGTGATCATTTGGCCATGTTCGAGGTTCTTCCCCATATCGGGTTAAACGCTGTTATCCAGAACATTCCGAACCAACGCGACCCCTTTTTAAACCCCCATCCATGGTATGCGCTGATTGACTGGGAGGTGGACACAGAACACCAAGCTTATAATTTAGCCGAAAGCAAGCTGTCCAAAGCCATGGCACTGGATATCATTCGCGATAGTGTCATCGCGCAATCTCAAAATCAGGCCGCAGCCTTACTGGGTTTAAGAGAGAATATGTCGGCGGGGCAAAAATTTCTAGGCGGATCAATCAAGTTTGATATTACCGTGCCGCTCTCAGATATTCCCGCCTTTTTAACGCGCGCAGATGCCGCCGTTGGCGCACTGATTCCGGGGGCGCGCCCTGTCGCATTCGGGCATTTCGGCGATGGGAATATCCACTATAATATCGCCCAACCCGTCCCAAATGCGCATCCACAGGCCTCACCCCCTTGCGCGCCTGATACCGCAGATAAAACGGCGTTTCTGGAAAATTGGGATGCGGTTTCAAAGGTCATATTTGACGTCGTCGACGCCTTTAACGGTTCTATCTCTGCGGAACACGGCATTGGCATTATGAAAAAGGATGATTTGGCCCGTCGATCAGACCCTGTTAAATTAGCCCTGCTCAAGGCCCTTAAATCCACGCTGGATCCGCAAAATATCATGAACCCGCGCGTTATGGTTTAACCCCCTATCCAGAGCGGATCGAGTGACAAACAGCGTCATGAAAATGTTTCGAACCCGCATGAGCACGCCCGAGCGCCACAGCATTTTACGAAAGTCGGGATATTTCCACTGGCTCATTAGCCCTCACACAGCTGTGATAACTATCGGGCTTGAAACCTGTGCAATAAAAGCTATGTTCGCCTGACCAAAACCCACGCATACGGGCCCGGATTGGCCGGGTCGATGTTAGGAGGAAAGGACACATAATGCTCACACTGCTCTCCCCTGCCAAAAAGTTAAATTTTGATCCGGTTACGACAAAACTGGAAATTACAACACCGCGCCTTGATAAAGATACGAAAATTCTGGCTAAAACGGCTAAAAAGCAAAGCGCGGACGATTTAAAACGCCTTATGCACATTAGCGATAATCTGGCGAAACTTAACGCCGAACGTTTCAAGGCGTTTCATCTGGATGGTAAAAGTAATATCGCAAAACCTGCGGGATTAACATTTGACGGAGATGTATATTGGGGGTTGTCGGCAAAGACCTTATCTGACCATGATTTGGCTTATGCCCAAGATCATTTACGCATTTTATCAGGCCTGTACGGCGTGCTGCGCCCGTTGGATGCCATTCAAGCCTATCGTCTGGAAATGGGAACAAAAATGGAGAACCCGCGCGGAAATTCACTCTATGCTTTTTGGGGTGAACGTCTGTCTGATCTGCTAAACGCCGATCTTGAAAATCATGATGACCCTACGATTGTTAATTTAGCCTCGCATGAATATTTCAAAGCCGTCGATAAAAAAGCACTGGGTCAAACGATTATCAGCGCCAAATTTTTAAACGTCAAAGACGGTCAATCCCGCGCACTTATGTATTACGCAAAATTCGCGCGGGGCTTAATGGCACGTTGGATAATAGAAAACCGTATTGACCGCGCAGACGGATTAAAGGACTTTAATCTGGAAGGGTATAGGTTAGACTCCGCGGCCTCATCGGATAGCGAATTGGTGTTTTCGCGCACGCAGCCGCCGCCAAAAAAATAATACGCCCCTCTTGAAACCTGAGCTGGAAAACCCGTGCCGCGCAACCAGATCTTTGGTATTTTCACTAACAGATTGGTGGATTATCGCGCATAAGAGTTTTGCCGAACTCGGTCAAGACAATGTCACAATTGTCTCGGCGGGAATCGCTTTTTTCTCAATGTTGGCTATTTTTCCAATGATCACGGCAGGTCTGTCTATTTAGGGGGTCTTCGCTGCCCCTCTTATTGCACAAGAACAGCTTTACGCTGTATCAGACCTCTTTCCCCCAGACGTCTGGGAACTGATTAATGCGCAAGTGCAAGCCGTTATCAGCACGTCAAATAAAGCCATAGGCGTTAAAATTTTTATCGGTATTCTCGCGGCTCTTGGGCCTCGGGGGCCGCAATACGGGCCATGATGCGTGGGTTAAATATTGCCTATGGCGAGATTGACAACCGCAGTTTTCTAACCCGCTCCGGGCTCGCCGTCATCTTTACCCTCGGGGCCAGCTTAATGATGTTGATCTCATTGCTTGTAATTATCGGCGTTCCATCGCTCTTGACGGTCCTATAGCTGGAAAGATTAACCGCCAGCCTGACCAAAATACTACCGTGGGGCTTGCTGATTTTCGCTTTCGGGTTTGCGACGACTATTGTCTATCGTTACGGCCCCAGTCGGCGACCTGCAAAATTACGTTGGGTTATACCCGGTGTGGTCTTTTCAACTCTGTCTTGGTTGCTTTTGTCTATTGGCTTTTCAAAATTCGTCGCCGCCTTTGGAAGCTACAACAAAACCTATGGCAGTTTGGGCGCCATCATCGTCTTAATGATATGGCTTTGGCTCACCAATTGGGCGATCATTTTCGGGGCTGAAATCAATGCTGAAATGGAACGCCATACGCGCCAAGAGACAACGCGCGGGCCTGACCGCCCTATTGGACAGGCGGCGCGGCCATGGCGGATTATATATCGGCCACAATCTCTCACGGGCCCTGAAAAACCTGACCCGCATGCCGGTCTATGCGGATATGGGGGCAATCAACTGCGCGCCTTGCGCACGGCCTGACCCTACCGCGCGGTCCACATCGTGATATTGCACATCATCGCTGCCGCATTTTTTAGCCATGATCTTATCGGCTGGCATGTTCCAATTTAACCAATTATCCCATTGGGTACGCGGCAATCTAACAGGCATGCGGTGATGAAGATGTTTTATCGGCCCTGTCGCAGATGTGGTTAAAATTGTACATGAGAGTAAAGTTATCCCTTCATCTACCCGCCACTGATCCCAAAGACCGGCAAAGGCCGTAATTTCCGCCCCGGCCTCGGAAATATAATAGGGGGTTTTGGGTTTTTCCACCCCTTCCCATTCAAACCAACCATTTGCAGGTATCAGCGCACGACGGCGGCGATACGGTGTTCGAAAACTGGGTTTTTCCGACGCGGTTTCAACGCGCGCATTAAACAAAGGGCGGCCTTCCGGGGGATGTGTTTTCCAATGCGGGTGCAGGCCCCAGCGCATAGGGACAATTTTGCGTCTTTGCTGGCCGTCAAAAGCGACCACAGGCACGACCGCTCCGGGCGAGATATTATAATTTGGCGTCCAATCCCATAGCGGATTTCCAGAGCCGTCATTCTGCCCTGACTTCGCCATAAAACAGGCCGCAATTTCACCAAGAGGTTTATATAGAGCATAGCGTCCACACATAGATATGGTATAAAGGTCCTAGATCATAATGGAAATAGTTTTGCCCGCGATAGACCCCAAAAAACCAGCGCCAGCGCCCCGTATAGACTGTGTGGGTATTATCTGTTTTCGCGGTGAAGATGTCTTACTCATCCAAAGAGGTACCGCGCCGCGCAAAGGCGAATGGTCCATCCCGGGTGGACGCATTGAAGCCAATGAAACCCAGTATGAAGCGGCCTGTAGAGAGCTTTATGAGGAAACGGCAATTACTGCAAAACTCGGAAAAAAAGTCGCCATAGTTGACGCCGAATTTGAAGGTTTTTATTATAGATTACATGATTTCGTCGCCGAATGGGTTTCAGGTCGCCCCACGGCAGGCGACGATGCAGTGAAGGCAGAATTTGTCGCTCCCAAAGACCTCCCTACGCTAGGTATATGGCCACAGACACTTGATGTGATAGAGACGGCACGGATGTGTCTTGACGGAAAACAAGCCGAATAGATTTAAAATTCAGTAGGTATTTACGAAACACAGCTTATATATGACCCCGATGTTACGTTCTTTATTCAATATAGCCTGCTTATTTGCGCTCATGAGCGCGCCAATACTGGCTGGAGCACAAGCCTCTCATCCCGGTGACGCGAGGACAACGAAAGAAAAGGCTCGCGCGGAAAAAATTGCGGCGCAAAAAGCCCGCGAAGCCGCCGAAAGACGGGTAGAAGCCGATATGGTCACCATGAGCAGCCTTGTTGAAGCCTTGTCAAAAAACCTTGGACAAATGCATTATTTGCGTACGCTTTGCTTTGGCAATGACGATCAAAAATGGCGCTCACATGCCGGTAAAATGATGCGGATTGAAGCCCCGGACAATCTCTCGCGACGACGTGAACTCATCCGGGCCTTTAACGCCGGTTATTATCAAGAACAATCCCGTCACGATAGCTGTTCTCAAGCTGTGTCCGTCGATGTCGCCGCTTTAGCAGAAAATGGGCGTCATATCGCGACCATGCTCGGGGATCCGTATCGCGAACGGTAAATTATGATCAAACGGTGACGTCGAATTTTATGTGATTACGACTAGACGGCACGAACATCCGAACTTAAACCCCAGTCAGGGCCGGATTTTATCTTGACCCTAGGACAGTATTTACCAAGGACTTCGCTAAGCCATGAAAAAACTTAATCTATCCCTAGCGGTGGTTATAAGCAGCCTTATGAGCCCGTTGAGTTCTGCCCAGGTCAAAACCGCCTCTGCGCCCCCTCTAACATCGCCTGGCTTAACCTCACTCATTGGGTCGGAATGGGGACCTGAAAACGGGTTTGACCAATTTGTACAATTTAAACAAGACGGAGAACTTTACGGCTTTGCCGGATGCAACTCATTTATTGGTAATTATTTGCAAACCCAGAACCGTTTAAGAATTACATCATTGACGACCACGCAAAAAGAATGCGCCGGGGTCATGGGTGCAGAGGCCGCGTTTATTGACGGAATGAAAAACGCACATACGCTTAAAATTGACGGAATCATTATGAAAATATTCGACCCTGATAATATTTGGGTTCTGGGTCTTCGTCGCCGCGATATAGACTAGATATATCACAAGACAAATTTAGAATTGCAACATATTGCCTTGAGCCTGTAAAACTTAAACCCTGATGTCGTCTACACCTGTTGCGTTTAAGATTGTCACATTGCATATGTCTTTTATAATTACGCGTTCACAACACGAGATTTTATGACAGACCGCCTTACCATACGCCGTCCTGATGACTGGCATGTACACTTGCGTGACGGGGATATGCTGGGGGCTGTCGTCAATTACACGGCGCAACAATTCGGGCGCGCCATTATTATGCCAAATTTAAACCCGCCCGTAACAACTGTAGCAACAGCCCGAGCCTATCGGGAGCGGATTATCGCCGCCGTCAATCCCGATCTTGATTTCACACCGCTCATGACCGGATATTTGACCGATGGATTTGACCCCGAAGAAATAACGCGCGGATATGAATGCGGTGTACTCACCGCCTGCAAGCTGTACCCGGCCAATGCGACGACAAATTCAGCGCTGGGCGTCACAGATATAAAAAACATTTACCGCGTTCTGGACGCCATGCAAAAATGTGGCATGCCATTATTAGTCCATGGTGAAGTTACACATGACAGCGTGGATATATTTGACCGGGAAGCCATTTTTATTGATGAGGTTTTAACGCAAATCGCCGCTGACTTTCCCGAACTCAAAACCGTATTTGAACATATCACCACGCAAGAGGCCGCGGATTATGTAATGGAGAGTGGCCCGCATATCGGAGCCACGATTACACCCCATCATTTGGAAATAAACCGCAATGCAATATTTAAGGGGGGGATACGCCCACATATGTATTGTTTACCCATTGCGAAACGGGAAAAACACCGTTTGGCTCTCCGAAAAGCCGCGACCTCTGGCTCGCCAAAATTTTTCCTCGGTACAGACACGGCCCCGCATACAATTCATGCCAAAGAATCCGCGTGTGGATGCGCTGGTATTTTCAACGCCCCTTATGCTTTAGAAAGCTATGCCAAGGTATTTGAAGAAGACGACGCTCTGGATAAATTAGAAGCCTTCGCATCAGAACATGGCCCGCGCTTTTACGGCTTGCCACTCAATACAAAGAATATTGTTTTAGAAAAACGCGCCTCTGCCGTACCTGAAACACTCCCGATACTAGACACAACGATCATACCATTTCATGCGGGCGAGACGCTGACATGGACGTTTGCGGGGTGGGCCTGATGCCAATCGCAAAGCTTGATCGTACTATTTTACGTCTTTCCGGAGAGGCGGTGAGCGCGTGGCTTGACGGGTTAATCACGAATTCTATAGCCCAAGATATCACCTTTGCCGCTCTTTTGACGCCGCAAGGCAAGATCATAGCCGACTTCTTTGTCACCCGCGACGCAGATGACCTTTTACTGGATACACCCTCGAAATTTGGCGACGCGCTTTTAAAGCGCTTGAAAATGTATAAATTGCGTGCCCCGATTACAATGACCGATGAAAGCGATAAGTTCCATCTCTATGCGGTTTGGGACGGCGAGGGATCTGAAGGCTTTGAAGATCCAAGACTCCCCGCCCTTGGACGCCGAATTATAAGCCGTGATCTCTTGGAAACAACAGGAGATTATAATGCCCACCGCCTGTCATTAGGGATAGTCGATAGTCTTTATGATTTTGACACGCAGACGACATTTCCCGCCGACGCCAATATGGATCTTATGAACGGGGTTGATTTTCAAAAGGGCTGTTTTGTCGGTCAGGAAGTCGTTTCCCGCATGAAACGTATGACCATCGTCAAAAAGCGCCTACGCGGGCTGGTCTTTTCATCTGGGTCACACGTAAAGGCACAAGACGACATTAAATGCGGGGCACGCACCGTTGGGCAGGTTTATCACGTTCATGGCGATATGGGTATGGGGTTAGCGCGTCTTGACCGATTGAAATCGGCTACGCAAAACCCTACTATAAATGGAATAGCTGTGCAGATTATGAAAGCTCCAGATGGTTCAAACCGCTAAACTCGAAATCCGACGCAATGATGAAACCGCCCTTCCACGGTTCGCGGCATTAAATGCCCAATGGATAGAAGAACTACATTATTTGGAGGACAGCGATTTGAAAATGATCGCCCATCCCGAAATTTACACACAAAACGGAAATAATGTTTTTAGCGCACATATCGACGATATAGTTGTCGGGGCTTGCGCCTTGAAACAGGATAATGCAGGCAACTGGGAACTGACGAAAATGGCGGTTGATCTCCAATACCGCGGCTACGGCATTGGTCAGTCGCTTATAGAAGCCATAGAGACATATGCGCGTGAAACCCTTGGTTTGACTCGTATCTACCTGCTTTCTAACACAGTGAATGCCGCCGCCATACGTCTATATAAACGTAATGGATGGATCATTAATCATGAAGGCCCGCATCCGGTTTATGACCGCTGTAATATCGGAATGGAAAAATATCTATGACGAATAAGTCAGCAGATTATCCGGATCACGACCCCACTTTACCCCGGTGTGGATGGGTCTCGCCCGATGATGCCTTTTATTGTGCCTATCATGATAATGAGTGGGGACGACCAGTATGGGATGATAAAGCCCTGTTTAACAAACTCATCTTAGACGGTATGCAAGCCGGATTGGCCTGGATTACGATATTGAGAAAACGAGAAAATATTTTAGAAGCCTTTGACGGGTTAGACCCGGATAAGGTTGCCTATTATACAGATACAGATCGTGAGCGCCTCCTCGGCAATGCCGGAATTATTCGATCCAAACTTAAAATTAATGCCGCAATTTCCAATGCTCGGATATTTATCAAAATGCGCGATGAGGAGGGGTTGAATTTCAGTGATTATCTCTGGGGATTTGTCGGCAACACACCCATAGTAAACCGCTGGAGTCACTTCAAAGATGCCCCGGTTAAAAGCACTGAATCTGAAGCCCTATCAAAGGATTTAAAAACCCGCGGGTTCAAATTTGTCGGTCCCGTGATCGTCTATGCCTTCATGCAGGCCGTGGGCATGATCAATGATCATGCTCTTGATTGCCATGCTTATGACGCCTGTAACGCCGCAAAGCCGCGCTGACTAAGACGGATTTACAGAAGGACGTACGGGAATCTTTAAAATTTGACCCGGATAAATCCGGTCAGGATCGGTGAGCATAGGTTGATTAGCTGCAAAGATAATCGGATATTTCGACGCCGACCCTAAATATGTCTTGGCAATGGCGCCCAACGTATCACCGCGAACAACTATATGCGTCCGTTTAGACGATTTTGTTTCTATCAGACTATCTTGCGAGGCGATATCCCCTAGAGTTTCGTCTCGCGCCGGCGCAGCAAAGCTCCACCCATCCAGTTGTTTTACGACACGGTCTAATGTGGAAAGAGGTCGGTATGCACCTTTGGGTGTAAGCGTATTTCCATCCGCTTTCCACCGATAGCGGGCGGCCATGCTGATTTCATGTAAAGACACCGGGCGAATATCATGCACCTCTTTTTTAACCTTTATAAAAGACCGCGGCTGTTTGGATAAAAGCCGGGTAAGTTGACTTTTAAGCCTATACCATTTTGGCGGATCCATATTCGCTATATTATCTGCAAAGTTCGGACGGATATCATAAAGACTTTCACTTCTAGATATAGAAAACTGCAAGCCCTGCCGTTTAGCCCCTTCCCAAATCCACTCAAGCGCTTCATCTGATAATCCGGTATAATCACCACCGCCGCCAACAGCGCCGTGGACACCCGGAAACCATTGTTGCTGATAAGGGGCTTTTTCGGATGCGGGATGAAAGCCAATCATTTTGTTCATGTCGTCAACATTCGTCCATAATGTAGGTTCAAAAGACCGTCTTGTTTCGTCAATGGCAACGGCATGACGAGCTGAGGCCACAAATGTACTGAGTTTACAATCATGAAATTGATGGCGTCGGTTCACGACGCTCGCAATCGACATAGTTTTAGGGACGCCCAGCGCTCCGACAGTATCCCACACGCCGATATATTTTATATTGATAATCCCGAGATTGGGAACCGTCATATCAGAAAGCCCTCCAAGATCACGACCCGATTCCACGGGATGATATTCACACTTGCCTGCCGCAACCCGCCAATCAAATTCGGTTTGATCTACACATATATATGGCGAACATTCGAGTCGAAAATCTCTAAATTTTTCGACCATATGCTTGTCATCATTCTGACGCGTTTTGTACAGCTTTAAGGCTTTTGGAATTCTTTTGACGTCGTTCACAATCCCGCAATTAAAAATTAATCCAGCAAAAGACCGGGCACTATAAGCGCCGCGTGAAAACCCGAATAGAAATATCTCATCTCCGTGTTCATAATTAAAAACCAGAAAACGATAAGCCTCTTCTAGATTATCCATCAAGCCCATACCAAATACGCCACCCCGAATTTTTTCATGGGGTTTGGTGCCAACGCCTTGGTCATAATGGACAATTTGATGGATTCCATCATTAGCAACCAATGCAATATTTCGCGCCGTATGCACAACATTGGTGACATTATTAGCATCGAGACGGTTCCATGTACCGTCAAAACAAAAAATGATTCTTTTCATATACCGCCCCGTATTCTTCTTTCGAGATACACGATTAAATAACAACTTGCAACTTTACACCCAAATGATTATCCCCCGACTTAATCCCATTTAAAACTGACAAGCAGAGTTTTAAGCGTTATATAAATCCATAATTTTTAAAACCTAAGGATAATTCGTGAAAGCTGTTATCAGTTCTACCGGTCTTTGGACCCCTAATGAGTCAATTTCAAACACGGAATTGGTCGAAAGCTTTAATCGTTACGCCGATAAATGGAATTCAGAAAACGCCGCCGATATAGAGGCGGGAACCCGTGATGCCCTCGCCTATTCCAACGCCGCTTTTATTGAAAAAGCCTCAGGTGTGAAATCCCGTTTTGTTATTTCTAAAGGTCCTATTCTGGACCCGGAGGTTATGGCACCACGCATTCCGGCGCGTGCCGATGATGAACCCTCTATACTGGCCGAAATCGCCGCCAATGCGGCCCGGCAGGCCTTAGAAAACGCGGGACGCAAACCCGAAGATGTTGGCGCCGTTATTGTGGCCTGCTCCAATCTGCAACGCGGCTATCCCGCATTGGCTGTTGAAGTGCAATCCCTGCTGGGAACTTCAGGTTTTGCTTTTGATATGAATGTCGCCTGTAGTTCGGCCACCTTCGGTCTTGAAACCGCCCGCGGTTTAATTTTTGGCGGTCAAGCGAAATCTGTGCTGGTTGTTAATCCCGAAATTTGTACGGCTCATCTGAACTTTAAAGACCGGGATTCTCATTTTATTTTCGGAGATGTTGCCACGGCACTCTTAGTCGAGTCAGATGATATCGCTCCCTCAAACCATTGGGAAATTATCGGCGCCAAACTCGTCACACAATTTTCAAACAATATCCGCAATAATTTCGGCTTTCTTAATCACTGCGCGCCAGAAGACGACGGCATGATTGGCGAGCGCGGTAAAAAGGGCCTTACCGATAAGCTGTTCATGCAAAATGGGCGCAGCGTCTTTAAAGAAGTCGTACCGATGGTGGCCAAATTAATCACCGAAGAATGCGCCCGTAACGGGCTTGACCCGCATATGTTAAAACGCATGTGGTTACATCAAGCTAATCTATCCATGAACCATCTCATCGCCAAAAAAATATTGGGTAAAGAAGTCGATTTGGAAAAAGCGCCCGTTGTCCTTGACGAATATGCCAATACCAGTTCCGCAGGATCTATTATTGCCTTTCATAAATATAGCGACGACTTCAAGAATGGAGATACGGGCCTGATCTGCTCTTTCGGAGCTGGCTATTCAGCCGGCGCCATATTTGTTCGAAAAGTTGCCTAAGCCGCCCCGCGCATGGCAACGCATGTTATCAGGACGTCGGCTCGACCTGCTTGACCCGTCGCCTTTTGATATTGAAATTGAAGATATCGCCCGCGGGCTGGCGCGTGTCGCGCGCTGGAATGGACAGACCTCTGGCGATCACGCCTTTAGTGTGGCCGAGCATAGCGTCATCGTCGAACAGCTTTTTGCCACACTCTATCCTAAATCAACACAGGCACAAAAGCTGACCTGCTTGCTTCATGATGCGGCCGAATATGTCATAGGCGATATGATTAGCCCATTTAAACATGCACTCGGTCTAGACTATAAAGCCTTTGAGGCCCGACTCGAAGAAGCCATACATTTGCGATATGGATTACCCCCGATCATTCCATCCTCCCTTAAGAAGAAAATCAAAGCTTGTGATATTTATTGTGCCTGGTTTGAAGCAACACAAATCGCGGGATTTACGGTGGCAGAAAGTGATAAATTTTTTATGACACCCCCCAAAGGCCTCCATATCACCTTGGCCCCGCGGCCTGTCAAACAGGCCGAGCGGATATTTCTAGATCGATTCAACGCCCTATGCCCCGCATAACCGACCTTGTGTTACGGCACCTGAGAAAGAGAACCCTGCAAGTTATATTGTCATGAAAGCTATAGTGTCATGAAACGTCTTACTCTCATATTTAGCCTCTGCGGCGCGGGACTTATAACGTGTCTGCTCTGGGCCTTAAACCGCGGCGAAGCCGACTATCTCGCCAGCACCGCCTTCATTTCCGTGCAACTCTTAACGGCCATCAGTTGTATGTGCGCTCTGAGTTTCGGATTTTTCGGGCGCCAGAAAGACCGTCGGGCCGACCGCGCCATATCCCGAATTGATAATTTCGCTATTTTCATCGGTATAATAGGCGCGGCCCTCAGCCTTGGGTTCAGACTGTGGTAACATGAGGCTGATGGGAAAATTTAAGGGTTTTTAATAGCATAAAGCCCGCACACTTCCTATATGCCTATTACGGAGCACGAATAAGACGTCGCCTATCGTCAAAACATACGGTTTAGAGACATAGGGTTTAGAGGATTGAAAATGAGTAAAGAGCTTATCAATTGGGAAAATGGACGTTGGATCGGTCAAACATTAGAAGTTGAAAACGGTGTGTGTGCCGTCCCGACCACCCCCAATGACACGCTCGCCTATACGGATGAGATCAAAGCCGCAACAGATCACCTTTATGCCCAAGTCTCCGATTTTATCCCGAAGTTTGAATGGCCCGCATATGCCCCGCTTGTGCACGCTATTAATACACTCAAAAAACAAAAGAACGCGGTTATTCTTGCGCATAATTATATGACACCGGATATTTTTAGCCTGATCGGAGATTATAAAGGTGACAGTTTGGGTCTAGCAATTGAAGCCACCCAGACGGACGCTGATATTATCATTCAGGGCGGTGTGCATTTCATGGCTGAAACCTCCAAAATCCTTTGTCCTGAAAAGAAAGTCTTTATCCCGTCTATGCGGGCCGGATGCTCATTGGCGTCGTCCATAACAGGCGAAGACATTAAACTGATTAAACAACGCTATCCCGGCATTCCGGTCGTCACCTATGTAAATACCTCTGCCGATGTAAAAGCCGAAAGCGATATTTGCTGTACCAGTTCAAACGCGGTGGCCATTGTCGAACATATTTGCGCAGAGTGGGGTGTCAATAAAGTCATCATGTTGCCGGATGAGTTTTTAGCCAAAAATGTCGCCAAGCAAACCGATGTCGAGGTCATTGCATGGCATGGCCGTTGCGAAGTTCATGCCCGCTTTTCCGCCCAAGATATTCAGGAGATGCGCCAAGCCCATCCCGGCGTAGTCGTGTTAGCCCATCCTGAATGTCCGCCAGAAGTTGTCGCGGAAAGCGATTTTACCGGCTCGACCAAAGCCATGTCGGATTATGTCTCCCAGACCAAGCCCAAAAACGTCATCTTGCTGACCGAATGTTCCATGTCGGATAATGTAGCCATGGCAAACCCCGAGACCGATTTTGTGCGCCCCTGTAATCTGTGTCCGCATATGAAACGTATAACACTGGAAAATATCTATACGTGCCTGCGTGATGAAACCAATGAAGTCTTGGTAGATGAGCATATGCGCCAGCGCGCCCACAAAGCCGTCATGGATATGATAAATGTCAAATTTGATCCCGCGAAAGGTCATTTTGATCCTGATTTGCCCGAAGCCAAAGTCAAAGTCATTTAAGAATATTGTCAAAGGGTCTAAATAATTCTACGAATCATGGCTTTGCGTGGCCGAGGGTCTGTACTCTGAGCGACTGATAATCCCCATAGTGCCAGAACCGTTCAATCCTTCAGCCACGGCACCCTCTATCTGTTTATAGTTTTCGATCTCAATCGCTTCAAAACAGTCCCGTCATAAGGACACACAGACCGCCCAGATCAGCCGCCCTTAAAGGGGCCGAACGGGTTTGAGACCCGTAGCCAATGTCCAATGTCATATTCACACGGAAAATTATCATTTTTCAAAGATTATTAATTTAGATTTACGCGACGTCTTTGAACAAGTAGAATAAAGCCTAACGGGGAGTGACAAAATCATTCTATAAAATTTATGCGTGCATCACTCGATACAAAACACTTACCTAAAGGGGCTGTGCTGATAGTTGGCGCCGGTTTAGCCGGGCTTTATACGGCACTAAAGCTCGCCCCGCGTCCGGTCTTTATCTTGACCTCACGCCGGTCGAAAGACGGCGCCGCCTCGGCATGGGCGCAAGGGGGTATTGCCGCCGCTCTACATCCCGATGATAGCGCCAAATCCCACGCCGCGGATACAATCGCGGCGGGCGACGGTCTTGTCGATGCCCATATTGCAAAAATACTATCAGAAGACGGCCCCGCCCGGGTACATGATTTAGCGCAAATGGGTGTGCCCTTTGATCGTAAAGACGATGGATCTCTATATCTATCGCTTGAAGCCGCCCACTCTATGCCGCGTGTAGCGCGTGTAAAAGGCGATACAGCCGGACGTGAGATCATCAATATCATGGTCGAAAAAGTGCAAGCCGCAGATCATGTAACAGGTTTGATTGGCTGGCGCGCGGAAAGCCTGTTATCTGATGGTCACGGCGGCGTCGCCGGCGCCTTGGCTCGACGTGATGATGGCTCGCTTTTAGGCATAGAAGCCGATATCACAATATTAGCGACAGGCGGAGTTGGCGGCTTGTTTGCCGTCACAACCAACCCGCGCACAGCCCGGGGCGATGCGCTGGGCATGGCGGCGGTCTTGGGCGCAAAAATGCGAGATATGGAATTTGTTCAATTCCACCCCACGGCAATAAATATTGGACGCGATCCCGCACCTCTTGCCACAGAAGCGCTGCGAGGTGACGGTGCGACATTAATCGACCCGGCTGGAAACCGCTTCATGCCGCGCTATCATAAGGACGGCGAACTGGCGCCACGCGATGATGTGGCACGGGCAATATTTGCAGAACTTCAGGCAGGGCGACAGCCCTATCTGGATTGCCGCACGGCCGTCGGCACACATTTTGATAGCCATTTTCCTACAGTTTTTCAGAGCTGTATGAGCGCAGGTATTGATCCGCGCACCCAGGTTATACCCGTGGCCCCAGCCGTCCATTATCACATGGGCGGCTTGGCGACAAATGAATGGGGACAAACATCCTTGCCCGGTCTTTATGCTATTGGGGAATGCTCGGCGACGGGTTTACACGGGGCGAACCGTTTGGCCAGCAATTCATTGCTGGAAGCAACAGTCTTTGGGGGTCGCGCAGCCCGATATATTTTAAGTGCGGATATTGCGAGCCGAAAAGCAGAAACCATTCGTCGTCAACCTTGGTTATCCATGACCACGGAAGTCACCCAAACCTTACGAAATGCCATGACCGCCCAATGCGGAGTGCGGCGAAATGCGAAAGGCTTAAACAGCTTGATGGGCGAAATTGACGACTTGATTTCACAAGTCGGTCGGGCCAACCCGCTTATTGCCGCACGTATGATAGCGGCGGGAGCTTTAGCGCGTGAAGAAAGTCGCGGCGGACACTTCCGTGATGATTTCCCCAATCAGAAGCAATCTGCACGCTCGTCTTATCTGACATATGATATGCTGGATTAGCCCCGCGGGACATAATTAGGATTGATGTAATTTTCCATTGATCAATTTCATAATACCGGAAAAATCAAGGGCCGACTTGCCCGCAGCTTCCATTAAAGAATATAGCGCTTCGGACTGCGCGCCCAATGGCGTCGCAACCTGTGCAGATGTCGCGGCATCTTGGGCAAGGCGTAAATCTTTAAGCATCATGGCCGCCGAAAATCCGGCTTGATAATCCCGGTTACTTGGCGCGCTTTCAACCGGGCCGGGGGCCGGACAATATTGTGTCATAGACCAGTTCTGGCCGCTGGCTGTGCTGGCGATATCGTAAAAAGTCTGCGCGTCAAGGCCGAGTTTTTCGGCCATATTAAAAGCTTCACAGGTTCCGATCATATGAATGCCCAACAGCATATTATTACAAATTTTAGCGACCTGACCATTTCCAGCATCTCCGGCGTGGAAAATATTTTTTCCCATCACCTCTAGGACGGGTTTTGCGCGTTCAAATGTCGACTGCGCCCCCCCGCACATAAAGGTCAGCGTTCCAGCCGCCGCTCCGCCAACACCGCCAGATACCGGTGCGTCAATCATCGCAAAGCCTTTATCGTCGGCCTTTGAAATCACCTCGCGCGCCGAGATCACATCAATGGTCGAACAATCAATCATCAATGTTGCGGGTTTGGCATGACAAAATACGCCGTCTTCGCCACTATATACACGTTTCACATTAACGCCCGCCGGCAACATTGTGATAACCACATCCGCATCTTTTACCGCCTCTTCAGTCGTTTTCGCCGCGATGCATCCAGCTTTCACAGCACGCTCCACCGCGTCTTTAGACAGGTCTAGCGCCCGTACAACATAGCCGGCTTTGGCCAGGTTCGTCGCCATGCCGATACCCATATTCCCAAGGCCGATAAAAGCGAGTGTGTTCACGTCAAAAACTCCTGCCGTGGTTTCGCCACGGGCCTAAAAAGGCGCTGGACTTGCGGGTCTGTGACATGGTTTACCGTCTCATGTGACCATTTCGGCTTGCGGTCTTTATCAATCAATTGCGCTCGAATACCTTCGTAAAAATCCTGCGTTTTCAAAAAATTAAGTGAGATGTCCAACTCTTGTGTCATCACCTCGCGGAAATTCAACGCCGCGCCGCGTCGCAAAGCTTCGAACGTGGCACACATGGCCAATGGTGATTTCCGACGAATATTCTTGGCTTGTTTTTGCGCCCATTCACCGCCGTCTTTATCAAGCGCACGCAAAATGGCAGGGACGGTTCTTTCCCCGAAAGCCTTGACAGATGGGGGTATGGCCTCGCCTATCGGTGGTGGTTTCACAAAATCCATAATCACATTGACCACAGCCCCGTCAGAGCCGTCCAAAGCCCCGGCACCCAAGGCTTCAATCAAAGCCCCATGTTGGGTACTGGGGACATAGCTATTGGCAACACCGAGTGCGCAGGCCTGTCCAGCATCCAGCCGTGCGCCTGTCAGGCCAAGCCATTGCCCGATATCCATGCCTAATCTGGGTAGGAAATACGTCCCGCCGACATCGGGAAAATAGCCTATACCCGTTTCAGGCATAGCAAAGACAGTCCCGTCCCCGGCCACGCGCAATCGCCCATGCACAGACAGCCCGACACCGCCTCCCATAACAAACCCGTCAATCAAGGTAATATAGGGTTTAGAATAACGATGGATTAGTTCGTTTAGCGCATATTCAATACGCCAAAAATTCTCGGCGCGTGTATCACCTGCTTTGCCGCTATCATGCAGCAAAATCACATCTCCGCCGGCGCAAAAGGCACGATCACCAGCCCCGTCAATCAAAACAGCGCCGATATCAGGATTGCGCTCCCACATGCGCAATAATCGCGTGATCTCTTCGCACATATCATAGGTCAGCGCATTGAGCGCCTTGGGACGATTAAGCGTGATATGGCCAAGATTTCCAATAATACGGGAGATAATTTCTGTGGTCATAATTACTGCCTTAACAAACTACGCGAAATAATCACACGCATGATCTGGTTTGTACCTTCGAGAATTTGATGAACACGCAGATCGCGCACAATTTGTTCAATTTCATATTCACTGAGATAGCCATAACCACCGTGAAGTTGAAGCGCATCATTGGCGATTTTACTACACATGTCTGTAGCAAACCGTTTTGCCATAGCGCAGGCCGCCCCTGTATTTGGCAAGCCTTTATCCAGCATATCAGCCGCCCGATAAATCATCAGACGCGAGGCTCCAAGCTCTGTCGCCATATCGGCAAGCATAAATTGCGTATTTTGAAAATCGGAAATAGATTTACCAAATTGGGTGCGTTCTTTGGTATATTGCAAAGACGCATCCAAAGCTTTTTGCGCCCCTCCAAGACTACACGCGCCGATATTAATGCGCCCGCCATCAAGCCCGCTCATAGCAAAGCGAAAACCGTCACCCTCGGAACCTACGCGGTTTTCAGCTGGGATGCGGCAATCCTCGAAAATGACTTGCGCTGTGGGCTGGGCGTTCCAGCCCATCTTCTTTTCATTGGTTCCGAATGATAATCCCTGTGTGCCTTTTTCAATCACAAAGCATGAAATGCCCTTGGCCCCGTCGTCCGAAGTCCGCGCCATGGTGACATACACATCCGACCAGCCTGCGCCCGAGATAAAGGTCTTGGAACCATTTAGGATATAGTCATCCCCGTCGCGCACGGCTTTGGTGGTGAGCGATGCCGCATCCGAACCAGCCCCCGGCTCGGTTAAGCAATAGCTCGCAATGAGTTCACCTGCGGTCAGGCGCGGCACATATTTCGCGCGGACAGCGTCATCACCATAGCGGTCCACCATCCAAGTCGCCATGTTATGTATCGTCATCATCGCAGTATGAGAGACATCCCCCGCCGCGAGTTGTTCAAAAACAATGGCGCTATCGAGCCGTGAAAGGGCTGTTCCGCCATGCGTCTCGCCTGTATAAATCCCCATAAAGCCAAGCGCGGCGGCCTTGGTGAAAACGGCGTGATCAAGGACTTTGTCCTCATCCCATTGGGCGCTATGCGGCGCGAGTTCTACGGACGCGAAACTGCGCGCCATGTCCTGTATTAAGGTCTGTTCTTCTGTGAGTTGGAAATCCACAACGTCATCCTAAAACGTCGGAATGATAAAGGCGCTGTCGTTCGTTTCGCCTTCCGGCCAGCGCTGTGTAATCGTCTTTACCTTGGTATAAAAGCGCAAGCCTTCCATGCCGTATTGATTAGCATCGCCAAATGCAGAGCGTTTCCAGCCGCCAAAGCTGTGATAGGAAACAGGTACAGGAATAGGCACATTAATGCCGACCATGCCCACTTCGACGCGGTCGGCAAATTCACGCGCGGCGCGCCCGTTCTGGGTAAAGATTGCCACACCATTTCCGTACTGATGTTCAGAGGGCAGTCGCAGCGCCTCTTCAAAACTCTCCGCACGGACAATTTGTAGAACAGGCCCAAAAATTTCATCATGATAGGTTTCCATATCGGGCGTTACATTATCAAGTAAAGTCGGGCCGACGAAAAAGCCGTTCTCATAGCCTTGGAGTTCAAAACCGCGCCCATCTTTAACCAATGTCGCCCCTTCCTTGACCGCCTTGTCGATATTGGCCTCAATACTGTCCTTGTGAACTTGAGTGACCACGGGGCCGTAATCCGCGTCAGGGTCTGTTGACATGCCCACTGTCATGGCTTCCAGTTTTGGCATGAAAGCCTCTAGGAATTTTTCGGCCGTGCCTTCACCGACAGGCACGACAACAGGCAGCGCCATGCAGCGCTCACCGGCCGAGCCATAAGCCGCACCGAGAATATCTTTGGCGGCTTGGTCCATATTGGCATCGGGAAGAATAATACCGTGATTTTTCGCCCCGCCCATACATTGCGCCCGTTTGCCATTCGCTGTGGCGCGCGCGTAAACATATTGCGCAATATCGGATGAACCCACAAAGCTCACAGCCTTGATGGTCGGATGATCGCAAATGGCATCTACAATTTCTTTGTCGCCGTTAATGCATTGTAACAATCCAACAGGCCCACCAGCCTCGATAAAAAGCTCACACAGGCGCATGGGCACAGAGGGATCTTTTTCAGACGGCTTTAAGATACAGGCATTGCCTGTGGCAATCGCCATGCCAAACATCCACATCGGGATCATGGCCGGAAAGTTAAACGGTGTAATCCCGGCAACAACGCCGAGCGGCTTGCGCAGAGAATATACATCAATTTCGGGCCCGGCCCCGTAAGTGTGCTCACCTTTCTGGCCGTGCGGTATACCACAGGCAAATTCTATGACGTCAACGCCACGCATGACATCACCACGGCTATCTGCCAATACTTTGCCGTGTTCAGACGACAATAAGGCCGCCAAATCGTCCATCTCGGCTTCGACACGCCGTTTATATTCAAATAAAACACGAGCGCGTTTTTGCGGATTCGCCTGCGCCCATTGCTGTTGGGCTTGCGCTGCGCTTTCTACAGCCATTTCCAATTCCTCTGGACTCGCCATACTCACGCGAGCTTGAACGTCACCGGTATTCGGATTGTAAATATCTTTCATACGGCCAGATGTACCTGCAACCCGTTTACCATCAATAAAATGTCCGATTTGCCTCATATCGCTCTCCAAAATTTATCTTGAATTTAAACTGGTATTTTTCCATGTAAATAGTATTTATTGCAGTTTACAGCTGCAATAATACAGGCTTGTAACTATGAACTGGGATGATCTTAAAATCTTTCTCTGTGTCGCCCGCCGCCGCAAATTGGCAGATGCAGCGCGCGAGTTAAAGCTGGACGAAACCACAGTATCGCGGCGACTCAAACGTCTTGAGGACGCGCTAGGCCATAGATTGTTTGAGCGTTTAAGGTCTGGTCATCACCTCACCCAACATGGCGAGGCCTTACTGGCGACGGCAGAAGAAATAGAACTACAAACCGCAATCATTCAAGCCCAGCAATCTCCACATAGCCAAAGTCCCAGCGGGACCATCAGGATTAGTGTCGCCGAAGGCTTTGGTGTTTTTGTCCTGAGCCCCTGCCTTGGCGAGTTTCACAAACAATATCCACAAATCGAAATCGACCTCGTCGCGGGTAGCGGTTTTTTGAGCCTTTCGCGCCGGGAAGCCGATATCGCCATTGGTTTGTCTCGACCCAAATCCGCCCATATTATATCCGAAGTTTTGTGCAAATATAACTTACATCTCTATGGCCACCCGGATTATCTTGACCGGCGACCCCCTGTTAATTCACCGTCAGACCTCACAGAACACTTATTGATAGATTATGTTGATGATCTTATCTATGCCGAAGAACTTCGTTATTTTGAAACAGCATTGCCGCAATTAAAACCGGGCCTGAGGAGCACATCCATTACAGCCCAGAGAAATCTGGTCATAGACGGTTCAGGGCTGGCGATACTGCCTGACTTTATGAACAATGATAGTTTACAAAAAATCTTGCCAGAGCAGATATCTCTGACCCGGCAATTCTGGTTTTCTGCCCATAAAACCATTGCGCCATTGGCAAAAATTCAGGCCTTTAAGACTTTTGTTTTCGAGCACATATCCAAGTCAGAAAAAATATAACCCCCGACTTAACGCCACCGGCCCTGCTCATTTAACCTAAACCCGTCTTGGACAGGCTCAAATCCGTATAAAGGCAAAAGCGCTGCGGCTCCGACTTGGCGCGTATGCACATTAATTTCGACTTCATAGCGCCCATCGGCTTTCAAAAATGTTTTTACATCAATGGATTGCTGACCATCATCCCCGGATAAAACAGCGATAAAATCGCCGTCCTGACATTTTATCGGGCCAGACATAGCTGGTCCGCGCCATCGCCAAATCCGGACGTTTCTTTGTAAAACATCCGTGCTAAATTGCCCGCGTGCGTTCTGACACCCCGATTGCGCGCCGGACACACCGTAGCTAAGCTCATCAAACGTCAAATGATAATCCCCTGCAATGGATTGAAACCGGGGATCAAGTGGTAATATCCAATGTATCCATCCTTTCGCATCAACATTGCGTAATCGCCCCACACCTGCCTGACCGCGCAAGCTCAAGGCCGGTTGCGTGGCTGAAAACTCTATGGCTGGCGCCCCCTTCAATATACGTCTTGGTGACACCGAGACCTGCAAAGCGTCAATATTTGGAATATGGGTAATTTGGCCTTGCCAAATCGTGCCGCTAAATCGCGGCTGGAACGGCAGGTCGTTTTTAAGCCAACTCAAAGGCGACCACGCTAATGGCCAAGCCGATAGGCATACCCAGACAGCAAACCCCATACATGCGAAAATAAAACCTGCCTTCACGACGGCGATATTGTCATTTGCACGTCAACCCGCCCATCATCACGGCGGTTTATCTGAATACGCGAAATATCCACATCATAATTCTGCATCAGATTTTGCAATAAATTATATATCTGCTGGCTCGCTAAACCCTCTAGCCAAACCCGCAAAGCGCCATTTGTTTCAGGTTGAAGTCGCGACAATGTCAGCCCGTCTGCACGTACTTTTTGCACAAACACGCTCTGATCAAATTTGGTCCGGCTCTGCATCGAATCAGGGGCTAGAGCCGTAATCCCAGTTTTGACAAATTCAAGATCCCGCAGCGCACCCGCATTTTGACTCCGGGCTATCGCTTTCGTGTTCATTAAGGGCATTATCACAAACACCCATAGGACAAAAACGATACTCAAGAATATGAGCCCGTATATCAAGCCGCGTTCTCGTGGCGTCCTGTCTTTGAGAATAGTCATCATATTGTCAATTTACCGGCTATAGACCCTATATCGATCATACGGGTTTAAGGCGTATTACCGCCTCCCCTATCATCGCCCCGTTCTGCTCACGCACGCCCCCTGACTGAAAATCGACACCCGCTGCAATCAACGCATTTTCCAATCGCGAGGCTGATTCAAAATCCGGATAAATAAACCGTATTGTCAAAGCCTGCGCACGCAGTTCATATCTTAACATATCTATCTCAACACCCTCAATTGTTTGTAGTTGAGCAAATAACATATTGGATAATGTCAGAAACTGGCCAGACGTTTGGGGTTGCGCTTTCAGGGTTTTGGCAATTTGACGCGCCGGGTTTGACACGCTGCGCCCCGTAGCCGCTTTATAAATGTCCATCGCCTCGGATTTGTAAAATGCCGTCTGGGATGTCAATGCGCGGAGTTGCACGCCCTGCCAGACCAAGACAGCTATTCCAAGCATTACGGCCAATATCGCTGCACGTTTTAACCCCTCTATCTGGGGTAATTTTCCACGCCGCGTCGAAAATTCGCCCTGCGCTAAATTAAAGGCTGTGTCAAAATCAAGGGATTCCATGAGCGAAAACAGATCATATAAAGGTGCACCTATTTGAGGATCAACCGCCCAATTTGCATCTTGCGTATAGCCTGACTGACCGGAGATGATAACGCGGTCATCCAAGCGTAAGCTTTTAATTGAAGACGGGACGACGTCATAATCAACATAAATATGGCTCGGTTCAATCCCAACAGCGCGACAGGCCTGCAGAATTGATATCATTTTCACGCGCGAAATTATCGCCATAAAAGCACGCGTGTCATGCAACACAATGTGTTGGCTAGCCGGTGGCGCCCCGAGGAGGTCTTCGACAGCAAAGCCTGCGGCCATAACTTTTTCCGACATTCGCATATCCGGTAAAGCATGGGGTAATATACGCACAGCCTGCCCGGATATAACCAAGGCAATATCACCTTTGGCTACAGCAAGAAGACCAGCCTTATCTGCGGCGGAGCGCGCCCATCCTGTCGAGCCGGTCTCGGATCGCCACGCCCAGGGCCTCGCGAGATTATCCGGCAACCATATAATTAATGATGCCTTCACAAACCTGCCTCCAAATCCGGCCGCGTTAAAATCACCGGACGAAAGAGTTCATCTGTATACCGCTTAAAGCCGCGCTGCAATCGTGACCCGTCGATAGAAAACTCGAAAGCGCCAAAGCGCACGGCGTCTCCTATGCGGACTTCGGTTTCCACCCAAATATGTTCAACCGTATACCCAATGCGGTCATAGGCGATGTCTTGACCCTCAACATCTTCTAAGGCCGCGGAGGTTTGCAACGCGTTTTGATCTGGATATCCGGTCTGTGGACGGTTGGCGATCACCGCTTCGGCAATATCAAGCGCCGTGTCCGAAGACAATACAGAGGCCAGTATAGGCGCTTGTTCAATCGTGAGACTATTTATATTTATCAGGGCCGAGCCTGCCGTTGGGCGCGTGCAAATAAATGGTCGCAAACGTTGAAACATTTCTTCGTTCATCCCGTCTAAAGCTCGCAAATCCAGAATACTGGAAAATTCTGTATTCGCCGTACGAAAAGACGGGGTTTGTCCCAAATATGTAAAATCTTCTGCGCCGCCCGTCGTGGGTTGACTATCCGTATCTCGCCAATCTTTCATACGGGCCGTAAGCTGGGTTGCCGATCTGATATCCCAGCCCAAGACTGTCAGCAAGCGTTGGAACTGTAGTCGCATTGCGGTTTGCTCTATGGCATTTACCGAAAGACAATCCCCACCGTCGCGTATGCGCATTAAAATGGTTCCGCCTTCAACCGGAAAAATAATCGGATTGGGGTTTTGTAGCGCCGCTGTTAAAACGTCAGGGTCCAGCGTACCAAGTAAACCCTGTAAATGCGATTGAGCAAAATCTTCAGCCCCGCGAGCATACCAATCGGCTTGCGCATAGGCATGGATTGTACCCGCCCGTTTTATCGCCACACGCAATTCGTCAAAAATGGCGATGGCCAAGGACGCCATGATAGCCATGATCAATAAGGTCGTCAGCAAAACGGCGCCGCGATCTTTGGCAGACACAGAAATGCGACAGTTTTCACACCCCGGCTTCATAACGCAAGCTCGAAATATTGTACGATTTTATCACCGTTCAAAAACATCATATCAAATTCAATATAATCCGGTAGCGCGCCAGAATTATCAGCCGCGACTTCTATAAACCGATGCTGAAAATCTCCCGCATGAAACCGAATATCTACGGAGCGCAATCCGTCAATCAGGACACGGTCATTTACCGGCGTATTCGGGGCTGGATGCGCATGGCTTAAACTACGCCGGATAAGGGTATCGCCTTCAAAAACATAGCGCACACGCTCAAGATCCCCGCGGGGTTCGAGCCCGCCCGGATTTGTCCGCCCTGCACGAGAAAAACTGAGTAATTCTGAAACCCCGCCCGAGAAAACATAAGGCTCGACATTGCCATAAATATCCCGGGTCACGGGTAGAACAATATGAGACATATCCGATTTTATCAAAACCCGCGAAAGTTCAATATTGGTAATGTCTGAAACTTTTTTTGACAATTGATCTTTTCCTCGCAAGGCACTTGTCAAAGCCGCGAGACTGCCAAGTGTAATCAGCGAGAAAATAAACATGGCGATCAACACCTCGACCAATGTAAACCCGGCCTGAGCCGCCTGCGAACGGCTATATTGCGCGCCTGACAGAGCGGGCGTAAGAGCTGTTGACTTCGACGCAGAGTTTTGCACCTTTTTGCGAACGCCCCTATCCACCGGACGACCTCACCCTAAAGGCTGTGCGTTCCATAAGAAGCGGGGCCGTGGAGGCTCTGGTCTTAAATGAGGAATCTTCGGGAAATATTTTAACAACTATCTGGAAGAATTCCGGTACATCCGTAGCCAGTGTCTGGACCTCCCAGTCAAAATTTTGTCCCTTAAGCTGTGATTGACCCGTGCGAATGCCAAGCCGAACCGGCTTTGCCCGTGCCAGAACCAATTGATTATCTGCAATGATTCCGGCCAGCATTTTTTGTTCCAGTGCAAAAACTGTTCTCGCACTTTCACTCCCCGCGCGGATCAACCCCGTGATAGAGACCGAAAATATCAACAAAGCCGCCAAAACCTCAATCAAGGTAAATCCCAGATTGGATTTCCCTGACGTCAGAGGACGGGGCGTAAATATAGTCATGTCGGCCCGTCCAAAATAATCTGTCCATCCCCGGTACTTTTTACAGTATAGATTGCATCCAATCCATCTGACATTGTCAGGTTAAACGCCGGAGCCAAGCCAGTGGGTTCAAATATAATTATCGGAACAATGGTCTGCGGCAGATCAATTTCACCTGTATCTTTTGACAAAAATATATCGACTCCCACGGGCCAATTTTCATTCAGCACATCTAACCAGTCTCCATTTTGATAGCGATATAAACTATAGCCATTATCTGAAAACCCGGCGGCGGTAGATCGCCCCGTTAACACAGCTTCTTGCGCCGTAACATTGAGGTCGCCCGCCAGCTTATGTGCCTGTTGATCAAGCGCAGATATGCGTGCTGGAAAGCTTAAAATTACGGCGCTCGATACCAAACCAATTATGACAAGCACGGTCATAAGCTCCACCAAGGTGAAGCCCTCGTCGGCTTTGCACACAAAAGTCCGGCTTGCAGGCAGCATTATTTCTGCCAGCTTACAATATCTTGTGCAAGATTTTCTCCGCCGGGTTCTCCATCAGATCCAAAAGATAAAATATCAAACGCACCGTTTTCACCCGGATATCGGTAAACATAAGGGCGCCCCCATGGATCATCAGGTAGAAATTTTACATACCCACCGCGCCGATAACGTTCCGCATTTAAAGCCCCGGCAGGCACGGCTTGCAGCGCGCCCAGACCGGTCTCTTCCGGGGGATAATCCAGCATATCTAACCGGTACATTTCAGCCGCTTGTTCCAGCAAGCGAATATCGGCTTTGGCTTTTTGAACCATGGCACGGTCTTGACTGGGCAAGACATTTATAATCACAAAAGTCGTCAACAGGCCGATAATGACCATGACAACCATGACCTCGACAAGGGTAAAGCCGGTTTCGGTTGTCGGACGTCGACGGTGAGACGCGAATACGGGATGACCAGACTTTACGTCGGAAATTTTGCATCCTGAATTTTTCCCAAGCCTGTGTTTCATAGAAGCCTCCGTTAAAATGCTAAAGTATTCAAGCGCAAAATGGGTAGAAATATTGCCCCGATAATTAATAGAACCACACCGCTAAGGGCAATGATAATCAGTGGTTCGAGCAAGTTTAAAAAGAGCGATGTTGTGGTTTCAAACTCGTCTTCGAGATAATCTGCCGATTTAGAAAACATGCGACCAATATCGCCGCTGGCCTCTCCGCCCGCAACCATTTGTACGACAAGAGGCGGTAATATTTTTGTTGACCGGAGCGCCACACTCATAGAACTGCCCTCGCGTACCTTATGCGTCGCTTGGGAAACCGCGTCCCGCATAACCGTATTTCTTAGCGTATGTTTAGCCGTTTCCATCGCCGTCAAAGCCGGGGTTCCGCTTTCAATTAGACCGGCCATTGTTCGGGCAAACCGCGCCGCGTTCAAATCCCGGTTAAGACGACCAATAAGCGGTAGTTTTAAAATCCAACTATGCCAGCGTCGTTGGACTTTAGGACGACGCAAAGCCTGATAAAATCCGATCCCCGCACACATAGACACGATAGCCGCAAGCCCACCGTAGGCCTTCAGCCAATCTGATAATCCAATAACGGCCCGGGTTAAGGCCGGCAACTCTTGTTCAAAGCTTTCAAACTGCGCGATAACCTTAGGCACAACCAAAACCATCAATGTTATAACCACACATAGCGCAACCAGAGTTAAAACGATGGGATAGGCTGTCGCACCCAGAATTTTCCGTCTTATTTTTTGTGCGGATTCAAGATCGGCCGCCAAACGTTCCAAAACTTGAGGCAACCGCCCGGATGTTTCCCCCGATGCGACCATCGCTACAAATAATTTTGAAAAGCTTTGTGGATGAAAACGCATCGCCTCTGACAATCGCGCCCCTTCTAAAACCTGCGCCCGTACAGAAAGTAAAACATGCCGCATGGGCGAGCGCTCAAATTGTAGAGCCGTAATTTTCAAAGCCTCCTCCACGGGGGTAGCGGCATCAATCAGTATCGCCAATTGCCGTGTCGCCTGTGTCAGCTGTTTATGGCTGACTTTACCCCTAAAGGATAATGACGATGTAGATTTGGACTTCGCGTGTTTAATATTGACCAATGTCAATTTTTGCGCCCGCAACATATCCCGGGCCTCGCGCGCCGTAAGCGCGGTAATTGTACCCGATAATCTTTTACCAGATAGATCTATCGCAGCATAATCAAAAGCCTCCACGCCTTATCCTTTCCGTCCAGCTTCTGGCGATCTCACCCTATGCCTCTAAAACCTTGGCCCGGCATACACGCCGGACTTCTTCGGCACTTGTAAGCCCGGCTCTTACATGGATAGCGCCGCTCTGCACTAGGGTTTGTCCGCGAGCAAATGCGTGGTTTACCATATCGGCTTCGCGGGCGCCATCATGTATCATTGCCTGAAGAACATCGTCCATTATCGCGATTTCGTAAAGACCCAAGCGCCCCGTATATCCAACATTATGACAAAGTTCACACCCATTCGCCCTATAGAAAACCTGCGCCTTAGAGGCTTTCAAGCCCAGATCACTTAGTTCTTGGGCGCTGGGCGTATATGCCGATTTACACGACGGACATAATCGACGCACAAGTCTTTGGGCGACAATCGCCGTCACTGTCGAGGCCAATAAGAAAGGTTCTACACCCATATCCCGCAAGCGCGTAATCGTGGCAATAGATGAATTTGTATGCACGGTTGATAAAACAAGATGCCCTGTCAAAGCCGCCTGAACGGCGATATCCGCCGTTTCAGGGTCTCGTATTTCGCCCACCATAACAACGTCGGGGTCTTGACGTAATATGGCGCGCAAACCCGCGGCAAAACTCATTCCGACCCGATTATTGACCTGGGTTTGACCAATACCATCCAGCGCATATTCTACCGGGTCTTCAACGGTAAGAATATTGCGCGAACTGTCATTTAAAGTCGTCAGCGCCGCATATAATGTTGTTGTTTTACCTGACCCTGTCGGGCCTGTAACGAGGATGATACCATTGGGTTTGGCCAAACTCTCGACAAAAGCCTGTCTTTGATCTTCCGACATTCCTAATTGCGGCAATGCAAAGCCGGCACTGCCCTTTTCCAATATCCGCATGACCAAGCGCTCACCATGTTGCGACGGCAAGGTCGAAACACGTACATCTACAGACCGCTCGCCAAGCGAAAGCGAAAACCGGCCATCTTGAGGCACGCGTTTTTTAGCAATGTCGAGCTGTGCCATAACTTTGACGCGGCTCACTAATAAAGGCGCTAACCGCTCGGATAATGACAACATATCCTGCAGAGCACCGTCGATGCGAAACCGCACTGATAATCGGCTTTCATAAGGTTCAACATGGATATCAGAGGCGCGCGTCCGGATCGCTTCTTGTAAAATTCCATTTATCAAACGAATTACCGGGGCGTCATCATCACTCCCTAATAGGTCGGATGTTCGCGGCAATTCATTTGCCAATGCGTTTAGATCATCATGTCCGCCAAGTGCCGTTTCAGCCGTTTGTGAAAGATCACCTTCGGCATAGGTTTTAGCCACCCAGTTTTGAAACTCTGACGCGGACACATCGCGGATAGTGACCGGGCTATCGACAATACGGCGCGCTTCCAACACGGCCGAAAAGGTCGCGTCCGCACGCTTTAATAAGCAGGGTTTGCTCTCGTCAATAACCGCCAAAACACCATGCTGTCTGACAAAGGCATAGCTCAAACGCGGGACATTTGTTTCACCGGCCTCATTCATGGGCGACGGGGCGGTATTTGCAGGGAGGTCTGCGGGGAGGTCAAATTAGGGCGCGCAAGATAGCTATCAATTTTAGACTCGGCACGTCCAGATTGCCTCAGGTCTTGGGCACGGATTTGATCCAGCCGGGTTTGCGTCAAAGGTCGGGCATCGGCGGCATTGCGTATAATTGTCGGGCGAAGAAAAACCATCAAATTCGTACGGTCACGCGATTTTCCGCGGGATTGAAATAACCGCCCGATAACCGGTGCATCGCCTAAAACCGGAACTTTGGAAACATTGAATTGTTCATCATCCTCCATCAATCCACCCAATACAATAATCTCGCCGTCATTTGCCAGAACCGTAGTTTCAATTTCGCGTTTATTCGTGACAAAATCCTGAGCCAAATTGGTGATGGGCCCCGCTATTGACGACACTTCTTGCTTAATGGCGAGTCGAATAACATCGCCCTCACTGATTTGCGGCAATACGTCGAGCTTAATGCCGACCTCTTGACGATCAAAGGTTCGGAACGGATTTACATTGCTCGTGCCAAGGCTTTCTCCAGTCGTTATCGGAATCTCTTGGCCGACAAGAAATGTAGCGGGCACATTATCAAGGGTCGTCACGAAAGGTGTAGATAATATATTTGAATCTTCATCTTCGTCTATCGCCGTTAAAATTGCAGAAAACAAGGTATCATTACTCACCCCACCTATACCCGCAGTCCCACCGTCCAATCCGATAAGAGAATTTACCGCTGCCGTTTCTAGCAAGGCTTGATTGCCTTCTGATATACCAACAGAATTTCCGGCTAACACACCCGTAAGTGCCAAAATATTTGGCGCTTGGCGTGAGAAATTCGTTCCTAGAAAGGGTACAGAATTGCCATTGACCCCGCCCAAGGCAAATTGAACGCCTAATTCCTCCGCCGCTGTATTAGAAATCTCGACAATTATGGCCTCCACTAAAACTTGGGGACGACGCACATCTATTTGCCGTATCACGGTTTCTAGCGCCTTTTGCGCCTCTCCAGAGGCACTAATGATAATTGTATTACTGCCGACTTCGTGCGCTACAGTGGGAACGGGGAAGCCCTCGCGCGCATAAGCGGGGAGCAAAGTCGTCAATAT
Source organism: uncultured Caulobacterales bacterium (assembly GCA_964607445.1). Lineage (GTDB taxonomy): Bacteria > Pseudomonadota > Alphaproteobacteria > Caulobacterales > Maricaulaceae > CALCKU01. Next base: position 56,905 of record CAZSKN010000015.1, read on the forward strand.
TTCAACAAGAGACGCCCCGTCGGCAAATCGTAGCGGCACTACGCTGACCGCACCGCGCGGCGCAGAACCGCCCGCATCCATTTGCCCCAATAGAGGTTTAAGACGGGCAATCTCTGTCGCGTCCCCTTCCAGCATAAGACTATTAGACCCCGGAAGCGCCACAGCTTTATATTTCGTATTTTGTCCGGAAATGGATTGTAAAGCTTCTTCCGCGTCAATCGCCGTCAAATTTGTCAAATTCACAATTTCGGTGACGCGGTTATCCGTGTCCATTGCAGCCACAATTGCGCGCGCCTTACGCAGATTTTCAGGAAAATCTGTCAGTACCATAACCCGCCCCCCCACAGAGGCCGTAAGCAGACCTTGGGCATGCATTAAAGGTTTGATAAGCTTGGCCGCCGCCGCCGCATCCGTATGATTGAGCTTAATAATCGCTGTAACAAATTGCCCTTTCACGCCCGTACCTGCACCGTTATTGCTCGCGAGGGGTGCATCTTGCGCCGCGCCCTGTAACAGCGAGATACGGTAATCTCCCGACGAGGTACGGGTTAAGGCATAGCCGTGAACGCGAATGACATCTTTGAAAACGCTAAAAACTTCGCTCGGACTTAAGCTTTGTTCGGACGATATTGTGACTTTTCCCTGGACGCGCGGGTCGACCAAAAAAGTTTGGCCTGTCACAATTGATACATCATCGATAAATGCACGAATATCGGCATTTTGCATCGTAATAACATGATCGTCTGCCGCATAGGCAGTGCCGGGGATTCCCGTAATATGGATTGCCGAGATCACGCCGGCTGACAGCGGCACGGCTATAGCTAACATCGCATGCGCGGTTCGGCGTCCCAAAGTTCGACATAGAGATAAAAATTTAATCTTCATTTCTGACCTACACGAATAGATTTATTTTCTTGGCCTCGGATAATTGAAACGGTAACGGCGTTTTTTTGCGCCAATCTTGCGCCTAAGGCGCCCAATTCAACCCGGCCTTGAGTAAGGTTTTCACTGTCGATATGCGTGATAATATCACCGGGCTGCAATCCGTATGACCTCAGATCCACACTGGCTGTGTTAGCCGCAATACGGTACCCTTTTAGACGCTTGCCTTCACGCACGGGTTTTAACGACATCGCCGCAAGAAGGTCTTGGGGGGAGAGTGTTTTTAAGCCCGCCTTACGGGGTTTTTGCACAGGCGCTGTCTTACGCTGCAACGCCCCCTCGCGTTCAAAGGTCAACCGTTCCAACACGCCTGAATGTGATAGAACAATAAAATTGGATGAAACAGATTTCAACCGAACCCCTGAAATAATCTCGTCCCCGATTTCAAAAACACCTTGTTCATTGTCAGGCGTTTGTAAAATGGCGCTGCCCGCCTCTCCGGCCCGCAGTCCAAACAACCGCAGTTTCAACGTTGTTTCCGGCGCGTCCTCACCAATGATTTGTACATTTTGTTCCGAAACACTCTGACGGTGAAAAGGGTCAAAAGTCGAGCCCAGCGCCGGTGTAGATAGCGCAGCCGCCTGAAGAGATACAGACATTGGCTGTGAGGGGTTTAATCCAGTGTCGGAGGCTGTGTCGGAGGCAAATTGCCAAAGGCTTTCGGGCGCGGCAAACCCGATAATCGCGCGAACGGCAAAATAGATAAGGCCCAATACCAATGTAATTTCCAGAAGCCGTATACCCCAAAAACTCTTCCGGGCTATATCACGGGAAATAGACGTCGGCGGCGGGGGGGTCGATTGTGCCTCAGCCTTGTGTGGGCCAGGCCGTCGAAGTGGCCAGTTCAAGCTCATATTACAGACTCCACTTTGACCGCGTATATATGTGCAAAAGGCTCATTTTTTAAGCGTAACCAATAAACGGTTTAAAAGATAGTCAGTGCGGTTATCTTTTACATAATTGTCATAATGTTGGAGTCGCGCCGGTGCAATTTAACAGCAATTTACCTATAGCCCCTTGAATAGACACAGAGATACGGTAAAGGCGAACCATGTTTAGTTTACACGACCTTGTGACAAAAATGAATGTCGAAGAAATAGACACAAACCTGTTTCGCGGCGACGCGTTAGAAATGGGGCTTCCGCGTGTTTTTGGCGGGCAGGTTCTAGGTCAGGCCCTCAATGCGGCGGTTCGAACTCTGGACCCGGAGCGCCGCCCACATTCCTTACACGGATACTTTCTGCGACCCGGCGATGTTAGCCGTCCAATAATTTACGAGGTCGATCCTATACGCGATGGTCGTAGTTTTTCGACCCGCCGTGTTGTAGCCAAACAAAAGGGCCAAGCAATCTTTAATGGGTCTTTTTCATTTCAAAAACTTGAAGACGGGCTTACACATCAAATAGACCTTCCGCCCGACATTCCCCAACCGGACACCTTGATACCGGATTACCTTAGAGCAAAAGAGATTGTCGCGAACACACCCGGGCTGACGCTGGAAAACTTCAACCGCTATTTCCTGATATTTGACAAAGATGTTGCAGATATTCGAACGCCGAAATTACAAGAATTTCTAACCCCCGGAGCGTATGACCCTGTTTCCGGATTTTGGTTTAAGTTTAACGCAGCTATTGGCGACGATCCGATTATTCACCGCACCCTGCTCGCCTTTATCTCGGACAAAGCGCTGATGTCTGTTGGCCTGCGACCCCATCCGGTAAATTATCATACCCACAAAATTATCGGGGCCAGCCTTGATCACGCCATGTGGTTTCACAGTGAAATTCGGGTCAATCAGTGGATTTATTACCATATAGACAGCCCACGGTCTGCACGGGCGCGCGATCTGGGGCGAGGCAGTTTTTATACGCAATCCGGCGAACTTATAGCCTCGACAGCCCAAGAAGGGCTTATCCGGGTCGTAGGGCGTAAAGAGATACCAGAACTTTAGCCGCCCGTGACAGACATATGTCGTGACAGGCTCGGCGCCGCGCCGCGCCGACTAATATCGAAATTATGACGTTCGGGCTTTTTAATCATCGCACGATCAAGGGCTGCATTCAGGGCGCTATCTGGGTTCGGCCCGCGCAAAGCGGCGCGCAAATCTACACTATCAGACTGCCCCAGACACATATATATCTGCCCCGTACATGTAACCCGTACGCGATTACATCCCGCACAGAAATTTTGTGTCAATGGCGTAATCATACCCAGAACTCCGCCAGTCTGACTTACGCGCATATAGCGGGCCGGGCCACCGGTTTTCAGCGCTATATCTGTCAGGGTAAACCGCGTTTCAAGACTATCGCGCACGGCGGTAAGCGGTAAATATTGATCTACCCTGTCCGTCTCGATTTCACCCAAGGGCATGACCTCTATTAATGTCATATCCATACCCTTACCATGCGCCCATACCATCAGATCGGGAATTTCGGCCTGATTGACACCCTTGAGTGCCACAACGTTAATTTTAACATGCAGGCCGGCCTCCAGGGCCGCATCAATCCCGGATAGAACCTGATCTAATGCCGCGCGACGTGTTAATGTCGCGAAAATCTCCGGGTCGCGACTGTCGAGCGACACATTGATACGTTTGACGCCGCAGGCTTTCAATGCATGTGCATATTTGGACAATTGTGTACCATTGGTCGTCAGGGTGATTTCATCTAGCCGTCCCGTATCCAGATAGCGCGAAAGGTTCTTAATCAAGGTCATGACATCGCGGCGTACAAGCGGTTCCCCGCCCGTCAGGCGGATTTTTCGCACACCGCGCGCCATAAAGGCGGCGCAAAGACTTTCTAATTCTTCCAGGCTTAATAGATCTTTACGCGGCAGAAAGGTCATGTTCTCGGCCATGCAATAGGTACACCGCAGATCACATCGATCTGTCACAGAAAGACGCAGATAGGTAATCTGGCGCCCGAAGCTATCTTTTAAACCCGGATTTTCCATAGCTGCCCATCTTTAGTCGGACTTTGGAAGAATACAATATACATTATGGATTTGATTAGCGCTGTTTAGGACAAAACACATATAAAACCCGCGCGTACATATAGCCATTACCCGCGGCGGGCCTGATGGCTAAGGGGTCTTATCTTTATCTAAACCGCTCGACCTGCACCGCCCCGCGCTAAACCGCCTCGCAGCCATGATCTGTTCATCTATCTTTTGCTACGGCGTCTGCCACCACGCCCTCTACGACCTGCCGCGCCGTCCCCTTGCGATGGACGATAATGGCGTATCCAATTTGCACATCCTGGATCCACACCATTTAGGATATCGGCCGCGCGTACAGCCGGAACTAATCCGGCATGCAGCGGGTTCACAATTGCCGAGGTCATACCGGCACAGGCCAACATTGGCAAAAAGGCATTATTGATTGTGTGGCGTTCTGGTAGGCCAAAAGCCACATTTGACGCCCCGCAGGTTGTATTCACACCTAATTCATGCCGCAAACGGTGCAACATCTTAAAGACATCCGTACCGGCACTGTTAACGGCTCCAATGGGCATAACCAGAGGGTCGACAACAATATCCTCTGGCTTGATACCATAATCCGACGCCCGGTTAACAATGCGTTTAGCGACCTCGAAACGTACATCCGGGTCTTCGGAAATACCGGTGTCATCATTAGAAATCGCCACAACAGCGCAATCATATTTGGCAACAAGCGGCAACACCCGCTCCATGACCTCTTCTTCAGCCGTTGTAGAATTGACTAAGGGGCGACCTTTATAAGCAGCCAGCCCGCTTTCTAGGGCTTCAATGATCGAGCTATCTATACATAGAGGGACATCGGTAAGGCCTTGGATGAGCGGGATCACCTCGGACATGATTTCGGGTTCATCTGCTAGAGGGACACCGACATTGACGTCGAGAATTTGCGCGCCCGCTTCAACTTGGGCCAGAGCTTCTTTTTTGACCCGCCAATAGTTTCCCTCTTTTAGCTCCTTGGAAAACAAAGGTCGTCCTGTGGGGTTAATACGCTCCCCTATCATCACAAAGGGTTGATCAAACCCAATAACCACTTCTTGAGTTGCAGATGTAAGGACAGTTCGTGCCATGATAATTCCTTGTAAAATTTTATTAAAAACTAAGAGGTGTTAAAGTGTAATGTGTACACATTTTCTACAAAACATCTTACGGACTATTCCGTCCAACAAGGACTTTAGCCAGTTCTGAACTCACCGCCGCATCGCGCCCATATTCGTCAGCTTTAATCGCATCGGCAAATTCCTGATTAAGCGGAGCCCCGCCGACCATAATCGACATTTTTGTTCGAATATTACGTTTTTCCAATTCTTCGATTACAACACCCATATATGGCATGGTGGTTGTCAGAAGCGCCGACATTCCTAAAATATGCGGTTCATATTTTTCGATGGCTTCATGAAATTCATCAAAAGACGTATTGATTCCAAGATCATAAACTTCAAACCCGGCCCCTTCGAGCATCATACCGACAAGGTTTTTACCAATGTCATGAATATCACCTTTCACCGTTCCGATAACCACCCGTCCCGTTGAAGTCTGGTTTTCACTGGCCGCCAAAATGGGACGCAATAAATTCATCCCACCTTTCATCGCATTTGCCGCTTGTAAAACCTCGGGAACGAATAATATACCGTCGCGGAAATCTTCTCCTACGACCCGCATCCCGTCAACCAAGGCATCGTTTAATACCATGTTGGCATCCCAGCCACGCCCGAGCAAAATTTTCGTGCCTTCGGTCACTTCGGGGATCATACCATCATAAAGGTCATCCTGCATTTGCGCGACAAGATCATTATCATTTAGATCTTCCAATATAACATCGTCATCATTTTCCGGTTCGGTCATGCGCGCACTCCATCATAGGCTTTCTGTATCTTAAGGTGAGTTAAAATCCTCTTATCAGCCTTATAAACTCGAATATATTCAAATATAATAATTTCTTTATATATAATAAGATGCGATGTCTAGCCATAATCTCCCATAGGCGGAACTTATTCACAAAATCAGGGGCAAATATCAGTGCCAGGCCGTTTCATTAACCTTTCGATAACCAAGTGGCGATTAAGGTTTTACTAACGTTTGAGACCTTGTCTTTTCATTGGATATTCATGAGATTTGCGCTTCATATTTTTAAAGCTTGGCAATATGTCGTGATGGGCTTGGTCCTTACAGGATTTAGCGGTCTCGTGAACACAAGCCCGGCGCGCGCGGAACCCGTGAAACGCTATGCCTCTATTGTTGTTGACGCCGATACGCTGGAGATCATCCACGCACGACAAATAGATGCAAAACGCTTTCCTGCCTCCTTAACCAAAGTCATGACACTTTACCTTACGTTTGAAGCCTTAAACTCAGGCCAGCTCAAACTTGAGCAAAAATTACGAGTTTCGCCATTTGCGGCCAAAACACCTCCATCTAAATTGGGATTGCGGACACATAGCCATATTACGGTTTCACAAGCTATTCAGGCCTTGAGCGTTAAAAGCGCAAATGATGTCGCCGTGGTACTGGCCGAAGCTATAGCGGGTACACAAGATAATTTCAGCGCAATGATGACAACGAAAGCGCGCCAATTAGGCATGATCAACACCGTGTTTAAAAACCCGCACGGCTTGCCACATCCGGACCAAGTTACAACAGCCCGCGATATGGCTAAATTAGCCGCGGCTATCCTGAACAGCCAACGGCGTTATTACCATTATTTCGGCCAGACGCATTTTCGCTATAATGGACGCACCTTTAAGAACACAAATGCTCTCTTGCACTCTATGCCTGAGGTTGACGGCTTTAAAACCGGTTACACGAATGCTTCTGGCTATAATTTAATCATATCGGCGCAAAAGGACACGCGCCGGCTCATTGCAGTTGTCCTTGGCGGGGCGAGCGGCAAATCCCGTAACCAGCATATGGAAGATCTTGTCCGGCGCGGGTTTAAAGCCATGGGTGTAAAACCGCCCCAACGTCTGGCGCCCGTCGTCGTGGACCGTCGGCCCCTGCCCGAACAAAAAACTCCCCAGCTTGCCCATGTTACCAAAGCCGTTAGATTACGCGGCCAAGACAAGCAAAATATAACGATTATTAGCGGACATAAGAACATTCAATTACCGGATGCAGAAGATGAGACGTCGTGGAGTATTCAAGTCGGAGCCTTTGCCTCTGCAATTGACGCCAAAGCCCAGATAGACTCATTGATAGGGTTTTCAGGGTCGACAGACACGCCGTCTATCCTCACGGCAGATAATAATCTGGTCTTACCTATAAACCGCCGGAACCAAACACTTTACCGTGCCCGGTTTTCCGGCCTCACACATAGCCAAGCTTTCGCGAGTTGCAAATTACTCGAAAATCTCGCCGCCGGATGTTTCCTCGTCGCACCGGGATAGGAAATCAAGTCAGCATTTCCATGCGCAGGCCCTTAAAACAGGCGCCAAGATAGTGGATGCGCAATAGCGGGCGCGTAATAACGACGGCAAAGGCACAGGGGCGCGTTTACACTAAACAGGACAAAATTCAATAAACACGCTTGATCTGAAGGTCGAGAATTCTTATATTTCAAACACAAAATGTTCCATTACGAACACTAATTACAGTATCACAGAACCTTATGCTCGATATTACGAGCGCAAAATTCTGACAATATTTAAGCGGCTTGACAGTTTTTGTGTCAAAAAAGTCACATTCATATTTAAAATTTTTCCTGTTTAGCGATATATGTTGTGAAGCCTCTTTTAATCTGCAACCCAGATTTATCATAAAATGATAAATATGCAGATATTTATAAATATGCAGATATAAAGGAACACTTTTCATGCATCAATTCTCTCTCAAATCAACGCTGGCTATGACCGCATCAGTTGCTATGTTAGCAGGCCTGATAGCCACACCTGTACACGCGCAAGATAGCGGCTTTAACGTGGAAGACGAAATCATCACAATCGGTACGCGCCGACAGGCGCGTTCAGCAGCAGACGTTATCGCACCTGTCGATGTCATTCCTGCAACGGAACTTCTAAACCAAGCTCCAAATGATATTGCGGATGCCCTAAGAATTGCCGTGCCATCTTTTAACGTCAATACGCAGCCTATTTCCGACGCGGCGACGATTGTCCGTCCGGCCAACCTACGCGGCCTGTCCCCTGACAATACTTTGGTTCTATTGAACGGTAAACGCCGTCACCGTGCCTCGGTCATTTCATTTCTAGGCGGTGGTATTGCGGACGGTGCCCACGGTCCTGATATTTCAGTATTTCCCTCACTGGCTTTGAAAAACGTTCAAGTCCTACGTGACGGGGCCTCTTCACAATACGGCTCTGACGCGATTGCGGGTGTGATCAATTTTGAGCTTAAAGATTCTGCTGAAGGCGGCATTGTCGAAGCACGTTACGGTCAAACCTATGAAGGTGACGGTGAAAACTACCGTATTTCCGGTAATA
>CAZSKN010000016.1:0-62435 GCA_964607445.1 uncultured Caulobacterales bacterium
AGACTTTACCAATTTAAGATTGACCTCCTCCATTCGTCGTGCGGATTCACCCGCTGCTGCACGAGCTACGGCGGCATTAGCATAATAGCCATTCATTTCATCGGTCAGAATATCTTCACGTTTACGTCGAGATTCGGTATTCCTCAAAGCAGCTTCTGATTTTTCAGCGTAGGCGATAGTCTTATCGAGACCTATGCGCTTAGCGATATCATTCTTCTCTATGTTACGCTCTGCGTTCGACGTAGTAGCGTTGGCACTAGTCACAGCTGCTTGTGCTTCTGCCTCGGGGGCGCCAGCGTCATTCAATGCTGCCGCTCTGTCTTCCGCCAGGTGGTTTTCCACAATCTCGCGTTCAGCTGCCGACAATTCTGCTTTCGCTTCTTTAGCAGACACACCGTCTGCCAGTCGCTGATTGTACTTAGCGATAGTGTCCTGGTTCTGTACGTTGCGCGACTCGATAACACCGGCTTCGGTCTGCTCTGCTACGTTAGCCTGAGAACCGCTCAATCGATTACGATTCTGTGCGCTCTCTATTTCCAAGGGACGCATGGCTTCGAAGTGATCGTTCTCTGCAGTTTGCCTGCGAAAATTCTCATCTTCAACTTGTGTTCTACGTTCGTTCTCTCGGAACTGTGCTGCGCCTCTACTGAGACCCTGCATCGCTATAGCAATATCACCTAAACTCATTATTGTGTCCCCGTTGTTGGGTTGTTTCTGCGTATGTAATCCATCGCATATTGTTGAGCTCCATCTCCAAAAGCACCTTGAGTTGCCAAGCCTACACCGGCACTACCAATTGCTGTGGCTCCTGCGGCCATTGCCTGACGACCGTTTTCAGCTCTCTGCTGTTGATGGTTACGTTCGCTAAGGAATTGTCCTCGTATTTCACCCTCGGCTCCAAACTCAGCGCGAAGTCCTGCAGCGATGTTACCGCTCTGATTTAGTATGTTAGTTCGTGACTGAGCCCCGCGATCAGCATAAGCTACCCGCCTGGCGAAGTTGAGATCGTCAGAGTGTCGTCGCGATTCGTTACTTGCTGTAGCTGCGCCTCGGGCTCGGTCGAATGCAGCGTCTTCCCTCAATCTAGCATGTGCAGAACTACCAGGATCTACACCTCTGCTAAGTAAAGCTCTTTCAGCAGCATCCAGAGAAACATCGAATTCATTCGTAAACTCAGCTCCCGCTGTATCTGCGCGACCTTCAACATCCACCCCATCCCTAACCTGATCCGCCAGGTCTTGTTCTATTTGGTCAAAGCCTAGCCGGTCGTGACGAGCGATCTCCTCGCCTCTGAAGTTTTCCAGAAAGCCTCGCTCATCTTGTAACTGGCTGATTATGCCGTCCTGATTTTCTAAACGCTCGTCAGCTCTGCGTTGTGCTCTACGTGCGCGTCTGCGGCCATGTTTCTTTTCCTTACGGCCTGACAAGAATCCGGCGATGCCACCGGCAACTTGAGCGCCCCCTAAAATCAATCCAAGCATTATGTGTCCTCTGGTAGTTGGTTTATCTGAGCTTCAGTAACTAAGCCTAGATCAATAAGTTCTTGTCGAGTAACCGCACGTTCGTTCTGATCGGTGCGTCTTATCAATCGCCTCTCTATTGCGTCAATGATAGGGACGAGTATTTTACGTATCTCGGAATCAACGTGAGTCGGTTGCGGTATAGATTGTAATCGTCTGTTACGTGCCACTATGGAATTCCGAGTTGCTTCCCGCTACGTCTAGCTGAGAAATTTCTAATGTGCCTTCGAGCTCAGTTTCATAAACCCTGCGGCGATCAAAGTAGTACAGTCTGTTCTCCTGCTCATCATCCACTATGGTTTCCTCATGAACCAGTTCCTTATCGCCAAACAAGCGGAAGATAACTTCTATAGGTTCTGATCGAGCAAGATCTTCAGCAGCTATGCCGTTGATAGATCGCAGTGCTTCGGGGAATGGGTTATCGATTCCATCAGGAACAGGATTAAAACAGCCACCGATTAAGTGTTGATTGATGGCGCCACCCAGTCCGAATGCCACACCGAGAGTTGATCTGGCCGCTATCGCCGCCGCACGGGCTGCAACAATTTCCTCAGAAGTGTCACCCGCATCCGGAGAATATGATCTGTCTATGTGTTCACATGATAGCACACGACGTGAAGTCAGTGCAAACGGGCTGCCCTCTCCGTGTACTTTGGACTTGTATCGATATACCAGGCGATCCTCAGAGCCTTCCAGCTGCAGAATCTGCCCACCGAAAGCTACAAAACCTTGATCTGTTCCAGGTTGTATGAACACAGCGGTAGCACTCTGTGACAGCTGTCTCAAATCTTCCCTTGCTCGCATATCGAACACCAGGGCGTTGCCTTCCTTTGATCCCTGGTGGAAACCAATGTACTGCTGGTCTCGATACAGACCTATGATCGTTGAGGGTGCATACGGCTGCCAGCTGTCATGATCGATATGCTCCTGTGTGATACGGCGACCACCGCCGCGACCGATGTAGAACAGACTATTGACCGATGCATAAATCACACCACCCTCTGCCTGCACAAGACTCAGCTTTGACTGACATGGCTCGCGGTAAGTGAGTGTGGTAGGGACTATGTTTCTCGGGTCATTGATAGCAGCGACCTCCGGGTATCCGTCCGTCACAATAACTGCGTTGTTATCGTAGCTAGATATGCCGATGGGGACATCCTGCACGGGGAAAAAGAATGGCCATGCATTGGCGTTGAATGGCTCGCTCACGTACACCAGGCGTTCGCCAGGGACGAATCCTAGTGCGATACCGTTGGACATTAGATGGAGTCCTGTCAGACCTGGCGGAGGCGGTGCAAAGTCTTCAGACGGGAATACCTCTGCCAGAGTAATAGATCCTAAAACCTCGGTAAATGTAGTTTGTGTAATTGGAATCTCTGCGACGAAGCGTGCTTCATTTTCATCCAGTCGATACACTCGAATGGCAACAATGCCTGCGTCCAACACTGCTGCAGGGTCTGTCTGGTCAACACCCGCTATGTTAGTCACGGTAACTGTCTGACCTTCCTGAGCAACAAAACTCACGGATGGATCGGAGATGTCACCCTCTCGGTTATCTTGGTTTACGAATGAAGTCGCATAGAACGTTGTAAACGGGATACTAGCAGGATCTCCTGTACCGGTCAGCGCAACTACAGGAGCGTCAGGTTTAGGCACTCCCAATGCGTTAGATTGCCCTGATTGTAATTGTGCGAAAGTCGCCTGTCTTGCGCCACTAGGACCTGTCCACATAAGCATGCCTGACTGTTCGATGATATCTAGCTGCTCATCGAAAGCGAACCAAGTGTTTTCAAAAAAGTGGATTGTCTGTGTGTTCTCAGATATACCATCGAGTTCTACAGAGGGCGCCAATATAGCTCGCAACGTAGACGATACCAAATCACAGTCGAGAGCTATCTGAGCTTCGAAGGTTTCCAGGTTGCGGGGATCTACCTTTGGGCGTTCTCCACCAAATATTACGTTGCCTATTCTCATTTAGAATACCACTTGAATTAATCCAGTCAATCGGCTGATGGTTACACACTGTCCATTAGCAGCCCCGGGAGGTCCTGGTATAGCGTCGGCGTCTCCTGCCAACTGCGCTGCTGTCCTGTGCTGATCAGTTGTCCCTAGTGTAGATATGTTAGAAGCCTCAAACAATGCACTAGCGTTTATTATAGCAGCTGCGTTACCGTTATCTTCAACCAGCATTAGCATGCCACCCGCAGCTGGTCCACTACGTGGGTTGCTTGAAAAGTCTTGTGCCTGTTCCGGATGCATACGGTTAACAACCGAAGTTGCTCCGAATGTAATCGACGGCGCTATGATTATCAATCCACCCTTATGATCAGACTGCGTGGTCTCCCTGTAGGTAGCGCCGTTACCACCCTGGAACTGATGCAAAGGAATGCCATTCTGTATGGCCCACTCTACGTCCGCTGCGGTCACTCTGAAGCCTCCGATAGTGGCTGCGTTATTAGTAGCTTGTTGCGCACGTCGAGGATTAACCGCAGGATAGGTATTACATTCTACTCGGCTACCGTCGTGTGCCGCGTTAACCCCACCTGATGGACCGATAACGATACCTGGCCACCCAATGCTACCGCCCAATGGAAAGTTTATTTCCCCGTCACAGTTGAAAGACTCTGTGCAACGGATGACGCATAGTCCACGATTAGGTATGTCGAGAGTTCCTGTGTCCTGAATATCAATGCTGGAAAATTGATGCATTTGTCCAGCGCTCAATGAGGCATTTCCGCCAGGGAGTACTGTCAACGGACCACCTGCCCCTGTTCCCAGATCTTCCCAGATCTCAGGTAATGGAGTATCTGTAACAGTAGTATCGTAGATATCTATTGCTTCCTGAGCGATTTGGGATGCGGTTAATTGAGTAACAGCTTCCGTATCGTCGCCTGTTAGATTATCGAAAGCCACAGGGGCTGTTGCCAACTGCACTAGTCCGGGCTCAGTTGCCGATGCTGCAGGAGATTCCGGTACGTTCGGATTGCTCACTACGAACACATTGTCTGCAGCTTGATAATGAACCAAGACCTGGCGGCCTTCCAATATCTCGTTATTGACCAGTGGTTCAAGAGTACCTCCACCGGCATATGCGTATTTTCTCAACGGAGTTGCAGGTAACGTACCTACTCGCAAAGTTGCGCTACCCACGTTATCCACATGCGCTACCCACTCGAAAGCTATCCCGTCTTCAAGACTTGTAATACCCGGACCAGCCACATTGTAAGCGCTGCTAGTACCCGAAGATGTTTCCAGAGTTGCAGAGGTGGCAGATGACGCCAAGTTTCTGAATGCTTCAGCTGTCATTTGATGCAGTACGAAAGTTCCTGCAGGAAAAATTGCAGCAGTCGTATTCTCACGGCCACGTTGAATAGTAATAGTGTCTCCGGTGCGAGATGTTGCACGAACAATCTCGTGGGTAGTTCCGTCAGCGCTAACTAATGTCAGAGGGAACCACTCATTCGGACCCGGGTTAGGGAACCGAGCGCCTTGGGATGCAGTTACGGTTAACTGAGTCGCCGCTGCTGTTATCGCACCCGCCAGGGCAGATTGCGCGTTATTTGTTAGTACTACTGAAGTCATAGCGAATTATCCCTTACTGTTGTTGGTGTACAGGAATTTATGTCCTGTACCACCGGAACTATATCGAATATGGAAACATCCATATCAAGCATTCTGAAATTGTGACTATATATGCAGTGGCCTTCCTCGTCGAATACCCCTACTGTGTAGAGGAAATCTTCCTCCTCATCTACCTGCAGTGTTGGCACTAGGTCGGCGGACATGACTTCGCCTACAGCATTCACTTGCAGACTTATAGGCTCTGCAGTTACAAGTACTCCCAGCTTTCTCACAGGACGATCAGCGACAATGTACGCATAAGATCCTACCGGGAAACTGGTAGCAGGGGCATGCCTGCTAGGTGTAAGTGTTAGTATGGCCATTATAGATACTCATCCATTAGCACATAAATAAAAATACATATAATTAGTAATTCAATAATCATTAGAATCTCCTAGGTCTGACACGCAAAGGTCTATCACTGAATCCTCTGTCGAGTGCCTGTTTAGCTTTTGCCAATTCGTATTCAAAAGCTTGTCGTCTCATCATTGCCTTTTCTCCGTCATACCATTCGGTATCACGCATATCCAACGCATAACCCAAAGTACCATCGATAACCAGCTGATAGAAATCGTCGTAGAATATCTTGGCTATTCGATTGGCTTTTCTGTCGGGCTTAAGACTAACATAAACCTCAAGTCCTACTACGTTACGTGGGTCAGGCGGATTGTCGATAGGATCACTATCTCTTTGCGGCTCACAGTTAAGCCCCACCTGCCCTCTGTTCAATACATGAAATCCTGTACCTCGATTAGGTATTGTCAGATATGCATTGTCGTTCGTATCTTCTAATGGGATATTCTCCATAGCGTGACGATCCATGAACAATCGAATCACGTCGTGTATGCGCGTCTCCCCTGGCGGCTTAGGCAGATCGAAACAAGTCTGACCTATCTTCACAGGTATCTCTGGCAACTGATAACGCCATATAGGAGCACGTTCACAAGCCTCAATAACGGCGTCACGAAGACGACGCTCTATCGCAGGTACAGGGCAGTTCGGAAGCTCTGGTAAAATGTCATTTACAAAAACCTCTATGTCTACCAATTCTAATAGATTGTTCATTCTGCATCCTCCTCGGCGGCCTTGATGAAGATCTCAGTATCCTCTCGCTTATTCAGCAGTTGGAAAAAGTTCTGCCAATGCTGCATTCCTCGATTGCTGTTAGGAGTCTGCTCATCGTCGCGAATGTAACAATAATAGATAGCGAATTCCTGCAACGGTAAATGATGAACCTTGTTAAAGGGTAATTCATCAGTAGTGAAAAATAGACCTTCAGTCGCATCTAGGAATGCGTCTCTTTCCATGTTGAATTGAGCTAGCGCAGCATTGAATTCATCCACCTCTTCCTGGGTTACAACGTTACTGCTAACTAAACTAACTATGGAAGGTGGCAGCGGGTCCACATTAGGGAAACCGTTCTCAGCCCTGCCCCTGACGATCAGTTCGCCAGGTTCTCCGTTTGGTTCTGCCTGTCTTGAGAGTAAAAATATATCAATGACAGCCGCAGCCCCACCGAAAGTCTGCAGCGTATCGTTATTGGTACTCGTTATAGAGTGTGACTCAAACGTTACGTTGTAGGTTAAAGTGTTGCCAGCAGTGTTCGTCACACTTATAGTGACTTGCTGCCCTGCATATGTATTCTGATTTACAACAAAAGTTTCCAAGCCACGCAACGCTATGTGATCGAATGGACTCACGTCTAGTAGCCCGGTATACCTGGCGTCAGCCTCGGCAGCGGACGACACATAAGCAGGGCCAGTATTTGTAAATGATCCGGTATTCTCAAAATACGCAATTCCACTATAGTCAACAGTCGCAAATGCGGTAGGACTAGTAGTTATTACAGAGCCATTTATTTCTGAGAACAATGGCTGCTCCTCTAAAGTAGCAGTAAACCCTGATAGCGCCACATAATCTCCGCCCACTTCTCTATTCACTGTCAGGAAAGGTCTACCTTGAGATAGCGCGAATTGTACATCCCTGCGAGTCACTCTACTATTCGGAACTGACGAAGGATCTTTTAACGTAGCCACGAATTCCGCAGTGGATCTTATGCCGCCGTGAGTATTTGTGTTTGTATTATCTACCGCTATCGCTGTAAAGTCATCCAATGTACCTGCGCCAGCCCCTGGGCCTGGGCGACCATTAGTATCATCCCCTGTTATATCCCAGTTAGTGAAATCAATGACTATCACTTCCTCGTCGCCAGGGGGAGTCGGGGTATTCAGCGCGTTGAATCCGTTAGCTGCGAGCAATAGCGAATGCACGGGAGGTATAAACGGAACCAATTCTCCCGGGAATCCATCATTAACAGGACCGGGATCTACTGGAGGGATTTCTCCGGGATCAACAATATTTCCTGTGACTATACATGGCGTCTTAGTGAACACCCCTCGTATAACCGGTGATTCAGGAAGCGCATTGAACGCATTGAATTCCTCCAAGTCAATCAGATATTGCGCAAACAACGCTTCGAAATTGTCCAGATCTTCTTGCGTAGGGGACTGCTCGAACACTTCAAGAATGTCACTAGGTAGATAGTTAAACTCAGTATCTAATCTATCACTCTCACCTGTAAGTATGGCTATGCGTCCACGCTCCCCGGGCTGTGCCACCTTATCCAGACGAAGGTTGCCGCCGTCATAACTAAAGTTATCAAGCAACGTTTGTCCGGAAAATCCGAATGAGCCCCTGATAGGAGCCAAAAGTTCTACGTCCCATTCCAGTACATCACCTGTAACAGGGTCGGTTACTCTGAAGAATAGATCGTTACCATTTAAAATATTCTGTTGACCATATTCAGCCCCCTGGTTAGTGGGGATAGCGAAATGTTCGTACAGCTGTACCGAAGTCATATAATCAAACGCAGTCGCACCGTCTATGCGAATTATTCTCTCGTTAGTACCTCCGGTCAAACCAAACGTGCTAACTCCCGGGGCTGCCGGTATCGGATCGGGCACTGCATAGAACGGGGCAAGCTCTGATGGGTCTGCCACGAAATCGGACGCCAGGGATGCGAACGAGGTTCTGAATCGAACTACCGCGAATGGTCGACCGTCTGCTACAGCGTCTCTCAGATCACCGAGAGGTATGTTGTTGGTACTGATAGGGGTGTACAATCCGGATACAAGTTCTGGGAAGAATGCATTCTGACGAACAGTTTCACCGGAACCACTAACCCCATCGTTCTTTATACTCCATATCCATCCTGGACCTCGATTGGCAATTATCGGTTCGAAATCTATTTGACTGAAGTCCGCAATAAAACCAGCGTATGGCACGCCCTGTAAAGGTATCGGGTCCCCGAGTATACTCAGAGTGTAATCCTGCTGAAAACTACCGGTTCCGTTCTCACTCAACACACGTACAGGCATTTCGTAATCAGGTAAAGGGGCCACTCCCGGTTCAAATACAACCGGCACACTCGGCGGAGGAGGCGTAGGCAATGAGTTTATATCGAACACAGGTAATGATGGAGCTATGGGTTCAATCGGTTCTACAGGCGCTGGGGACGGTCTGGCAGCGTTAGCCGGTGGCCATACGTAAAACGTGTCCTCATTGGCTGCGTTTAGCATGTAGTGAATTATGTGGCCACGAGGATCGTCCTGGCGCCAATTAGGCTCCACTTTATCCATGACTGACAGATCGGCTTTGATTATTGACCGCGTAGCTTTTCCCGTACTGGGGCATTTGTTATGCAGAAGATGAATGATACGATGTAAATCGCTGTCAATAACTTGCTCTGTACCTTCCACCAGGGTTAGATCCCTGTGTTCGGTGTAGGCTTGAGGGACTACATGGCATAGTGCTGAGAACGCCGCGTTAACCGCTTCAGTGACAAATTCTGTGCGCCACTGTCTACCAGTATCGTCACGTAATCGCCGTTGGACCAGTAAGACGAACTCAGCAATTGTCATATTTATCTCCTTTCCTAATGTTATCTAAAGCAAATAATGGCTGAAGATTAGTGTAATTAGCAGCTTCTAAATACTGCTTACGGTCTGTTAAATCAAATAGTGCTAAAGGTTTAATGTGATCTATATGCCATACTCTACCATAATTGGTCCATGACATACCCTTCGCCCAGCTGAGTTCCAACCAGTCTTTCAAATAGGACACAGAACACCCCAAATCTCTTACCGCTGATCCGGATTTCTGATCATTTTTAATAGCCACGTACATTCTAGTTCTGAGATTGCTTGATATCTTAAATTCGAAATCAACAGTCCGTCTAGTCTTAGCGTATTTAGCTTTTCGTTTTCTAACCTTCTCTTTGTTTCTCTGATAATAGTCACTAGCAGCCTTTCTGCTTCTCTCAGGATTGGCGGCTCTGTATGCGCGAGAATATTCCCTATCTCGCGCTTTTATTTCATCAGATGTCTTCATCTGTTCTGGCATTATTCAACGCCACTTGGTTATTAGTCGCAGGCATTTCAACCGCAGGTAGAGCAGCTACTCCGGTGACCGGGGCGCCGTTAGCTATGGCTTTTTTATCATTTTCCTGGCGACCTTTCTTAGTGTTCGCTACAGCCTCTCGCTGAGCAGCCTTGACGGCCCTGCCTTTCTCTGCTTGCTTATCTTGATTCGCCTGGGTTCTAGCCGCTGGGGAATCATGTATTGTTTGTTCCTCTGGTAATTCTACACCAGAGCTAATAAGAGCCTCTGTTCCGCCCACCAGGGATTGGGCATGTTTGATTAGTGACTCGCGTTTCTGATCCAGAGTTACGATTTCACCTATGATGCGTGCTAAATCTTTACTGGCTAATAGATCTCGGGCGCTCAGAGTTTCTTCTTTGAGACCCTTTTTGGTTTCTATGCATTGAACTTCGACCATCCTGGGATCTTGCAAAAGATGTTCGTTAGTTTCTGATATGCGAATGTAATTGTTGGATGTGCCGATACGCTTCATAGCGCGGACGTAGGTTTTGTTACTCATAAGATATGAATCCGGTAGTTAAAGGAAAGGCCCCACGAAGGGGCCATATCCCATTATACCATCATTTCACTTTCGTTGTTATGCGAAAGAGATCACACTGTGTGCAATCGATTCTGGCAAGATCACTTCACGACCGTATACCATGAGACCACGAACGAGTTCGCCGTGAGACTCAGGGTTCAGCATGTGAACCAACTTGTCGTCCATGATCTGACCTGCGAAAGTCATACCAGAACGGTGGCCAGTTATAACACTGAACTCACCTGGCGCAAGACCACCAGCAGCGCCTGCGGGTAGCAGGTTACTCTGATAGATCATGAACCGGTCGATCATACCAACCATACCGTTACGAACGATAGACTGTGCATCACCCGCCAGAGAAGCGTCTTTCAGATCCGAGTTCTTGATCAGCTGCAAAGCGCGAGCTGGCAGAACAAGGTAACGCTCATCGTCAGGCACGTTATCTTCGTCGAGAACCAACGCTAGGTTAGTTATCCACTCGATTACGTTAGCTGCAGTCAGTGCTACTGGAGCACCGGTTACACCTAGGTCTATATCGCCCGAGATAGCACCGGCTGTAGCGCCAACCTGACCAGCGTTAGCTGCGGCATAGCTCAACACGTCGGTATCTACTTCGATACGCATTCGGCGAGACGCATCTTCAGTCCAGTCAGACAACAGATCGATGTCAGATTGAAACTTGTCGATACTATCAACTGCGAAAGAAAAACTCAGCGCTCGGTCGATATTGAGCGTTACGTTTGGACTTTCAGGCAACTGATACGAAATCTTTTCGCCGTGTGTGTACTGACTAACAACGATGTCAGGAGTAGTACGGATTATTACCGTATCACCTTGGCCTGAAATATCGCCTGCGTAATCAGTGTTTGCAATCTCAGCGGAGACGACTGCTTCATAAAACTTTTCCACCATAGTTCCAGACCATACAGCCGGAATCCATTTAGACGTACCTGTTGAACTGTAATCAACATAGTCGTTTGGTGAACCTACGAACTCGAAACCACCTGTATTGGTTAGGTTTGCGAGACCTTGAATTGCCGTACCTGCGACGGCACCTGAACGTGCTACTCCTGCCATTTTGGATTCTCCCAAATTATGCAGGACTTTTATGCTGGGGGATTAAACAATCCTACCTTCAGCGTGAGCCCTGCGGATTATTGCTTCCTGGGCATCAAATTGTTGCTTAACTTCACCTACCATTTTACGCCTTCGCGTTAGTTGGTTTTTCTGTCTGTAAAATTCTTGAACATCTGCGTTTGTTAAAATCACAGTTTCAGAACCACCCGTCATTGGGTTTGCCTGTGCGCTTCCGCGTCCAGGTTCTACAGTAGCCGCAACGTGTTGATTACCCAACTCGTTTTGACTAGTGGCTTGCGATGCAGTTGCCTGCTCTCTTTCAGAAATAAACGCTGTAAAAATACGTACCGCAGTTGCAGAATCCAGAGATGTTCGAGCCTGCAGCAAAGTCTCCTGGCGTGTTCGGCCTGAGAAACCGTCGTCAGCTTTAAGCCAATCAATAAACACGGGACTTTCATTTATATTCTGCCAACCGTTGACTAAAGAGTCCATCTCGTTGAAGAATTCTGATTCAAGTTCATGTTGTGATTGAGCCGCAGGCTGCGCTGCTGGTTCTTGTGAAACCGGTAATACATCTTTAAGCTTCGCTGCTAAGCGCTCATGCGCTGCAATATCCGCTTCCGACATACTAGCTTTTTCTTCATCACTCAGAGCCAGGGGAGAGGGGGCATTCTTAGCGGCTTCTGCTTGTGCAGCTGCTTTTAAGTTAGCGTTCTCTTGTTCTAGCTCGGCCACCTTCAACCTATCAAGGTTTCTGGATTGGCGTAGATTATCGAAACGTGCCTTGTAATCATCTTGTGGAATCTTACTAGGTGCCATGCCGCCAGGGGTTTCCTGCGCGGGGGCTGCAGTTTCGAGTTGCTGCTGTTGTACTGTGCCGTCATTGAGCGACTGATTGTTCGGATTGGTAGTCAGAACACTAGTCGGAGTCTGTTGCACTTGGTCCGGCTTTGTCAAAGCTCCCCCAGCATTAGCTGCCGCGAGTTCCTTTGCCAATTGAGCCTTACGTCTTACTGCTTCTGGTTGTCGTTGTGCCATTAGTCATATTTCCTATTTTAGAGTCAGTCGTACTAACGAGTCCGTCCGGTTACCACACCTTCAGGAGGTTTTAGATCTGAGAGTCACCGCTTGGAAGCGGGTTCTTCTGGTTGTGTCAATTATTGTCCTGCAAGCAGTTCAATAATTGACTGATAAGCTTTAGCAGCACCCTGCGCCCTGTGAATTTTCACGAGGTCAGATTGCTCCATAAGCCGTTCTAGTTCGATGATTTGAAGATTGGATACGTGCTGAATAATATGACTTTTGGAACCGCTGTTCACAGCTTTCAAAGCATCTTTGCAGAGCTTCTCAACTTTCAACTGTTCGTCAGTCAGGGCAGACACAATAGCAACACTCGTCGTCATCGGAGGCAAGAATAAGAGCCAGAAACTCGTCTTCTTCCCAAATCATAAAATTGTGGAATGCTTCACGTAATGCAAAGTCAATGCCAGGAACCTTTGGTCCGACAGGAACTCGACGTAGGCGTGAAACCATACCTTCAGACGGGAGTATATCATAGTTTGAAACACGCCGCAGAGAGACCTGTTTCTCGGTCACATTGGGCACTAATTCAATGCCTGGCGTAGGTGTAGGGGGTATTGGCTGGAAAGCTACAAGGGGGTTCTCATTGACTACTGGTAGGTCTTGTGACTCATCTGGGAATTGAGCCCCGCCACCGGTCACCACTTCATCAACAGGTTTGCAGCAGCAACCCAGGATAGACGATCCGAAAATCGCCTGCTTGGCCAGATGAGATATAGGAGACGTGCCTATCACGTCGAACAACCTTTCGATATGTTATCGAAACAGCTCAAAGGCTGCAGATTTGTGAAATGACACGCAATGTCTACCTCTTCTGAGTTTTCCAGATTGAACGCCGCCAGGGGTAGGATGTGATCTATATGCCACACGGTCCCGTGATTTTCCCAAGTCATGTCTGATGTCATAAGGGTCTCCAAATATTCTTTGAGTTCCGCTATGGAGCAACCTAGACTGGTTACGGCAGATCCACCTTTGTAATTATTTTTGATAGCTTGACGTAACCTACCTCTCAGAGTTCTGGCTAAATGATTATTCATGTCCGTATCGGTCATGGTTCCGGATTGCTTTCGTTTTGTAAATTCTCTCGATCTAGTTCTAGCGTTCTCTCTCAATTTGTCAGCGTTAGATTCTCTGTACTGAGAGTGATATTCTAATAGTCGTTCTCTATTATTCACCCACCATTTACGCTTAGCCTCAGCTACTTTTTCTTTATTATTTAAAACGTATTTCCGTCTACGTTCTCTATTTTTCTCAGCGTTCCTGGCGTAACGAGCCCTATCCGATGCTCGTCGCTTCTCCAATTCTTCTTCGCTAAGATCTGCGACTCTACGTTGCAATTAAAGTCACCTTCGGATCATTGCAAGGGTCTCCTGTCTGTATCTGTTCGTGAAGTAGGACGGTCTGGTTGCTACCCTCCTGAAAGTATTTGATTGTATACGTGCCGTCCAGGTTATCAATTTTGATTTGATCGGCCACCAGGAGATCGGCTATAAATTCTGTAGTCTGCGGAGTTATCGTTACTACCCCGACGGATTTGGAGCATTCTAATTCTTGCTCCATTGTACCTAGCATATAAGTTAAAGTGAATATAGCATGGATTTCGTCATACTCTACCCAATTGGTAGGCACGGTAAAATTGCCAACATATCGACCTACAATAGAATCATCTATTGTTACCGGTACTGTAGTGACAATTCCGTTACGTAATATGATTATGGCAGGGGTTCCAATGTCGCTTCGAGTACCACCCAAAGAAACATTGAAAACCACACTGCCATTTAATCCTGGAGCTAAATGCATTAGCAGGCTTCAGGACGCTCTGCGATCACATCTTTAACCATTGCACTGCGACTAACACGTAGAGGAACTCCACCTACAGCAGCATCTACAATGAAGTCAAGATCATCGTTAGCTTCAAAAGCTGACGGATCAAAACAGATCTGATATTCACCCACAATAGCAGCAGGAGTTGTATCCTGAACCTGCTCAATGACGATATTCATCGCAGCAGTAGGGGTAACAGACTCGCCGTTAACGCTAAGGTTAGTTAGTGTGGGTAACGCATCTGGATCAATCGGCTGGCGATCAACACCCAGATAACTGAAAGGCATGCACGCAGTGCCGCCTCTTTGAAATAAATATTGTGTACGTGAACAAGACATTGTAAAAGTTTCCTATAATTTAAGTTAACAAGCTTCAGGATTAATGACCGTAGTTTCCAAATTATCGACGCCGGTCTGTACATCGGTAACATCTTCTTGAATTGCATCGGCGCACACTTTCAGTGCGGCCAATTGCGCCAAGATAGTAGCCTGGTTAGCAGCGGTGGCGTCTCCACCACTTCCGGTGCTAACGCAGCAATCAAAATTTACAGCCATGAAACTCATGGAGCCTCCGTCAACGTAGTGTCAACTACGCACGCTGTATTAGTAGACACTATCTTATCAACAAGGATAGTACTAGTGCCTTTGAGTAATTTCTGAGCCACACCTGTGCTGGAATTATACACCTCATCAGCTTCGGCAATATCTCGTATTAGTGTCAGAATTGCTTCCTGTGTGGGAGTTAATCCTGCAGCCCCTGTGACATCTCCGGATGTGGCTGCTCCGTATGCCGCCAGGGCTGTGTTGATGTCCGCAGCGCTCAAATTATTTAATGCCGCAATATCATCCCTTATGTCATCGCAACAGGCTGTGAGCTCCGCACTAGTGGCCGGACCAAACGCAATAAGACCTGCGGTTACTGCCCCCTGGAACGCAGCGATTGTAGCATTGCCGTCCGTCTCGTTACCAATGGCGGCTTCGACCGCTGCTGAGATTGCCGCCAGGGCAGTTTGTCCATCTGCATCATTAATAATAGCTGCTTCAACTTCGACTGCAATATCCACCGCAGAGGGGATCGCTGCAATGATTGCGGCTTGAGCATTTGTAACGTCAGTCGCAGTTGCAACTCCAAATGTACCAAGAGCATTGCCAACCGCAGTCTCCACATCAGCAACTTCGAGTTCAACCTCTTCTGTGTCGATGATACATCCTTCCGCATTGTCCCAATAGAAGTCACCTCCGGATCGTACCCGACCATTGCTCGTGCGGTAACCGACGAAGGTGTACCAGCCCGTAGCCGTAGCAGCAGGAATATCAGCAAAATGAATAAAGCTACCAGGATCACCCCCAGTTGCAGGAATAACAGCCCCGACCTGAGCACCCGCGCTATCAAAGAGTCTGATCTCATGAGGTATTGTTTCATTATTCACACTGGAAAATATTAATCTGTTACGGGCCATCAGTAATTACCTCTTCCAACTTCTCAGACATTTCGAACAGCAAACCTTGCAATTGCTGTTCTAATTCAGCATCGCCATTAGCCAAAACTTTGAGGGACTTTTGAACATTGGATATTATTTCGAATAATACTTCAGGTACGTTAGTAGGATCGGTCGCCATTGTGATACCTACTTCACGTAAGGATGTCTTGTAAATATTAGCCAGCAGTTGACGCATTTTTACGTATTCTCTGGCCTCAAGAACTATCGAATCCACATACTGAGACAAGGAAAGATCTTTCCCCGTCTCCGCGTTATTCGTGGCGTTCCATACCTTTATAATATCGGTAGCCTCTTCGTTACGATAACCTTCAGCATACGCTCGGCAATACGTAACCTTGTCCTTCCATTCCTCTACTAGAAACCTGGGAAACTGACCCTCCAACGCATCGTATACATCGTTGACAAAATCGGTCATCAATTGCTTAGTTACTGATAAATTTATCATGGTCCCATATACCTAATAATGAGTACTAATTCGAAACAAGTAGCTTCCACGCCGTTAGTGGAGCTTCTGTGTTCATAAGTAAGAGTATCTGTCGAATTGGCTGACTGGTTTCGTATCACAGATAATAGCATACTCACTCTCTGATCTGTACCGCTATTGTCTCCATCTACACCCAGACCTATACCCGCAGCATCTTTTCCTTCCCTGCGGAATGAGGGTCCCTGTGCTGCACCTTGTAATAATAATCTACTCTCATAATCTCCCCCTGTAGCATCGATAGACACAAGAGCTCGGGCTTCCATTTGATATCTACCTGCTGGGAGGTCGCCAGGCATACTTAGTTCTAATACCTCTTCAAACGTAGTGGTATCGTTGAGATCGTCTTCGGGTCCGGTAAACGCAACCACTTGTCCGGGAACAAGTATGCGGCTCTGATCAAGTGTTCCCTGTGCGTCTGCCCCATGAATAGCCTTGTCGGTAAATCCGTCATCCCTGGCGTCGGTATAATCTGTGAATGTCACATCCCCGTTGTCTTCAAAAACAACGGAAGTGAAAAAGGCGTCGGTACCTATTTCAGTAACTGAGAATTCTAGTCGAGTACCCTTGGCCACCGCGCTATGTGTTTCTGCGGATATACCCACAATGAGAGCGTTATTATCGTAGATTGCACCATCGTATCCTGCGAACGATAATGCGCCAATGAATTGTCCTGCGGCAGCTGGGGTTTCTGAATCAATGGCGCCTGTGGCTTTTTCTAATCGTAAGAATGCCGAACCATTATCTCCAACCTGAGTTATGCAGAAATCTGCCCCGGTGTCGTTCTGGAATCTCCAAGCGCAATCAAACCCGGGGTCGCTGTCTATAATAGCTCCCCCGTAAGATATTACCGTAGCTGAGTCTACAACCCAAGGTTGTAGTAAAGGATCATCAAACGCAACAGCAATCTGCTCGTCAATGTCCTCTTCAGTTAATCCGAACGCTACGCCAAAGCCACTCATTTATCACCTTCCGGAGTTATTGTAGCCTGGAGATTGCCCTGTGCGTCGCGTGTAGCGGTCACATGCTTTTTACCAGGCTTGCAATCCGGAAGGTTAACAGCTACGTTTATGTCTCCGCTGAGACCTGCTTCACGATTTAGCATTTGTGCTACACGGTCGATGGCGTCTAACGATTCCTTTTTGAACTCTGTCACAAGAGGCATTAGTGCTGCCTGCACTGCGGCGTCAATCCCATCCTTATCTATCGCGGTTTCGGCAGGCTGCATGCCAGCCTTTTCAGATTGTTTCTGTAATGCCAACTGGTTCCGCAAATCCTGCACCTTTTCACGAGCTTTAGCTTCCAGCTTCATGCGTTCCTTTTCAATGTCCAACTGGCTTATCTCAAAGGCGCTGTGTCGGGCCGCACGTAGTTTTATGATCTCATTCTGCATCTTCTTATCGAGATCGTCCTGACTGACCTGTATGCGCGTCTCACGGTCTATGTTGGCCAACTGAAGCTTGATTGCGCTATCCGCCAGGCGTTGTTCCTCGGCGTTGGCAAGCTTCTCTCTTTCCAGCTCCAATTTGGCCGCATTGATTTCGCGATCAGCAGCAATCTTTTCCATTTGCGGATCGGGCGGAGGAGGTGCCGCCGCTCGTTGTGCAAGACGGAACTGGATCTCATCGTCGGTGGGTATGATCTCATCCGTATCGATTTCCTCAAACGTATCCATGAGATTGCGCATAATCGTAATCCGCTTCTCATCTCCAAGCAGTTCACGATCTTCAGGATTTGATGTGAGATCCAGTAGAGCCATGTGTTGCTGTCGTGCGCCTTCACGTTGTAATGCCGCGTTCATTCCCTTCGCACAAACCTGCGTGTCACCTTTAATCGACTGATCGTCGTCGTACAGCATATTCCAATCGTAAACAAACTCAACGTTAGGTGTAACCATGTCCTCATCCACATTTATTATTGCAGATCGTAACAGCTTCGCACTATCGTCTTTCAACATCTGCGCAGCCTTAGCTGTAGAGGATGTCTCAGGAGAAGCTCCCCCATGCAGGAAGCTCGGTATACCGGTATGTATATCGGCCAATTCAGACCACTTCTGCATGACTGCAATAAGTTCCGACGCATTGGACTTCGGCTGGAAGAAACGTGCGACCGGTCGATCACCGCTGTGCTCGGATTCTTTACCCTGCCATATCTTGAACGGATAGATATCGTTCGGATCAGTGTTGGGGTGCAATCGGGTGTAGTCCACTTCTACCTGGAATCCTGACGAGTGCGCCAGGTTGTTCTGTAGAGCTCTGGCGGAGGAGTTAATCATCGACTGATCCTCTTCCATCAGATCGGCGATAGAGTTGCCGAATACAGTCCCCGGGGTGTTTTCGTAGCACGAGCTAGTCACATTTCTGCGGTAAAGAGGATCTGTGTTCAACGTAGCTTTTATGATCTCGTTCCCAATGAGAATTGCGTCAACCTGATAAGGTCTGTTAAGGTCATCTATCTGTGACGCAGGCACACCGTGCTCAATAAGCTCCGAACCCAAAGCCTCGCCGTACCAGTGCAATCCATCGAAATCTGTAGTTTGTGCATACCAGAAAAATGTGTGATCGGCTATGCGATGTCTTTCGCTATCGGTCCACAGCCAATTATCAAGCTTTTCGTTGAAATTCATTTCAATAACACGATCAATAGCATCCGAGTCATACACATCGGGAGTTTCTTTCATCGCGTACAGTTCCTCGCGAGTAATGCGAAGTCGTTCAATGAATGAACCTTTATGCACACTATCGGCTCCTGGCGCAGGGTACGCATCGAAAGGATCGATAGTTCTCCAATGCATCACAGGTTCTATTGTTCGTGTAGGAAGGAACTGCCCGTCAGGAGTCATCGCATAAGATAGCCGTGCCTTATTAACAAAGTACGGACCTTTCATGAACGCAGCCTGATATGTGCAAAGATCGTCTATGAAATCTGATAGAGCTTTCCGCCAGCCACCTTCCTGCATCTGGTCGTATATCTTTCGTTCCATTCGACGTGCTGACTGCTTGGCTTTACGTTGAAGCTCAACTCGAATCATGTGTTCGAGATTATCAGCCTGTTTCTCAAGTTCGACTGGTCGACCTTGTTCGTCGAGGAACATGGGATTTTGCTGAAGATATTGCGCTGCCTCGTCAATCATCCACGGCGGCATGTTAGGTTCTTTAGTGGGCTTAACTCCGTGTGACCAGCTGCCGGTGGGCATCATGACGGATTTAATGTGGGCTATAGCTGTTCG
Organism: uncultured Caulobacterales bacterium; assembly: GCA_964607445.1. Classification (GTDB taxonomy): domain Bacteria; phylum Pseudomonadota; class Alphaproteobacteria; order Caulobacterales; family Maricaulaceae; genus CALCKU01. The sequence continues at coordinate 19,294 of CAZSKN010000016.1, forward strand.
AATCTTCGCCGTAGTGAGTTTCACGTAAAGACGTGAACCACTACCGCTCTGTGCTATCTCGCCTAGTTTTCCTGGGGAATACTCACCTTTGCGCGCGCGTAGTGAGTTGAGCATTCGACGCTCAATGATGTATTTATTAGTTCGATTTCGATACCAATCGTTTCGGATTCTCGATACCAGCTGGGAGTTTATTGGAAGCTCATCCGTGAGCTTTACAGACCCATCGCCGTGTAATTCAGCAGCGCGTTCGGCACGCTCCTCAAGCGCTTGGGTTACCCCCTTCATTGCTAGCATTTTGTGACAGCCCTCTCAATCAGACAGAATTAGATCCGCCTATCATAACACACTTAATCTAGCCTGTCATTTATCCCCATAAACCCTGATTCCAGCTGGGCTTTTATCTTTCTACTGTTGCGTTTGGCGGTGGCATGCATCTCACCCTGCATCTTGCCGATACCTTTGGACATGTTCATCGCAGCCCTCATGGCATAAGTCTTGGGATCAGCGCAGAAACTGGGTTTATGAATCTTCATGCCGGTTACGAACGGCATTCCCGTATCGTCGTCTACAGCATCTCTTATGAAAAATGCTATACCGATATATTCGTCCGCAGGGCCATTTTCATCACCCTGGATATCGGGATCTACCCAACATCCTGTATCCCCCACTAGATGGGGGCGAATATCCGAATTGTCTAATGCGGGATGATCTCGCCAGGCAAGGGCAGACATTAATCCCGTCATGGCCTGAATTATTTGCGCATCTGTCATTTCTATTTGCATAATTGTGTTCCTTTTTCTAAGTTGTCTGCAGCCCATAAGGGTTGCAAGTTAGTAAAGTGGCAGGCAACGTCTCGTTCTTCGGAGTTGCTCAAATCAAATTCCGCTAACGGTAAGATGTGGTCTATATGCCATTCCGATCTATTATCCCATGTCATGCCTGTTTCGAATTGAGATTCTAGCCATAACTTTAGTTCTTCGATAGTACAACCCAAGTGTCTCATAGCCCTACCGGAACTAATAACTCTATTCAATCTGTTTCTAACTGATGCGGCCAACCTATGGTTCACATCGTTATGATATTTCTCCCTGAAGTACTTCGTGTTATTTTTATTCCACTTAGATTTATGCTTTCGAATTCTTTCTCTATTCTTACGGGCATATTCTCTGTGATAAGCCTTGCGAGCTTCTGGGCATGAATGAGGCATCTACATGAACCCTCGCATTGAGTTATTGGAAGGAGATCTTGCGTGACCTCCTTGTGATGGTCCGTGGCGGTCAGGTCTACCCATCGCCAGCAACTCGTCGTGGCGCTGTTCACTACTTACATACATAGCCCAAGTCTGTAGCATATCGGCCCCGTTTGACTCTGGACCATGATACGGCTTATCACGATATACCGCTCGAATGTCGTCGAATTCCCACCGGTACTTATCCAAATGCTTTATAAGTTTCTCGCACTCTTTTTCGTCCAATCTCAACAAACTCATATTGTTACGAAGCTTGTCAATCGAGACTTTCTTATTAGATACCCTGGGCACAACTTTAAATTTTATACCTGTTGCGTATGACACTTCGTCCCATATCGTATCCCCTGTCGCACCGCTACGCTTTTTTATATCATGAGGACCAATCCACGCTGCGACGTTCCATCGTTTGTCAGCTGTTATCTCGCGGATTCTACGAACCCATTCAATAAGACCATCGTCAGTACCTTCCATGTATTTTATACAATTCCATCCAGTACCTTGCTGTTGAAAGAATCCTACTGCAGTTTCATCATTCAACCCTAAGTCAAAATAGATATACACAGGTCTGCCGACAACCGCTGGAACCTGGGTTATTCGACCGTCTTCTCTCATCTGAGCCATCTGCAGAGCAAGTATCTTACCTTCCCCACTGGCCTCAAATGCTTCCTTTGGTGTGGCGGGTTGTTCCTTTTTCATATCTTGCTGCAGGGTTCGTTCCTGCACCGTGTACCAAGCCTTTTGTTCCGGCGTAGTGATAATCCCCTCTTTCTGCTCTATCTCGTCGAAGTATACCTGGAGCCTGGGAGGTATATCTACATATTCAGCCTCTTCAGTGGTTACCGAGTTTTCCGGCCTATCTTGCCAACCATAGAAATGGAATTTAAAATCCATCTCGGTCAATCGCTTACCCTGCAGCTGCATGTTCTGAGCCACCTGGCACATGTCATAGAACTGTCCGTCAGAACCTTCCGCCGTAGACTCGATAAACACCATTGCCCCCTGGTGGAATCCGGGCAATGTGCCTGCGATTATTTCCCTGGCTATATCAGGACGTTTGGCAGCAATATATCCAAATTCGGATATATGTAGGAAATTACCGTTACCAGATCGTCCGGAGTTAGTAACCTCGACAGAAGATCCATTGCTGAATGTGAGAGTTGTTTTGTTGTTATCTACCAGCTTTACACGAGAACGAATCTCAGGATGAAGATTCATGTAAGGAAGTAGCGCATTCTCTTCCAAGAGATCCGCAGCCGAATCCTTTTTGTGAGATATAATTACTGTTTTGAAATTGGGGATAAATACTGCGCCGTCCAATCCGGTCAACTGGATTAGAGTTGATCCACCTATTTGTCGACTCTTTAGCAGTATGTTTCTCCACCACCAATTCGAATAGAAGTCTTTCTGCAGAGGTCGCAGACCAAACTTTACAAGGTCACGCTGTTCATTCAACACATGATACAAATTATTGAGGCGCCACTGTCTATCGGCTAGATTACTAGTCTTAAGCATCTTCTCTTCGAGAGGGACATCTAACCCGTGCTCGTGCGCCTGCTTACCTATGTTTGGACTTGCTTTTGACATTAGATATCTTCTTCGCCAGGTAGTATTTCGTCTTCTTCATTTTCAAGATCGGGCGCTGCTAGTTGCGGTAAACCCTGGCCCCCTATAACACTCAGAAGAGTATCGAGATCAGCCCCTGCATTAGCTGACGCACCTTGAGCAGTCTGTTTGTTATCCTCCTCGTATCCACCGTAGTGGCGCATGAGTTTATCCAGCGAGGCGTTCTTATCCCATAGCTCCAGCTCTACTACTTCCCCTGTCATGTCCTCATGTTGAGGCTCTATTTCTCCGTTCTCATCGAACACGACAGCTTTCTTTCTAACCCTATCGCGTTTTATTTTTATCTTCTTTATGGCAGCGGTAACGTGGCGTGGTAACTCACTCAGGGGTTTCATACGAACAACCCCTCGTGCATCTTCGTATAATATGTCAGCTATGTTCGAGGTCGCCACGGCTCTCATTTCACGAGCTATCTCTACTTGCCCTCGATGTCTTATTACATGCAGATCATCCCCCATATGTTTCAAGGCAAGATCTTCTAGTTCCTGCAGAGACATAGTTTCTGCAGCTTCGCTTGGTAATAACTGTTTACTCATTTCATCTCGTGAATTGTTCTGGGATTTTCGGCAGCGTTTCTACCGTACTGTTTTAAAGCTTGCAAGTATACGTTGGACAACCACTTCCATACACCTCTTTCGTGGCACATGTCCCGGAAGAGTCTGTCTGCAATATGTCGAAGTTGTTTGCCAATATAACCCCGTCTCATTAACTGGTATAGGCAATCATGGACCATCGACGGTAACATGTTACTAGGTCTATCAACTACCGGACCACTGGCTCCGTCCCACGCATATCCATCACGTATCCATAACCATGCGAAAGGTGCATTGGCATATGGTCTATAAATTCTAGCCCACCCTGCATCGACTTCGATATTCCCTTCAAGAAGTTCAAGGGGGACTTGAACTGCAATGTCCCCCTCAGATCGGTACTTGTAACCTTGAGTATACCCAGGCATTAGATACCCACACCACCCGTCTTATACAATATAAAACCACGGGCAACATAGGTTAATAGGTTTTCAAAGTCCTTGACCTTTATACCCTTATTCTCGTCGACTACATACTCTACCATAGATTGGTGAACATCCACTGCCGAATTATTATACGCAACTAGTTCGGGATCGGCGGGTAAACCTTCTCTAGCCAAGTAGTTTACGTAAAGATTACGTAGAGCATTGTAATTTTCAGACAGATCGTCTAACAATTTCAATGACGCACCGGGAGTTGTCACATATTGCACACCCTCGACTCTACCCTTAAGCAAAGCGTCTGTGCCATTTTTCAGTCTTTGTAGATTTTCAATACGCTCAACCACTGCTACGCGCTCGTCGTCAGTCCAGTTGTTAAACAGCAATGCCTCTTTAGCAGATTCAAACTCTTTGTCCAGAAATACAACATCCAGTCCGAATGCAACCTGCTCCAATCGTTCCGAGTCAGTCAGTTTATTAGCAACGCCACCTAATGTGGAACAGCCTGTTAAAATCACGGTAAGTGCTACGAATGCTATTGTTAATAAGTTTTTCATTTTTGTCTCCAATTTATAAGTTGAAAGGATCATCGATTCTCTTGGAACCATCGTCAGGATACGCTGATTTTTTGAGTTCAGTATGTGGTCCATCCTTATTCCAATGGATTGCTCCTATGGTAACAGCCACGCCGTGTCTCTGTGCGATTCTTTGAATAATCTCGCCCACTATAACATAGTATGGCATTTTCCATGTAATCTCGCCATTTTCATCAAATATGGCTATATCCAACGCCAGGCCGTAGAGGTGTCTGGAGTTTTTAGTCCAGGTTACGCGGGGCTGTTTTCGCATCAGAGCCGCCTGCTCTTCCCTGGTGGCAAATCCTCGTGTGACAACAAAATCAAACGGAGTCTCTTTTAACACCTCCCGAAAAATATTAACTAGTTCGTCAGGGACTTTATCGAAATTTCCTTCCGATCTCTTGCTAAATCGGAAATTTCGCTTAGGTAAGGTCTTAATGAGTTGGCGAAGGTCATCCAGAAGTTCCTGGTCGTCACGGTTCGACAATACCATTACTTTGTCGTCAACACCCTCTGCACGCTGCTCGTGTTCCTTATCGGTAAACTCTACCTCCTCCCCTATCACAGGTCCTGTTATTTGAGGATCAGTTATTATTTTTACAGGTTCTGAAGAATTTTCCAATTCATCCAGACGAGATCCTATATTTGCGAAATTAGAGTTAGCATGCCTCAGCTTAGTCTCTAATTCACCTATACGCCTGCCGTGAGTATTTAGGATAGATTTATCAGTGTATCCCATTTCTGAGGCAGGTATTTGCATCTGCGCCACTTGCCTACTAAGCTCTGCATAGGCATGATCATTAGAGGTTTCATTTTCATTCATGTCCTCACGAAGTCGATCAATCGCCTCCCATACTCTTTCAAACCGATCATCCATTTCCGCCTCTAATAGCATTTGGTTATCATCTGTTTTTGCGTCTGCCCCTGTCGTGTTCGCCAGGGGCTCTTGATATTTGGACTTGCGTGCGATGTATGCTATGACTGCCGCGATGGGAGCGGGAAGGATAGCTGATAAGTTACCGGATTGTAGTGCGTTATACACTATGTCCATAGCTCCTACATCGGGGAATATTGCCATAGCAGACTGCACCTGACCTACAAATGTGGTCCCTGCGGCTACCGCAGCTGTGGTCTTGGGACCAATTTGCGTACCAATACTATTGTTCGGGTTATTCATTATGCTATCATCACCATATATTGTTGGGTTGTTCCAATAATAACACAATTGGAGAATTACTATCAATTCCTTAAATAGACACAGAACATATACTGAGAAGCATTTTGAGTACTGCACCTCAGATCGTCAACGTGAATTCCTGGGACTGTACCTTGACGGCACCCCGGTCAAAGCCATAGCCGAGAAGATGGGTATTTCAAAACGCAACGTAATGGGACTTGGCGCACGTATTAGAAAAAATGCTATGCGTTATGGCTACGATGCCGACGCGCAAGACGAAGGTCGTATGGCTACCCCTGGGGAATCCATACCTGTTAAGGGTGAATCTACCTATTACAAGCAACGATACGATGAGGACGGGGCGCCTATCGGAGATCCTATCCCTACCAACAAGTGGGTTAAGACTGATAAGAAAACTGAAGAGCTAATCGAACAAGCCAAGCTAATTATTGCAGGCATGTGTGAAGACATACCTCCCGCAGATCCTGTAGAGTTTGATCCCAAAAGTTTAAGCGCTCTGAATAACGCAGCACCTCTTCTTAACACTCACGTTGTAACTGATTATCATTTGGGCATGCTTGCCTGGGGTGAAGAAACCGGGGGCGAAAGCTGGGATACAAAAAAGGCTGAAGAATTCTTAATGAAGTTTATGGGTATGTCGGTTGCTAATGCGCCTGCCGCCAGGGTGGGCATGCTTTTGCAACTGGGAGACTTCTTACACTTCGACGGCATCTTGCCAGTAACCCCGGGGCACGGACACGTACTTGATGCGGACACACGTTTCGCTAAGGTGGTGCGTGTAGCTATTAGAGTGCTGCGACAGATTGTCACTCTAATGCTTAAGAAGTATCCGGAGGTTGTTATCGTAATGGCTGAAGGTAACCACGACCTGTCTGCATCAATATGGATGCGAGAGATGATGGAAGCGTTTTATGAAAACGAACCTCGTGTGACTGTTGATACTAATCCTAGTCCCTACGGAGCGCATAAGCACGGGGATACCATGATTGCGTATCATCACGGTCATAAGAAACGAATGAAGGATTTGGATAAAGTTATCGCCGGAATGTTTCCAGAAATGTTCGGAACTACGAAGCATCGCTACGTTCACATCGGCCATTTCCATCACAAGGAAATGATGGAGTCCCAATTGATGATAGCTGAAATGCATCCAACCATCGCAGCGCATGACGCTTACTCATCGGCTGGCGGATATATAAGTCAGAGATTTGCAGATGTGATTACGTACCATACAGAGTACGGTGAAGTGGGAAGGCAGAGGTTTACCCCAGCGTTAATACGCGGCGAATAATGCCGCGTATTAACCTTATTTCAATCTGGTTATAGTAACCTTACCACCTGTATAAAGATCGTTCGCTATGGCCGCATTCATTGCGGCCTGCATCATTTGCTTGTTGCTCAATCCCAGATATTTCTTATTCTCAATAAGAGCGGTCATGGCCCCTTTGAAATAAGCAGCCCCTGAACCGATAGCCTGGACCAAACCGCCCCGTATAGGCAACGGATCGAATCCCTTTTTGGTACTCTGATATATGAACTTATCCCCCGGGCGATAAACCCAGCAAGTACAGTCTTTGAATTGCTTAAGGAAGTCGAGATCGAAATCCGGACCTCCTTTCTCAAGCCAGGTAATGTCTTTCCAAAAATCACCCCGCATGAATACTTCAATAGGGGCTCCATCCCCTGCGCCTGTAACTATATACCCGTCGGATCGTTTATAGACTTTCGCGCATGAATCATCAAGTAACTCTCCCTCATCTGTAAACCTACCATCAGAAATCAACCACCCTTCGTATACAGCCAGTGTCGTCATTAAGGACTCCTATACCCGCGTATTGACCATCTAAACGCTACAGCCGTACCCCCATGCCCTCTGCTGATGAATTGATTATTCCTAGTACTACTTATCTGTACAGTTCTATCAACAGTACCGCTAATAGCAGTTATGTGTATATCATAGTCATCGCTAGCCATAGTGAAAGGTAATGACACAGTGGCCGAGCCAGCTGCTGAACCCCACATTTCTACATAGCCATCAGAATGTTCTCTTATGTTTATACCATTTACAACACTAATAGTTACAGGGGAAGCGCTTGAGTCGCTACCTACAGGACCTATCGCTACCGTTTCTTGACCCCATACTAATGTAGCCCCTACGGATATAGATAAGATTGAAAGAAATACATAAAAAATAGAGTTATGAAAAGTCTTCATCAGTAGTTCTCCAATACAGCGACACAGGGTCTGTTCACAGAGCGAGCCCACCAATTATCTGAAGTAGGGATATTCTGAATCCACACCGCCAGGGCATTTATCATAAAAGCATCCCCTCCCAAATTAGCAGCCCCTGGGTCTGTCGCGCTTGGCATGAGAAGGATCTCCGTACCGCAGCGAGACTGTATCGCGAAGTTAGGAGTAGATCCTAACTCAATCCAACCATCGCTGGGGATAACTACAGACTCGATAGCGAATATGAGACTTGAGAATAACAGCAGCGTTAAAGCTGCAACTCGTTCTTTACTAAACATCAATCAGCCTCCGGCGCGGTTTACAGCCGCATTTATTTTGCGTGAACGATTAGCAATTGTTTTTCCGACCTTTGACTTCGGCAGGGCCGATTTCTTTTTGGTACGGGAAGTAGTTGCTGTGGTTTTAGTGGAACCCGCGCTCTGGCGTTTAGGCTTCTTCTTACCGGCCTTTTTCAGTTCACTCTGAATGATCTTGCGACCGGTCTTCTGGAGTTCCTGATTCTTTTTGTTGGCCTTTGCACGAGCAACAACCTTTTTCAGTCGAGCTCTACGCTGTTCCTTTGTTTCCGTTGATTTTTTTGCGCTATCCATTATCCAGCCCTCGAATTCGTGTTCGTGTATGGACCAGACGACTTCTCGCTGCTACCATGCTTGGCGCCGCATTTAGGTGGTTTGGTATCGGCAGTCAGACGGGAGTTGTCTGTTTTGCCACGACTAGGGCCGTTTTGATCCCGGACGGGGACAGTCTTTACGGAAGGGTCTTTTAGTGATCTGTATCCCATTTCTCATTCCTCTGTTGAAAGAGGATATTGTATCACAAGATTACACCATGTACGGTAAACGGCGGTCCACTGCGGGGTCAGTGTCGTCTGTGTCCGTTTACCGTACCGGCGACCTACCCGTATGAGGCCCCAGAGTTCTCAGGGACAGGTAGGGGGAGTATCAGTTGTACCGCAGCTCTATGCTCTGCCGGTATAACCAGATCCTGTCCATTGTTCCCAGATCTGGTGAAATACGTCACGTGCCTCCTTGTCGTTTTTGCATCGTATGCGATGAGCCATACCGCCATCGGTCACTAGGCGTACTTCTGCACCTGTACCCGATGTATCGAGCTTGACAGCAAACACAAGGTTTAAGTTGATGAAGTTGTTGCCATCAACGGTGTATAAATTTGGTTTCATTATTTCTCCGCGAAAAATTAAATTATAACACTAGCTCCAACACTCGGTCAACTGCTTCTTCTGGAGTTTCACCAAATTCTGCGTGACAACCAAAGGTCATTTGTCGAGAGTTAAGTTTAGCATTAGATGGATTATTTTGGGAGCCACCAGGGCATCGTGCAATAAACACGTCACCCCGGGGCTCCACTCTTAAGACCTGGCCGCATGTGGGACAGGGTTGTGGTTTATATGTCTTCGCTGACACTGCCGATATTCGCAGCCTCCACTACAGTAACTGAGTCATTGTCCACTGACGGAGCCAGTGAGGGATCTAAAGGATTAGTCACCGATGTATCAGTGGTAGCTGTTGTATCAGGCGTATTGATAGAGGCCAACATGCCCGGGTCATCAGTACCTTGTGATTCATTAGCATCGATACCTTCGTTAGCTTCAGCGAGTTCGGCCTCTTCAGCAGCTTTCTGTGCAGCAGCCTCTTCAGCTTCTGCGCGAGCTTCCATGTCTGCCTGAGCTTTTTCTTCAGCCTTGTCGATGTTTTCCTGGATCTCTTCACCGAAAGACTTAACTTTATCTTCGTCGAGATATACAGCGCCATCGTCGTCGGTACTTGTCATCTCATCGAAATCACGCTTGACAGAAAAGCTATACATGCCCTGGCGTACCAGACATTGTAGCGTAGATTGCTTGAAGCCACAGCTTCGCATTGTCAAATGCCACCCCGGGTTCGCCAGGGTTAGCGCGGTTAGTGTTGCCATATATGGTGCAGTCTTCATTTTTAAATCCTCAATATTAAAGTTTTAATTGGTGTTGCGGTTGTTAGTCTTCGTATCTTGTTGGTGCGCCGTTGACTTCCATCGCGTGTACGCCAACAGCGGTTATCTTGCGAATGATGTTGAGCACTTCAGGATCGTTGGGATTGTCAGTCCATGCGACCTTAAGCTTATCCATGTAAACATCCATCGTTATGATGTTGTTCTGTACGGGTCGGATATCAAATCCCGGGAAGTCTCCCCATACGTGATCCTGGTAATCGCGCTCACTATCGATAGCGCGGTACACCTCTTCCCGTGATGTTTGAGATTTTCTCTGATCATCAACAGGTGCCAGACCATTCTTTACTATGAATTTCTCGGCAAGTTCATTGACAACATGTATGGAGTGCATGGCCTCCGTCATCTTATCTTCAGATATAAGTTCATGAAAATAAACAGGCATACCCCCATAATTAACTAGACCTCGAATAATAACATTTCTGTGTGCTGCATCTTTCACAATACTGAAAGAGTGTTCATGTACTCTCACGTGAGGATTACTCCCCATCTGAATTTTATCCACAAGCTCCTGCAGGAATATATCTTGAATGTTTCTATTACTCATCGTCGTAGTGTCCTATAAAACCTTTGGCTGCTGTGTCGAGCGCTTCCAGGTCTTGATCGTTGTTTATGATGAAGCTAGGGACCTGCCCAGCTGAGGCCCACTCACTGACATGGATATCGGGGTAGTTCTTTTCGAACTTGCCAATGTCCCCTGCCATCTTAATATCCGCGTTAACCCGCTGGCTATTGTTGAGCGTCTGCTTGGCGTTGTACGCCTGGATTTTATTCAGTCGCACCGCTTCGTTCCACCAGGCAGGATACTCGCCTCTGCGTATCTGGACTATAACACCTCCCAGCCTACGAATCATGTCGAACTCGTTAGGGAACCGAACATCGGTAAGTATGTAATGCATACCCGGGTTGTCTTCGAAGCGTTTCTCGACAGCACGTACCCAGAAGTCCGGGTCCATGTCTCGGAACTTAACACCCACTTCCTGCAACACTCTTCGTGGAGTTATACCCCAGAACGGATCGTCTTTCTCACGCCACGCCCTGGATGCCTCTGTGTCGCCTTCCAGCAGATCTCTATCCCAGCCGTAAGCCAGCGCAACAACATCCTTAAGATGATCTGCAAAGGCTGCCGTGCGAACGTTGAACTTGGCCTCTGTCATGTGACCGCGAAGAGTTTCCGCGAACGTGTCTTTGCCACTACCCATCAGACCCGTAACACCGATAATCTTCGGTAACGGATTAGCAGGCGTCTCAAGTATGACTGGCTTGCCGCCTGGCGACGCAGTTTTAGGTGCCGGTGTTAAATCGATTGTGCTCATCTTTTTAGTTTCCTCAGTTGTATTTCTGTTTTCATATACTCAACCCCCGCGTCAAAGCCGGATTGAATACCGTCTGCGTATCCGTCGCTGTAACCGTCGTCGAAACCCCGGTTGTATCCCCACCGGTAGACTATAACACCTACTAGGGCACAAGCCAGTACACCCATCACAATTGTTGCTGCTAATAAATCTGCGTTACTCATTTATATATCCTCTTCGCCTGGTAGCAATGCTTCGTCGATAGCATCCATCATAGACTTCGGTACATCAAGTACATCCGTCGTCTCATCTGGTGTGGCATCATATTCATCATTAATTGGCGATGCTGCGACGGGTTCCTCAGTTTTTAAATTACCCAAGGCCGGGTCATTAATATCATCGGTAATTCGCCAACCGCGTACCGAAACGGCTTTGCCTGTCATCATCCGCCAGACAGATTGCGTTGATATGCCTGACTCCTCCGCCAGGGTGGCTCTGCATGTCGAGTGCGATGTACACAGCCCCAACCCTTCGTTGAATAACGTGTAGCGCGTAGTGTCCTTGGAAACGGATACAGCCGTGTCATGCTCGGGCGCCGGATAGAACCCCTCGCAGCTGGACCCCTTCGTCTCATCACACATTACCCGATACATAGTTGCGTACTTAAGGTTATTGTCATCGCAGAATTCCTTTAAGTCGTGGACTACGTGCGTCTGGCCATCTACTGGACTTATTATGTGCCAGGTTCTGTTTGTTCGTGGCATTGTTTGGTTCCTCCCATTGTTATAGTTACTGAAGTATAACATAGAAAAAAGTTTCAGAAAATTCTCCCGAGTTTGATGTAGGGGTTGTATTAATATTATACTCCGACTCTCAGAGTCGACTACCCCCACCCCGACCTTTTATAATAGTCGACTGACTCACATTTAAGGTCAGTTCAAAAGATGAACTACTTCTCATCCTTACTAAACTGTGAATGAACTCACAAACATCGACGCTCTGTAAGCCTCGCCACGAGACGATAAGGGGTCAAGCCATACTAAGGGTAGGGTGTAATTATAACATGAATGATAACTAGATCACATTATAACAACAGCCTCATTATAGAATGGGGTAGCTATGTTTCTGGGTATCGGTGGTGGTAACCTAGTTGTACAGTATCGGTGGCTGTCCACTATCAATGGACACTGACTAGGAGTGTACACCCTGTAACTATAACAAGTGGTACAGCAAAGGGATGCTATTATAACAGTGGATGCTATCGATTCCGCCAGAGGGTGGTGTATCATGGTTGTACTACAATATCTACCCTTACAGGGAGCTACTGCTGTATAGCCATTTTTGAAAGTGGCGCTGCATTAGGCTTTAGTAGCTTAGTAGCAAAGTAACCGTTTTTCAAACTATTCACACTGACGGTTGTATAGATTACAGCGTATTATAACACTGGCTACGTTTGCACTCTTTATAATCCAGCTTATCATATCTCTCTTTATATACTTACTATACTTACTACCCTACTAATAGACCACTAAAACAGAGAGGAATCAGCCACTTAAGCATAAGTAAGCAAACCCCTAAATACCCCAACTCCGTACTGACCCTACTACACAACCTGATACCACAAAACGCCAAAACTTACTAAATACCCCCTTTTTCAGGCTTGCTTACACAAATCTCAGAAAATGCCTACTTTCCAGCCACAGCGAGGCATCGCCGCAGGCCCACAAATCGCTGGCGAACGCGCCAACATTCCCACAACGTGAACCAATTATTAAAGTTACCGCCGCCGTTGCCGTTAAACTATAACAACTGAAACAGACTAAACAGGACAGACAAATGACCACGCAACTAACAACCACACCAGCTGACCAAGACAAACACATGATATCGGTGAGTTATAAAGACGGTCGCAGAATTAATAAGTGTTACCTATCGATGAAGTCAGCCTGTGAAGCATTTCGCATCCACGACGCATCCACAGAAGTACACTACGTGACACTACCTAAGCGGTTGCAATCGTAACAGACTAAACAGGAGAGACAGCCATGAACAATCCAGCCATGAACAATCCAGCAACTACAGAGTGCAGTGCTAAAGATGTTACATTTGAAGAGTACTGTAACTTAGTTAGAGACTTCATAAACCTGCGACCTGAATCATCGGACGAGTATATATTAGTAGTCACGCCGGAGAGTATCGCACTATCTGGTAGGTTAAGCGACATAGAGACAGAACATCCAGAGTATGAGGACATGCTCTGCGATGTAAAATACTAATACATTACAAACAACCGCAATTGAGCCGTTTAAACGCATTTAACAGACTAAACACACTAAACAGAAGATACAAGACATGATTAAATTACTACCCGAGTTACAAACTAAAGCCGATATTATACGTCACTTGCTCAAGGTACAGCAGGTCAAGTGTGCTACACCTATAAATGAGTGTCAGTATGACAACGGGAGAGGCAACCATTGCTCAATAGGTCATTGTCTTTCTAAAGAGGACTGCGGCGCTTTGGTCAAAGAATGGGGTAATGCCCCCGTCGATAGTTTATATGACAATGACGTGATTGATGTCTCGCCAGAGATAGGCATCGATTTTCTGGTTGACCTGCAATCGGTACACGATGGTACACCCCACAATAACGGTATCGAGTTTAAATTCAAACCAGCCTACGACGCACGGTTGCGACAATTAGCCAAGCACTACGGGGTGGAGATATGAATATTCACAGAATAAAACAGTTGCATAGAATCATTGAGCGTGCCTTGTTTAACAATGACACAACACTTGATTACACTAGCACACTGAAAGCCATTGCCATGCTAGCTGATGGTGTTCGCGATTACTCTGGTAGCTCAGAAGACATCTGGTACATGGAAACACTGCACTACTGTTATATAGGAGATATCCTTGTGGGTGCGTACTGGCATAGTGTAGACTGGCAATCTGCGGATCAGACAGACTTAATGAAAATGCAGGCATCAGTAGGCAATGTATATACGCCAAGTATGGCTGATAGTGGGCCTGAGCCGGAAACATATGAGTATGATGTGTATGAAGGATTGGAGACATTGAGACAATGAACAATTACGAAAGAGCGCTTTACAGCATACCGCTGTTGATAGGCATTATAGCGCTGGCGATAGCTGGCGTAGCCGACATAGCCGCCAGCCACGAGTTAGACACTACAGGCTGGCATTCAGCAGACAACTATAATCCAACACCGGACACTGATCCGTTCAACTTAGGACATGACTACTAATGGAAATTACATACGAAGAATGGCGTACACGCTTTAAGCCTGTCACTGAGGATTACAACAAAGACGACGCCAGAGAAATGGATATGACCGGCACATCCGAATTAGCACATGCTTTGATGCATACACCCGCTCACGTATGGACATTAATCGAGGTGGACGATCCCGACGAAGACGAGTGTTACACAGTCATTAGTTCAGGCTATCATCGAGTAAACAGACTGGAACACTACATATGCGCCGTAGCCTGTACAGAACATATACATGTCATTGATGATTAGTTTTGCGTAGCAGTTCCTTTAGTTTACAAAACGACTGCCGTAACATGGTTACAAGCTTAAACACACTTAACAGGATAGACAGTTATGAATGACAATAAAAAGACTAAATTACAATTAGCATATCAGGTCATACAAGAAATAACTAAAGCGACAGGAGAAGATATAGGACGTGACGATATCATTACCCTCATGCGTGACTGTAAATCATACGATGATGAAACTTGCGACAACTTCAGGTTTATCAGCGAGGATAGTATAGACGATATAATGAAGGATGAATTATCCGGTGATACGTATGTGTTGGGTTGTTTTATGCCCCATTTTATAGCAGACATTGTAGACTTGCCTGTTGATGAAATCGAGAAGGCCCAAACTAATGGTTCTTATGAATTGCTCGGGGAGTTGATGCTTAAAAACATTGATGAAGTAGTCGATGGTTACGCATCAGCTGATGGATACGGACATCATTTTAGTCATTATGACGGCAGCGAGCATACGATAGATGTCGACGGTACTACATGGTATATATTTCGTGTTAATTAAACACAACGACAGATAAGCAGGAGAACAGGACATGAGTTTTACATTACCCGCGCGTTTAATTAAATCGGCTATGATGTGTCAAGCCAGCAGAGACGTTAGATATTATCTGAATGGTATCTTGCTTGAAGACTCTGGCGTGACTGCCACCGACGGGCACAAGCTTTATCATGCTGAATGGGACAAGCCTATAAAGTTAATGAAACCTACAATTGTCAAAATCAACGGCACCATACCCGCCAAATGTGAAGAGGTGGTTTTAGATTTAAAAACCTTAACCTGTAAGTGCATAGGTACTGACAAGCTGTTGAGCATCGACACGGTGGACGGTAGGTTCCCTGACTGGAGACGTGTAGTCCCTGATCGAATTACGGCTACAGAATCTATCGGCATGTCTAGTGATTATCTGGCAGATATCGGTAAGGTATTCCCCAAAAAGGGAGTCGAGCTATTCTTAAATGGCGAAAACAACGCTATGAGAATCGAACCGTTTATAAATGATAATAACGAAGTCATGGTGATTATGCCACGACGCAACACAGGTAAAGCATAATGAACAAGAGACATATATTTGAAGAGCCGAACAACCCTACGTTGATCATTCAACAGGCGTATATCGAAGGGTCATTTCCAGACGGTAGCTACATGCAGATGTTGGGCATGGTTATCAATAGGGTAGTGGCTGAACTGAAATCACTCGGAGTCTATAGAGTGGATGAGTATTTCATGGGTGACACTGGCGAGGGCATGCACCAGTACAGATTGTTTTTTAAAGGAGAGTGCATAGGCTACGGTTACACTGAGTCGGGCATGTGGGCAGTTGCTTACGACCATCACATTAAACAGGCTGCGGAATCCATGCAGGCAATTAGGAGTATGTTCGATGATTAAATTATTACCAGAGTTAAACAGCATGGCGGCTGTAGTAGATCACTTGAAGCAATATTCAGTGACTAAATGCATGAATACTGTCACAAAAGGATGCGTGTATTATTTAGCAGAAGATGGTGAAGAAAGTAACCGTTGTGCTTTTGGCTGGTGCGTGAGTGAGACCGATGCCATACGGTTAGCTAAGGAGTTCCCCGGCTATTACGTACAGGAATTAGTAGATGGAGATATTGTACAGATATCTGACGAAATACCTGTCGAGTTTTTATCAGGAGTGCAGAGCGCGCATGATGAATCAGAGACTATAGAGGAGTATCACGATACATTAGATGATCTTCTGGTAGAGTATGACGTAAGTCATGATTAGTGGAGTCGCCAGAGTGTAAGCTGGCGATTGAATAGTGAGATTGGTATGAATAAGAAAAAGGTTAGATCTAAACATTTCAAGATAACCCGCAAGGGTAAAGTATTTTGGCTCTGGCCTGTATCTAGGGAGTGGGTTCAATGGGGGTATATGGAGTTGCGAGGAACTAACATTTATCGAGTGGTACTTGATCATAGAATAATAGACGATAAATTTCCGTCCTCTGACCCTGCTTTTTATATAAAAGCAGAATACCTTATAGAGTTGGGTGAGTTGGCTAAGAAGTGGGCGAAGCAATGAGTAATGTAAAACCACGCTATATAGTTGCGTTTGACGATGGTATGTTTCTGGGGACAGATCACGATAAGGTTGTAATCAATCAGTCACGGCTATTTACCACCATAGCAGGCGCTAAGAATTCGGCAAATTGGGCTATTAAGGTTTATGGTGAATCCGAATATAATAAAAGCTTCGATGGGAAAGAAACTTACGTAGTTGCTGAGATTGACATAACAATAAAGGATGTTTCGCAATGATTGCGGCTAGAATAGAATATTTAATGGCTATTGAGGAAGATCTGGAACTATTCTTAGAAGATTGTGCGGGTGACAATTACAGCGCTACTTCTGAGGAAATAGCGCAGGCTGAAAAGAAACTTAAAAAGACACGTAAGAAACTCATTAAAATGTTTAAACAGGGGATACGGGAGCGTAAGTAATTATGACTAAATTAAAACGTGTAGCGAGTGTATAAACTAATGAAAGATTGGCCATTAATTTTTACAGTGTTGGGTTTTCTGACACTGGGTTATTATATAGGGTGCGTCGATACTCGTGATAGTTATGAGTATTACGAATGCGGGGTGGTAGAATGAGTGGGCTACCCGAATTGCACGAAGTTATGTACGAAAAAGGATATAAAGTCCTTATTGACGGAGAAGCTTACGACCCCAGATGCAATAAGGTTGTTAATTATGTGAACGACTCGATTGTATCGCAAAACGGCGTTACGTTAAACTTTGCAGACGGAACGGGCGTGTACATAGAATGCAACGACCTGATGGGATCGTGTACGGTCCACCCCTTGAATTAGGATTATATAATGAGTAAACCAACTGAAACTAGAATAAGCAACGGAAAGCAGAATAGCGTCTTGTTCGATTTAGCTAACCCGAACTGGGACCATATAAATATAAACGTTCTGGCTAATAGTCTTTCTCGGCAAGCGCGTTTCAATGGTCATTTACATGACAGGTACGAACCAAACACGTATTCAGTTGCGCAGCACGCCGTATTGTGTGCGGGGATACAATACCGCTCAGGCCATGATACCGAATTGGTACTATCTGCCCTGCACCATGACGACGTGGAAGCAGTCACAGGGGATAATGTCAGTCCATTAAAAAATACAATACCGGAATTGAAACAGTTTTGCGATAGGCTGCAGGAAGGTTACGCAAAGCATGTCGATTTAGACTTGGATCATGCCACAGTCAAGTGGGCAGATAAATTAATGTACTACTATGAGGTGTATAAGCTATTTTCTGCAGAATGTCTGAGTGATGGGGAGTATCAAGTACTCTGCAATAACAATAAAGTTTTAGAACCCATTATAGTCTGGTCTAAACGGATAGCTGAACAAACGTATATCGATGTGCATGAAAACCCTAGGGAAGTTATTTCGGCAATAGCTGCCGCTAATACGGCCACTGCTATGGATAGGAGAGAAAATGATCAACTCTGATAGATGCAGCTGCGGCTCTTGCCGATGGGTGGGAGTATATGCAGCACTCGGACCTGTCGAAGCTGTACCCGCAAAGTTAACCCCTGGCGACACGATACCTGCAGGAATCTGCCCAAGTTGCGATAATTATGCATACCCCTGCGAAGGAGAGAATCATATACCGCACTACGTATCATTGGTATATAACAATTCGGAAGGCCGTATTCGGTCGTTTATACGTATGGCAGTATACGCCGCTGATTGCTCACATGCCGAAGAACTGTTAAAAGATGAATTGGTCAATTATGCTCCGCAAGTCGCCAGAGATAGCATAATAGTTATTGATTCGTTTGAGCAATCCGAAAAGGAGTCACAATAATGCATACTATTAGTAAGCATATAACAGACGAGGATTTGCAGGAATTTATAGAGGTTACTATCCGGACTAACTATAAGAGGCATATCGTACTGCATGGGTGGGACGAAATATATCAAACATGTCTGATAGGCTGCTGGACTAGGCTTAAAACCTATGACCCTGAGATTAGTGCGCTTACTACATATCTTACTATGGTGATTAAATATGAGTTGTCTTCGAAGCCTATGCGTAAGTTATTAAGTAAGATGGACGTAACAGATAGTATGCATAGTAAGGAGGATTCTGTTAATACTGCAGACGAACCCACTATTGAATGTGATAAGATGGACATGATAGTCCAAAAGGAGTTAGAGGTCATTGTAGTAAACGCTCTGTCTAGTAAGCCTAGACTGGTAAAAGTAATGCTAATGCATTTAAACGATGATAACTTAAAAACTATCGGGGAACATTTTGGATTCTCTCATCAAAGGGCTTGTCAGCTATTAAAAGAAGCTAAAGATAGGATTAAAAGAGCGGTGAGACTTCAATCACAAATGTACTTGTGATATACTCCCCTGCCAATTAATTCACAGGTACTGATATATGACTGCAGCTACAACATTATTTTCTATCGAAACGTCCCACGGTGACTATGCTAGGGGTAGTAGTGACACTTATGTGGCTGCACTAGAATCATCGTGGTTTAAAAGAAATGGACACAGAGTCATAGCAGACGGAGAAAGCAAAGACGGTTTGTATTTTACTCCTGCGAATTTCGAAGGTGCGTCTCGCAGCAATGAGAATATAAAGTCTATAAATTTGCTGGCGTTCGATGTCGATCATTCAACGCAAGACGCGGTGCGGAAGTCGCTGGAGAAGATGAAGTCCGACAATATAGAATTCATATGCTATACAACCGCCAGCCACAATCCAGAAAAGGTAGTTGTGCTTGACGAAAAGACAGGTGAAGAGGGTATTCGTATAGGCTATCGTTTTATTATGCACGCCCCTCGCAATCTGAATATAAGTGAATATCGTTTCGCTATAGATTATGTGGCACGCCACTACGGCTTAGACATTGATCCACACTCGCGTATACCCTCGCAACCGATGTTCTATCCTACGGTGTATGAATCCAATGCAGAGCATATGAAGTGCGTGCATTACAGAGGTCCAGGGAACACAGCTACAGCTGTCAATATCCCAGATGAGATTTTGATAGACGCTGCCGAGGAACACAAGATTATTTCGGGTAGCACGAACGTACCTGTGCTACCTCCCAAGGGGATAGATGAATCGTACTATCTGGCGACAGTACTGGATGTGGTCAAAGCTGAGGGTATGGAATACAACGAATGGCTAGAAACAGGCATGGCTATCCATCACCAGACTTTCGGTAAAGGTAAGCAGCTATGGAATGACTGGTCTTCAAAGTCTTCTAAATATGATCCGTCGCAGATGCATTCCAAATGGCAATCATTCAGTGAGAACCCTTCGCTGAAAGGGGTGACTCTACGCAAGGTATTGAACCGAGAAGTGTCCCGAGGTATAAACAATGAAACTAGAATCATTGCGAAACTCATACGTACTGCAGAGACAGGTGCCATTCTGGATAATTTGCGAGTGCATGTAGCGGAACAGGCGTCGACGGGATTCTTAAAAGGTATAAACAAAGACATTGCCAAGGCATACATAGAAGCGAAAAAACGTCTGTATGATATTACAGTAACTCAGAGCGACGCTCAGTTTGACTTGCGATCTATCGACAATAGCGACAAGAGAAAGAACTTTTTCTTTAATAATTTTGTGTACATTGCTCCCACCAGCAATTATTTTGAATTGTCTACCGGTATAATTCGAACGGGGCAGTATATGGACGATAATTTTACACAGGAGTACGGTAGATTAAATAATCAATTGGTACCTTACACGTTTCGGCATACCATGCGGTCATTTAAAGACTATAAGAGGCCACGAGTCGCTAACGACTTTGTGTATTCACCTAAAGACTCTGGACAACTGGTACAGAAAGCTGACGGTTATTACATTAATGTGTTTAGGCACACAGACTGGCATGTAATTAGTCCGAATGATAAATTCGACCCACTATCTAATCCGATAGACGCGCGAGTTAACGGAATTCTTAATCTGCATTTTGATATACTGTCAGACAGCAGACCAGAGGTTAAACAGTTTCTATTTCAATACTTGGGTCATCTGAGACAGAGGCCAGGAGATAGAATCTATCACGCGCTATGCATAACGTCTGCAGCACAAGGCATAGGCAAGTCTATAACGCAAGCGCTATTACAGGCTGTACTAGGAGAGTCCAATGTAAAAGGATTAGATAAGAAAACAATGCAACAGGCAAATTTTAACAGTTATGTGTCAGCTAAGAAGATGGTGCAAATCATTGATGAGTTTGACGATCTGAGTGATCGTCGATCAGCTGAGATACTGACTAGTTTAAAATCTGCCATTACGTCAAAGGCTGGTCCGGTATCGTTTAAGAATTCTAACGATGAGGAAAACGTACCGTACCATTCAAGTTACATTTTGTTTAGCAATAACCGAAATGTATTGAACGGTGAAGGGGGTCGACGCTGGTCACACTTCGACATACGAAATATATACCCTAGCGGCAGGGGTAATACTGCAGGTGCAGAGCTTGAGAATCTTTTAGGCCGCAACAGAGAGGACTTTTTTGATGATTATGTAGACATTTTGGACAATTATCCTGATCGCCTGGCGGCATTTTTCGATGCGGTTGATTTAACAGACTTTAATGTTAATAGGTCTATGGTCATGGATAGAGAAAAGCAAGCTAGCGGGGCTATCTCGCTAGCTTCTGTAATAGATGATACTTTTTCGGACATGTCCAGTGACAAAAACCAATACGTTAACCATGAGATTGTAAAGGTTAGCGCATTACAACGAAAAGTAGCGTCGAACTATGTTAAAGAAACCGGAGGCGATGAGGTTAGAAGTCAGCGTATACTCCGTCAAGAGATAGTTAAGTTTTTAATTAACTCGGGGTTCTCAGTAGCCGGTAGAAAAAAGATAGCCGGTTTGGGATTCGTTTCACAGTGTGGTCCTAATGCAGTGTATACACGAGGGGATCACTCCGCTATAATATCGAAGTACAATAACTTGACACCACCAGATGAGGAACAAGATGAACACGATTGAACAGAACCTTGAACGTATAGCTACAGCGCTTGAGGTGTTGGCTAAGAACAGTTCGGGTAAACCAACAGACACAAGCGCTCTGGAAGCTGCTGCAGGTAAAGCTAAAGAACCTGCTAAGACATCTAAACCGGCTAAAGAACCTGCTAAGGCATCTAAACCGGCTAAAGAGCCTGCTAAAGCATCGAAACCGGCTAAAGAGCCTGCTAAGGCATCGAAACCGGCTAAAGAGCCTGCTAAAGAGCCTGCTAAAGAGCCTGCTAATACTGAGGACGACGGTGAAGAACCAACAGCCGCAGAACTTAAGGAAGCGCAAGCTTTTAAGAAATTATTGCTTGACATGGGGCGCGGAAACGACAATTATATAGAACGACTTAAGGGTGTTCTCAGTAATATCGGTTTCACAGCTGAGAAAGTACCAGCTGATATGCGTGATGAAGTGGTCGCACTAGTAGAGGCAGAATTTGCAGCCGATACAGACGGCGACATATAAAATCCTTGCCGGAATTTGGCCGCAAACGGGGCAATAACTTTAGATAAAATACCGTGTTCATAATTGATTCTTGTATATATCCGGTCTGCTACACCGGCTTGACGAAACGTAGCCGGATGAGGGATCTAATCGAAGGGGCCCCTCATCCATCCTAATTAACGCGGAGTGGAGCAGAGGATAGCTCGTCGGGTTCATGACCCGAAGGTCGGGGGTTCGAATCCCTCCTCCGCAACCAAACAACGATTGCAGTTGGCCGGTAGTCCACGCCGGTGCGTAAAAGGTGGCAGTTAGGGGGGAGACAAATAGGCCGCACCCTATCCCCCGCCTAATCCTAACAACGGAGACCGGTCTGGCGACAGGGAGTAATTACCTTTCGACGTTCGATTCTCGACGGAACTCCACCTACACTGAGAAACAGACAATGACAGTTAAAACATATGACGAATTAAAGACAGAATTGAATGATATAAAATGTCAAAATTGCGGAGGTACTGGTAAATGTAACGATGCAGATTTTGGTGACATATCATTTAACGAATGGACTTGCCCTGCCTGCGGAGGTAGTGGTATAATTCACACAGTAACTGCAGAGATACCATTATGACTAACACGACTATAAATCATTCTGATAGGGCGCATGCTAGCCTATCCCCTTCGAGTTCCGCCAGGTGGCTTACCTGTGTAGGATCTCAGGTAATAATCCCTATATTCGAAAAGAAATACCCGAAGAAAAGCGACGGTAGTCGTCATTCTCGCGTGGGTACTATCGCGCACGAAGTCAGCGAGTGCCTGATATTGGACAAGCCGGTAGATAGATCCGCTATTGTCTCTGCGAATATGCATGAGGACGATGAACCACTGACAGACGAAGAATGGATTGAAATTCAAGGCCATGCTCTGGGGTTCAAAGAATATGTCATGCGACATAAGGATGAAGATGATTTACTGTTGGTAGAAAAACGTGTTTACATGAATGAAATTGATGAAGCTATTTATGGCACGGCGGATATAATCATATTCAAACGGGAGACTAATACTCTGCTACTAATTGATCTGAAGTACGGCATGAGAGAAGTGGCTGCAGAGGATAACACTCAATTGCTGCTGTACCTTGTGGGTGCCTGCGAGATGATTAACGAAATGGGTTACACAGTGCATAGTTTTGAAGGCCACATCTATCAGCCCCGTGTTCCAGGGGGTATCCAACACGCGGTATATAACCCAGGAGAAATAGAGCTATTCATCGTCCGTGCTACGAAGGCTGTAGAGAAAATTCGTAGGGGGGATACCACCAGGACCCCGAGCGATAAGGCTTGCCAATGGTGTCCGGTTTTTGGTACTGAATATTGTACAGAGTCGACAGAATTAATGGCCCGAGACACGTTAAAATTAATCGATGAATTGGACCAATACAGTGACACGAAGGCTTCTGACATGGTTGAGATAAATAAGAAACTACCGAAAGATTCTATGGACCCGAGTATATACGACTTGGAAGACCTGGCGAAAATGTATTTATTGTTCGGCGCTGCTAAAAAATGGATGGAACGTGTCGAAGCTCACTTGAAACCTATCGCCGAAGAGGGTAAACTAGAGACATTAAAAGTAGTGGAGGGTAGAGGTAGCAACACATGTATATCTCCCGAAGAGGTTGCTTTTATACTGGGTAAGGCGGCTTGGAAGGAGCCTGCCTTAAAATCCGTAACAGAATTAACCAAGTTTGTCGGAGCTAAAAATTTCGACAACCTGCTCGGAGACTGTTTTAGAAAGAATCCGGGTAAACCATCGCTTGTGTCTTCGTCCGACAAGCGACCAGCATTGGATACACTTGAAAGCATGATAAGTGATCTGGACGACGAAACTTAATATACTTTTTAACAGGAGAAACACAATGGCAACATCGCACAACATCGCAATTAAAGGCGCAATCTTAAGCTATCCAAACATCTACACTCCGGAATTGTTTGAGGGGGAACCCACAGACAATCCTCAGCATAGTGCTGTACTTTTGTTTGATAGCCAAGAAAAGTACGACGAATTGGTAGCTGCTGGCTTGGCCGCAGGTATCGAGGAGTTCGGATCTGAGAAGAAACTTCCTCGCGGATATCCGGAAAAGACTGAGCGTTTTTGCATCAAAGAAATAACCCTTACTGAAGAAAACGACGGTGTAGACTTCGACGGTTGGGCTATTAAAGTCAAAGGGGGGTCTACCGGCCCCAAAGAAAACCGCCGACCTAAGCGAATCAACACGATTGACCGAGCAAACACTCAGGTTGTCGAGGAAGACGGTTCCGAGGAAGGTAACGGCATTTTCTATCCTGGCTGCAAGGTCGACGCTATCGTATCAATGTGGACATCTACCAAGTATAAGCACTGCAGAGCTAACATAATGCTTATTCGCTTCGTAGAAGACGGTACACGCCTAGGTAACGGCGGTGGCGCTTCCATGACCGAAATGCTTGATCAATTAGGTGACGTTGATGCAGAAGCAGACATTTAATTTGTCGCTTATAACTAACAGTGGGGCTGATCTCAGCCCCCTTGTTGGTACTCGTCTTTCCGCCAGAACGATGGCGGAAAGACATATCATAGAAGACTCATTTCTATTAATACCCAGAAGTACAGTCCTAATTTTACAAAGCTATGGCATGGAAGCGATAGTCGCAAATGACATAATGCAAAGAATGAAAAGGCGTTTCCCTAGATATCACGAAGCGCTGGATATAATGCTAGACACGCATGACGCTAAATTAAGTATCACTGACGTACACGCTATCAGAATAATTTTAGGGTATTCTTTATTTTTCACGCATGGATTACACAGAGTACCTGAATTCTGTATGGAAACATACAACAGAGCGGCCCGACAACTTGAGGCTGACTTCGATACAATAATATATTCGTAAGGAATTACAGACAATGGCAGGCGCTAGAAAAACAATAGCCGCGATCATGGCATCCGGAGATGTCATTCAGATAAGCGATGAAGCTCTAGTGGAGTTCGTAAGTGACAAGAACGGACGGGTCAGAGTGAGAATAAAAGCTAGTGGTTATTGGAATATCCATAGAAAACCAAAGCAGGGGCCAAAATGAAATTCACATTCGACGTAGAGTGCTATCCAAATTACTTTAGCTGCTGTTGTAAAGATTTGGACACGGGCGAGGTGTATATGTTTGAGAAGTTCGAGGATAAAGAAATAGGCGTTGATCAAGACGTTCTACTCGACCTCATGGAAGCTTCCACATTCATAGGCTTCAACATCATGCGTTACGATAACTTTATGGTATCAGGATATCTATCACAGCTGACAAATGATGAGTTGTTCCAGTTGTCACAAGCCTGCGTTGCTGATAAGCATCCTCTATTACCCTGGCGAGGATGGGACAATTTCAGAAATAAGTTCGGATTGATTCGATACGAAGCCAAGACAGAGATAGACTTATTCAATATCCCCAAAGGATTTCATAGTCTGAAAATGTATGCCGCCAGGATAGGTTTTCGGAAGCTTCAAGAATTGCCAATCCCCTGGTGGAAGTCTCTGACTATGGACGACGTGAACATACTGCGTCCCTATAACGAAAACGACTGCGATGCCACTGCTGCTATATTTCATGATCAAAGACCTCAGATAGTACTGCGCCAAGCGTTGACTAAACAGTACGGCATAGACATGTATTCGAAATCAGATGCCCAGATAGCAGAGTCTGTAATTAAATTGGAATTGAAAAGGGCGGGTATTACTCCTGTACGCGGTGAGGATGTAGAGATTCAGGACGAATACCATTACACTTCCCCGTCTTATTTATGGTTTAAAGATCCCGTTTTGGAAGCTATGCATGTGGACATAACTGATGGTATGTCATTCAAGATCGGTAACGATGGTAAGATGAAGCCTCCTAATGTCATGCTGAAACCTTTTGAGTTTTACGGCACTACATACAAAATGGGTGTAGGCGGATTGCATAGTCAGGAATCTAAACGGTCCATTACCGTCGGGGATGATGAAGTATTATGCGATGTGGACGTTGCGAGCTTCTATCCCATGATGATATTGAATAATAAATACGCGCCTCCGCAATACGACGCGGAGACATTTTTGGACGTATACGGCGGTATCGTTCGAACTAGGTTGGCAGCTAAAGCAAGCGGCGATAAGACCGTGGCCGACTCACTAAAGATCGTAATCAATTCATCGTTTGGAAAGTTTGGTAATAAATTTAGCTCACTCTTCGCGCCAAGTCTTTTGATTCATACGACCATTACAGGACAACTACTGTTGCTCAAGCTTATTGAAATGATGGAGATGAGTGGGGTATCCGTAGTGTCTGCCAACACCGACGGAATTGTGTGCAGATTTAACAAAAACGATGAAACTGCATTCGATTATATAATAGGCGAATGGGAGAAACTTACCGATCTCGTGCTCGAACGCACTGACTATAAAGGTATTTACAACAGATCAGTGAACGACTACTTCGCAGTGAAGCCGGACGGAACGTACAAAGGTAAAGCCACATTCGCTGACATGGGTATCGGTATCGTGGACGTAGCGCCTAACGCACATATCCTGGGCCAGGCTGTCATGGAGCACGTAGCTGGCGGACGCCACTATGCCGATGTTATAAACGAATGCGATGATATCAGAGAATTTGTATTCCTACGCAAGGTAGCAGGAGGATGTGAATACGACATGCAAGACGTAGGGGGTTCTGTGAGATGGTATATAGGTAAAGAATTTCGTCTGCCTATGACCTACATCAAGAGCGGTAACAACGTACCTAACACAATGAACGGAGTTCTAGCTTTAGATTTACCGTACCAATTCCCAGAAGATCTATGGCGAGGATGGTACATTAGGGAAGCTAAAAACATACTTGATTCTATAGGGTGGACAGAATGATATTAGAGACTTTGGATTCCATTATTACATACTATAAATATCTCGGGATTACAATCGATAAGATATTTTTAGGGGATGCCGAGTGGAGAGATTTAAGAGCCACTATTATTGAGGATATAACAATGTATCCGATGCCTCCTACCCAGATAACTAAAGGTAAAGTGCTGTATAATAATGTCAGCCTTGAACTTGTCAATGCTCCTGCGGGTATGGTTGTGGTCATAGATCATGGCAACACCAGAGGGTAAAGTACAGGCTACTATCCGAGAGGGATTGCGATCTCTTGGGTATTGGTGTTTGAAAATGCAGATAGTAGGTATCGCAGGGTATCCTGATCTGTTCTGTTTCGGTCACGGCAGAGTATTCCTGATCGAAGTGAAGAAAGGTAAATCGAAACCTCGGGGACTACAGACAGTTCGCCAGAGAACGTTAAATAGAGCGGGTATCGAATGCGAATGGTTTGATAACCCGAAAGACGCCTACGATTGGGTGCAAAACAAATGGCACACATGATAGCAGAAGCAACTCTCAATGGGGATTTCATACCTTTGAGTGACGTACTTAACAGTCATTGGATTACTGTAACTTTTGGATATGAAATTGGCGACTGTACCCATGTTCTACCTAATGAAAAGGGGCATACTATAAACATAGGGCCGGGAGATGATTGCTTAGTAGAGAGTCGTTGTGATTGTGAGCCTACGTATGAATTAGCAGACGATAATGAAACAGTAATAGTTATACATAACCGATACGAGGAAATAGAAAATGATACCACTAGTAACAAATGATCCAGCCGGAGACATGCCTGCACAAGAGAAGATGGCATTGGCATGCCAGATAGTATCTGATCGTAAAGATTCTGGGCTATCACTAACTGACGTGACTGGCAATATCATGGCCGAGTTGGGAGACTTTAAGTACTACTTTCTCCTGCAAGACGTGATTAACTTCTGCACATTCTCATGAATACTTTTCTGATAATGTGTGTCATAACCATACTCGCAATAATTGTTATAGATTCGATGCCATAATATGCTTAAACCTTCTAACATGCACGACTACCAGCACGACGGTACTGGCTTCCTGATCGAAAATGACAGAAGCATGTTACTGGCCGGTCTGGGTTTAGGTAAAACCATAATGGCCTTGACTGCGTTAGCTGAACTGCAGTCATTCGGGGATATGGAACGAACACTAATCATTGCACCGAAGCGTGTGGCCAATACTGTATGGCACGAGGAATCAAAGAATTGGACACACACTAAGCACTTATCGGTATACCGAGCAGTGGGAACTCCTAAGCAGAGAAGATCTGCCGTCCTGGCGTCATTGGCATTCAATCACGGTATTTGCACGATAAACCCTGAGAATCTCGAATGGTTAGTAGACCTATTGAAAGATATGAATATAGATTGGCCTTTCGATACTATCGTATTTGATGAGTTTTCTATGTTTAAATCATCAACATCTAACAGATTTAAAACGATGGAAGAGATTTGCTGTGATTACACGAAGACTGTCAAGGGTGTGTTGCATGAGATAAGTAGTCCTGTAGAGAGAATATTTGGTCTGACTGCTACTCCAGCCGCCAGTGGGGTGGAGAATTTATGGTCACAGGTCAAACTTCTGGACTCAGGTAAGCGTTTAGGGGTTCGTATTTCTCACTTCAGAAAAGCTTATATGTCAAACGAAGCACCTCCTGGGGTACAGTACCAGAAATGGGAACCCACAGTTGGCTCTGCGGAGAACGTATATAGATCGATTGCTGATATTGCAAAAGTTATGCGCCCCGAAGATCATTTGGATATGCCAGAGTTGGTGCAGAACGATATAGTGGTGGACATACCAGCCAAAGTACGTGCTGATATGGAGACCTTGGAATCAGAATTTTTATTAGAGGTTGAGAACGATGGAATCGACGAAGAAATTATTGCTGCAAATGCTGGAGCGCTCGCTAATAAACTCATGCAGTTCAGTAATGGGGCCTGCTACGTCGGAGATCCTCAAGATCCTGATTACGAAAAGCAATGGACGCCCGTCCATAAGGCTAAACTTGATGCTCTCGAAGAGCTTGACGATTCCTGTGACTATCCACTTCTTATCGCCTACTGGTTTCAGTCGGATCTCGAAAGGATCACGGCTAAGTTTCCGAAATGGGAAGTTTTGGATAAAGAAGGCTCCCAAATCGAAGCCTGGAATAAGGGAGAAATCCCACGACTCCTTATACATCCAGCTAGCGCCGGGCACGGGCTCAATTTTCAGTACGGCGGAAACACTTTCGTACTGTACTCCATGTTCTGGAGTCTTGAACTCTACCAGCAGCTTATCGGAAGACTCCACCGCCAGGGACAAACTGATATCGTCAGCGTCAACCGAATCGTTATCAGAAACTCAATCGAACAACGAGTAGCTATGGCCTTAGCATCTCGCGCAGAGACGCAAGACGAGTTGTTTGAGTTCTTAAACGAGTATGGGAAATGAAACGCTATTTAATATTTGCAGGATCTGAATTCTATCCTAGCGGAGGGATGTACGATTATTATACATCTACTGACGACAAAGAGCATGCCGTCGTGTGTGCTTGTGATCGATTAGGGGAGAAAACTGAGCAGACCCCTATCATGTACGGCGGAATGATAATTGATTGGGCTCACGTTTACGACATGGAACAGGGTAAGGTTATATTCAGAATTGCTAATGGTGGTGAGAGGAATTGGTATGGCGATGAATAAAATTAACATAACTGTAGAGCAGTTCATAGGCATGAATCCAGGACAAATGCATAAGTGGGCTTTTGATAATAATCATTACCTACTCATGAATGCGATAAAAACACATGTAGCGAATCCCAGAGAATACCCCTGGCGAGACGTAATAACCAGAGCACTGTTTATGTATATGCAATCGGCATACGAATCGCATGGACATGTTGTTAGATTATTAAATGAAAAACCTATAACGATTAGCGCGGAAGCGTGGGACAGGTTAAATGAACAAGAAGATAGTAATAAAGAGTTGTGAGGATTGCCCCCATAAAGATCATCGAGGGGCTTTCGGTACAGTGAGATACATTCCCGTGTGTCGCATGGGTGACCAGACACTCCCTTACACGGTAGGTAATAACCCTCATATGTCGGGGTCTATAGCTTACTACACAGGGGTTATACCTGATCACTGTCCTCTGGAGGATAACAATGGGTGAAATTGCGGACTGGCACATAGATCAAATGATAGATCCGTGGGACGATGACCCTTGGGAATATGATCACAGTTACGGGGATAAAATCCACAATAACCGTTTAGATAAAGCGTTTCAAGACTTATTGGAGTCAGATAAAATGATTGAAGAAGACACTAGCACAACAGAATTTAAAGCTTGGCCTAAAATACCCAGGGCGAAGACTAACACCATAACAATCACTGAGAAGATGGATGGTACGAATGCCTGTATCAATATCCACGACGGTCAAATTGTTAGTGTTCAGTCTCGCAAGCGACTCATAACGCCAGAGGATGACAACTACGGTTTCGCAGGGTGGGTTGAACGCAATGCAGAAGCTCTTGTAACACTTGGCAATGGTCGTCACTATGGCGAGTGGGCTGGGCTGGGTATTCAAAAGAATCCCCACCAACTATCAGAGAAGAAACTTTTTCTATTCAATACTTATAGGCCGATAGAAACTTTACCGGACTGCGTTGAGCAAGTACGGGTGTTGTATAACGGTGCGTATAGCGACGCCATAGTGGACGATGCGTTCATGTCGTTATGGAACGAGCACAAAGACAGTCCGTATCATCCCGAAGGTATAATTATCTACTACCACCTTTTTCGACATCGAGTAAAGATGACTTACGGAAATGTGGACGGTAAGTGGGTTGAAGAACATGCTAGTAGTTAAAGTAGAATTGCACTCAGCCATCGGAGGCAAGATAGAGACCATCGGTCAGATGGTTATAGATAACATCGGTGGGGATACGAAACGCGGAAACTATCGTGTACGTGTAATGCGTAAGAGTAGTGCAATGATCTCTATGTTACGAGGTAAAGTTCAACCCGCCAGGGCAGGCGAAGTGTTCGACTACCCTAGACAAAGCTACTCCGTTTGGAGACTCGTGTTTCGAGCCCTGGCGGAGTGCTATCCCGAAGAGAAAAATTATATTAGAGAGGCTGATAAATGAAACCTACATTCCCTTTTAAAGGTATGGTTCTGGGCGACCTTACGTCCAATATAGACTTCGAACGAACCGCATTGACAATGCCTCCAGGATTAGACAGGTGTTTGCCAGATCCTGATCAAGTTCGTGCGTGCATTATGCGCGGTCACGACGGTAGCTTCCATTCCGAAGATATCAAAACCGCTCGCAGACACAACGCTTTTCACGATCTTCTCATGCCGCAAATTGCAAATGCAGATCGAGCCTGTAATATGTACGGTATTCGGGGTAAATTTAAGCCTATCGGGGATAGCTTAGAGGCTAGACATAATGGTATGGTATTTGATGCCGAACGATACCACTACATGCTGAAGACTCATTACGTTGATAAAAGTCTCGGCTGTCTTGTACAGAAGCCTGCTTTGTTTCCCACGAGTATCAGAGCCTTTGATTACACTAAACCCACTGCACCACCTCTGAATAGTCAGGAAATTCATACGTCATGGCTGCAGAGTATCGCTCGTTTCTGGACCCCCGACGGCACTAAGCTTGTTAAGAATAACGAAGTTGTTTATCAGGACGGAGTTATGTTGCATGGTCCTGATAATGGCACTTACGGTAAGAACAAGTACATTGAAATTATGGTGAACTTCTTTCTCATGGGTATGGGTGGACATCGCGGTTCTCATTGGTTCATGCCTGTCGTGCCTAACACAGCTTACGATGCCAATAAGATAAACGGAACAGAGATAGATTTGTTTGAGCATGAAGTCACTAACAACGAAGAGTTCTCGAAGAAGTGTTTCATGAAATGCTTGGGAGGTCATGCGTCAGTGGGTAACACTGTTAACGAAATACCTTTCAAAGGTCCTGATATTAACGGTGGAGAACGCGCTCGTGGACACTTGCAGGGCGCTATTCATTTTGATGACATCAACGAGAACAAGTGGCACACGTTCGGCCTGTCATGGGAACAGAACGACGATGGTACTGAGGGTCGTGTAAGAATGTCCCGTAACGGTGTTGAAGTGGTTCGCGATAGCATACTGACTCCCATTGATACATTGATGTACATGATTCTCTCACGAGAAGCTAACGTCGATCATGGTTTGAGCGGTGAGAATATCTATGACTACCTGGATAGAATAGACTCTGACAAATTTCTCACTCGTCACATTCGCGCCTGGGATATTAAGAACCCTATGGGGTCGGATATCAGTCTCAAAGAAACAGGTGAGACGTTCAAAGCTCCTACTCCTAAGAAGGGTAACGTAGATCTGTTGAATATAGCAGAATCTTTCGAAGATATCGCAGCCACACTACGAGGCATGGGGTGAGTAGGAACGGTTGGAGACCAGGGGACGTAGGTCCCCTGCAAATTCGTCTCATGCAGATGGACCCGTATAGTTTCGGCAGTTCTCTGCATGTGTTTCGCCAGGGGCGTGACGGTAAAATAGAAGTTGCGCAGCCTGGCGAGGTTGTCAGAATAGATACTAACGAAATGCTACCTGCAGAACCATTATTGACGGGTCTTGTTCGTGAAGATCTGCAGATGCTTCTTGACAATCTTTATGATATGGGGCTCCGTCCTACGCATGAGATGAATACTGATGGTCGTATCAGCCATATCCAGGCTCATCTTGAAGATATGCGTACAATAGTGTTCAACAAAAAAGATGACTGAGCCTAAGCGCCATGTCCTTATCCAAACCTGGGAGCATGATATGTGGCATATCCGATGGTGTGTGGCTACAGTAGAAGAGGCGATGGATACGTACCACAATATAGGTTCTAATCCTGATTATCGGATATGGGTCCGTATATGGTGTTTCGGCACAACCCACTACGCAGAATTGCTCAATCCCGACGGTAAGATTAGTCGTGGGGACCCTCCACCAGGGGATTACGAGCCTTATGTACTGTGAAATATTCTGACGATGACATATCGCTAGCTGTATCTAAATCCAAATCTGTAGCCGGAGTTCTCCGGCAATTAGGTATCCGCATGACAGGCGGAAGCCATTCCCACATATCAAGTAGAATACGAAGAGCAGGTATCGATACCTCGCATTTCACTGGACAGGCCCACAACAAAGGCAAGTCTTCTTTCAATAAGCGTACCGCTAAAGATATTCTAGTTCTTAGAAAGGATGGGTATCGAGCTAAGTCTCTCCACTTACGCAGAGCATTGAGAGAGGTGGGCGTCCCAGATGTATGTAACGATTGTGGTATTGGGGAAGCCTGGAATGATAAACCTCTAACACTCACTGTGGATCATATAGATAGTAATTGGCTTGATGATAGGGAAGAAAATCTGCAGCTTCTTTGTCCTAACTGCCATTCTCAGAAAACCTCCCCCAAACAGCAGGCATGAAAAAGGGGAGCCTGAGTGCTCCCCTTGCTTTCGGCTTCAGGTAAAACTACCTGGCGAAGAAGTTTGCAAAATCCTCAGTATCACCTATGTCTCCGGAGTCAAGACCTAATACAAATAGCAATTCAACAGTGTCTGAAAAGTCCAGACGGAATCGAACAGGATCGTAATACGTAAATGCAGCTTGCCATGCGGAGCCATATATTGGATCAGCTAACAAGGCATCCGAAGCACGTTGCGCAGTACCGCCTTGATCATTTAGATCAGATGTACTGTTACCACCAAAGTTACCGTTGTCAATACGAACAAAATTAGCCACATCGATTATGTAATTGACATTAGCATTTTGTGTATTTCTTTCGTTGAATCCACCTCTATTGGCACTGGAACATCCGTTCGATCCACAATGACTGTGCTGTATTACGAAAATGTTTTTCAGGTTAGCGTCAGGGGCATTTTGCTGAACGATACGAATAGCATCCGCAGTCAGATCTGACTGTCCACCTTCCAATACCCATACTCGATTACCTGTCGCCAGGGTAGAATTCATAGCAGAAGCCATGACATTGACAACTGTATTGCGTCGAGCGTCAGCATTCCACCAAGTCTCGTTGGTACCTTCCGCGCCCCAGGTAGTAGCCGATACAATTTCCGAATCCGGATTGTAAGTATTAGCGTTGCTGAATCCATAGGCTCCTGATATAACCAAAGTGCTATCACGCAATCCGTAATACTCGACAACCATTCTACCGGCTACAGTAGCATGTCCGTCATCCTGATCGGGGGCATGGTCATAGTTGAGCATTAGCAGGTCGCCGTCGCTATACAGAGCGTCGTTAGGTATTGGCGCAACTCCTGCTGGGGTTGGTGAGCTATTGTCCACAAACATTCCTGACGTAGTTTGCCGGACGAATCGAAACTCGTCTGCAAACAACCCGTCCTCTCTGGCTCCCAGACGAATCTCCGATTGCCCTGCAGGCAATGTAACAACCGTAGTACCCTGAACTCCGCAAGGGTTAGAGTTCAAACGAATAGCCGAAGAATACTGCCAAGAGTTGGGACGGCACCACTGTATTCTTTCCAGAACCCATCGACCGTTGATCCACATATGTGCGCCATTGTCTTCAGTAGTTCTATGGAGAATGCGAGTCTCGACCAGAAACGTACCGCCTTGCTCCAGATTTATGTTGTACGATAAATACGGAGTGTTATCGTCTGGGAAGTCCCAGAAGTTAAAATTCCTACGCAGACGATCATCGTCCGTTCGTCGTGTCACTGGTAATAGTTGTACACCAGTCTCTCCAAGTTCTGATCGTACTTCCCAAGAGTGTACCGTGCTGCTACCCACCGACGAAGATACGAAATCTTCAACCTGTACCGTTATCACATCGGTACCGGTTACAGGTGGTGTAGGTTGTGGGGAAGGCTGAGGGGAAGGTTGAGGGGTCGTTACCGTACCTCCCAATTGGGCCAGCGTGGGTACGCCAGCGGGGGCGTTCGATCCCAATTGATAGTTGGCGCAATTTAAAATACCACCTATCCTGTCACAGTCCACAGGTCCGTCGAATACTGCAGCCAATTGCTGTCGAGCATTGCCTCCCTGAAACAGAAACGCTGCGTCCGCTATCATCGGAGGAACTTCCACTGGTGGGACAGGTTCTGGTTCCGGAGTTGGCGAAGGCGTAGGTGCAGGCTCAGGCATAGGTGCCGGGGTTGGGACAGACGTAGGAGTCAAAGAGCTCAGCTGAGGTACTCCAGCCGGAGCGCCGGAACCCAATTGGTAATTGGCACACGTAAGCACACCGTTAATCCTGTCACAATCCACGGGCCCGTTGAACACGCTGCGGATAGCCTCCCTGGCGCCAGGACCCTCAGTCAAGATAGGTCCCTCAGATGCGCTGACAGTCTCGTTAGCAGCCGCGCTAGCCGCGATCATATCGGCTTGAGTAGTTGTGGGGAACACGGCGTCCAAATCCCATAAAGGACCTATTACGGAGCAGCCAGAGGCACCCTGGTCTACACGACCGGGACACACGCCTGGGTCTTCGTCGCCAGCATTATTAGCTGGGCCGTTGCCACACTGTACGTCATTGTATAAGGGGTTGTTACCACGAGGGGGAGCGTCCATCGCTGCTGCGACTTGCCGTACCGTCATGCGACCACGAGGGGTATCGACTAGTACGTCACCGATGCCATGATCTAAATTGGAGTCTATGTAGCATACGCCGTTCGAACTGAAACTATCTGCATAGCTTAGTCTGGGCGTTACCGATTGTGCTGAGACGATACCGCTAAGTATCAGGCTCGTTAGTAGAATTCCCGTCGAGAATTGTCGGGTTAGATTCATTTTGTATTACCTCAATAGTTTGTGTGTTTGAAGCAGCTTCGGGACTTGGCGTGTCGGACATAAGCGTTGCCGCTCCACCTACAGTCAGTACCATAACCACTCCACACAGTATACTACGAACTATTGAGGAAATGTTGAAACAATGTCGCTCTAATCTCTGTGTGTTCACAATTTACCATCCTTATTAACACGAGATACGAGAACTGTGATTAGTGCCTCAGATAGCGTGTTCAAACCTTTGAGCCCTAGGAATGCTCCTACCCCAGCGACTGCGTGTATGGCTAAAGAATTCTCCCACCATAGTGCGGCCATGATGCCGAATATAGTTCCTGAGAATGCCGATATCACCAGGGCGATGAGGAAGTCGAGCCAATCGAATTTGAGCTCCCGTTTCCTGGCGGTAGATAATTGAGCCAAAGCGTGCGCAGTGGCCCCAAAAATAATAAGACCTCCCAACAGCATGTATTGTTCTATGAGTTTACCCACTGTTACAATGTCCTAAAATAGTGTGAAATAGTACCCATTATTATAGCACACCCAGATTTTCGTCAGATTCTAGCCATTCGTCGTGAGCTCTCCTGAGAAGCTCTACACGACGATTTCTCTCAGCCTTCTCCTGAGCTGTGTCTTCCTCGGAATCAGCCAGGATAAGGGCGTTTCCGTGAGCCCTGGAGCCTTCTCGACCGGATACTGTGAGATCCGGGAATTCACCGGCCATGAGTTTCTTTACTGACTTCTTGGAATGCCCGTTATTTTTCAACATGCCGCTGATTTTATCATCTGACAATTCCAGATCACGCATTACCTCTATCATTTTCAGAACATTTTTGTAGGTTTTCATCTGAGCATTTCGTCCAGCGAAGAGGGCTTTCTTTATCTCCGGATAGTTTGCACTGTTGGACAGGTCACCCATAGCTCGACTGATTATGTTCTTTGCGTTCGACAACTCTCTATTAGAACTGGATGCAAAGAATCTCATGCTAACGTCACGATCCATACGACCTATGTTCAGACCGAAAGCTTTCAGTGCTGCTTTGTCCAGAGAGTTTTCAGATCCGTACCATTTCTTATCGTTGACAGCAGCATCGAATATATTCAATCCCTGTGTAGCAAATCCAGGCATTACTGTTTTTGCAAAATCCAAAATCCTATCCATGCCTTGTGCTTCATTGGACAGGGCTGGGTTAGTGATTCTGTTCTTACTTGTCAAGTCTATACCAGTAGCCGACTCAACCAATGCACCGGTCATTATGTTTAGACCTACGAAAGGTGAAACATAACTCTTAGCCATGTCATATAGATTTGTATTAACACCTAGAAACGTGTCATCGTTGGACTTCGTAAGCTCTCGCATACCCGTCTCGAAGTAACTGAAAGGATCGAAGCGATTGAGATCGATGTATATGGGGTCGCCGTTATCTTCTCGTCCTAAGAATAAGATGTCATTTTGTCGAGACCATTCGGGTAGACTCTGCCGCCAGGCATCTTCCTCTTCGCTACCGATGCCGGTAAGTAGCCCTGATGTAGCGGCTGCCGCTGATGTAGCTCCGTAAGCACCCACAAGACCTATTGATCTTTGAACACGGACAGACGAAGGTAAATCTTCGTCGATAAGATCCTGCGCTGCTAGACGTATCTGGCCCTTAGCTGCTTTGATTAATGCTGCTGGAAATGATACAAACACACCTATACCCGGAGCGTTCTTAATATCCTTA
This sequence comes from uncultured Caulobacterales bacterium, assembly GCA_964607445.1. Classification (GTDB taxonomy): domain Bacteria; phylum Pseudomonadota; class Alphaproteobacteria; order Caulobacterales; family Maricaulaceae; genus CALCKU01. The sequence goes on from CAZSKN010000016.1 coordinate 57,056, forward strand.
ACCAGCTGGTTCAATTCGCTATACATGAGATAACCGTCGCGCACTCTCTGCGCTGCATAGTCATCGGCCTCTGCGCCTTTGAGTCCTTTGTACTTGGTAGCCAGGTCTCGCTCTCGTCGGAATGCTGCAATCTTAAAGAGATCGTCTTCCGCTCCGTACAGAGATTCTACAACGCGCTTCAGTTTTCCTGCATTCTTCAGACTCAGCTTAGTCAGATCAGCACTGTTTGCAACATCGATCATGCTCATAACTTCAGGGTCATCCAGCCAAGCTTCAAATCTCTGCCTGGTGGCACCCTTACCTTGACCCAGAATATCGGCCAGCTCATTGATATCGATGGTCTCACTAACTACACCCAGTCTAGTCAGCTTGCGATACTCTGCAATAGCTTCAGGATCTTTCTTGAATAGCACGTCCTTTAGAAATGCAGTCTCCTTATTCAATCCACCGGTAAGCAAGTGTCCGTTAGCTCCACGAATAAAGAAGTTGGATACATAGTTGCCCACGTGAGTCGGAGGCGACAGTATTGTCTTACCGTAGTTCACAGCAGCACTGGACTTAACCAGACTGGCTAGGACTTTATTCTTGCTCAACTGAAAACCGTTTATAGAATTGGCAACAGCTGCATCAACTACAGGCGTAGTGAAGAAACCATTCATCAATGACATGGGGTCGCCTTCCATCATCGGTTTTTCTATAGGGTCTTTGGCGATAGCGTCACGGCTCTTTGTCTGAGATATAAAACCCATCTTCTGCAGTACGGGGAATAACGCTTTCTGCATTTGGTGACTAGCGGCTATGCCGTCAAGTGTATTCACCGACTGAGCATATACGGTAGCCACATCGTCGTGCTCTCCGAGAATTCTTCTCATGCGAGGGTCCTGTAAAGTTTGAGCCTTGAACGAATTTTTATTAATCTTCATAAGGTTACCACCGCTAACCATATTTATAGACTCATTATCGCTAGCTCTTTCAAGCATCTGAGATAAGGTAGCTCGCGCCTCTTTGATATCCATTTGCGGTCGTTTTAACAGAGCTTCTTCTGCTTTGTCCAGACGAGACTGAGCCTTATCCAGAGTCTTCTGCTGAGGGGACGCCTGATTCTTAATTCTATCTAGGTTTCTTTTAGCAGACGTAACCTTTCTAGCCTCTTTTGAGTTTTCATGATCCATATCTATAAGATCTCGCGAATAACTATCGACAAGCTTTTTGTCATTCATGACTTCAGCACGGTAGGTCGCATCGCTATGCGCACGATAAGATCTGCGCAGGTACGCACCAACTTTATCGGAAATAATTTCCATGAGTTTGATGTGGTTTTTTATATCCTGAGGTATTAGTTTAAAGTATTCTTCTTTCTCAGGATCGTCTCTATCGGCTGGACGTTTCTTCCAGTTCTCTATTCTGGTTACAAGGCTATCCTCACCTTTAGGGTTGTATTTAGCGTTGTCTTTCTGATTCAGTTTCCATATCTTGGCACGTAACTGATCTGTCAGAACTACGTCATGCACCGCGATACTTCCGTTATCGATATCGGCACGCATTCCATCTGCGATATTCTTCTGATCATCTGTCAAACCTTTACCTTTGTCGGCAGGATCTTTCAGATATTCTGCCATACGTTTTGATACAGCTACGCGATCAGCTTTGGGAACCTTTTTCATTACTTCGTTTAGCATATCAATTTTCTGATGCACTTTAACATTAGAGTCTCTGATCGCAGCATCCTTTTGCACTAACGTCCGTAACCCTTCGCTACCCAAACCACGGTCGGCACGTATATTCTTTCTCCACCATTCATTGGCACGTATACCTGCGTTGCTATCAGACAACTTTACTATGGAGTTTGGTAGCCAATCAGGAGTCGTCCACGGCAATACCTCGCGAGCTATGAGATCTTTAGGAGCGGCTACTACACCGTACTTGCTGCCTATGATTTTGTTATTTCGAATCGTTCTTTCAGAAGAGGCTATCTGTCGTATAACAGATCCGTCAACTTCATCGCGACCACCGGTACGTTTGAATAGATCTACTTCCTGACCGGTAAAATCTCTAGCCAGATTCTCAATCTTAGACAGGGCTCGGCGCGCTATCTGCTTTCGAGGTCCTGATTCGTTACCATGTACCTGCGCGAGAAGTTCGTCTGTTATTTGGAAGGCACGCTGATCGTCGGAGAAGTCTGCAAACCTGTCAGCATAGCTGCTTAGATCTATCCCGTTATCCCTGGCGTACTGGACGACCCCTTCGTCGCCACCCAGTTCCTTGTGTAGTTCTAATAGATCTGCTCGTGCATTCTTATCAGCTTTAGTATCGGAGAGTCGTGCTGCGTGTGACGCTTCGTGTAGAGCCACATTCCTAACCTGTTGAGGACTGTCAAGATTATCTTTGAATAAATACATGCGATCAGTATCGGGATCAAATACTGCGCCTACAGTTACGCCTTCGCCTGCATTTTCGATGCCTCGAATTTGTCGGTGTAGGTCTGGGTTGGATTCCGCCAGGTCGTTTATGTTATTGACGGCGGTTGTGTTTTCATTACTGTCTGCTACGATACGATCAACTTCATCGCTAACGGCCTGGCGATCTCTCGCCCGTGCCGCCTGTATATCGCCTGCTACAGTATTATTAAAATCTGTGAGTGTTGAGTCTTGCGACGAGGAATCGGAACTCCCCGCCGCTGGACCGTTTTCTACTTCGGATAACTCTTGTACTGCATTTTCTTGGACTGTTTGTTCCCGTCCTTGCTGTACGTTGCTATCACCAGCTCGGACTTCGGAGACCCTTTGGTCTGACACTTGCCCTTGCTGTACGTGCTGGTCGTTACTTTGTCCATTGTTTTCCTCCGGATTATTGAAACGATCACGAGCTGCATCGCGAAAGATTAAGTTCTCTTCATCCAGGTAGTCCCTTGCAGCAGGGCTCCTCGGATCGGATTCAGGAACGTCGAACTCAGACCTAGGACCATCTCGTTTTTCACGAAAGGCTTTCAGCTGAGGGTCATCGGCAGGCGTTGTTTCCGCAGCCTGCGCAATATCGTCTACAGGAGTTACCGCAGGTTCCTCTCGGGACCGTGCAACCTCTGCATCAAAGTCTTGCTGCTCTACTATAGCAGCAGTACGTAATTCATCAAGTTGTTCAGGACTAACGGCGTCATCATTCTTAGCCTGTTCATAGGCATCCAGCGCCTCATCTTTTCTCGCCGTAGGGATATCCAATTCAGATATAGCCCTATCAGAATCCCCATAAATTTTATCAAGATTAGTGTTTAACTTATCTTGACTAGACAGAGCGATATCTACTTGCGCACCTTCGGTAGTCTGAGGCGATTCTACAGCGGCGTCAGGAACTCTGTTGGTAGCAGCGTCTATTGTACCAGAAGCCACACCAAGCAGCCCACCGGCCACAGCCTCTCCCCGAGTAAGCTCTCTATCCGCAGCGGCAGCAATACCTACCTCAGTACCTACTCCCACAGCACCTTGCGCAGCCGTCTGAGCTCCTACTTCAGCAATCCTTTTCACTGGTTTGCTGGCCAGCTTTGTCAGTGGGATAATGCCTTTCATCGCCAGGAAGGTTGATAGTGCAGCACCTCCGAATCCCACACCACCGGCCTTGTCTCCTGTATTATACGCGGCCTCTATGGCTTCTCTATTTTCGAAAAGCTTACGAACTATCTCAGGATCTTTGAAATCGATGTCTTGCCCTGAGTCACGTATCAGTCTGTCAGCAAACTCCTGCATGTTCACAATGCCGCCTTCAATAGCAGCCTGTGCCCCTACTTTAACTGCGAGACTAGATCCACCGGTAGCTACACCTCCTGCCACATTGAGTCCTAACCCGGGAGCATTTTGTGCTAACAGGTCTCCGACCAGGCCGAATCCGTCATCGCCCAGCGCACCGAGCATGTCTTTGGCTGTTGCATCCGGACTGAAGAACTTGTCAGTCGCAGGAGATATCCCTGTGTTAGCTTCCTGAAACTCAGCAGCTGCAGCATTCTCAGCAATCTTCAACTCGATATTACGATTGTTGGCGTCGATGGTGTCCGCCAGCTGTTTGCTTCGCGCAGCGTTCTGGGCCAATTGATTGGGCGTAAGGGAGCTGTTGTTCCTGGCTGCGAATCGAGCTAGCAACTCATCTTCATCTGCGTCGTCTCCGAATTGAGCATCCAGTTCGGCTTGAGATTCGTCAGCCTTCTTTCGAGCTTCCTGCAGCTTTTGTTCGTTGGCAGCACGGAGTTTAAACCACATATCCCTGGCGAACCGTATACCGCCGGTCTTCAACTGGTCACTGAGACGTTCTAATGTCTGACCCTCGGGAGAGGCATCGAACTCTTCTTGTGTTTGTACTGCAGGGGTATATCGAGCACCCTCACCGTTCTCACCGAAGGTCTGTGTGAACAGATTATTTGTCGATGAATTTTCAGGAGCTTCTTCGTTCTGCCCTGGGTTAGCTTGAGCGATCAGGTCATTAATATCCATAGGATTATATTTTTGGCTCTGCTTGTGACATCATTGTAATTAGAAGTTTGTTCAACTCCTGCTCCACTGCATCTTGTGTAGGGGCTGGAGGATTGTTAGGATCTACGTCCTGTCCGTCAGCTCGGGCAAGTTCCAAAGCTTTGGTAGTTGCGTTGGTGTTAGCCATTGCCTGGGCTGCCTGCATACCAGCCGTATTCAGTCCGTATAAATTAGTAGCTAGTGACGAAGGTGAATCTATCGCCAGGCGTGCTTCGGCTATACTCGCTCCGTCTTGTTGAGCCCGTGACAAAAACGCAGATATATCGTTCTGTATCGACGGCATCATACCTTCACCGGACTCTTCAAAGTCTACAGGTACTGCACCTTCCAGTGAAGTGAAGACGCTATCGTCGTCCTCATCTGCTTGCAGCCCAAAGCTGTCATTCAACAAGTCGTAACTAAGGTCATCGAGATCATCTATGTCGGTAAGCTTTACAGGTTTGCCAGCCTTTCCAGCCCCTGCAGAACCTGTCTTACTTTTACCTTTAGATTGATTTCTATCGGCCCACTCACGAATAGCCGCAACTTCCATCCCCGGAGAATCCGGGGCGGAGCTGCTAGGCACTATGTTACCTGAATCATCAACGGCAACCAAATAGTTCTTACCTTCAATATTTCTTATCGCAGTAGACGTGGCACCCTCAAAGTCTAGTCGCCCGTCACCGTCAGCGTCCATGTTAATCAATGGTAACGCATTCACAGCCGCATCTCCCCCTATACCCGCCGCATATGCGGCGTCAACAGCTGCACCCATGATCTCGTTCTGGTTTTCCCTGGCGAACTTCAGCTGATCAAAGTTAGAGTTCTGGCGAGACTTTACCAATTTAAGATTGACCTCCTCCATTCGTCGTGCGGATTCACCCGCT
>CAZSKN010000017.1:0-54544 GCA_964607445.1 uncultured Caulobacterales bacterium
CTTTCTTGGCGACGGTTTTAATGGCTTGCAAATCAGTCCCTGCATTAGGCTCCGTCAGACCAAGTGCCCCGCGAATCTCACCTGAGCAAAACTTTGGAAGCCAATACTCTTTTTGAAAATCTGTACCGTATTTCTCAACGACTGTTGCCATCATCAAATGGGAATTAAATATACCCGTTAAGCTCATCCATTCTTCGGAAATGCGTGTCACAATTTTGGCATAGGTCGAAGCATTTAACCCCAACCCACCGTAATCTTGCGAAATCGTGGCGCCGAACAGGCCAAATTCTTTCATCTGCTCGACAAAGTCATGCGGATATTCATCCGCATGTTCCATCTCCATAACACGCTGACGCACCTCGTCGCGACACCATCGATCAATGGTATCAAGCATCATATTTTCGTCCTCAACCGTCCAAATATTAGAATCAGGCATAGCGTTCATGATTGTCCTCACTTCAAATCTTACCATCTACCTACGCGACTCACATCATCAGGCTATGATTTGGCGCAAACCCAGAAATTGAGATATAAAGATTAATCCTGTATTGTGCAGCTCTTTTATATGAATGGAGATTTATATGCCCTATGTCGATGGATTTGTCATTGCCGTACCTACTGCGAATAAAGAGGCTTTTATTTCATATGCTCAAGAGGTTGACCACCTCTTCATAAAGCACGGGGCTTTGCAAATATTAGAATGCTGGGGCGATGATGTTCCAAAAGGCGACGTTACCGATTTTTACCGCGCCGTAAACGCCAAGCCAGACGAAACCATTATGTTTTCATATGTACTTTGGCCAGACAAAGAAACACGGGATATTGGCAATGAAAAAGTATATGCTGATATGCAGGCCATGGGTCATGTCGGCGCGGATATGCCTTTTGATGGAAAGCGTCTCATATATGGCGGATTTGAAGCTATCGTAGAGCATTCCGCTGATCAATAATGCTCCACCTTGTCTTCCACGGCATAACCTTTGCCGGGAATAAGCATATTTCGTTCAAATATACACACCATAGTCCCGTCTTGTTTAAAGCCCCGCGTGACAATTTTAACAATACCTTGACCGGGACGAGACTTGCTTTCGCGTTTTTCCAAAACTTCGCTTTCACCATACAATGTATCCCCTACAAAAACAGGGGCTGTGAATTTCACCCCGTCCATGCCCAAATTAGCAATGGCTTTTTGCGAGCAATCTGACACAGACATACCAATCAATAAAGCCAAGGTATACGGGCTAACGACAAGGCATTGTTTAAATTCACTGGCAGCGGCAAATTCATTATCAAAATGCATGGGATGTGTGTTCATCGTCATCAGCGTGAACATATGATTATCATATTCCGTGACCGTTTTACCGGGTCTATGCTCATAAATATGACCAACTTCGAAATCCTCATAATAGCGCCCGAACGTTTCGCGAAACCGGTTCGGGCCTACATTTTTAACTGATCCAACCATGGGCTTTAATTCCTATACGCCAATACCCGTTGCGCTTTTTTTACAACGGGAGCTTCGATAAATTTCCCATCCAGTAACATGACATTACCATCTGAGGCTTGATACGCCGCGAGCACGCGTTCAGCGTGTTCGATTTCATCCGTTCCGGGCATAAGGGCTGTGTGAATACGCTCAATTTGGGCCGGATGAATAGCAGAACGCGCGTGAATACCCAAAGCTTTAGCTTTCCGCGTTGACACCTCACAATCGTCCAAATCGCGCACTTGAATATGCGGGACATCAAAAAGATGCACATCATAAACAGTCGCCGCCGCCACGAGACGCGAACGTGCATAAAGATGGGTCTCCCATGACAGATCGCAATCAACGTCTCCGGCATAATCAACGGCTCCGTACATACCCATTTTCACCCGCCCATTAGAAAAAATTTCTTCACAATTTAATATACCTTCCGCGCTCTCGATAATCGCAAAAAACGGCCCCAGATCATTAGGTAAATCATCGTCCAAATCATTCATTTGAGATCGGGAGGCTACCTTCGGGATCATCAAAAACGGGAGTGTTAAACCAGATGATTTCAGCGCAGCTATATCGGCTTGACCTTGTATTGTATCCAGAGCGTTTATGCGCAAGGAGACATGTTTGTGCGATGTGTCCGAAAGCCAGTTTAAAACCGTCTTACGGGCTTCGTCTTTATCGCCGGGGCCAATAGCATCCTCAAGGTCAATACACACAAGATCAGCCCCCGCCGAACAGGCTTTTTCAAAACGGTCAGGACGGTTTCCCGGAACAAAAAGTTGAGAACGGTAATACATATTCTTCACCTATACAGGCTTAACCTGACTTGCAAAATGATCGGCTATATCTTCACGGCGAGCTATCCAGACATCGTCACGGTCTTTGACATAATCAAGAAACTCGCGCAACGCCCAGATACGACCCGGACGCCCAATTATCCTTAAATGCAAGCCAAGACTCATCATACGCGCACCTGTCTCTGAAGATTCGACCAATAGCTCGTCAAATGTCCGTTTGGCATAATCTAGCCACATCTGCGCTGTAAAACTTGGTGAGAGCCAAAATTTCATGTCATTGGAATCAACGGCGTAAGGTAAAATAATAAGCGGCTTCATCGTGCCATCGCCCATATCGACCTGCTCCCAGCGCGGAAAATCATCGGAATAATCATCCATGTGATAAAGATAACCCTCTTTAACAAGGGAGCGGCGAATATAATCGGTATGAAGATAGCGCGAGAGATAACCGACAGGTTTGCGCCCGCAGTTTGTTTCAATCGACTCTGTTCCCTTGGCGATAAAAGCGCGTTCCTCCTCTTCGTTCATAAAAGCGGTAAACAGCCAGCGATAGCCATGGGAGCAAGGCTCGTCGCCACGGTTCGTAATCGCTTCCGCTATCCAAGGGGCTTTTTCGAGGGCTTGCGCGCAAACCGTCCACGTCGCAGAGACATTCGCCGCATTGAGGAGTTTCAAAATACGCGGCGCACCACGGTTAATGCCATATTGGTAATTGGACTCATTACCATGCACACGAATAGGCGCCTTTAGGCCTGTGACAAGTTCGTCTACAGGTTCATTGGTTTTATCGCCTTGCCAGACACCCCGTTCTGCCCCCTCTTCAACATTCACGACAATGGATAAAGCAAGCTTGGCACCATTCGGCCAAGTGAAATTTTTAGGGGCAGGGTCATTTGGGGGCATTAATGTGGTTCCTCACCGCCTGACACATTCATGCTTTCCGCCGTGATATATTGCGCTTCATCTGAACAGAGGAAAGCCACGGCATTGGCCGTATCTTCGGGCAAGCCGGGACGGCCCATCGGGATACGCGCGGCCATAGCGGCGAGGTAATCCTCGACACTGTCCGCGCCGACGACCTTGGCGAAATATTCGTTCTGCCATGCGCCCAACCCTGTCGTAACATGATTAGGGCAAACATTATTGACGGTAATTTTATGCGCGCCAAGCTCGACAGCAGCAGAGCGCGCCAGTCCAACAAGACCATGTTTCGAGCTTGTGTAGGCTTGAGCGTGCGGAAAGCCTGACTTTGCCGCTTGAGAAGCTATATTGATTATGCGCCCGCCTTGACCCTGTTCAATCATAATTTCTGCCGCCGATTTTACGCCAAAAAAAGAGCCCGACAAATTTACATCAATCACGGCGCGCCAATCATCTTCGGTCACATCCAAAAGCGGCTTCATGATATAACCAATACCCGCATTATTGACCCAGATATCTAAGGAACCATGTGTCTCCGAGGCATGTTTGGCGAGTTTACGCACTTCGACAAGAGAGCGGACATCACATACACACGTGCTGGCCTCAACGCCCATACCGCGCAGCTCATCCGCAATTGATTCCATTTCATCCGTAGAGCCGATATGCTCGGCCCCTGTTGCTGCATCACGCGACTTGCCAATATCGGAGATCACAATATTGGCCCCGTCTTTGGCTAGACGCTGCGCAATCGCTTCGCCAAGCCCTCCGCGCCGACCCGAGCCGGTAATAACCGCTGTTTTACCCTTAAATTTCATTAGAGCTGTTCCCGCTAAAGTTTTTCGGTTGTGATAAAGGCGAGATCAACAGCCATAGCTTGAAATTCGGCAGCGACTTTCTGCATGGTCTCGCTTCCGGCTTCGGCGCCAAATTTATCCATATCCAAGACATCAAGAGTTTCAAAATATTGATAAGGCGGACGGTCTTCAGAAAACAAAAGCCCTGTTGTCTTGAAAACTTCAAACTTTTCAATAGACCCCAAGCCATTCACCGTTGGAATATCTACAGTTTTGGCCCAGTTTTCATAATCCGCAACACTAACGTCCGGTTTGAGGTTAAAAAGTACTAAAATTTTAGTCGCCATGATATTCTCCGTTTAACTTCACCCTTTTGTGTAGAGACTGAACAGTCCGCCTTGACTTTCGTCAACTCTTTTCAAGGCTCTTTTCTTATGTAAGAGAGGATTTGAGGAATTTATCATGCCCGAGACTATACCCGAGACCGTAGCAAAGACACGAGAATATGACGGCCCGCCTGATTACCGCAATGTCGGCATCCACGGTATGTCACCCCAAACCAGCCATGACGAAAAAGCTCGATTTAATTTTCTTGCACATATGAACCGCCATTTGGCATCTAATATTCTTCCCGGCGTGAAAACAGCTTATGAAACACGCGTACGCCCCCAACACCCCAAGCCCAATCATCGGAACCAAGTCCGAAAAGCTCTACTCGAAGACCCCCTCTTTCAAAACTGGAGCGCCCTTCGCCGCGGCACAATGGAACTCCGCCAACAAGCAGGTCGCTGGGTAACATTACGCCAAGCTGAGCAGCTCAATCAAAAAGCCGCTGATATGACCAAAGACGATCCCCGTCTTGTGTTAAACCCCGACCTTGAGCTTCCGCGCTATCTCTCGGCGATTGATCATCACTGCATGCCCGGTAGCTATCATGACGAGATTATTCCTGGCGATGTCACAGGCGCGGCCAATTATGATGTTGGCATTTTCGTCACGACAGGCGGCGGACTTGGCCGGTATAGCGACGGCGGCGGCCAAGCTGTTGTCGCGTGGATGAAAAAGAACCGCCCTAACTTTACCCCCAGACGTATCCTCGATATCGGCGGAGGCTTAGGTCAGAACGTCGTTCCCATCGCAAAGGCCTATCCCGAAGCCGACGTCGTTTGCGTCGATACAGGGGCACCGGTTCTGCGATATGGTCTTGCTCGCGCCAAATCTATGGACGTTGAAAATATTACCTTTGTGCAGGCCAATGCCGAAGACATGTCTATGTTTAAAGACGGTGCATTTGATTGGGTGCAATCCACTATGTTCCTGCATGAAACCTCCGTAAAATCTATGCCGCGCATCATGAAAGAAAGCTACCGCCTGCTGGCTCCGGGCGGCCTCGTCCTGCATGTTGAACAACCTCAATACGGGCCTGAAATGCCGCTATATGAACAGGCCATTAGAGATTGGGATGCCTTTTATAATAATGAGCCTTTTTGGACGAAACTGCATGAGCTTGATCTGGACCAATGGATGATCGATGCCGGATTTACACGCGATAAACTCATTCATGGCGGCGTCGCAGCCGTTGTGGATAAAACATTATTCCCCGAACATGCCAATGATGATGTTGAAGACTACGGCCGCAAAGCGGCCTGGCATATTGTCGGTGGATACAAGTCCGACTTAGAAAAATCCGTATGACCGAACCCATTGACCCTCTCAAACTCGCCGGTGCAAAACCCAAGGGTAAACGCCCTTATTTCCTCAAAGATCCGGATGTCGAACGGGTTTTGGCTGTGACGATGGCCATGGTACAGGAAGTTGCGGTTATGCGTGAACGCCTAGATACAATCGAGCGCTTACTTGAACAAAAAGGCACCATTTCGCGCGTTGATATTGAAACCTATACCCCCTCCCAATCCGCCGCTCATGAGCGCGGTGCGTGGACGCAGGAATATCTCGCTCGAATCCTGCGAATTTATCAGCAAGAAATAGAAGCCTTAGACAAGCCAGATGAATTAAGCTCGGAACAAGTCGGTCACGAATTGGCAAAAAATGACTGAAATCCGCCGTCAATTTATTGATTCTGACTATGGTCAAATGCACATTCGCACGGCGGGCAAAGCCACAGATATTCGTCCGCTTATCTGCCTGCATCAAAGTCCAAAATCATCCAGAGAATTTATAGAATTAATGAAAGTCGCCAGCGACGACCGCCTTGTTATTGCGATTGATAGCCCCGGACATGGTGAGTCCGATGTCCCAAGAGTAAAAATGGATATGGAAGGGTTCGCGCGGTCTATTTGGGCGGCAATCGATACACTTAAACTCGGCAAGATTGACCTGTTAGGACATCATACCGGAGCCAAGGTGGCTACTGAAATGACCTTTCAACGACCTGATGATATTGGCAATGTCGTTATGATTTCTGCCCTTGTATTGACCGACGCCGAACGGGACGCGTTCAAGTCGCAATTCCAACCTATTCCTCTGGATGAAACCGGCACACGATTTAAACATATGTGGGCACAATCTATCAAATATCGCGGCCCGAATGTAACACTGGAACAGCTCGCAGCTTCTATGGCAGAAAATCTACGTGCCGGTGAGGCCTATGAATGGGGCCACGAAGCTGCATTTAATTATAATGATCATTTTCCAACGCAGATTGCAGCCCTATCCCATCGTATCACCGTGCTAAACCCGGCCGATATGTTATTTGAATATACACCGCGTGTTGGAAAATTATTACAAAATGGCGAGGTCATCGATCATCCCGAGTGGGGCTTTGGATTTATGGACGTCCACACAGTTGATGCAGTTAAAGCCATAAAAGCGGCCCTTAAAGGTTAAAATACTTAAGCCGGATAATTTTTGGGCAGGCCTGCATTAGGGGTAAAGCCATATAATAATTCGTCCGGTAAACCTTCTGCCAGAATTTTACGACATTCTATGAGGGCTGTCATATCTATCCCCGTCGCAACTCCCATAGTCTCGAACATATAAACGAGATCTTCTGTGACAATATTTCCGCTCGCACCGGGAGAGGCTGGACAGCCGCCCAACCCGCCTTGGGAACTATCAAACACTTCAATACCTTCTTCATAAGCGGCCAATGCATTGGCGATACCCAAACCATAGGTATTATGTAAATGAACGGATTTGACCTTATCCGCTCCGGCGACATCGCGCGTTTTTCGAATGAGACGCTTTACCTGTTTGGGATTGGCATACCCCACCGTATCCGATAGGCCAAGTTCGTCAACGCCGGCCTCGATTAAACGTTCGGCTAAACGCAATACCTGACTTTCGGCAATATTTCCTTCGATTGAACAGCCGAAAGCCGTACTAAGAGCGCCTTCGAATTCAGGTCGCGAAGTTTCCGGTTGTGCCTTAATAAGCGCGGCAATCGAAGCCACGCTGTCTATCGCCTGATCATGCGTTTGGCGTAAGTTTTTGATTGAATGAGTTTCAGACACAGATAAAGGAAACCCCATAGACGTAACACCCGCATCAATCGCCGCTTGTGCCCCGCGCAGATTGGGTACCAAGGCTAAAACCCGTAAACCGGGTAAAGTGCGTGCAAAGGTGACTATCTCTGCGGTATCTGCGAGTTGTGGGAATAATTTAGGCGGTACAAATGATCCAACTTCGATCTCGCGTACACCTGCGTTATAAAGCCCTTGAATCCAAAGCTTTTTAAGGTGTGTCGGCATAATACCCGCGCAGTTTTGCAGGCCATCGCGCGGGCCAACCTCGCTAATTAATATTTTTTCTATCATATGACGACATTCTATGAGTTTCACTTTCCATTATTGAGATGTATCAACGAGCTTATCACAAATATGGTTTGAGAGAGATAATTATGACATCTGAATCCACAATGATATCATCGAACAAGACGGCCCGCGAAATATTCGAGGCGGTTCGCGCAAATCCGACACGTAAACGCTTCGGATTTGGCGAGCGCATAGCCATCGTCAATGTTGATCCTCAAAAATCCTATACCCGACCCGATCTTTTCAAAACGGCCTATGTCACCGACCCACGCCAAATGGAACATATCAACAATATCTCCAAAGCCGCCCGTAAAAAAGGCCTGCCGGTGATCTGGACCCATGTTGCCTATATGGAAAACGGCGCAGATTGCGGCGTATGGGGCACGCGGACAGATACACCGGACAGCTTGCAAAATATAAAATTTGGCAGCCAGCGGAGCGAATTTGATGACCGCCTCGATATAGACCGCAGGGTTGACGCTGTTTACACCAAACGTATGCCTAGCGCCTTTTTTGAAACGCCGCTCAATAGTTTCCTCAATTTCCACAAAATTGATACTGTGGTCATTACTGGCGGTAGTACATCAGGCTGCATCCGCGCCACGGCGGTCGATAGCCTGTCTTATGGCTACCGTACCATCGTCCCGATTGAGACAACTGCAGATAAACATGAGAGCTATCACTTCGCTAATTTGACAGACCTGCTGATTAAGTATGCCGATGTTGTAGACGTAAAAGAGGTCTATGACTGGCTAGCGCATTATGAAAGCTGATCCCAATCTCTATGACTATTGGCCCTATGCGGGGCGGCCTAAAATTGAATGGCCGGGAGGCAAGAAACTTGCTTTCTGGATTGCGCCTAATATTGAGTTTTATGAATTCATGCCGCCAGATAATTCCAAGCGGCGACCTTGGCCCCATGCTATTCCGAATGTGCAGCAGTATAGCCAGCGGGACTTTGGTAATCGCGTCGGGCATTTGCGGCTTATGGAGCTGTTAGATAAGTATAATCTGCGTGGCACGGTTTCGCTTAATGTCGCCCTGTGCGACCACCATCCCGAAATAATCGCAGATTGTGTCAAACGCGATTGGGAATTTTTCAGCCACGGCATTTATAATACACGCTATAGCTACGGCCTCACACCTGACCAGGAACAAGCGGTTTTAGATGACAGTATCAAAACCGTAGAAAGGGCGACGGGTCAACGCATTCGCGGCTATCTTGCCCCCGCCCTCACGCATACAGAACACACGCTTGATCTCATAGCCGATAATGAGTTCTGGTATAGCTGTGATTTATTCCAAGACGATCAACCCCAACCGCTTAAGACGAAAACGGGCAAGCTTGTCAGCCTGCCCTATTCGCTTGAAGTCAATGACGTGATTACATATTCGGTAATGGGGTTTGACCCAGATCGATATACAGACATTCTCAAACGCCATTTTAACCAATTACTCATGGAAGGCGAACGCTCCGGTACTGTGATGTGTATCCCGCTCCATGCCTATCTGGTAGCTCAACCTCACCGTATAAAGCCTTTTGAAGAGGCTCTAAAATATATCAGCGAACATCAGGAAGATGTTTGGTTCGCCACAGGCAAAGACATCGCCAAACACTTCATAGATAATTACTGGGACAATTCGCTTGCGGACATAAAGACCCGCGGCGTTGCGACAGGCGGAACGGGGTTTAATCCCGCAGGTAGCGCATGATGGATAAATCTTACCTCACATATCCCAAACGCGGATATGGCCAAGACCATGATTTTTACGACTGGCAGCAAGCCAAAGATCACCCAAAACTCGTTTGGGATAATAACGCGAAAGTCGCGGTCAATTTCATAATTCCACTCGAATTTTTTCCGCTTAACCCAAGCGGCGTACCCTTTAAACACCCCGGTGCCATGGCTACGCCTTATCCTGACCTCCGCCACTTTACTGTGCGGGATTATGGCAACCGTGTCGGGGTTTACCGTATTTTGGAAACTTTAGAAACCACAGGGGTGAAAGCAACGTTTGCCGTAAACGGCGAGATTGCGCGGCGTTACCCGCCTTTAGTTGAGATTATAAAATCTCACGGTCATGAGATTGCCGCGCATGGGCTCTCAACCGACAATATCCACCATGAACGCCTAAGTGCGGCAGAAGAAACAAAGCTCATCAAAGACAGCCTTAATTGTTTTACATCGACACCCCGAGGCTGGCTCTCGCCCGCGCGTGCGCAATCATTCAAGACTTTAGAA
Source organism: uncultured Caulobacterales bacterium (assembly GCA_964607445.1). Lineage (GTDB taxonomy): Bacteria > Pseudomonadota > Alphaproteobacteria > Caulobacterales > Maricaulaceae > CALCKU01. The sequence continues at coordinate 10,012 of CAZSKN010000017.1, forward strand.
CGCCTTGCAAAAGCCAATATAAAATATTGCCTGGATTGGGAGATGAACCAGGCCCCTATCATGGCAAATACCAAAAACGGCGATATCACACTTATCCCGAACAATTACGAGCTCTCGGACTTTACGCTCTTGCACACGCGCCGCCAGACCGAAGAAAGTTGGTTATCACAAATACAAAATGCATTTGATGTATTGGCGGCTGAACATAGTCGATACGGGGGGCAAATGCTGGGCCTCACGCTGACCCCTTATATAATAGGACAACCATTTCGTATCTGGGCTTTGCGCAGTCTATTGGCCCATATCAAAGACAAACAAAGCATAGAGGTCTTTACCACTGCACAAATAGATCACCAATTCAGAGCGCAATCATGAGCCTTTCGCAACCCCATCCTTTAGCAGGCCTGAAGGTCATTGAGTTTTCTCATATGGTTATGGGCCCCGCAGCCGGGCTAATGCTCGCCGATATGGGTGCCGAGGTCATTAAAGTCGAACCGATTGGCGGAGATAAAACCCGGCGCTTGCGCGGTGCTGGTGCGGGTTATTTCCCGATGTATAACCGTAATAAAAAATCACTGGCGATTAACTTGAAGTCAGAAGACGGCAAAACCGCCGTGCTTGAGCTTATAAAATCTGCTGATGTCTTTATCGAAAATTTTCGCCCCGGCGCGTTAGAGGCGCTGGGTTTTGGCTATGACGCCCTACGCGCCTTGAACCCACGCCTGATTTATTGTTCAGAAAAAGGCTTTCTGGACGGGCCGTATTCACATCGTACAGCGCTTGATGAAGTCACGCAGATGATGGGCGGGCTTGCCTATATGACAGGGCCACCCGGACGCCCTTTACGGGCTGGTAGCTCGGTTATAGATGTGACGGGAGGCATGTTCGGCGCCATGGGCATTCTCGCGGCCCTCAATGCCCGCCATACAACCCATAAAGGCACACATGTCACCGCGGCTCTTTTTGAAACGACGGTCTTCCTCGTTGGGCAACATATGGCACAAAAGGCTGTCACAGGCCAAGCGGCGGCACCCATGCCTGCGCGTGTGTCGAGTTGGGCGATTTATCAGCTTTTTGATACTAAAGACGAAGAACAGGTTTTCGTCGGGGTTGTTAGTGATGGCCAGTGGAAGACCCTTTGCAAAGCTTTTGATTTGGAGCATTTACTCGAAGACCTTGAACTGGCTGAGAACCGTGACCGCGTCATTCACAAGGATAAATTCCTGCCCCAAATCATCGATAAATTTAAGTCCCTTACCAAAGCGGAACTTATGGAGAAAATCGAAAACCTTGGCCTGCCTTTCGCCCCTATTGGCAAACCGGAAGACATGTTTGACGACCCCCACCTGAATGCGGGCGGTGGCCTTCTTGATATGGAAATGGAAGACGGACAGCCCTGTAAGCTCCCGGCCCTACCCCTCAGCCTTGACGGAGAGCGTCTGGGCTTGCAGCTTGACCCACCCAAAGTTGGTGAACATACACAAGAGATTTTAAAATCAACCGGATTAAGTGATGCCGAAATTGATCAGTATAAAATCAAAGGCATTATTTAATATATTTCCAAGAATGTTCTAATCTATCGCCGGTAAAAAATGCATCAATCTCGGCGGTATGCTCAAGTGTCAAGGCAATAGCGTCAAGACCTTCGACTAACAAATGCTTATCCCCGACAGGCATATCAAAAGGGATATCATCTATGCGTTGTTGTGGTAAATCCACACACACTATATCCCCGAGCTTAGCAATAAAATCTTGGGGCCACGCTATACATAATATTCCGTTGCGAATACAATTATTGTAAAAAATATCGCCAAAACTTTCGGCAATCACCACTCTAAATCCGTAATCTTTGAGTGCCCAAACGGCATGTTCTCGAGAGGATCCGCATCCGAAATTTTTTCCCGCCAACAAAATAGTAGCTCCGCTGTATATTTCTTGATTGAGGACAAAATCCGGATTAATTTCACGTCCCGAGATATAACGTTGAGCGGCAAATAACCCGTCCCCTAATCCAGTTTTGGACACGGTTTTCATTTCCCGAGATGGGATAATCTGATCTGTATCCACATTGTCTATTAATAATGGCGCAGCAGTGCCTATATGTGTTGTGAACGGCTGCATTATAAGGTCGCCGGGCGCGCTTTGGGTAGGTTCTCAGGATCACAAATATGCCCGGCAATCGCTGAAGCCGCAACAATAGCAGGGCTGGCCAAATGCGTACGGACATTCGGACCTTGACGCCCTTCAAAGTTTCGATTGGTCGAACTGACGACCCGTGTACCCGGCGCAAAGGTTTCACCGCCCGCATAAAAACATAACGCACATCCCGCTGTACCCCATTCAAATCCGGCAGATTTGAAAATCACATCCAGCCCCTCCGCTATGGCGGCACGGCGAACAGACATAGACCCGGGCACGCAAATCGCTTTGACCCCTTTTGCGAGGGTCCGGCCTTTCAAAATTTGAGCCGCTATGCGTAAATCAGACAAGCGCGCATTGGTACAAGACCCTATAAACGCCCCTCCAATTTTTTGACCAGATAATGGATCCCCCTTTTTTAAACCCATATATGTCAAGGCTTTTGTTTCGGCTGTCTCGGGTATCAATGCATCAATCCCAATCGCCTGCGCAGGGGATGTTCCCCATGTCACTGTAGGACTGACCTCCCGCGCATCAAGTGTGTAATCATAATCAAACACAGCGTCGTTATCAGTCGCTAGCCTATTCCAATATGTTTTAGCACGCACCCATTCCTGCGCCTTAGGGGCATAATGACGACCTATTAGATAGGTATATGTTGTTTCGTCAGGGGCTATAATCGCGGTAAATGCCGCAAATTCGACAGCCATATTACAAAGCGTTAGCCGTTCGGCTATAGATAAATTTCTTACTGTGTCCCCTGCATATTCCACAGCACAACGCTTGGCTCCGTCTGCGCCATATTTTGCAATAATATGCAAAGCTAAATCTTTCGCCGTTACGCCCGCCTTCAACGTGCCGGTTATCGTAATCCGCATTTGTGGAGGTTTCTTAACCCTCAACGTACCTGTAACCATGGCATGTTCGGCGTCCGTGGATCCAATACCCCATGCCAAAGCGCCCAAAGCGCCTTGAGAGCAACTATGGCTATCCGGACACACGACCGTTAGACCCGGTTGCGCTATGGCCAGTTCCGGCGAAATGACATGCACAATGCCCTGCTTGTCATCTAAAATATCTATTAGATTGATACCCGTTTTTTCTGCAGCCGCCCGTGTGGCTTGGATAAATACCTTGCCGCCGGGCATACGCGACGTATGCGCGTCTCGGTTTTCCATATTGGAGACGATATGATCCATTGTTGCGAAAACATGCTCGGGGCGACGCACTTTATACCCCGCCTCAATAATGGACTGGAGTGCGACGCTACCCGTGCGTTCATGTAAAAACACACGGTCTATAGCCATCAAACTTTCTTGGGGGCTCAGGTCTTTGACCTTGTGAACCTCCCATATTTTATCAAACAGCGTTTTAATCATTTAATGGCTATATCACTAAACGCACAATATATGTTTGCTAAATTTCAATAATGATTAAGACGCTTAGAAATCAAATCCGATATCTACTCCATATGTCGCAGGCTCGCTGGCATAGACAGCATTACCCGTCGCGGTACCAGCACGGAAATATTCCTCATCCGTCAGGTTTTTAGCCCATAAGGCCACAGTCCAAAAACTATCATCGGGCTGATAGGCGATGCGGGCATTAACCAGTGTCGGGATTTCAGCGAAAGCAGATTGTGGTGAATTTGCCACCAAACTAAATGTGTCATCTTCAAAACTAATATCTCCACTCACCCTTAAATCTCCGTGTTCAAACGGGTGGGTATAGGTGGCCGCAATGTTAGCTTTATATTCCGGTGCATTTTTGAGTTCCAAAGCCAGCGCGCAATCAATCAAAGCCTGACCGGATAACACGACCGAACCGGGGCATCCCGCACTATTATTGGTCAATCCCCCAGCCTGTTGTTCGGTTAATGATTGATATTCAGCATCCAATAACCCTAGGCTCGCAACCAGTTCAAACCTATCCGTCGGGCGGAACCGCAAATCAAATTCAAGACCTTGAATTTGAGCTTCGTCAACATTGAATCGCGTAAATCCAAGACCCGGCACGGTCGCTCCGATCTGAAGGTCATCATAATTACTTAAAAAATAAGTCCCGTTTAATTGCACCCGATTATCGAAACCCTGAGATTTAAACCCAAACTCCAAAGATTGCACTTCCTCTTCACTCACAGGTAAAAAGCATCCTGTGGGTCCAAAACAATCCGGTGAAAATCCACTTCCTTTAAAGCCCGTTGTAAATGACCCGTAGAGTAACACTTCATCAGTCACATTATAATCAAGTTTGACCGTGTAACTCACATTATCAAAATCATTGCTCTGCGCACTGTTCAGGGTTGTAACGAAATTTATTCCGGCAAATTCCCGACTTTCATCAGTATATCTTAATCCGCCTGTCAGTGTCGCCCGATCCGTAATAGAAAACTCGCCTTGTCCAAAAACAGCGAAACTTTCTGTATCAGAGGCTACACGAAACGGGAAAACGAAAATACTATCGAGATTGAGATCTTCTCTAAAATAAAACCCACCGACAACATAATTAAACGGCCCGTCCAGATTGGAACTCAAGGTAATTTCTTGGCTAAATTGCTCTTGATCGGTTTGTTGCGCAAATGCAAAGCCGATATGCGTTTGTAAATCATCATTTAGTTTTCTAAATGCCGTAATCGATTGAACTGTATGATTTCCGATATCACCAGTTATAGTTCCCGAAAGACCTTGCGATACGGTTTCATTGCTAAAGCCATTAAAACAGCCAACTGGGCGGAAATCAAATGGCGTAATTGGTGTCGTGGAAGACGCCGCACAGGTTCCCGCGGGTTCAACGGTAAATAAATCATTATCCCCGTCTAAGCCCGAAAGGATAGAACTCGGGATAGGATCAGAATCGTCATCCGTATAATCTGCTGAAATCAGTACGTTCCAGTCTCCAACGTCCTGACTTACGGAGCCTCTAAAGGCGATAGTATCAATATCGCCGACATTTTCTGTCGCTTCGTTAGCCGCCGCTCCATTTGGGTTAATATCGAAAAAACCATCACGGCTTTTATAAAGGCCGGATACACGAACAGCCGTTGTATCTGAAAACGCATAATTGGCTGTCGCTTTAACATCAACACGGTTTGAATTGCCAAATGTTAGACGCCCAGAAAGTGACGGGTCTTGCTGCGGTTTAATCGTCGAAATTTTAATTGCGCCACCATTAGAGTTACGTCCATAAAGCGTACCCTGAGGCCCCCGCAGCACTTCAATTTGCTCCAAATCAACAAGATCAAAGAGGGAGCCAACGGCGCGCCCAATATAAACACCGTCTACATATGTCCCGACTGCAGGCTCCACGGCGCCACGACTTTCGTCTTCACCAACGCCTCGTAAAAAGATACGGGCTGCATTCGCTGTACCCGTATTGGTGCCGATGTTCAGGTTAGGCACAAAGTTTTGAATATCCAATGTGTCATTGATTTGTTTTGTTTCCAAATCCTGAGCCGACAAAACGGTCACGGAAAGCGGTACATCTTGCGTTGACTGATCCCGACGTTGGGCTGTCGTGATGATTTCATCAATTTGCGCCAATGCTGGCATTGGCATGAGCATCATAGCTGAAGCCCCTACAATTAAAGCGGACGATGAGAGTGTCGTTTTAAACTTCAATGGATTTTTCATATGACCTTCCGTGGATGAGTAGGAGTCAAACATTTTTTCCGGCGCGTTTGACGCTCTAGTGGTTCTTTCGTATCTCACTAATACTGATAGTGAATTTCAAAGGCTTCATTGATTTATAGCAAATGGCGTTCACAGCATTACGATTGTTTTAAATTTTAAATATAGGAAAACCATCATCCACGGTTCACCCACAATTCCAGTGCCTATTTCCAAAAGAAACATACCGGACTTGCTAGATCGTGAAGACAATTGGCAGGGTAAATAAAGAGCAGATAAGCCGCATCTTGGCCAAAACTCGTATGGATTTAAAAACGGCAATCTGATTAAAACAACGCTTTGCGACGAATATAAATATGCACTTTAAGACGACAGTCGCGCTGTATTGACCAACCGCAAAGGTTTTCTAACGTCAATATCTTACTAAGACCCAAGAATAAGGATTTTCCATGACGGCTTCGATAACACCTTCTCATATAAACAGTCTGGCGCAAATATTGGGCGCGGAAAATATTTCAGACGAAGCGGCTCTGAGAGCTTTGTACAGTCAGGATATTTGGGCCAAAGGCGAATTAGCCGATTTTATTATCAGCCCCAAAACAACGCAGGAACTATCAGCCGCCGTTAAAATCGCGGCGCGTGGCAAGGTTTTGCTTAATCCACGCGGCGGCGGCATGTCCTATACCAAGGGGTATACACCCTCCCGGGATAAAACAGGAATACTCGACTTCTCCCGTATGAATAAGATACTCGAAATCAATGCCGATGATATGTATGTCACTGTTCAAGCCGGGGTGACATGGCAACAGCTTTACGCCGCCTTGCAACCGTTAGGCCTGCGTACCCCCTTTTGGGGCCCCCTTTCAGGATTAACCTCAACCATAGGCGGCGGACTTTCACAAAATAATGCCTTTTTCGGGGCGGGTACACACGGCCCGTCAACGGACAGTGTAACAGGGCTTACTGTGGTACTCGCAGATGGTCGCATTGTAAAAACCGGTACAGGCGGAACGAAAAATGCCAAGCCGTTTTGGCGACAATACGGACCGGATTTAACAGGACTCTTTTTGTCCGACGCCGGTGCACTGGCTTATAAAGCTGAAGCGACATTACGGCTCATCCCACTGCCAGAAGCCGAAGACTGGGCCAGTTTTGAATTTGAAACTCGCGATGATTGGGCCCACGCCCATCGGGATTTAGGACGGATAGGTCTGGCCTGTGAATTATTCGGATTTGACCCTAATCTTCAAGCCGTGCGAATGAAACGTGCAGGCCTTGCCGCTGATGTCAAAACGCTGGCCAATGTCGTCACCAAACAAAAGGGAGGTCTGATAAAGGGAATTAAAGAAGGTGCGAAAGTGGCTTTGGCTGGCCGCTCATATATGGACGATGTCGCCTATTCATTACATTTCATGGTCGAAGGGCATTCGCAAGCTGAAGTCAAAGCCAAGGTCGAGACTTTAAAAGCGTTAGCACGACAAAATAATGCTAAGGAAATTGAAAATTCAATTCCTAAAATCATGCGTTCAAACCCCTTTGGCCCCCTAAATAGTATCATGGGACCACAAGGCGAACGTTGGGTGCCTATTCACGGGATTGTCGCCATGAGCGATGGCCCTGCCTGTATCCAGGCCATTGATGAGATGTTTGCAGATATGCAGTCGGAATTAGAACGCCACAATATCACAACAGGTTATCTGCTAACCACACTCTCGACCAATGGGTATCTGGTTGAACCTGTTTTTATCTGGCCTGAAGAAATTTGGCCTATCCATGAACATACCGTAGAGCCTAGCGTCTTAAAACGTATCACACCCTTTAAACACAACCCCGAAGCTACGGCTTGTGTTGAAACAGCCCGCCAGAATATACTGGGTATATTCTCGCAATTCGGAGCCGCACATTTCCAAATTGGACGTACATATCCATATAGGGAAAACCGCGAAGACACTAGCTGGCAATTACTTGATGATATCAAAACTCTGCTTGACCCGGGCAGAACGCTCAATTCCGGCGCGCTGGGATTAGATTAAGACAATGACAAATAGGGTATTAAAAATGACACGGAATAAGATATGCAATTAATACGTGCCTCAACCCTGACGGTCTCGGACTTGAATTACTCCACATCTATCTATTCAAAATGGCTAGATTATAGCGTTATTGAAGACGGCACTATTGATGAGTCATTAGCGGCAAGTTGGAACGCACCCAATACGGCAGGGCTAAAATATGCTATCTTGGGCCCCGCATCAAAAGCCGATGTATATATCCGTCTCATAGAGCAGCCCCCACAAAGTGATTACCGCGCGTTACGCAGTTATGGTTGGTCAGCGATCGAAATTTGCAATCAAGACACACAGGTGGTTAACCGGCGCATGGAAAGCGCACCCTTTGAAATTATCGGGTCGCCAAAATTGCTTGACGGCATGCCTGCCATTTATCCTATGCAGGTTAAAGGACCGGATGAAGAAATTATTTATCTCACCGAAATTCGGGCGGATATGGAGGAGTATGACCTTCCGCGTGCAGAGAGTCTGATCGACAAATTATTCATACTCGTCTTGGCTTGCCGCGATATAGACCGCACTGGACAATGGTATGAGAAACACCTGCTGGTTACAAAAGGACGATCTCTGGAGATCACCTACACCATGATAAACCAAGCTTTTGATCTCCCCGAAAATACGAAACATGCTTTGGCAACGGTGAAACATGAACGCGATATTTTCCTAGAAATTGATCAATATCCGCTTGAGACAATTGACCGTATATCCCATCCCGGAATGCTACCACCTTGCGCGGCGATAAGTTCTTTTATACATCCCGATTTCGACGCGCTAGACGCTATCAATAAATCGTTTTGGATTACCCGACCTGAAATAAGGTCAGGGGCTATCTATAAAGGCAAACGCGCGGCAACGCTACGTGATCCAGACGGCGCACTTGTTGAAATTATTGAAGCCTAACATCAAAGAGGTACTATGAAATACGTCACCCTAAAACATGCACTCACTGCGGCCCCAACACCCGAGGATTTCCATTTAGATGAAAGCGTTGCGCCTGAATGTCCAGAGGGCGGGATTTTGGTAGAGGTAAAATTTATCTCAATTGACCCATATATCGGCGCGCGTCTACGCGGTAAACATATGGGCGAACCGGCCCCGGTGCCCAAAACCGAAATGATCCCGGGGGCTATCGTCGGCACAATCATTGAAAGTCGCGCCGACGGCTGTAAAAAAGGCGATTATATCCATTCTATGGAAGGCGGATGGGCAGAAATTTGCGCCCTTCACGCAGATGAATTTCGCGTCATAGACACAGAAGATATTAACCCGTCGGCTTATCTCGGCGTATTGGGCATGCCGGGATTAACCGCCTGGGCTGGTGTCACCCAATTGGCCCGCATTCAGGACGGAGATATTTTCGCCGTTAATGCCGCGGCCGGACCTGTCGGCGGCACAGCTGGACAGATCGCCCGCCTTAAAGGTGCCAAAACGGTTATTGGTATCGCCGGTAGCGCGGCTAAATGTAAGCTGGTAGAAAACACTTACGGGTTTGATGCCTGCTTGAATTACAAAACCAAAGACTGGCAAGACAAATATAAGCTGGCCGCCCCTGATGGAATAAGTGTGCATTTTGAAAATGTTGGCTCGGAACAATTAGCGTGGGCTATGCAAAATATGCAACTTTATGGCCGTGTCGTTCTATGTGGGCTGGCTGCACATTACCATACGGAGGGTCCACCCGCGACAACGGCGATTGGTATGATTGTTGGCAAACGCGCTATTTTACAAGGGCTCGTCGTTTATGATTTCTATGCGCGCTGGGCAGATTTTCATAATGAAGTCACGCCATGGGTACGCGAAGGGGCGCTAAAATTTACAGAAGATACTGTCAAAGGCCTCGGTAATGCCCCCAAATTAATGCACAAATTAATGACCGGAAAAAATATTGGTAAATGTGTTGTCGCGTTATGAGTCGGCATAAAACAATACGCGGCACACTTCTCTATACCTCCAAACAAGCTGACCGTATGGACGCAGAACGTGGGCGTGAATATTTCACTCTGAGCACCCAAAGCGACGGCATTAGCGTCCTTCACGCTCACTGCGAAATTGATGATGCTCCGGATGTCATCCGTGATGTGACCAGTAGTTTTGAAACCGCAACGATGGCGCCTATTGATGGGTTTGTACGTCTGTCTATCGGATCCAAATTTGAAGGGTGCGGGTGGTTTCAATTCGATGAAACTCATGCCTGTTGCAACAGTTTCAATGTAAAAGCCGGTTCTGAAACGGTCAAATTGAAAACTCAAACACGCACAACATGGTTCGGACATCACGCGATTATCAATGATGGTTTTCTCTCGCGGTTCTTCCCCCTAGATGCCTCACCATCAAAGATCTGGATGAAATCTGTCATGATGTCATCCCCCGACCATCGCGGCGCAACGGGTCCAACGCTGTTTCCTATGCGCTTCGGACTGGTTTATGTCGGCCATGAGACTATCACAGTTAAAGCCGGTAAATTCAATGCCCGCAAGTTTCAAATCACAGATACTGCCGGAAATTTACCCGAGGAACACCCTCCCTATGAAATGTGGTGTACAGCGGATGAAGATGGATTATTTCTTAAAGGCGGGGTGGGTGGATATATGCAAACATATTATGAATTAGTGGAACTTGAACGATGATAGAGCTTTATGCCGTTTTGGTGTATTTTCATATCCTACTTTTTGTCTTCTGGCTAGGAGCCGATCTTGGCGTTGCCATTCTAGGCGGACAATTCCGCAAAAGACGTTACTCGATTGAGGAACGCCTCACCCTCTTGAAATTACTTGTCATGACAGATATGGGGCCGCGCACGGCTTGGGCCTTAATGATAGCCAGCACAATTTCATTGGTAGCTGTAGGCGGGTATTGGGCCGTACCGTTCTGGGGAATTCTATTGGCTTGGGCGATAAGCCTGTTTTGGCTATGGTTGGTCTGGAGTGCCTATAAGGCAGGACAAACCCCTTACGCTGCAAAGCTCAAAAAAATAGAAATAGTTTTAAAATGGGGCTTAGCGGCTTTTTATCTCAGCCTTGGCAGCATGTCCTTAACGATGAATACACCGCTTGAACCGAATTGGCTCGCCAGCAAAGCATTTCTATTTGGCTTAATATTTGTGGCGGCTATTCTTATTGATATTAAATTTAAGCCCGTTGGCCCCTTATTAATGACGCTCATAGAAAAAGGCTCCAGCGAAGACACAGAAGCCCCATTGCTTCGCACCATGAATGCCTCACGGTTTTGGGTGCGTATAACTTATGCGCTCTTACTTATAGTTGGCTTCATCGGAACGACAAAGTTTTTCTAATTCTTATTATAATTTTCGCGGTCTAAGACCTTATTAAGTTCAATAAAATAGCCATCGCGATCAAAAAGATAACATGTGCGTACAATAATAGGATCCCCGCCTGCCCGCGCAGGATAGGTCGTATTACTTGCTGGTGCCGTTATATGAACCCCGTCTAACGCTGCAACACCGTCACAATGCTCATCTACTTTTTCCGTATTAAACACCAATAATGCGTCCCCAATTCCCATACGCCGACGCGGCGTAGGCGGGGGGATTAACTCAGGGTCAAGCCATTGCAACAGACCTATCCAACCGACCCAAGAATTATTAGTATTGATAAGCACGAGGCGCGCCTTCGCACCGGGGTCTCCAGCAGGTAAAGCCACCCCTGACATTGTAACTTGGGCATCGTAATTGACTTCAAACCCCAAAACGTCGCGATAAAGTTTCAAGCTTTCATCAATATCAGACACGATTAATGATGTACGTCTAAGATCAGTCGCAAATTTTTGCGCCGCAACATCGGGGGCCGCGACGCGTGTTTGTTGTTGGACTGCTTTATCGAGACTAGGCGGGGGTGTTGTCTGACACGCTAAAAGAACTATGCTTAAAACCAGTCCCGATATAGATGTAAAAAACAAGTCACGCATCATATAAACTTAATCCATAAATCTTAGTGTAATAACGCTGCGACCCACCTAATTTCACACCTAAAAATCTACATCCAAACGGACGCCAAATTGACGTCGTGGGCGCAAAGCGACATGCACGCTTTCACGAGAAAAGTCGAAGATTTGGGCGGCATTAAACGGATTAAACCCGCGTACATCAAACGATGTATCTGCAATATTATTCGCCCCTAACACAGCATCTTCATTAAAGAGGTTTGTAACAAATACTTCCAAGCTGATATTATCCCGCTTTATACCAGTTCGAAGATTAACGTCGACTGCGGATGGTGCCTGAGCCAAATTAGTATTTTCGTCAAAAAATTCACCTGTATAAAAAACATCGCCGCGTGTGTACCAACTGGCATCACTCGTTCCGAAAAAACTGCTCGGCAAATCTCTTTCATAAGTTCCGCTAAAGGAACCAGTCCATTCCGGGAAACGCGGAGCTGTTTGCCCTTGAACATTAGCCGTGGGACCGAAAACAGCCGTAAAATCACCAGAATTTACACCATCGGGGAAAGAGTCAATCGACGCGTCAACCCACGCCAGAGATCCTTGTAACGTTAAATGCTCGCTGGCTCTAATCGTCCCGTCCAGCTCAAACCCTAAAATGTCTGTTGTCGCACCATTATTGGTAAAAGCAACGGTTCTAAAGGCATTTCCATTTTGAGCAAAAAGCTCAGGTGTTTCGCTTATAAGTTCAAAGCCTGAAAAAATTTGATCTTTTCGGTTCATGAAAAATGCGGCTAAATTAAAGGCTGCTGCACCATCGAATAAGGACTGTTTCCAACCAATTTCATAATTTGTGAGCGTCTCTTCCCCAAATGTCAGACCTGTACCGGGAACACGGGCATTCAATTCCGTTAGCTGGGTTGCATCTAGTTCCGAAATTTCCGGGTTAAATCCACCTGATAAATTACCTTCACTATAATTCGCATATACAGTTGTATTATTTGTCGGTTGATATTGGAGTAAAACCCGCGGCAAGAAATTTGTGAACGTCGTTGGAGATGTACCAACGAGTTCCGGTGCGCCGTCAGAAATTTCATCTTCTTGGTAACGGCCTTCAAAAATAATCGTAAGCTCATCTGTTAATTTATAATCCAAGGTTCCAAAAATACCGAATGTTTCAGAAGCTGTCTCAAAACGATCAACGAATAAACCCGGGAAAAAGAATCCACCAAATCCAAACTCATCGCGGAAACCCCCAACCGTCTCGACATTAATATCAAGATAATTACCTCCAAAAGACCATGTTAATTTATCCTCAAACGCCGTCCCCGAGACGCGCGCTTCGAGACTCAGATCCTTGGCGTCCTGACCAACACTATTCGTGAAAGATAAGTCCGAAGTAGCATCAAAATCCTGCAATAATAAAAATTCATTTTCATTATAACCCAGCAAAATATCCAAAGACATAGTTTCACTAAAATCATAGCTAATGTCGCCACTTAAACGCAGCCCTTCGCTATTCAAACCAAAACCATCCAAATCTTGATAGGTAATGCCAATTGTTTGAATGCCGGCCCCATTTGCACCCGCCCGGCCATCGGCCAACGCTGTTGATAAAAATCGATCAAAATCCGCTTGCCCGGTATTGGTACCAATTTCCGCAGCCGTTGGCGTCCGGATAGTCCCTCTAAAGGCTGTTTCCGTTACAGAGTTTGCGCCTGAAATAGGGTCAGTAAAATTAAAGCCGCCAAAATTATGTTCAGCTAAACCGGCCACCCGTATGACAGCCGCAGGACCATCATCATTAGCATAATAAGTACCCCGTAGCTTGACTTTGAAATTGTCAGTCGGCGAATATACAAGCGTACCATTTACGCTCCAATCTGTTTCCTCGCCTAGTTCCTGCTCTGGGGCTGCGGCATTATCAAAATGTCCCCCATTGAAATTATATGCCCCGCTAATACGGCCCGTTAGCGTATCGCCCAGAATTCCTCCTTCAACGCTACCATTGACACGATATTCATCACGAGTCGCCGCTAGAACAGATAAATTCCCGCCGAATTCGGCCGATGGATCTTTGGTGACATAATTAATTGCACCAGAATATGTATTCCGTCCAAACAGGGCCGATTGCGGACCCTTAATGATTTCAACCCGGTCAACTTCATTAACATCAACGCTCTGGATACCACCTGACGTTAAAATACCGTCAATAAACACCGTCGCAGTACGTTGTAGAGGGCTATTTGCATCAAATGTAACGCCCCGAAATCTGGGTTGTGTTTGAACCCGGGCACTCACTCCATTAATGGGTTCAATAAAAAGACCCGGTGCCACTTTGGAAATATCGATAATATTTTCAAACCCGCCGGCTTCCAGTTCAACTGACCCAAGCGCTGTAATTGCCAAAGGCACATCTATTAAGGATTCCTCTTTTTTACGGGCTGTAACAATGATTTCATCCGTAATTTGCGCATGTACCGCAGGCGGCACCAAGAGCGATGATATGGCCAATACCGACGTTGAGATTTTCAAAACATTCTTTTTAAGTAACAGTGTCATGGTAGTCCCCTCATATTTCTGATCTCAGTATTTGATAAAACTGAATGCTGGTGCTGATTTTTGATCTAGATCATGCGAACAAAATTACATTGAATATCACGCCGAATTAGTAGAATGCGTTGCAATTTTATCACTTTAATTCAGATCATATTTTGTAAACACGTGAGTTTTGCCAAATAGAACAATTGAATTTATCTATAAGTTTAAAACACATACATATTTTTGCTTAGTCCACAGTGTGATCGACAAGGCTTTGACACGTAATAGATGTGCTTTTTTGGCGATGTGTGATCATATCCGCATATAATTTTTTGATCATATTGCTGCCCGTACATTCAAACACTCTCGGGAAGACGCCGTGAAGACAACAGGCAAGTCCTGCAACCATCATTTTGATGCCAAAACTATGGGCATGCAAAAAATGCTGACCATAGGTTTCACCAACACTTTCAGGGTGCGCTTTAAATAAATGATGGATCACAAGCCTCTCCTTAAAACAGGGCTATAAATTATAAATTTGCGACATTAAAAGCTTTACGTTTGTTTTTATTTTTTCACCTTGTTTTAGGATAAATTTTGAATAAATTACATGAATGTCAAAAATAAACCCAATTGATTGCAAAATACTAGATTTAATACAAACAGACGCAACACTCAGCATTGCTGAAATAGCCGATAAGATTGGCCTGTCACATAATGCCGCCTGGCGGCGATTGAAATCACTGGAAGCCGACGGCATTATACACAAACGTGTAGCCATTTTAAATCCTGACAAAATGGGCGGACGGCTAGATGTATTTGTCACTCTGAAAACCGGTCAGCACACGCTGGATTGGCTGGAAACCTTCTCTACCGGGGTTCAAGACATACCCGAAGTTTTAGGGTTTTACCGTATGACAGGCGACATTGATTACATGCTTAAACTCAGTGTCAAAAACATGGCCGATTATGACCGCGTTTATAAACGCATTATCGCGATTGCCCCTTTACATGACGTGTCAGCATCATTTGCCATGGAACGTATAAAAGATATGACGGCGATTCCTTTGACATAAGAGCAAGGGCCCAGCAGTGCTTTAAAGCACGCTGGCCTATTTTAGCTCAAGATTCAGTCTCAGATAGAGACTGAAAGTCCTGATATTTTCCAAGTGTGAGCAAGATAACGGCCCCCACAACAAACCCAACCATGGCATAGCTGAGTACAGAATTATAATTTATCGCTTCACCTCTTAGCGCATTAAACAAGGCCGGAGCCGTCCCAGACCCGATACCGAAGGCCGCATAAATAAAACTATAAACCCGACTATAGGCGCGCATTCCGATATAATGGGACACAAAAATTGCCATCAAATCAAATTCGACACCGGCGGCAACACCCACCAAAATAATCGCAATGGAATTATAAATTTGCGGCAAATCCTGCATCAATATAAAGCAACCTAGAGCCGGAATTCCCAAAAAGACAAATCCAACTAAAGGTGCCCAGACATGGTCTACTACGAGACCACCAATGAGTCGACCCGCAATAACCGAGGCCCCAATCAAGCCCAATCCCGCCGTTGGGCTGGACGCCAATTGCAAGCTATACCCTTTGTCAAGAAGAATGAAAATTGTATTGGCTATAATACCAGAGATACACGCACCAAGTACAAAAAATGCTGTTAATATGACCCAGAACCGATAGCCGCGTAGGGCTTCGCCTAAGGTTAACCCCGGAAGGTCAACAAATTGCATTCCACTTTCTTTCCGCAATTCATAATATATCAAACCCAAGAGGATTAAAAGCATAAGCCCTGTCGTCGGTACAATACCAATCATTTCAAGAGCCGTCACAATCACAACGTAAACCCCTATTATCATCGCAATAGGTGTCACCCATGCCAAAACCCCGCCCATTTGCGGGTCGGCAGTTTTAGACATTGCCTCGGAATCCATCACGTCTGGCATGGCGGCTTCGCTGGCCACCTCCCGCATAGCTATATCCTCTTTAGCATCCCTAAAGATGAAATAGGCTAATGGGAAAGACATTAAAATGGGCATTAACCCCACACATAAATAGGCCAGCCGCCAGCCGCCAGTATCAATGACGGAGCGAATAAACGGCGGTGCCAATAAGCCATAAATACCGGTCCCCGTCAGCGCAATACCCAGAGCTAGCCCCCGACTATCCTTAAAGTTATTTACAAGCGCCTTTGACCATGTCAGCGGCAAAGTGCCGGCACCTAAAACCGCAACGAGATAGAAAATAGAAAAATAGATTATAGGGTTGGCATTCATTAAACCAAATGCGGCGGTCATAACTCCCAAAGCCAAAATTGAGGGGAGTAAAACACGCCGCGTTCCAAATCTGTCTGTAAGACCACCTGCAATTGGGGCACCAATTAACACACCGGCGGTCATGAACATAAACCCAGATTGAATATCAACTCGGCTCCAGCCAAATTCTTTACCAAATTCGGGGCCGATAGTTATAGCCGCATAATAAGGTAGCGGGCTCAGACACAAAGCAATCCCGACAAAACTGGCCAGAACAATAGGCCAAGAGGCCTTCCACTCTGCAATACTGCGTTTGATTTTATTAGACATATTATCCCTGCTATCCTTATTGGCACTCTAAATGATAGATTGCCGATAAGCGAGCGGCATTATTTGACACAAAACAAGTTCAGCCTGCCGTGTAGATTTTTAGGCCCGTTCTCGCATGTCTAAAACATTCAAAACCTTACAAACCAAGGGGCCGTGATAGGCCTATTATACAGACGTCTTGCGACCATTATAAACATCCCGTACCCCCCGTAAAACGCCCCATAAACACCCCGCTTGCTGACATTATCAATTTTGGTTTTTTGAATCCCAGTCCGGCGCCCGCACTAAAAACATGATTTTATGACGCCAGCCGGTTTGGGTAATCGCATTTTTACCTAAGCGCCAAAATCCATGAAAAAACACCTTGAGGGGATTTATCGATTCTAGAGGCTTTACCAGACCATAGGTTACAGGTTCGTCTTCCGGCGCAAAACTCCCGAATAATTTGTCCCATATGATAAAAATTCCCCCATAATTTTTATCCAGATATGCACCATTTGAGCCATGATGCACCCTATGGTGAGAGGGCGTATTCATCACATTTTCGATAGGTTTGGGAAGTTTTTTGACAGCCTCGGTGTGTAGGAGTGTTTGATAGACCTGTACTAACATTTCGACAAAAAATACAATAATCGGGTTAAATCCCAACACGACTAATGGCAGATGAAAAAAGATGGGCCAAACGCCATCCATGGGGCCAAACCGATAAGCCACCGAAATATTAAAAAATGGCGAAGAATGATGGACCGAATGCGTCGCCCAGGCCGCATTCACACGGTGCATGAAGCGATGTTCCCAATAATAGGCAAAGTCAGCCAAAATCAGGCAGATCAAGACCGTTACCACATTCACCGGAATATCAAAAACAGCAAATTGCGATGTCCAGACATAAGCCGCAATATAAAATGACGCGAGGACAATTATATTCACAAAAATGAACATGGCTAAAGTGACGTAATTCGTAACAACATCACCTATTAATTTCCATGAAATCCTTTTCATGAATATATAGCGTATAAGCTCAAAAATCAGAAACCCGAAGGCAATGACAAAAAACCACTCATCAATAAAGACATCCAAGCCTGATATCAATTGTTCTGACAATGGTTGAAAAAACCAATCCATCTCATACCCTTAAACAATTCAAATTTACAGCTCAAGATTTTAATGTGTGCTTATATCATTATAACAGCTATAATATCTCCATATTAATAGGCAACTCCGTGTAGATACCGTAGGGTATCAGACACAATTTTATATCCAGTTCAGAATAACTGCCCTTCAAGTTCTCGTGTAATTCTCTTGGAGACAGACGTCTATGCTTTATTTAACTATAGGCTTGCGAGTGCGAGTATTGCGCCGTAAATAATAGGCATGAAACCCTATAGAGGACATCTCGCCGAATTGGCACAAAGCTATTCTACGCCTGAACTCGATCACCTTTTTTCTGAAGGACGAGAACGTATCTTTCAACCCGGTGCGCATCTTATCACTGAAGGAGAATCAACCGATTATTTTTTTGACATTGTCGAAGGCACGGTGGCTCTCGCGCGTAATGGACGAGACGGACGTCGCCAAATTCTTTCCTTTTTGAGCGCAAGACAATTTTTAGGCGCCGCCTCGACCGAGCGCTATCCAAACCTTGCCACAGCGCTCACACATGTCACCGCAATTTCTTATCCGCGTAGCGCACTTGAAAAAGCCTTAGAAACCACCCCCGCATTTGCCTCGCATTTTCGGAAAGTCTTAACCCGTATCTTGGAATCCGCGCACGATCATGTTTATACAATCGGGCAGCGATCTGCCGTTGAACGTGTCGCCTCATTTTTATTATACCTGCGCGCTAATCAAGCCCGCTTTGCCCCGAACGCGCCACGCGAAAAAAGCGAGCATATTGATCTCCCCATGACCCGTCTTGATATAGCCGACTTTCTGGGGTTAACTATTGAAACGGTGAGCCGCGCTTTCTCCGCACTTAAAAAAGCTGAAATCATTACCTTTACTGATTCAAATAGCTGTACCCTGCTTAAGCTTGACCGGATTCGAGATTTGGGCGGTAGGGAAGATTTTACCCAACACCGCGGACATGCTTAATCATAATAACCGCATCCGCTTGAGAATTCTCAACATCTCAATCCATCACTATCCTAAACAAATCACTCAGATATATATAATGACTGCATCTATTATCAAGGAGGCCTGACGGTGACTGGCTTAAAATTAAAAACTACCCCGCAATCCACACAAGAATTAAAAGCCCAAATGCCCGTTCTCGCCCGCCATGAGGGCATATGGGAAGGCATGTATCGGCATTATGATACAGATGGGAATAAAACAGATGAACATAAATCACGTCTCATTTGTCGATTTCCAACAGACGGCCCACACCTTTATCACCAAACCAATTATTATACATGGGACGATGGACGAACGGAAACCCGTGACTTTCCGGCAACTGTACGCGAGGGGCGTCTTTGGTGGGATAATGATTTCATACAGGGTTGGGCCGCAGATATGGAACTGGATATGAACGGTCGAACCACCGTGTTAAATTGGACACGAACAGGCGACCCTGACCTCTATCTTTATGAGATGATTCAAATTTCAGATTGTGGAACGAAGCGCGCCCGCACTTGGCATTGGTTTAAAAATGACACCTTATTTTCGCGTACATTAGTAGATGAACGTAAAATCAGTAGCGACTGGACAGGTCTTTAGAATCAGTACCTTGCGCAAAGACTAGCAATATTAGCGTTTTGGCAAATCAAACTCTCCCGTTTTTACGGCGTTATAATATTTCCAACTGGTCATATTAGACCGTTCATCATTAGGTGGCGGCGGCGCCGCATATTCCGGATAATGTGTTTTGATCTCGGATTTCATCGTCGGCGATAAATCGTCCCAAGCTTTAAGTTTTCGACCTGCCGTATGCATATATATAACGCCTTCACGTCCGGACATTTTCATCCAGGGTAGCCAATCCGACATACGGGACCACCCCACAGCCACATCGGCCGTAGCTCGTGCTGTATTCGTCAGATCATCAATATGACCAAAGAAGTTAAACATTTCGGTGGCATGGTACACACCCCCGATTTCGGCCTGATAATCACTGGCCAATGGATTAGGGTAAAACAAAGGCACTGTGAAGCTCATCTGGAACCGGCTTCCTAAAATATCTCCGGCAAATTTAGCGGGTTTGCCGTCGCGGCCCGTCACATATCCCGAGGAGTTCACCGGATCATTAGCCACATGTAAAACGTCAACAGTTTCACCCGTCCACGGATTATCCCATGTCTTCAAAACCTCATTGGTTTTCGGGTCTTTATAGAGCAGGATCTCACGGGTTACGAGTTTATATCCCGCGCCTTTCTTTGGATCTGTAACGCTGGAGCAACTGCGAACATTCATACCTTCAACATTAAAGATATGTTTGTCGCGTTCTCCCATACGACGAGAATAGGCCCGCCCGTGCCAGTAATAAGTCACAGCTTCATTATCATTGAGCGAACATTGCACTTTTCGCATGGCCAACATCGCCCCTTCGGGCGTTGATAAATCAAGGCGCGCAATATTTTTCGGGGTCGCAGAATTTAAAGGCATCACGGCGTTCTGTGAATGGGATTCCTGCGTTTGGGTCGCAGCCGAACAGGCCGTACCCATCACAAGGCTAAGTCCTGCGCATATTATATAACGGTTCATTTTATTCTCCACTCCCACTACCTGTTTTTAAATTTATTCCTGGTTGATGTACCGTCTCGCCCAATGTGCAACTAGCTTGCATCCAGCGTAAATTAAGACCAATACGCGGCTCGTCGGGCGACGTCCATACATAGGAAACAGCATTTTGAGCCTCATCCCCGCGATGCGCGTATAAGACAAGTGAATTTCGATTATTACCTGTCGGCCAGACGACATTGCGCATACGAAGACCAACTCGCTCATGATCGGGATGTTCCAGCCATGCCGTGCCACCTTGATCATGTAGCGTCACATTCGGGTAAAAGGCATATTCACCATTTTTCTTGCGCGGGGACACCCAACATTTAAAAAATCGCGCCTTTAGGTTTTTATGATGAACCCGCGCTTTATGTCCGTAAACATAAGTGCCCGCTTCATCGACAGCTTCGTCCCTGATCCAAAGCCCGGAGCGAGACAACTGCAAGTCATCCGTGATGATCAAGGTTTTGCCGGATCGCTCGCTTTCAACCCGGCACGCTCTAGGTTTCATTGTCCCATGATAATGCTCTAGCTGAAAGCGCCAATAAACCTCGCACCCCGGATAGAGAGTAAAAGCTTGCGGGGTTAAACCCTCAATTTTCGACCTATCTTTATAAGCTCCGAGTAATGCCTTTGAATCTTTAGGAATATAAATGGTCAGGCGGATAGCGTTTTCAACAATGTCAGGTTCGAAACTATATATGCGTTGACGATAAACATCTTCGGGATCATTGTTTTTATACTGCTCGACATAGAAAGTCGTGCCGGGAAAGGCCGGTAAATCGACGGGCGAAAAAATATGATGGATGCGTTCATGACGTTGATCTTCGGGAACGTTTAAATTATCCTCAAAATAGACCTGCTCAACATTGTCATACTCGCCCGGAAACCACGACATCATCCGGTTAAAATCACGCGCTAAAATCTTTGCGGCTGCACTTTTATCAGATGTAGGCCGATCAACTGCACTTCTTTTAGATGTAGGCTTATCTATTGCTCTTACATCTTGTTTGCGTGTTTCCGGCTTCAGCTTTGCTTGTTTGAGCTTATTTTGTTGGCCTCGGTCTAGGATCGAATTATCTGGCTTTAATTGGTCTTGTGATGGGGCTGATGTCGTAGGGGCCGAGCAAGCTACAAGGCATAATAAAGCTGTAACGAAATATGCCTTCATAACGCCTCTCAGCTCTCTTCGTCGTGTGTAAATTTTGGCGCTTCGATTACCAAGACTTGCACATCTGCAATATCTTGGCGTAATGCTTTGGCCTTTTCGTATTCAGGCGAATTCCAAAACGTCTCAATTGCCGCCCTATCGGGCCATTCGGAAATCGCTACTGACGCTCCTTCGCCCCAATAATTTCCTGCGCTTGCACCCTCTAGCAAAACCCCGCCCGGAGCCCGCATAATGTAACGCCCGCCATATTTTTCTACCAGCGGAGCTGTGGCTTTTGAATAACCGGAAATAAAGGCATCACGATCATTAATCTTAGCCAGAATAATCATATAAGCGCGAAGTTCTTTCATCCGATAACCCTAATTAATCTGTTACAGGCAGATTTGACATTTATCATGAATTCAAGGCCAACAAAATCGTCCGGCTTATAGCCTGTCCATGGGCTTCAAAAACAGGCGCTATTATGTTTAACGCCTCCATGATCGTGGCCTTTGGTAATGTTTTAGCCGCAGCACGCGACGGCTCCAACAGTCCAGACTGCGTGGCAATGATTGTCACATCATGATTGAAATTTAAAAATTCAGTCTCGCAATCATAAGAAAAAGCGGCCCTGAAAGCTTCAGAGCGGAACGCGCCGCTACGCAGGCTTTCAACCCAGAGTGCGAAAGCGCGGCCTTCTTCCACTTGATCATGCCGATGCGTTACCGATTTTTCAAAACCGGATAATATATCAGCCGGTAAACCGTCCGGCGCCAAATTTTCCAAATGTTTTTGGCGAACATGTCTCTGGAAAAACGGAACATCAACCATCACAATCTGGCCGATAAAATCAGGATTTTGTTTTGTCAATTCCATTGCCACAAGGTTTCCGGTATGAAAACCCAAGAGATCAATACGCGGATATATGCCAAACACGCCCGATAGACTGCGCGCATAGGCATCTATCGTAGGCCCGGCATCTAATCTGTCAGAGCCGCCATAGCCCGGGTAATCTAGGGCTAGAACCTGTCGTTCTTGTGCCAATAAAGGTATAATAGTGTCAAAATAGGCTCCGGTGTGCGGGGCCGGCGGCAAACATATTAATGGCGTATGTTTTACATTTTCTGCCCCCATAAGACGGTAATGTATTTGCGCCCCTCGCTCTCCGAAATACCCCTTTTGCATCTAACCGGCTCCATTTAAAACGAGCTCTCGTCGGTACAATCGCACTGTCCATGGCAGTAGGAGTATGGCAGGAATACCATAAATCAGCGGTAAGACAGACATGGCGATGTTAAGATTGGCTTCCCCGAAAATATTGGATGACATAAAGCCGACGAGCAAAGGCGAGGTCAAGCCGCCAATAAAGCTAATTGCCATATAATAAAGTGCGACGGCAAAACCACGAACATGTCCCGGAACAATCTGCAATAAAGCGGTGACGCCGGTACAAGATACCATGCCAATACCAACAGCCCCCAATACGTTCACACCTATGAATGCAGCCCAACCCGAAGACATAAGCGGACCTAAACATTGCGCCGGAACCAGAATAAACAACCCGATGATCGAGAGGTATAACGGTGCCATTTTTTCGCCTTTAGAACTCCACCAATCCGATACCGACCCCGCTACAAAATAAGTTAGCAAGCCAATGCATAAGATGGCCATACCGTTTCGAGCAGCGTAATTTTTACGGTTCCAGTCCGCAGCTCCATATGTGCGCTCAAACATTTCAGGATGCCAGTTAAACTGCGCATAGGCCACGGCGACCATTGTAATAAATATCGTAACAAATGTCGCAAAAACAGGCAATTTCTGCATTATAAACTTAAACGCCAGCGAGAGATTTTCATCAGTTTTTTGTAGGCTGTCGGTACGCGGTGCCTCTTTAATGACAAAGAATATCAACGCCACAATAAGGCCCGGAGCACCGACACATATAAAGATAAATTGCCATGACGGTACAGCACCAATGCCTGGAAATGTGAAAACCGTATCCTTGGCAAACCCTAACAGAAAGGCAATTATAAAACCCGTCAGAGCACTCGCTAAAACCAGAGCCGCTGAATAAAAGGCTATAGGCTTGGCACGCTTTTCAGGCGCGAAACTATCCCCGATGATTGAAAAAGCGGCCGGACTCAGCACGGCTTCACCTATCCCGACCAACATTCGCGCTAAAAACATAGACGTAAATGTACGCGCAAATCCCGTCATGACAGTCGCCACAGACCAAACGGTAATGCCAATCGCGATGATTTTTGTGCGGGAGCGACGATCAACCCATAGACCAATTGGAATGGCGGTTGTCGCATAAAGAATTGTAAAGGCTGGCCCCGTCAAAAGCCCAACTTCTAAATCGGTGAAATTCAAATCCTCTTTTATAGGCCGTATCAAATATCCCAAAATATAACGGTCAAGCATCGAGAATATATAAGCCAGTGTTAATAACCCGACCATAGACCAGCCATAGGTCGAAGACGGATATTTCAAGGACGACTGCACAGATTTTGTCATGAAGCTGCCTGCGTAATGTGATAAATGACAATAAGATTACCGTCCCGGTCAACAATACCTATTTCCCGACCCTGACGTCCGTCTTTGGTAATCAGCTTATCTTCACCGTAAACTTTCAACCCTAAACTCATCGCCTCATCAACTATTCTATCAAATTCGGGGGTTTCCAGTATTATAGCACTGCGACGGGGTTTCATCTCTAGCGGGCGTGAATTCGGGATTTCGGTCAAGGCCATGACATTGGCCTGTTCCGGGGTCGCTAGCACGGCAAAACGAAGCCGCTCGGTTTTTTCAATTTCAAAAACCTCATAGCTATAACTATCAGCTGCGCTCTCCTTTATGAAGACGACATCAAATCCCAGAATATCGCGATAGAATCGCAATGATTGCTCAATATCGGACACAACAAAATTTGCCCGTTGAAATCTAATTGTTGGCTTATGGGTCATATTTTCTCTCCAAGATCAACGCGGCAACATTGCACGCCAACATTATTACCATCATAAAGGCGAGATAGCGCAGTCGGCATATTCTCAAACCCGTCAACAATATCCAATACGGGTTTCAATTGACCCGATTTTATCCACCGTGCCAAATCCCGATTAGAACACTCGAAAATTGGCAAATAATTATAAACAAAAAACCCAATCATAGAGCCATTGACGTTTTGCAAATTGGTGTAATTGGCAGGCCCGCTTTTAGTTTCGCTCGCATATTGGGAAATATTCCCACACACAATAATACGTGCGCCCATGGCTAAATTATCCAAAGCGGCTTCTAAAATTTTACCCCCCACATTATCAAAGTATATATCCATACCGTCTGGGCAGAGCGCGGCCATACGCGCAGCAATATTTTCAGACTTGTAATCAATTGCCCCATCGCATCCGAGCGTTTGGATAAAGGCACATTTTTCCGCCCCACCGGCAATGCCAATGACACGGCACCCGGCAATTTTAGCAAGTTGCACAACTATTGATCCCACGCCGCCAGCCGCCCCAGAGACCACAACCGTCTCCCCCGCACACGGGGTAGCCGCTTCAAAAAACCCGCCATAGGCGGATAGGCCCGTCATAGAAAAAATCGATACACCCAATGCATAGGTCAATTCATGTTCATGGATTTTATAAAATTTTTCCTGAGGCGTAACCGACGTCGCCTTAAAGGTCTGCCAACCCATTTGCCCCTGCACAATATCTCCGACCTGAAAACCCTTATGACGGCTCTCTATGACACGCGCGACACCCCGTCCGTGAATAATATCCCCAATAGCTAAAGGCGCTTCGCCCGCTACACTATGACCTTGCATATACATACGCATCACGGGGGCCAGACCAAGGAATAAGGTCTTTAGCAAAATTTCGCCGTCTGCACATGTCGGTATAGGCTCTTCCTGATACTTAAAATCTGTAGCTTTGGGCATGCCATGCGGTCGGGCGCCAACACGCCATTGCCGGTTCACAATCCCAAGCCCCGCACTCATTTAGGCTGTGTTCCGTCTGGCCAATCTATATGCGTGACTTGATTGCACTCAAAGAAATGCCCATCCCCATCCCAAAGATAGGTCGATAGGAAATGTTTAGTCTCACCCTTTGCTCCCACTGTTGACCAAGTTTTGGGCGCGCCGCGTGTCTTGAACTGGCTATGCATCGCACGTTTATAAACATCTTGTGCGTCCGCGCTCACGACAACAAAAACAGGCTTGCCATACCCAACCGAATAATCAATTTCAGGGGCGGGCATCACAGGGTCTAGAAATTCCATCAGCCCGAGCATTCCGATTTCGTCGTGCTCGAATTGAACGATCACCAGTCTTAATTTATCGCCTTTTTTACCAATAGCGAGGCCATTACCACTCAATGTAAACGGACGATCAAACCAAATCTTGGCGCCCAAAACATCGTGGTAAAACTCTAAAGCGCGATCCATGTCCCTTACCATCATGGTCGTGCGCTTTACATAATTCTTCATCGCGAAACCTCTTTCTTTCGGCAATCAAAGAATGTTAAAAGCTCAACGCATCCAATATTTGATTTAAGTCATAATTGATATAAATCAGACCTGTGTCGCCGATTAACTTTAGTCTTGAGACTATCAGAAAATGACAATCCAAGAGTGCCTATGTCCATACCCGCCCGTATTCCCAAAATTGAATCCTCTAGCTTTATGTTTATTTGTTTAGACGGCGCAAAGACCCCTCCCTTGCGACGTAAACATCTCTTTGGGCACTTGGACTACATCGAAGCCAATCATGAAAATTACCGCGTCGCAGGTCCGATGCGACATGAGGCTGACGGCGATATTTATGGTAGCTTTTTTCTGATTAAGGCCGATACAGAAGACGAAGCCTGGACCTTTATGCGCGGCGACCCCTATATT
Source organism: uncultured Caulobacterales bacterium (assembly GCA_964607445.1). GTDB lineage: Bacteria > Pseudomonadota > Alphaproteobacteria > Caulobacterales > Maricaulaceae > CALCKU01. Next base: position 36,657 of record CAZSKN010000017.1, read on the forward strand.
GCTTCTGATATGTATGACACTATTACGGTAAGTCATTTCACACCCGCTTGTGGTGCGCTCATCGGAGGAATTATCTGGGATCAAGACGAAATTCGTGACAATATGAAAAAATACGCAAAAGGCTAAATCAAACGGGCTCTCCGCATCGAAACATATAAATATAGATAACTCTACTCCGCAGCCATAGCCTGCGTCGGCTGAACCGTTAAGACACGTCCAAATTTCTTGGTGTTAAGGGCTTGGGAAACTTGCCCATTTTGCCAAACAGGTTTTCCACCTATAATCGTCGCTGTGACGACATTATCCGAACGATTGACAAGTTGCTCATGTTCGAATTCTTCCCGGTATATACGCTGGACATTTGCTTCACCGTCGTAATTACGTAATGCTTCGGGATCAATAATCGCTATATCAGCATGGCGCCCCGCGCCCAATTGACCCGCATCTATTTCGAATATATCCGAAACGTCACGCGTTAAACGCCTGACCATATAACTCACATCACCATGGCCGCCTTCTTGTGCCAGTTTTAGCGCGCGAAGGTTACAATCATAAAAAGCCATATTTGTAAGATGCGCTCCAGAATCGTTAAAGCCGGGCAACAGTAACGGGTTCATTAAAAGTTTCCGCGTCAGAGTCACATCGCGGTTTGCGCTGGTCGTTGACCAAATTAGATCCGTATCAAAGGCCTTAAGCATTGCGATCATGAAACCGGATTCATCGTGAATATCGGCAAATTCTGTTTCCACAATCCGGCGCGCCTTTTCATCTGTTGGAACCTGACCTTGCAAAAGCGCCTCGAACACATCTTGGAAACTACGCCCTTCCCAAGACCCAATCGGGCAACGGTCAATAAACATGTCCGCCAAGGTCCGATTAAAAGCATAATCTTCACGACGCATTTTACGTTTCAGCCGGGCCAGATTAAATCCGGTCTTTCCCGTCATCCACATTTTCTTAAACCGTTTTTGAAATTCTGGGCTTTCCAAAATAACCCGCCGGGAAGAGCGATCTTCAAGATCCGTTGCAATTAACTCACGCAACTCGTCTATTTCTTCAGACAATGGGTTAAACGGTCCATCAGACCAAATTTTAAACGGTGCTGCCAAGGCCTGCATATAAAACCGACCTTTCAACAGTTTAGAATTTAGGATGCGTGCCAAAGTTGTTGCAAGTTTCACAATGGAGCCATTGCTGGTGACATCAAGTGCAGCAACAACTGTTGTTTTAAGGGGTTTTTTATGCAGGCGCCCACTGGTTAAAAGAAAGGTTTTAATAACTTTAATCGGGCTGTCCTTGGGCGGTGTCGCCTGCCAAACTCTGCCATAATCCCGAACGATCGAGGTTAGCGCTTTAATTTCAGAAAAGGGCGCAAATTGTGTGGGAATCTGTTTGTCACGATTAGGGTCATTTGCGAGAAAATGAAATGGCAGAGCGTCGGTTGAAAATCCAGCATACCCTTCATCTAATCCCTTTTGCAATAAAGCTTTCATCTGACCCAGTTCATCTGGGCTTGGATGGCGATTGACGCTATCTTTCAATCCCATAACTTCAATACGTAACATGGAGTGCGGAATCATCGGGACGATATTTGGCCCTAATTTCAACGAATTTAAATGTTCCAGATAGCTATCAGAGGATGCCCAGTACACTTTATCAGCAACTTTTTTAAGCACATGTTTGGGCATATTCTCGACCCGCGCAAAACACGATATAATGGGGTCTTCATTATCGTCTCTCTGTGCGCCGAAAGCTAACCCTAAAGAACAATTAGACATCACAACCGTTGTTGTGCCGTGCCGAATGGACTCTGGTAGCCCCGGTGTGATCTCTATTTCTAAATCATAATGTGTATGTACATCGACCAATCCGGGCATCACCCAATGTCCACGAGCCTCGATGGTTTGACGCGCCTGTCTAGGGTCCAGCTCCATCTCTATAACGGCTATAGTTCCATCTTTTATCGCTATATCCCTGATTTCAGGAGCCTCGCCAGTCCCGTCAAAAACCAATCCGTTGGTTATAATCAAATCCCACTTGATAGGCATATCGACCTCCTGTTCTAAATCTATACCAAGCCGCGTGACGTCAAGAATAGCTTATGATAAACGAAATTATGCAAAATAAAACCCATATGAAACTTCCAAAGACTCCACAAGATTGGGAAGGTAGCGGGCATTATCTTACCAGTGGTAAGCACCGTATTTTTTATATCGACTCTGCCAATGATGAAACCAAGATAGCCGCGCGTTCACCTGTAAAGAAAGAGACAATTCTACTTATACACGGCTTTCCGACCTCAAGTTGGGATTGGTCAAAAATCTGGACATCACTCTCCCATCAATACCGCTTAATCGCGCTGGATATGTTAGGGTTTGGATTTTCTGACAAACCTGATCCACATATTTATTCTATCCATGAACAAGCCGATATCGTCGAGGACATATGTCGTCAATTAGAGCTAAAACAGTTTCATGTTCTGGCACATGATTATGGCGACACAGTTGCGCAAGAGTTATTGGCACGGCAAAATTCGGGATCCGGCACAGGACACTGGACGTCTGTTTGTTTTTTAAATGGCGGGCTTTTTCCCGAAACCCACCACGCCTTATGGGTACAAAAAATTTTACTCAGCCCCCTAGGGCCTCTCGTCAACAAGCTTACAACGCGACGGCGCTTTGATATATCTATGTCGCGTGTTTTCGGGCCTGACACACAAGCGAGTTCTCACGATCTTGAGGGGTTCTGGTCATTAATCAATCACAATAAGGGACGTCATATATTTCATAACCTCATCAGCTATATGACAGATCGCAAAACACATCGTGAGCGCTGGGTGACGGCCTTAAAGGAGACGCATATACCGCTGGCTCTGATCAATGGCTCTTTGGATCCGGTGTCTGGCGCTCATATGATAAGACATTATAAAAATATCATTGGGCCTCCCGATTATCTTAAAGAACTGCCGAAAATAGGGCATTACCCGCAGGTTGAAGCGCCTGAGGATATCACAAAATATTATTTAGAATTTCTCAGGGTTGCCAAGACACTGTGACATTGGTCTCGCCGATCGTTCGCTCATGATAATCTGGATATCCAGCATGCGACGCATAGTTTACGCAAAGCAAATCTAGTTTAACGCGCCATATTTCACCAATAACATGCAAATATCGACAAAGTGCCTATTATTTCCGGGTGTATTTCCGTTTTTGGGAGGAGTTTCATCAAACCTATTGATGCGGGTAATCAATCTTTTATTCTAGGCAACCTTACTAATGTTCATGAGCCCCGGCCCTGCCGTAGTTGTGACACCGAACATTATTCATGCGCGCATCCTTTAACACAAATACGCTCACACGACCCGCTGAAACAACAACAATACGCCGGACCTGTAATCTGATTAGAGATTATATATTTTGCAGAAAGACGTTAGATAAACGAAAGCAATTTAACATTTACTCTCGCAAATTGCGCCGTTTTTATGAGGCGGGTAGTCATCATTTCGTACCGACGAACAAAAATGTAAGCCCGGTCAAAAGAGGGGTATTTTCTGACAGGACATAACTTAAGCGGTCTTTTTATCGCGGGTTCCCTTTTGCTGACCAATGTGTCAGCCGAGCATCTTATCGTGTTAAATCACTCGGCTTATGGCCATAATTTATCAAGCATGGCATGGGAAGTCACAGCCCGGATTTCAACAATTGTGATTTCAACAATTGCGATCTCAAAAATTACTATGGCGCTCATTTTCTTGCCCCGTTACTTGCGGAGGGCGTTCACAACCTTGCCTGAATTTTTGCAAGACCGATATGACCATCAGGTTCAACAGTATTGCGTTATACTGTTCAGGCTCGGATATGGATTGGTTACGTTACCTTCTGGATTTTATTCTGGCTCTATAGCGGGTAAAATCGCGCCACGCGACACGGCCTGAGCTTGCGAACTCAAACAAAACATTGACCTCACGCCTTGAAAATATGCAAAACCAACCGCCGCTTACAGAACGGCCTATGGGCATTTGAAATCATTTGCCCCAACCGTCAAAACTGGCACCTATGTCAAACGCGGTCAAATTATTGGCTATGTCGGAAATACCTGGCATTCTACAGGAAATCACCTCCATTTTGAGATTATACTCTGGAGTCGCCAGATAGATCCTTTCGACCTTAAGGGCCTTTCATGGGGCAGATTACGCGATAGCGACATGGCAGACTTTAACAAAACCAAATCCATAACCCGATCGCTATTAACCCCCAGCACATCTGCAAAAAACAGTTAAACCCCAAAATCAAATATCACGAAAAATTGCTGTCACACATACAGCTTGCCTGCCTTAATAATAAGGCACAACAAGACTACAGCCTCTTGACTTGGGCTGTCTGTCACGCAACTCTTTGCTTATGCAAAACCACAAACCATCCTATCGTCTGCTCTCATATTTATGCGGGATATTCATCGGTCTTTTCTCTGCCAATGTCGCCTATGCCGAAAACTTTGATTCGGCGCTTAACAGCGCAGTGCAACCCGTCACAGATACTGTATCCGCTTTTGTCTTCTATTCCATCAGGGTCGGGAATTCTGATCTACCACTTATCGTATGTTGGTTGATTTTCGGAGCCTGTTTTTTCACCGCCTATCTGGGTTTTATTAATGTTCGCGGTTTTAAACATGCCGTGGATATTGTCAGTGGCAAATTTTCCAACCCCGCGCATGACGGGGAGATCAGTCATTTCCAAGCTTTAACCGCAGCTGTTTCTGGAACTGTTGGCATCGGTAATATTGCCATGGTAGCAGTTATGGTATCCTTGGGCGGGGCGGGGGCAATTTTTTGGCTGATTATTGCCGGCCTTGTCGGAATGACAACAAAATTTGTAGAATGTACGCTAGGCGTTAAATACCGACACATCAATGCCGACGGGTCGGTTTCAGGCGGGCCAATGTATTATCTGCGGGCCGGATTAGCGCAACGTGGTATGGTTAAAGTTGGTAAGTTTTTAGGTTTATTTTATGCTGTGAGCATTGTCATAGGCTGTCTTGGCATTGGTAATATGCTGCAATCTAACCAAGCCTATGTACAACTCGTTCAAGTCACGGGCGGCGAAGACGGACTCTTAGAGGGTAAAGGCTGGTTTGTCGGATTGATCATGGCGGTGATTGTCGCTTTGATTATTATTGGCGGGATTAAATCCATAGCGCGTATCACCGTCAAACTTGTACCTTTTATGGTGGCGCTATATCTATTGGGTGCCTTTACGGTTCTCATTTTAAATTTTGACCGTATTCCAGCCGCTATCGCGGCCATATGTGTCGGCGCGTTCACAGCCAAAGGTATGACAGGCGGTGTACTTGGTATTATGATATTAGGGTTTCAACGCGCCGCATTCTCGAATGAGGCCGGACTGGGGTCTGCCGCCATCGCCCATTCAGCCGTACAGACTGACACGCCTTTAACCGAAGGCTTTGTCGCGTTACTGGAACCTTTTATTGATACGGTGGTTATCTGTACTTTGACAGGCTTGGTACTTATCACCACCTTTCCGCCGGATTATCTGGTCAGTGGTGAGTTGGAAGGCATTGCTTTAACCTCCGCCGCTTTTTCTGAACGCATTCCTTGGGCACCCGTCCCGCTTTCCATTATCGCGGTTCTCTTTGCGTTCTCGACCATGTTGGCATGGGCCTATTACGGTACAAAGGGGTGGACATATATTTTCGGGGAAGGCAAAGGCAAAGAAATCACCTTTAGCCTTATATTCTGTATCTTCATTGTCATAGGTTCTGCCGTCAAGCTCGACGCTATACTTGGCTTTGCCGATGCTTTGATCTTTATAATGGCCATACCCAATCTCATCGGGCTTTATATAATGTCGCCTGAAATTAAGCAGGATTTAAAAGCCTATTGGGCCCGGCACAAAACCTTGTCGCGTAAACCCTAATATGGTCATCAACACAATAAAAACCTTCAGGCTTTCACCCGGTCTGGAGCCAGATCAGACTTAGGCTTTGAACTGACATAGGCATTCATTCACCTTTAGTCGGGACATAGCCGCACTACCTTGTCTTGATCTTAGCCGCAAAGTCCGTCCGGCACGATACGGAGTTTCTTCCGGGCAGATTACAGCCTACGTGTTTTACCCTAGATGTCTTTGACGGTTCATTCGTCATCATTTTATTAATAACGTCTTATCTGTGTCTCCATGAGATTAAAGATAAACCAAAACTCTGCTTGAGCGCGGCGCTAAATCCAAGAGACACGAAGCGGCGTTAGACATTTCCAAAACCCCCATATAGCGCGACATATTTGCAAAATTTTGAAACGCTATGCCGTCAGGTAAAATCAGCGGTTATAACCGCGTCAAAACACTATGTTAAATATCGTTCCAAGACATCCTTATTTCTCGCTTAAGATATGAGTTGTGACTTGATAGACGTAGCGCCAAACGGTAAGGGGCAGGCATCAATAAGCGTGAGCAGGTTATTTCATGAACGCCAAATGGTTGGATTATTATGCTCGCGTCAAAAAGCGAGTCCATATTGATCGTAGTTTTTTTAGAAGCGCAATAGTAGTCATAAAGCTCTACATGCATTTCAAATGGGGATCGGGGAAACAGACGTTTTCAGTAGATGCAAATAGACCCAGCTTGGCGTTTTTCCCCTACCCTGCTGGCCCTTGGTATAATATTTGGCTTGTTTTACAAAACACGAAGCTACACCTTGTCAAAGACATAAATAAAGCCGACTATATTTTTATCTTTGATGATGCCACGCACTCACACGCTGCTGAGGCTTTGCCCGAAAATACACAAGCGACATTAATCAATCACCGTATCACAGATATATCGAAATCCCATGTCAGTAATATATTTGAGACTGTTTTTGGCTATAATCTAGAGGTAGACCCAACCAAATTTATCGGCAAAGCCGTCGAAAAATCAGATGAGAACGGCACGCATGATGGCCGTCTTATTACCTGCCCTATACCCTTAGATGCCGTAAATCCAGACTGCTGCTACCAAAAATTTATCGATAGCTCATTTACAGAAAAAACTAGTGAAGACTTACGTATCTTATGTGTTTTCAACCATGTGGCTGCCGTGTTTCACAAGCACAAAGCCTTCGAGAAACAATTTGGCACAGATTACCTTAGCACAACCGTTTATGAAGCCGGTGATCAATTTTCTACAGAGGAGCTCACCCAAATCGCTAAGTTTTGTGACGTTATCGGTCTTGATTTCGGCGCTATAGACGTCATGCGCGACAAGCATGATGGTCGTATATATATTGTTGATGTCAATAAAACCTGCATGCCTGTACTCTCCCTTACTTATCCAGAACAATACCGCTCTCTCGCTATGATAGCCGACATGTTTGAGCAATATTTACCCCCTCCGAATGGTCAAATAGAATAAATGCCGGTAAAGGATCGAGATCTTGTAAAACCCGCCTTCTGAAAAGTCTTGCGGCACATTCAGATCATCACTCTGGTTTCATAAAATTGCCGTCTCTGGGTCTAAACAAACATGCGTTCTAGGTTCAAATTCCACATGGGAATCTGGATGAAGTTCCCATCAAAGCCAAGGTATAAGGGATGTATTGGAGACGCAGATGGCTCTGTATCCGGCGCCGTGCATACAACACGCGATGTGGTCAGATCCGCCTTACAAATCATTGGGAAAAATCAAAAATATTCTTTGGTTTCAAGTCTATTTCTAATGCTTATGCCCCGTCACATGAACACTATAGAACGCAATTTGGTCTTTACCGACTGCGGCTTCGTGATAGAGATGAGTTCCGCGGAATTTTGTGAGATCGCTGCGGCTGCAGCAGATAATGCTAAAACCCTATTGGATATAGACCCCAAAGTCGCCTTTTTATCATTTGCCACACATGAAAGTGCGGAGCATCATCTGGTCGATAAGGTAAAGTTAGCCGCAGAATCTTTGAAAAAAACACGTCCGGATCTTATTGTCGATGGCCCCGTGCAATTGGATACCGCAATTTCACCTGACATCGCACACCGGAAAACACCCGGAACGGCGCTCGCAGGGTGCGCGAATATTCTCGTGTTTCCTGATTTAAATTCTGGGAATATCGGCTATAAAATTGCAGAGCAGCTCGGGCAAGCCAAAGCCATAGGCCCCGTACTTCAAGGTCTAGCCAAACCTGTCAATGATCTGTCACGCGGATGCGATGCAGACGCCGTTTATAACATGATTGCTCTAACTGTTTTGCAAGCTCAGACCCTTGATCATGCCTGATCGCCTCACAAAAATCCAAGCCGGCACACCCGGGGGTGTACTCTGTTTGTTACTAGGCGCCAGTGCTATCGCCCTGTCTCATATTATTGCTGTTCCTGTAATGCTATTAGCCATAATCCTAGGGGTTATACTGCATGTATTATACGGCGTTCACGCTTTCAAAACAGGTATAGACTGGTCGGCACGTGGCTTGCTCTATGCAGGGGTTGCACTGATGGGTTTGCGTATTGATGTGACAGATTTATCCCAAGCAGGGGTTTTATCACCATTAATTATTCTGATAACACTGGTCGTGACTTTATATGGCGGTTTTTTAATTGCGCGAGCCTTTGGACAAAGCAAAGATTTTTCAATCTTAATGAGCGGTGCCGTCGCCATATGCGGGGTGTCCGCCGCCGCCGCTATTTGTGCGGCATTGGATGATTGCGCCTCGCGCAATGAAGAATTGGCCATAACCGTGGCTGGTATAACCGTCCTCTCAACACTTTCCATGATTGCCTATCCCATTGCCGCCCACATTCTCAGCCTTGATGATCTTAGCGCCGGCATTTTAATAGGCGGCGGCATTCATAATGTCTCTCAGGCTGTCGGGGCGGGATATGCAATATCACCTGAATCCGGTGATTTATCCGTACTTTTAAAACTTCTCCGGGTGTCTATGTTGCTGCCCATTGTCATTATAGTTTCGATTATGTGGGGAAAAAATGCAGCCACGCCTTATCCAAACCTCGGGGCGAAAATCCGGGCCAATGCCCCGCCATTTCTTATCGTATTCCTGATATTAGCCGTTCTGAACTGCCTACATCTTGTACCCCGCCCGATTACACAAATCGGTAATATAGGCGCACATTGGGCACTTGTAATCTCGCTCGTAGCCATAGGCATTAAAACAGACATGCGCCAAATTCTTACAGTCGGTATTAAACCCCTGCTCTCCATGTCTCTCATGACCCTATTTATGGCGATCATTTTACTGATCGGCATTTATGGCATCAAGGGGGTCTAGCTTCGCATATAGCCACGCCTGAAAGTCTAAAAAAAATAAAGGGATATTTACCAGAGACTCCAAACGGCGTTTCCCGCCCGACATTTTAGCCTCGCCAACCGCAACGCTAAATCACATCTCTCACAAACAGTCTTATCCCTATCGCTCTAGCGCAGAAGAACTCGCCAGAAACCGACGGTAAAGACAGGCTCACTTTGTTATCAATACATATTTTCGACAAAATAGGCTTTATAACAGTTTGACCTCGCTCCTGATTATTCAGGATTTATCAGAGTTTGTTTTTGTGTATTCACGGTAAGGTTAAATATATCCGGCCTCGCATAATGTCCGGTGACATCGAAATCAAATTTCCCGCGTGCGATATCACCCATATCAATTTCGGCACTGAGTATAGCTTCTTGTCCAAAAACCGGCCCCGCCAATATCTCACCCAAAGGCGATATAATGACAGACCCACCGTTAATAAGAATCGTCTCCGGCGCGGTGCCTTGCACGGGTTCATAATCTGAAGGGGTATCCGCGCATGTCAAATATTGCGATGCTGACAACACAAAACATCGTCCTTCCAAAGCAATAACCCGCATTAAATCTGTCCAGCTTTCACGATCATCAACCGTCGGCGCACAGTACAATTCAACTCCTTGAGCATATTGGGAAAGCCGTAATTGCGGCATAAAATTTTCCCAACATATCACAGTCCCAATGCGGCCCGACGGCGCTTTAAACACATCAAGCGTTGAGCCATCACCAAATCCCCATATCGAACGTTCTGCCGCTGTCGGCATTAATTTGCGACGTTTACCCAAAAGCTTTCCCTGTTTCGAAAAACATAATACGCTACAATAAAGCGTCCCTTGGTCTCGCTCAATTACACCCACCACAATATCAATTCCATGTGTTTTCGCGAGGTTAGCCATGCGTGTGGTGCGCGGTCCCGGAACAGATATTGCACACTCATAATAGCGCGCAAACCAGTCTCGCCCCGCATCAGATCGTGACCCTATGGGGGCGCCAAAATGATGACCTTTTGGATAGCCACCAATAAAAGCTTCAGGAAACACAACAAGGTCGGGTTTGGACTGAACCGCTTGATCCAACAGGTTTTCAAACTTTTCAAGTGTGGCTCGTGTATCAAACAAGACGCTACCCGCCTGCACAGCGCACACCCGCTTTATATGCAGCTTGGGCTCCATTTACGGATGAATGCGGGCCTGAAAGCGCGGGGCATGTTTGATTGGCGATTTATCGATTTGGGTGGACGTTGCAAAATCTGCAAAATAAGTCCAGATTTCATTTTCTGTCCGGCTCGCCGCATTTCGCCATGTGGGGGCCGTTGCGGCATTCAGCACCTGCCCTTTTGCATTTAAAACAAATACAGTCGGCGTGCCTTCCACTGCCTCCAACCCGAATTGGCGAGCAATATCAATATTACGGTTTTTCTTACCTACGTCGACATAAGCGACTTTATAATGGGTGTTCAGCAGGCTCTGGAAATGCGGGCGTTCAAAATGCGTGGCCAATGCGCGGCTATCATGACACCAGTTTGCGCCCAATATAATCAGGCTGCGCTTATTGAAGCGCTTGGCATCAGCCAGCGTACGCGCGACATCTTTTTGCGCGTCCCGAGTCTTATCAAATGGACGGGCTTCTATCTCGCCCGTCGCGTGATGTGAACCGTGATTTGTCACAGGTTTGGCAAAGGCCGGACTCGCAATTCCTACACTCATAATCGCAGACAGAATAAAAGTCTTAAGCGCGGCAAAATTCAGAGATGGAATTATATATCGGTTCATATTGGGTCTTCGTTCAAATTAGCGTATAGAAAGCTTACCACCCCGTAACACAAGATGAAATCACTATTATGCCATTTTCCTTCTGGCCGTTTAAACGTACCCCCCGCAAGATTGGCGTTACATCTGCATCCGTACCGATACATAAACAAAACACCCCATCCCGCCTCGCCGCGCCCGCGACGCATAGTGTCAGGCGGCATTTTTACAATGAAGCGGGGTTTCAATGTTATGCTAGCTTCTTTCCGCTTTGGAACGGATGGATTACGGCCGGCCATTGCCTGACCGATGCGCATGACAGGCTACCGCCCTTTGCCAATGGCCCCGCAATATCATGGCCGGGCGGTCTGGATGCCGCTCTACTGGGTACGACATTACCCAAAACTGCGCCGCCTGCCCCCATGATCGGACAGCGCATTATCGCGCAAGGTTTCCCTGCTGGATCTCGCCATATGGAGGAACGCCGCGGCCATGTCTATATCGAGCGCGGCACGGGCTCGGGCCAATGGATTGCCCATATCGAACAGCCCGACGAACCCGTTGTCACAGGCATGAGTGGTGGGACAGTAATCGATGCTGACACCAAAACGCCTATCGGTATAATCATTACGCGTAACTCTCCGGCTGATCTTAACCGGGATGACGATCCGGACGAAAGTTTTGATTTCATTGCCTTGTCAGCCGTTTGGAAAGCGGTCTCTTACGACCTCGAAGTCAGTTAGTTGGCTGGCGGGTTTTATCTCAAACAGACGCCATTCAAACAAGTCTGGCGACAGTACTCAGCGCCATGATAATCATGACAATAACGGAAAGCATAAAAAGACTAAACCGGACTAAAACCGTATTTGACGTAATCTGGACAAAGGAATGTACAATCCGCAAGACCACGTAAATCCACGCGCAATATAACGCGAGAGGCGTGACTTTATCCATTAGAAAAATCGCAAACATCAAAGCATAAAATAGAGTCGGGCTTTCATGTAAATGATTGTAATTATCTGCAGCCCAGCGCGCATGAGCGGGAATTTTTTTACCTAGATCTGGATCATCAATAAAGTCTTGCGTGCGCTTGGAAATCGCGTTCATAGCCGGAATGCGTCGCTTATACATGACCAAAGTCATGATTAACGTCCAAATGACAAGTATTAACACAGGTGCTAAAAAATGTGACATATCTCTCTCCACTTATTTGGTTTGGCGATTTAATTGATTTTGCACGCCTTAAAATCAAGTGTGACGCGTTTTACCCGATCTGGCAATCCTTTGTTAATACGAAGCTGAAATGATACACAACTCCATTTAAGACCGGGCCCTTAAGCTGTCATTCTTGCCCATAGGAAGTTCTATGTCGAAATCCACTCGCCGCCCCCAACATATATTTACTATTATCATGTGGATTTTATCGCTTGTTTTTGCAGGATTTTTAATCGGCATGGGCAGCCTGATTATCAAAGACCTACGCAAAATAGACGCGCCGCTTAAAATTGAATCCTTTCTTGACGCTCAAACGTTGGCACAGATTAATTCTGAACAGGAAACACTTAAGCGCACAATAACACAACAAGAAAGACAGATTGAAGATGCCCGCACCATTAACCAATCTGCACAGGAAGATTACAACACGGCCCGTGTGTCTTTGGATAATTGGTTACAAACCCGAACGGCAACACAAGCCTCAAATCAGAACCCCGAGGTGATCGCACGCAACCGCCAAGTGGATACATTAAATATACGTCGACGTGAAACGCTTAATAATTTGATCACCCAAGACCAGCAGCTACGAGACATACAAAGACGTAATCAAGACATTAACATCAAACGCAGAGAGATGAGAAAGGCCGCGCAGCCAAAGTTTCGCGCGGCACAACGCAGCCAAAACTTACGGATATTTCTCTTTCGGCTAACCTTGACCTTGCCGCTCTTGATCATCGCCGTCTGGATGGTGAAAACCCGCCGCAAGTCTTCCTATTGGCCACTTTATCGCGGCTTTATCCTTTTTGCGCTCTTTGCCTTTTTCATAGAACTTGTGCCTTATTTACCCTCTTATGGCGGCTATGTCAGGTTCGGTGTCGGTATCGGACTTGTCCTCATCGTCGGACACTTTACCATCCAGGGCATGCGGACATATTTAACTCAGAAACAATTGGAAGAACAACGCTCAGAATCTGAACGCCGACAATCTATTGGCTATGAAACCGCCTTAAAAAAGATCGCCGCAAAAACCTGTCCGGGTTGTGACCGGTCTATTATTACGCGCGACGATATAGAAACAGATTTTTGTGTCCATTGCGGCATTCGTCTGCAAAGAAAATGTACCGAATGCGGCGAGCGAAATATTTCTTTTCACAGGTTCTGCCTATCTTGTGGCACGCCAAGCCCGCAAATTAACCCATCGGGACTAGAGGCTAGCGCACCTGTCTCACGTTCAGGACTTACCTCTTAATCTCCATCACTTCATCAACGCATCTTCAAAAAGTTCACGGCCTTCGTCCAGTTAACGGCCACTGACATTGCGACGCGCGCCTCTGCCTTTATTACGGACAGGACGCACAGGTTTGAAAGTTATGAAATGCGGATTAGCCATAGGATTTTTTCCTAGGACTATACTCGCTGAACCACAAAGAACAAAATTGGAATAAAAATAACTATTGATATAAGATCCAGATAAATGAGGACAGCCGTCTAAACAAAGCTATCGCGCACTCTTGATTTTACCCAAGCCTGCTGTCAATCTTGCGCCATGTCTGTACCCTTTTCCATTCTTGATCTTGCCCGTGTGATTGAGGGCGGTGATATTGCACAAAGCTTTGCCGATTGTGTTAGCACTGCGCAAACTGCGGAGGCTCTTGGCTATAAACGCGTCTGGTATGCCGAACATCACAATATGGCCTCTGTCGCCAGCTCGGCTACTTCTGTGCTGATCGCCCATATCGCCGCCCAGACAAAGACCATCCGGCTTGGCTCGGGCGGAATTATGCTGCCCAACCATGCCCCGCTAACGATTGCCGAACAATTCGGCACATTGGCAAGCTTGCATCCAGAGCGCATCGATTTGGGGCTGGGCCGCGCACCGGGGGGCGACCGTAATGTTATCCGCGCCCTGCGCAAGGACGGTCCGCAATCTGCAAACCGCTTCCCCCAAGATGTGGTAGAGCTTTTGAGCTATCTGGCGCCGCGTGATGAAAACGCGCCGCTATCTGTGCGCGCTATTCCCGGCGAAGGCACCAAGGTTCCCGTCTGGATACTCGGTTCCTCCCTATTCGGGGCACAGCTCGCCGCGCATCTTGGCCTGCCTTATGCTTTTGCTTCGCATTTCGCACCGCAGCATTTATATGATGCCGCCCAAACCTATCGCCGCAATTTTCAGCCCTCGCAATATTTGGACACACCTTATTTCATGATGGCCTGTAATGTTTTTGCTGCGGACACAGACTCCGAGGCGCAGTTTCATTTCTCTACCCTTATCCAAGCCTTTATTGGCATAATCACAAATCAGCGCGGACTTATCCCGCCTCCGGTTGAAAATTTTGAGGTACCAGAAGGCATCGCGCCCCATGTTCAGGCTATGCTCCAAGGCAGCGCTGTCGGCACGCCTGACCAAGTGGCAGAACGCCTCTCGCATTTCCACAAGCAAATCCAGCCCGATGAATATATCATCTCCATGCCGTTTTACGACCATACGGCACGACTAAGATCAATGGAACTGACGATGGAAATTCAGAACCGAGCAAAAGATCTCGCTAAAGTTGCGTAAGGTCGAAAGCTTTCAACGTCACTTAGGGTTTTCGCGCGACTTTGCGCAGCATGACCCCGCTTATAAGTAGTAATAATCCCGCCGCACTCATAATATAGACACCCAGAAACAAGCCCGCGGATAAAAATGTGATAAAACCCTCGAGAAGGATCATAAGCCCGAAGGCGATTAAAATCGCCGCACAAGCTTTGGATTTATAACGCGACATACCAATGGATAAAAACCCGATAAAGGCCCAATGCACAGACGGCAAAGTCCACATGACCGGCAAGGTTTTTTTAAAAAAATCTGACTCGATATTAGCGACCGCCGCCTTGGCCCCGTCTAGCCCCGTCATATGATAGGACGCACCCACTATTAATATGAGCCCGCCCAGTATAGCCGTAATTTTAATAGCAGGTGTTGTCATGATTTGCTCCTGAGCTAATCTATAGGCGTCATGCGCTGAAATTAAGACGTTGGCGTTCCCATACAAAAAGCATTGAGCTTATGGCCGTCCAGATCGCGAAAATAAGCGGCATAAAACCCGCCGCCACGCAGTCCGGGCGGCCCTTCACACGTTCCGCCCAAAGATATCGCCAAATCGTAAATACGTTTGACATGCGCCTCATCTTTGGCCTGAAGCGCAGTCATGCTGCCATTACCGACAGACATGGCTTTACCGTCATAAGGCTTGATGATGGAAAGTCCTGCTTTGTCGCCCGGTTTGCCCCAGGCGATAAAGCCATCCTCTTCTGACCCCATCATACGCGGCGTGTCCATCTCTTTGGCAATAGCGTCATAAAACGCCGCCCCACCTTTAATGTCAGAGGTGCCGAGTGTGATATAACCAATCATATTGCCTCCTTGGTTTTGGGTATCGCGATTACCTAAACTGAATTACCAATCGAATACAAATATATTCGTTGATGAATTTAATTTCACGGTATCTCGACGAATTTCACACCGTAATTTGACTTTAGCAAGCTCCAAAATATCAGGTTTTCGAAGCGCTTCGCAAATATTCTTAAAATTACCATTGAGCGACATCTCTCGATTTACGTCTCTTACAATAACTGCAACCGATGTTCTGCCGTCCTTGCGAACTGGTTCAATAAAGACATCTTTCACATAATTGATAATTCTGTCCCGCTCAGTCATAATCTCCCCCCAGAATAGCTTTACCGAATTTACCCAATATCTTCTCTGACTTCGCCTTTGGCATTGAGATAAATCTGGCCGCCGAGGTCTTTGAACTTTGCTGACATTTCCTTCATACCGGCCTCGGCTTCGGCAGGGTACAAAGCCGATTTTTCATTATCCGACAAGCCGTCCGCGTAATCACGCACATCTTGTGTGATTTTCATAGAGCAGAATTTTGGCCCGCACATAGAGCAGAAATGCGCCGTCTTATGCGCGTCTTTGGGCAAGGTTTGGTCGTGGAAATCACGCGCGGTTTCTGGATCAAGCGCTAGGTTGAACTGGTCCTCCCAACGAAAATCAAAGCGTGCACGCGAGAGCGCATCATCGCGCAGGCTGGCGGCGGGGTGACCTTTGGCAAGGTCTGCGGCGTGGGCCGCGAGCTTATAGGTAATGACCCCGACTTTGACGTCGTCGCGGTCAGGTAGACCGAGATGTTCTTTGGGTGTCACATAACACAGCATAGCCGTGCCAAACCAGCCAATCATCGCCGCGCCAATGCCCGAGGTGATATGGTCATAGCCGGGCGCGATATCTGTGGTCAGCGGGCCGAGCGTATAAAACGGCGCTTCGCCGCATTCGCGGAGCTGTTTTTCCATATTTATTTTGATCTTGTGCATGGGCACATGACCCGGGCCTTCGATCATGACTTGGCAGCCCTTTTTCCATGCCACTTGCGTGAGCTCGCCTAATGTTTCCAGCTCGGCAAATTGCGCGCGGTCATTGGCGTCTGCTGTCGCGCCGGGGCGCAGACCATCGCCCAAAGAGAACGTCACATCATAACTGCGCATGATATCGCAAATCTCTTCAAAATGCGTATAAAGGAAGCTTTCTTTATGATGGGCCAGACACCATTTGGCCATGATTGAACCGCCGCGAGAGACAATCCCGCACACACGGTTGGCCGTCAGATGAATATAGGCCAGACGCACGCCGGCATGAATGGTGAAATAATCCACGCCCTGCTCGCATTGCTCAATCAGCGTATCGCGGTAAACCTCCCATGTCAGGTCTTCGGCCACGCCACCCACTTTCTCGAGCGCTTGATAAATCGGCACTGTCCCGATGGGCACAGGAGAATTACGAATTATCCATTCGCGCGTATTGTGGATGTTGCGGCCTGTCGAGAGATCCATGACATTATCCGCCCCCCACCGTATCGCCCAGACCATTTTATCAACCTCTTCCTCGACAGAAGACGCGACAGCAGAATTGCCGATATTGGCATTGATTTTAACGAGGAAATTGCGGCCAATGATTTGCGGCTCTAATTCGGGATGGTTGATATTGGACGGGATAACGGCGCGGCCCGCTGCAACCTCGTCGCGGACAAATTCAGGCGTAACAAAAGCGGGAATATTGGCGCCAAAGCTCTCCCCTGCAGCAACGCGGTCTTCTGCGCCTTTTACCATTTGCTTGCGACCCAGATTTTCACGCTCGGCGATATAGATCATCTCTTTGGTGATAATCCCCGCTCGGGCAAATTCAAGCTGGGTCACAGGATGGCCTTCAAGGCCGCGCAAGGGTGCGTTCTTGATCGGGAATTCGCGCGCAAGATATTTGCCCGTCGCCCCACCATTATCTTCGGGCTTTACATTGCGGCCTTCATATTCTTCGATATTATTGCCGTTTTTGGCGCCGCGCTCCAGCACCCATGCTGTGCGCGGACGGGCGAGACCCTTCTCGACATCAATCGCAATATCAGGATCGGAATAAGGCCCAGACGTGTCATAGACAGGCACATCAGGCTCATTCGCGCTCGGGTGCAAATGTACCAAACGATGAGGCACACGCAAATCAGGCGCAGATGCAGGCGCAGTATAAACCTTGGAAGAGGACGGCAGACCGCCCGTCGTGACGTCGGGCGTTTTAAATTCACTTTGGTCAATGGGTTTGTTCATGGG
>CAZSKN010000018.1:0-14716 GCA_964607445.1 uncultured Caulobacterales bacterium
AACCAGTGACCCCTACAATGTCAATGTAGTGCTCTCCCGCTGAGCTAATCGCCCGAAATTCGGACCATCCATGAGGAACCGCGGATATATCTTTGCTCTGCAGGGTAATCAAGTCCTAATACGGGCTTGCTGACATTTTACGGTTTATCTTACGTGAATATTAAGCTGCGATTAACTTGTCAACTTCGGTGACAAGTTGGCGCAAATGCACGGGTTTAGACAAGACTGTACTCTCTGAGGCGTGATTGTCACCCATGGCCACGGCTGCAAAACCTGTAATGAACATGATTTTAATACCGGGTGAAAGGGTTTCTGCTTGTTTGGCAAGTTCTATCCCGTCGAGGCCCGGCATCATAATATCCGTCAAGAGCAGATCAAAAGCTCCATCCGCGAATTTAAGAGCCCGTAAGGCCCGATCACCATCCGCACATGCGATTACATGATGTCCGGCATTCTCAAGTGCCTTTTCAAAAAAATTTCGCATTGCATCATCATCTTCTGCATAAAGAATCGTCGCCATATCCACCCTTCTACTTTCACACCTCAAGCTTATTGACATAATAATAGCGTCGCAAGCTTGTATTCCGAACCATTTCGGTTTCTATTTTCAAACGTGAAAATCGCTCCACATATGCAGATTTCTCGCCAATTCAACCTTCTATAGCAAAAAGGCCTTAAATTTTTCTGACCAATCCTGTAAGAATAGAGGATAAAGAGAGGTTGTGGATGATTAACCGTAGAAAACAGCTTGAGAAAGCTTGCTTGAGCGCGTTTCGGCCGGCTTTTCATTTGGAACTTCCGCGACGCTTAACGTCACCTGTTATATTCGCATCGCCGCATTCGGGACGATTTTACCCCAAAGCGTTTCAAAGTTTAAGTCGTCTTCCGCTATCCGAATTACAACGGAATGAAGATAGTTTCGTAGACCGGTTGTTTTTACATGTAACAGATATGGGCGCGCCATTATTACATGCGCATTTCCCGCGAAGCTTTTTGGATTTGAACCGGGCCGCGTCTGAAATACCGCGAAATCTGGAGCCGTCTGCGATCGGGTCTACGCCGCGTGCGCGTCTGGGACTGGGGGTGGTGCCGGAAATTGTCGCAGAAAATATGGCTATTTATGACAAACCTCTGACGCTTCCGGTGATAAAAGCCCGTATAGATGCCCTTCATACGCCTTACCATGCAGCCTTATCTGAGCTTGTAAATACTGTACGCAGTCGGCATGGACGTGCGCTTTTAATTGATTGTCATTCTATGCCGGGATTTGCAGCTTTGAACGTGCGGCGCGCTGATATAATTTTAGGGGACCGGTATGGTGTCTCCTGTCGTCCAGAGACGCTCGCAAATATAGAGGCCGCTTTTCAATCTCGGGGGTATTCTGTGACACGTAATTACCCTTATGCGGGAGGCTATGTGACGGCGCATTACGCCGATTTGGATCGGGGCGTAGAAACTTTGCAAATCGAAATTAATCGAGATCTATATTTGAATCCGGTGACAGGTCTAATAAAACCGGGATATGATCTCTTGAAAACGCATTTGAGAGATATCACGACAGATATCATCACTGATTTTAACGCGCCATCGGTCATAGCGGCTCAGTAGGGTGGTCGATATTTTTTCAACGTGTGACCGTTTTCAAGACTATACTGGGATCAGATATTAATCCCGCCAGCTTTCTGCAAAGCCGGACGTATTTTCTTATATCACCTTATAGGATCATTCTGTTTCACTTTAGCACAGAAATCGCCAGACAGAATGGCAAACTTTCGCCTCTGGCATCAAAATAGGGCAAAATCTTCGCTTTTTCCGCGAACAACTCATACGCAAGCTGGCATGAGCCTTGCTCCCTTATCAAGCGAAATGACTGTGACGTCGCAATTTGAATGAGGTAAAAATGACCAGTGATATTGATCTCCATGTCGGAAGACGTTTGCGCCGCCGCCGCCGGCTTTTGGGATTAACACAACAATCCCTTGCCGAGCATGTCGGCATCCGATTTCAGCAGATACAAAAATATGAATGCGGTGCCAATCGCGTCAGCGCTGCGCGTTTGTTTGAATTATCAGAGGCATTGTCTGTCCCTGTGCAGTATTTTTATGAAGGATTGTCCGAACGCAACGGTGCATTTGATGAACCTAATCCTGAAATTTTGGCGCCCGATGTATTATCCAAAAAAGAAACTATGGATCTCGTGCGTGCCTATTATGCGTTAGGGCCGGAACCACGTCGTCACTTGCTGGATTTGGCTAAGTCTTTAGAACACTCCAAAAAAGCTACATTGAGGCTCGTGTCGCCGTAATTCCGAGTAAGCCTATCCCAACACCTTAGGGCTGGATTGGCTTTCCTTGGCATGATACAGGGCGACATGATTGACTATGATCCTATTGCGCTTGACGTTCGTCAAAACTTGATTGGAAAACTGCAAGCTGCGGCGCGAGAGATTACGCTGCCGCTTTTTGCAACCGACATTGCCGCAGATAACAAGGCCCGCACAGGATATGATCCTGTTACGAAAGCGGATATGGCGTGCGAAGGTAAATTGCGCCAGCTCATCCAGAACCAGTTTCCTGATGACAGCATACAGGGCGAAGAATTCGACGATATTAGCGGTCAAAATGAATGGCTGTGGACACTTGATCCGATTGACGGTACGCGCGGGTTTATGGCCGGAGTTCCGGTTTGGAGTACGTTGATCGCGGTAAGTTATAAAAACACGCCATTATTGGGCCTGATCGATATTCCAGCGCAAGGTAAAGCTTTTTTTGGCGCGCCGGGACGTGCTTGGCGTGAAGAAGATAACGGGACGCAGACGGGTCTTTCTACCCGTTCGTGCGTCCGGGTTGAAGACGCCGTTATGGGGTGCACGGAACCGTTGTCTATGCTAAGCACGCCCGAGCTTGCCCTGTATAATACGCTTAGGCGCAAAGCCCGGTTTTCACGTTTGGGTCTGGATGCCTTTGGATATGCTTTGGTGGCGCAAGGGCGTATGGATATGATTATTGAAGCGGGACTGAAACCGTGTGATGTGCGTGCGCTCATGCCTGTAATTGCTGGCGCCGGAGGGGCGCTTACCAATTGGCAAGGCGGAGACGCCGTGGATGGGGGACATGTAATAGCTGTTGGTGATAGGGCCTTACTGCCACACATTTATGCGGCGCTTAACCCCGATATTTAGAATCTTTCGCGTGTTTATAACGATATCCCCAACCGATATGCATATGGGATTATCGTGTCTGACTTTACTCTATAAATATACTGATTTCTGAAACGGATTTTTGGGCCTGACAATCTGGAATTTGAATATGTGGATCCGGGTGTCCGGTAGCAATTAAAAGAAAGGGGCTTTCATCCGGTGGGCGACTGCAAATTTCGTTTAAAAAATCTAATTCAGTGGCTTTATATACCAGGGAGGCTAACCCGATAGAATGTAAAGCGGTTAAGAGTAGGCCCGTCGCCAAGCCTACGGACTCCGATGTGTAGCCTTGACGTTGCTTTGAACGCGCCCCTCCTGTTGGGGCGAGCCCGGTTTGGTCTTTTGAAAATACGGCGATGAGCCAAGGAGCTGTCTCTATAAAAGCGTTCTGGGGTCTAACGATTTGTTTTTCTGGCAGAGAGGAGGGGGACGTTCGGTCATTATGGGCGGAGAATTCTACCTCTTGGGCCTCAGCCGCGGCGCGAATTTCTTGTTTGATTTTAAGGTCGGAAATCGCAACAAATTTCCAAGGTTGACACGCATTATAACTAGGGGCTGTTCCTGCCGCCCGTAAGACTTCCTCTATAACATCCCGCCTTACCGGGTCTGGCAGGAAGTTACGAATAGAGCGTCGTCTCTGCATCATATCCGCAAAACGTCTTGCAATTTTCTCCATTTGCGCAGGCGCAAATTTTTGATATCCATCTAGAGTTTGATATTTTGGGGTGTGTTGCATGGGATAAACGTTTAATGGGGAGCTTGAAAAACTTAAATTTTGATCATAATTCTTTTTAGAGTTAATCGCCATGAAAAGGAAATGCACATTATCGTGAACGCCCCTAGTTTTGAATGTCTTTGTCAAGAGATCAGACTCTGTACCCATTGCCAAAATGTGCCGTCTCCACTGCCTGTAAGCCCGAGACCAATTATACGAGGGTCTTCTACATCCAAGATCAGGATTATAGGGCAGGCACCCGGCACGCGTGTTCATGCGAGCGGAATACCTTTTGATGACCCCTCTGGAGATAGATTGCGAGCTTGGCTGGGAGTTTCAAAGGCCGAGTTTTACAATGAAGACCTCATTACCATCACGCCTATGGGGTTTTGTTTTCCGGGATTAGACAAAAAAGGGTCTGACTTGCCCCCGCGTACTGAATGCGCGCCGCTCTGGCAGGAAAAGGTCACGCAGGCGCTTCCACAGATTGAGTTAACCTTGCTAATAGGGATGTATGCCCAGAAACATTACCTGCGACCCGCTCCCTATAAGACATTGACGGAAACTGTCCAAAATTGGGAAGAGTTTGGACCCGGGATCATACCCTTACCCCATCCGTCATGGCGAAATAACATTTGGATCAAGAAGAATCCATGGTTTTCTGAGGTTATTGCTCATTTGCGAAAAAGGGTTCAGGCCTTTTTATAATTTGTTAACAATGAAAGTTGTAACATTTTTTACTGCGCTTCTAAATCTATTTATAATTTTTACTGATTAGATTGATTTCATCACTGGACATCTCTGGTGAAATTATTTTTTGGGAAAAAAATTATGTCTTTTAAGAAACTAGCTCTAGCAAGCGCTTCAGTCGCTATGCTTTTTGGAAGTACCGCAAATGCTTCTGTTATTGATAGCCCGTTCTTCCAAGTTCTGGGCGTCGTTGTTGTTTGGGGTGGTACGTCCGCGACGGATGAAACGCCGATTGTCAACGATTTTGTACTCTTAACGCCAGCCTCAGGTGAGGCAGGTGCAGACCTTATCGGCGGTTCAACCGTTGACGGGTTTACTATTGTTACAGGTGATCTTGATAGCACTATCGGGGGCGAAAGCTTCTCTGACGATAATGATGATGGTGTTTTAAACGCAGGTGACAGTCTCGCGTCTTTCGGTGTTACAGATACTACCGACACAAGTGGTTTGGTATCAAGCTATAAATCTTCTTTTTATGTAGCTTCAAATGCCGCGTTTGATATTTATGCTGAAGCTGATGCTACACCTATTGCTACAGACGATTGGGCTGCGTTAACGGGCTCTGAAGAACTGACAAATGAGAAAATTTCTTATACATTTGGCCCAGCTCTTGATGGCGGTGCTGTTGAAACAGGCACGCAAGGCACTGTGAATTATGGTGCAAATGCACAAGATCCATCTGCGGCGTCACAACCGTTATTCGAAACGCTTGCCGATATTGACGATGAACCCACGCGGGTTTTTACCGGGGCTAACCGGACGGCTAGCGCGCGTGGTAGCCTAGCATCGCAGTCAGTCCGTTTCGATGCGGAATATTCACTTGATGACGGCTATGATCTGTCTTTGGGTGTCGGTACTGTGACAACGAACGTAACTTACACTGTTTACGTACCTTAATAAGTACAGTTTAAATATAAGCTCACGCAATGAACTTATCGAGGTCGCCGGAGAAATTCGGCGACTTTTTGTTTAGGCTACGGTAGAAATATTGAGCGTGTTTGTAGTCGCGGGTTGCCCAAATGGAATGCCACAAACGGTTATAACGATGTCATTTTTTTGTAGTTCTAGCGCCTGTTTCGCAATATTTTGAATCACATCTAGCATATCGTCAAACCCTATTGGATCTTGAGTGATAATGGCGCGCACCCCCCATAATAATGTCAGGCGCCGCGCGGTTTCCTTATGTGGCGTTATTGCCATCACTTTACACGGGGGGCGCTCGCGGGCGATACGAAAAGCGGTTGATCCGGTTAAGGTATATCCCATCACAGCTTTGGCATTTAAGGTCTCGACGATCCCGCGAATCGATCCTGATATCGCATCTTCAGGCGTGGCTTTATGGCTAAGAGGGTGCGCTTTAAAAGAATGATGGAATTCGGGATCAGTCTCTGCGGCCGTAATGATACGGTCCATTATGGCGACGGCCGTCGCCGGGTGACGCCCCACGGCTGTTTCAGCGGATAACATAACGGCATCCGCACCTTGATAAACGGCTGTGGCGACATCGGAGGCTTCCGCCCGCGTTGGTGTTGGGGCGTCAATCATGGATTCGAGCATATGTGTTGCAACAATAACCGGTTTTCCCAATGCCCGACATTTTCGAATAATCCGGCGTTGTACGACAGGGACCTGTTCTAACGGCAATTCAACACCTAAATCACCACGGGCCACCATAGCCGCATCCGCAAGTGCTAATATCTCGTCTATGTCCTCCACCGCAGACGGTTTTTCAATCTTTACTATGATACCGGCACGATCACCTATGATGTTGCGAGCTTCTATAACGTCTTGCGCATTTTGCACGAATGATAAGGCGATATAGTCAACCTTTTGCGCGAGGGCGAACTTTATATCTTCGCGGTCTTTATCGGTCATTGCCGAGAGAGGTAAAACCGTATTTACGACATTAATACCCTTACGTGCCGATAAGTCTCCCGGGATGTCGACCCTGGCCTTGATCCGGTCTCCGTCATTAGAGAGAACCGTAACTTGTAATTTTCCATCATCGAACTTCAGAATCGAGCCTTTCGTACAGGCTTCCATTAATTCAGCATGGGGCATCACGATAAGCCCGTCCCGCCCCGGCAATGTGCCTTTTATGATGTCTATATGATCGCCATATCTTAAAGTGATAGTGTCCGTTTCAAAACTACCGCACCGCAATTTAGGCCCTTGCATGTCTGCGACAATGCATATGGGGTTTGCGCATGTTTTCTCCAGAGCTCTTATGGCGTTTATACTTTTTCCGTGATCCTCATGGGTTCCATGTGAAAAGTTTAATCGAAACGCATCCACACCAACTTCGTGCAGAAGCCGCAGTGTATCCGGAGCCCGGCTCGCGGGGCCAAGGGTTGCTAGAATTTTGGCGGAACGATGGCGCATAAAATACCTAATGTCGAAAATGGGTGTGGTTAGCAAATGTAGAGGCGTCGCAAATTCTAAATCTTAATTAAATGAAAACAACGTGTTGTCAAATGAACATTTCTGCGTTGAATATATAGACGATCTGGAAGAAAATTTATTAACCTTAATCGCAATTTTTTGAAGTATATCCAACAAGTTTTCACTCTCAAAAGTTGATATTAATGTCTTTGGGGTATGTTCAATCATGACCTCCAATACCTTCATTTATAACGATATGAAAATTTTCATAGACGCGCTGGATAAGTTGGAGACTGTCTTTACCGTCTACGATGAAAACTATCAAATTCTCTTTGCTAATCAGGCCGCAAAGAAGGCTCGGCCGATGTTTTTTAAAGCCATAGATGGCGGTAAATCGATTTGGGATGCCACATATGACTGTTTTAAAAATGATTATCCTTACCGGTCTGAGGAAAAATTAAAGTTGGATACAGACAGAATTTTAAGGTTACAGCGGTCTGGGGAACAATATGAGGTGAAAGGGGTCAATGGAATGGTTTACGCCATGACCCATGAAAAAATAGATGAAAATAGAATATTAGGATTGGGCATTGATGTTTCTGATATTAAAAACCATCAGGCCGAACTCGAAAAATTAGCCTCACAAAATTTTATACTTGCGAATACAGATCAACTTACCAAGCTCGCAAATCGGCGACATTTTACCAATGTTCTCGAACAGGGTATTGCTTTTGCCCAAGATTTATATCCTGAATTTCATATCGGGTTAATTGATTTAAACGGGTTTAAGCGGATCAATGATACCTATGGACATGCCATAGGTGATCTTTTGTTACAGGAAGTCGCAAGCCGATTTAAAAGTACGATTTCCGAGGGAGATTTTCTGGCGCGCCTGGGAGGTGATGAATTTGCGGTGATCTGCCGTGGGAATAATCGGCCTGATCAACTCTTCAATATTGGCAATGATTTGTGTGATGTCATGCGACCTCATTGCTGGCTTGATGGAAATTCAATTCAGCTATCTGCGAGTATTGGTTGGTCATCTTTTCCCAAAAATGGAGAAACGGTTTCCGATCTTTTGAGAAAATCTGACTATGCGCTTTACCAAGCCAAGGCGCGTCGGGGAGGGTGTTCCGTCGTGTTTACCGATGAACATGAAGACAGTATTCGACGTCAATCCACTATGAATGCCTTACTTGATAATGCTCCATTGGAAGATGAACTCTATATTGAATTTCAACCCATTCACGATACGTCCAATGGCAGTATAATGGCGTTTGAAGCTTTAGCCAGATGGCAAAGTCCGGTTCTCGGTCGTCTCACGCCAGATGAATTTATTCCTGCGGCCGAGAATATAGGCCGTATCAATACAGTGTCACAAATATTACTGGCGAAAGCTCTGGAATTAGCAAAAGGTTGGCCGCCGGATATTCATTTGCATTTCAATCTTTCGGCTATCGATTTAAGTCGTGTTGCATTTGTGTCTGCTCTGGTTGATATTGTCGAGATGTCGGATTTTCCGGGTAGCAACCTGATTTTTGAACTTACTGAAACTGCGATTTTACAAAATTTAAATGATCTGGATGACGTTTTTGAAATCCTGAACAGAGCGGGCATTCGATTGTCTCTGGATGATTTCGGAAAGGGATATTCCAGTTTAAGCTATCTTACGCAAATACCGATTAGTATATTGAAAATTGATAAAAGTTTCACTGAGCGTTTGCGCTTTGATACCGATGAAGAGATTGTTTTAGAGACGATTAATTACATGTGCGCTAAATTAGGCATAGATTGTATAGTCGAAGGTGTAGAAGACGGATTACAAGTCGCACAGCTAAAATCTATTGGGTTATTGAATATGCAAGGCTATTATTTTAGCAAATCATTGCCCGTTGAAAATGTCGCCGCCTATATATTAAAGCAATCTCATGGTGAATTTTCAGATGATCGAAAGTTACGCATTCAGGAAACGAGCATTGCTGTATAGCGGACCCTCTGGTTGGGAGAAATTTTCATGGGGTCAGGGCGCGAGACAAAAAATTACAGCTAGGTCCGGTCGTAACGCTTGTTTGAGCTCTAATTTTCGGGTGATGTGAGGTTTTAATTAAACTTATTTGGGGTTTTCAGCGGTGGTTTAACTTACCGACAAATGGGGTCACTAATTGACCGATAAAATCATCTGCAACATGTGTATCTGTGCCGTAATGTGTCGGTCCATTTTCTTCTTCCATCAAGGCCGAGCCAAAAAGAATATCAAGAACCGGGAGCTGTCCGGCGTAGTTTTTATCAAACGCATGGGCTTCATTGGCATGATGCCAATGGTGAAACGTCGGCGTTGCAAAAATCCAGCGCAATGGTCCAAGACGGATGTTTGCATTTGAGTGTTTAAGGTAGGAATGCCAAGAAAATATACCCGCCCAAATCGCGAGTGCGGGCGCAGAAAATCCAAGTGCAAACGGGATTATCAGAGAGCCACCGCGTGTTAAAATTTGATCGAGGGGATGCACACGGTGCGCTGCCAGCCAATCCATGTCTTCTATACTGTGGTGTAAGGCATGAAACCGCCATAAAAATGGAATCTCATGGTGCAGCCGATGAATCCAGTAATAGCCAATATCGGCGATTAGCATCACGCAGATGACTTGTAATATCAGGGATTGACCGTCAATCCAATCTTGCAAGGCTTGCGGGAGTATAAAGTCAAGTAAAACGGTGCCTGTGAGGATCAAAGCAAAAGATCCTGCAGAAATTAGAACACCTATTCCAAGTGCATAAAGACAATCCAATTTCCATAACTTTCGAAAGATTTTCTTGTCTTTGCGTTTGGGAAATAGCGTTTCTAATGGCACAAAGACCAACATCGTTATGAGGAAACCGTAAAAAAGCTCTAACATTCTATTGGAAAACTCCATGGTTTTAACGGCTGTTAGGCCTATCACTGCATACTTACGATTGGTTTAACGTGATAAGGATTCCGCTCGGGGGTGGGTTTGATGTTTCAGCGCTAATCTATGCTTTAACTGCATAAAAGGTTTCTCAATACAAAAATGTATAAGGAGGGCTGTGAGTAAAGACAGGCCAGCATAGATGCCCCAGAAACATATCGGCGGTAAAGACAAGGCTAATGTAATAATTTGCGCGAATGGGATAAGAGCAAAATGTACCAGATATAAGACATAGCTTAAACGTGATAAAATCCGCCAAACTCTCTCGCCTGCAATTTTAATCCCACTCATAAATATCGCTGAATAAACCAATAATCCGCTTAATATGGCCAAGAAGAGAGGTTGTAGCGTGACATCCCACAGCGATATGTGCCCCATTAATTCATGTGACGTTAGGAACATAGATAAAATCAAGGCTGTAATGGTAAAAATGTATTTTGCAGCTTGGGTGGATAAAGGACAGATGTTTCGTATGTGTAAAAAGCAGACGCACATGCCAATGATTAAGGGCTCTAATGAAATGTGAAATGGCATCCTGTAATTATAGACAAAGGTTTGATAATCTAGTGGGCCATTGTGGGTGATGAATTGCCAGAGTTTAAATCCCGGTGAAATGCATAATAGAGCTGCAAAACAGGTGAATAATAAGGCAGGTCGCGAAAGTTTTAATAGGACAACAAAGAGTACGGGTGCGATGAGGTAGAACTTTTCTTCAACGCCAAGTGACCAAAATACAACATTGATATCTGAGGGGAAATAATCTTGTAAAAATAAGAGGTGATAGAGCAGTCTTAATCCCATGTTCTCAGGACTGACAGGAAAGTAGGGAAACCCTCCGATAGCGGTAAGAAAAAGAACGGCATAATATGCCGGAACAATACGTAATATTCGCCCCGTGAAATAAGTCCTTACGTCAATATTTTGTGTTGCATCCATGGTTTTATGCAGGCTTTTTGCTATGAGATATCCTGACAGCACCAGAAAAATATCGACTCCAATCCAGCCATTTATGAAAAAATTATGTAATGGCCAAGCCGCATTACTGGGAAGCGTGTCGATGTTAGAGGTGGTAAGTGTCCATTCTCCGTGGCGAAAAAAAACAAATAAAATAGCCCAGGCTCTTAAAAAGTCTAACCACGGATTTTGTCCGGAAATAGGTGGGAAAAGAAAATAAGAACGACTTAATCCGACTTTAGCCTTAACAGATGTGAGCGGCGTCTCCGGCATTATCACCCTTTTAATCTTTGACGACGTTACAAACCCGGTTGAGTGTTATACCTAATGCGTCCGCAACATAATTCAGATTGTTTTACCCTGTGAGGCTTAGACATTAATGAAAATATAATTTTGTGAAACCATTTAAACGTCGGCAAATGTCTTGCATCCCGCTATAGTGGGCGTTCATAGGCGTGGCTTATGGTAGATGAGGTTCAGGGATTGTCGCCAACATATGAAAAATAACGAAAACCACGACTGACAGACGGATGAAGCTTTCTCTTGTTACCATTGGATGTCGGGATTAAAGACAGATATGCGTCTTGATCCGTCAAATCCGAAAATGTCACATACGCGTCCACCTATTGGACTCGCCTTGGGCGGAGGCGTTGCGCGCGGGTGGGCGCATATTGGAGCCTTACGGGCGCTGATAGAGGCCGGTATTCGCCCGGATATTATTGCCGGGACATCAATTGGCGCCGTTGTGGGTGGAGCCTATCTGGCCGGAAAATTGGACGTATTGGAAAATTGGGCCCGAGCGCTTAATCGCCGTCGCATGATGAGTTATATGGATGTGCGATGGGGGGGATCGGGGTTCCTGCGTGGAGATCGTTTGGCGCGTGTCCTTAATCATTATTTGGGTGATGTGAAGATCGAGGCGCTTGATCGTAAATTCGCGGCTGTCGCATGTGATCTGCGCACGGGGTATGAGGTGTGGTTGCAACATGGGTCGATTGTTCCCGCCGTACGCGCGTCATATGCTTTACCGGGAGCGTTTGAACCTATAAAAATTGACGGACGGTTTATGATAGATGGTGCGTTGGTAAATCCGGTACCGGTCTCGACCTGTAGAGCTTTGGGGGCTCATATTGTGATAGCCATTAGCCTCAATGGAGATGCTTTCGGACCCATCGGGAGTTCCCATGAAATGCAATTTGATACGGATGCCGATCCAGAACCTACGATTGATCCATTTGAGTTGGCGTCGCAATCCCTAAATAAGTTACGGCCTGACAGATTATTGCTCAAGAGCATGATGGGACCTGCTAAAAAAAGTGATGGCATGCCTAAAATGGGAGCGGTAATGATGGGGACGCTCAATATTATCATGGACCGGATTTCACGCTCTCGTCTGGCAGGTGATCCACCGGATGTATTCGTTGCACCGCGTATTGGACATATCGGCATGTTAGAATTTACAAAAGCTGATGAACTCATTGAACGGGGCTATCGGGCTATGCAACATGAAATTCCGTTGATAAAATCGGTTATAGATGTGTTGAATCAACTGCCATCACAGCAAGCCACATCGGTAAATCAAGGGTATGACGAATAACAAAATTAATGTTCGCTTTTGAGGCGCAAAATCTGGCGCCTCAAAAATAATGGCATATAAAACGCGGGTGAGAGACTCAGCCCCTATACCTAATGCCAATGATAATAATTTTGGTTATCGCCCGACAAATGGCAAAATTGTCGGGAAGAATGTTATTTGGAATGATAAGGCCGTAAAAAAAAAACCAAATGTTCCAACGCAAAAAGCTACACGAACAGACATAAAGCTTAATTCTGCACAGCCTGACTATAACCGGTTCAATGCTTCACATTCGCCGCAATTCAATACAAATCCATCACAGGCAAATTCTGCCAACTCTAGCCATCATTTTACATCACACACCGGAGCGCAGCCGGGTTTTTCAGTCACTGAACCCAAACATGACGGGGGTATAATCATGTCCGTCTTTTTGTGGCTTATCAGTCTCTCCAGTTTAATCGGAGCCGTTTTATTGGGGGCGAATGGACGTTGGCAGTTTCTTGCCAGTATTATGTTAATTTGGACCGGCCTTTGGATTGGCTATCTGGGACATGACCGTCAAAAACCTAGAGTTGGAGACTGCGGGGTGTTTACTGCGATTTTAGGATTGTTTGCTGTGCTAATGACGCTGGGCACACAGTTCAGCCTGCCAATTCTATCATTTGTCAATTGTCTAGCTATCTTGGCCGTATTCTCTTTGATATGTGCCCTGATTGTGTCTTCACGTATCGCGCTCATTATGTCGGCATGTTTCACAGTTTTAAGCGCCTATTTCCATTTCACGGGTACGCCCGCCTCGGTTTTGAGTATCATAGCCTTCCCGGCCATATTCACGACTCAAACCTTACTGGCGGCGCGGTTGCAATCCCGACTGGCCCTAATTGGGGTTTTAACCGCGGGTTTATACGCAGGTCTAGGTTTCATAGTTGCTTTGGTGATGTCCGGACAAATTTCAACATTAAACGGCGTTACACTAGCGGCATTAATAGGGACTTTACAGCATCAATTTGGCAAAGCTGGGCAGGGTGAAAATGTTTTCGGCGCCGGGTTGCATGTTTTAGCAGGGTGGAGCCTAACCATTGCATGCGGTTTAGTGATGCAATTATATTGGTATGATCCAAACATCGCATTCTGGCAATATTTGCCCCTTGTTGCGGTGGACAGCTTTTCTGTAAATGCGCTCTTTTTCTTCTGTTTGGCGGGCGTTTTTATGACGGGTCTTGTGCGGTGGAAGCAAGGACAACTCGGGGGGGTGGGGGTTGTCATTATCCCGATTATTTGTGCTGGTGTTGCTTTAATCAGCCTTTATGCACGAGAGATAAATTCCTATTTAGATGTCGTCAAACCTGTGGTTTCAACAACACCTATACTGCCGGAATATATAGGTTTGGCGATTGCCAGTGCAATTTTATCCAGCGCTATCATAATGATTGTCAATAGTATGCGGTGGCGGAAGTCTAGCATGGTGGGGCTTGGAGGGTTAGCCATAGCGCTTCAAATTTATATTATTGGTCGCGTGGATGTACTGACATCTGAAGCGATTATAGTCTTTACAATTATGATTTTAACGGCTTTCAGCGTAGCGGCTGTGCTAATGGCTAAAACCTTAGAAGATATGCCATTGATCTATGATCAGGTCTCCCATAGCTAATGTGCAAATATGTTTATTAGCGGGTCACTGAAAATTTCGTACTTTTAGCTAGGACCCAAACCGGCGCGACAATTGCTCCGGCAAGATATCCGCCGAGATGGGCCGCCCACGCTATATTCATACCCAGACTCGGTCCGATAACTACGAAAACAATATTAATAAGCGTCCACCCCAATCCAAATTTTAACAATTGAGGCCGCCCCCCCATTGCCCATGCTGCGGTTGCAAATAAAGCCGATGCGCCGCCTGAAGCGCCAAGCGCGCCCGTACCGACCGGATAACCGGAGCCGCCCGATATTGTCCACCATAACCATTGTGCCAAGCCCCCGCCTATGACACCCATTAAAAACACACAGAGA
Source organism: uncultured Caulobacterales bacterium (assembly GCA_964607445.1). GTDB lineage: Bacteria > Pseudomonadota > Alphaproteobacteria > Caulobacterales > Maricaulaceae > CALCKU01. The sequence continues at coordinate 14,532 of CAZSKN010000018.1, forward strand.
AATTTTAATGTGGCTTTCGGGGCCCGACCTTTTGTCGTTTGTCGTAATTTAATCCCGCGTATGGTGACAACGCCGAAGGCAATGCTCATGGCACTGTTAACAAGAACATGTGTCCAACTGCCGTGGAGAAAGCCATGCGCCCAAAGACCGACGCCGTGGCTTAACCCGGTCACACCGAGCGTGTT
>CAZSKN010000018.1:14816-24524 GCA_964607445.1 uncultured Caulobacterales bacterium
CCTCAGGCTCAGGCGTCCGGAACCCATATCCCACGTGAATATGTGCCTCATTCTAAGATATCTGAGGCCCCGTTAGCCTATCCTGCGCCGTCAGACTATAATACACTTGGGTCTCCTTTTCACAAAACTCAGTTTAAAGTGCTGACACCGCCCACAGAGTTACATGCTGATGCTAGACCCGCTCATAATTCACAGCAAAATACAGCCTCACCACCCGAGGATTTCAACGCTCAACTTCCAGCAGCTAAACCTCTGTCGATAACACCGCCCACGACGGCGGTGACAGCGCCGACCAAAGTCCCATCACCAGACGGCGTTCAAAATATGACAGATAAAAATGACATGGGTGTCTTACTGGTCATGGCTGAATTTCGATCTGGGCAAGCCATGGGGTTCTTACAAGCCTTACAAAAACAAGGTACTGCCCAACGTATTGGCGATACAGTTTGGCTTTTACGAACAGAGATAACCGTCAATGCGTTACGGAATATTTTAAGCCAAACGATGAAACGTGAAGATCGGCTATTTATCCTCGATAGTTTCAATAATAAAACGGCGTGGTTTAACATAGGTTCAGATATGGATCGACGTATTCGTGAATTCTGGAATATGGGAACTCTTCAATGATAGGCTAATTGAGGATAAGCGGCTGTGCTAATTTAGTTGTCAGTCCAAATTATACGTGTTTCTTTATGACCGGCTTTGACGGACGCATGTTTGAGGAGGGCGTCATAACTCTCATACACTTTTTGAGTGTGGGTGGTTTGCAATAGTGATAATTCCTGCCTATCCGCGACATTAAAATGCGAGAGAAACGACTGAATATAAAATTCCGGCACGTCTGTAATGGGGCTGCCTGTCAAGCCCAGTAAGCGCTCCCATAATTGTAAGCCTGACCAAAAGTTGATAGATGTATCTAATTGAGAAATTTCAACGTTTTCATTGGTTTGCCCCAGTATTCTATAGCACGCTTGCGTGAACTCGGCTTGCATTAATCCACCGGGCCTGAGTTTTGAGCGTAAATGGTCTGGAGGGGTTTTTTCGAGGCGTTGCGTTGCAATACGGTCCCACATAGTGCTTGCATCAAATTTAAATTGTGCAATATCGCGCGAACGTCCGAGAACCTTTTCGGCTATTTGCATTACTTTGGCGCCCAAAACCCGATCACCCGCAACAATTCGGGCGTTAACAAGGGCTATATGTTCCCAATTATGAGCCCGATTATGGTGGTGATCGCGGAAACTTTTTAAGAGAACAGCGGGTGGACCTGCGCGGCCCGACGGGCGTAATCGCATATCTAATTCATAAGCTATGCCTTCTCTCATTTTTGCCGTTAAGACGGTACGCAATCGTCGGACGATTTTTTGTGACATCACTGGATCTGTGGAGTCTTCAAAAATGAAAACGAGATCAAGGTCGGAGAGCGGAGACATACGGGCTGACCCCATATTGCCCATGCCTAATACCGTCATGGGTAAGACGGAAAGGCCGATATCTTCGGCGACAATTTTCAAACTTGCATCCAAGGTCGCTTCGGATAATCGCGTTAAATTTTTATGGAGAGCTTGGGCCGGGTTATCGGTTTTTGGGGCGTTCATAAAAGTAGAATAATTTTGAAACAAATTTTCATTCACGAAGCGCCGCAATCGTTCCAAGCGGGTTTCATAATCCTGACTAGCAAAAATGAAATCAGTGTTCTGAAGATTTGGTTCAGATAGAAAAATATCAATAATATGCGGGGATTGCCGCAGGAGTGTTGTCATATGTGGCGAGTGCAATAAGGGCGGAATCAGCGTGCTAACTAGGCTGTCATGACGTGCGAGTAGATGTAAATATTGGTCAGAACCTGACAGGTCTTTCAGGAAATTTTGAACATGGCCTATAGCTTCATTGGGGTCGATACGGGCTGTGAAAACATGTTTAAGTAAGGTTTCTCCGAGCGTACGAAACACAGAATCATGACCCGTTTGGGCGCGCATCGTGCGAAATCCGCTCAGCCAAATTTCCGCTATGTCTCGCGCAGGCGGTAACAGGTTTGAAAGTTGACCTTCAATAGGGGCGGAGAAACGGTGTGGGTTTAACCCGTGAACTGGCGATTTATTTGTGGTCGTGCGTGCCGGTTTTTTCTGTAAATTTTCTATAGGGGTTTCATCGCCTTGGAAATGGCTAAACATGCGGGTGAATTCGGCATTGACGAAACATCTATCGTCATAAATTTGCGCGCAGAGTTCCGGCCAAGACCAGCCTAATATCTTTGTTAGGGCGGTTTGTTTATGGCGTGTCTTTGGAATCAAATGTGTTTGCTGATTATCTAGCATTTGCACGGCATTTTCCAAGCAGCGATGACGTTGATATATATCTGCTAATCGGGTTTTAATAACGGGGTCCAATTTACCGGATTTTACCAAGCCATCCAGCGCGTTTAACGTGTTTGGAATCCGTAAATTGTAGATTTTTCCACCCCAGATCAGTTGCTGACCATTTACAATAAATTCAATCTCGCGAATGCCGCCGCTGCCTAGCTTGATATTGAAACCTGCTGCCTGCGTCATGATGGGGTCACGAGCCTGCCTTTCCTCGCGCAAATCTGGATGTTCCAGATTAATACGGGATTTAAGATGCGCCAGTTCATCCAATGTGCGGTAATCAAGGTTTTGACGCCAGATAAATGGCGCTAATGTCGTTAAAAATCGCGCCCCCATATCTATATCTCCCGCGATGGGGCGGGCTTTCATCAAGGCTAAACGATGCCAGGGTAAGGCGCGAAAAAAGTAAAAGGCTTCTGCCATCTCGATGGGCATAGCTAACTGACTGCTCGATTGTTCTGGACGTAAACGCCAATCGAGCCGCCAGACAAATTCACTCTGATTTCGAGGTTTAAGAAATTGTGTCATGCGGCGTAGGATCTTATTAGCGATATAGCTATGTCCGCGCGTTTGTGGGACTGGAAATATATCTGGATCATAAAAGGCGATAAGATCGACATCGGATGAAAAATTGAGGTCTCGTCCGCCCAATTTCCCCAATCCGAAAACACATAAACCTGTAAGAGGTATATCGTCTGGCTTCAATTTTATCGCCCGGGCTTCGATATTCCACGCGGCTTGTAACGCCGCGTTAATGGACTGTTCGGCAAATGTCGTTTGCAGTTCGCCCAGAGTTTGAAAATCTACGGCTTTAGACAAAGATAAAGCACTCCACCCCAGTGCAAATCGCGCTTTAATATCTACCAATTTTTCACCAAAATCACCGGCACCGACGTTTAAGCCTGCCAAAGCGTCCAGACTTCGATAGGCGAGATTGTCGATATCGTCAGTGACATCCGGGAAACGGTCTATAAGACCGCGAAGATAAGGGCTGTGCTTTAAGGCCGTTAGGCGTTTGGAATATGCCATCATAAGGAGACTATATCGGATAGTCGAATTGAAGAAAGGTGGAAGTCACCAGCGAGGGGTTTTTTGTTGGCGAAACGAGGGTGGAATTACAATAAAGATCACGTCGCTGCTATCTTGCGTCTTATTGTGCAATCGCTTAAGACCCGATATCGAAATATTGATTGAACAAATTCACTAGGAGACCTCATGGCAGGCCATTCCAAATGGGCAAATATCCAACACCGCAAAGGGCGGCAGGATAAATTACGCTCAAAACTTTTTTCAAAACTCGCCAAAGATATTGCCATTGCTTCGAAAATGGGCGGGCCAGACCCGGATATGAATCCGCGTTTGCGGTTGGCTATTAACAATGCCAAAGGCCAGTCCATGCCCAAGGACAATATCAAACGGGCTGTAGACAAGGGGGCCGGGGGTGACGGGGCCGATTATGAAGAAATCCGCTATGAGGGGTTTGGCCCCGGTGGTATCGGCTTTGTAGTCGAGGCCTCGACCGATAATAAAAATCGGGCCGCTATGGAAGTCCGTACGGCCTTTTCTAAAAATGGCGGTAATCTCGGCGAAACCGGATCTGTGGCTTTTATGTTCGATCAGGTTGGGAAAATAGAATATCCACTCGCCGTTACAGATGAGGACGGCATGATGGAAGCCGCTATCGAGGCGGGCGCAGATGACGTCGAAACCGATCCGCCCAATGATGATAGTTTTTCTGAATATGAACCCGTACATACGATATATACAGCACGCGATGATCTTGGCGCCGTTTCGGCTGAACTTGAAGCCATATTTGGCGAAGCCAAATCTATCAATCTGATTTGGAAGGCTCAAAACGACATTGATAATCCAGACAGTGTCGGGGCTGTCATGCGTCTTATTGAGGCTCTGGAAGATTGTGACGATGTTCAAAACGTTTATCATAATTTTGAAATGTCTGACGCGGCCTTGGCGTCACTTGAAGATTAGCCAATGACGAACCGTAGGGGCCCGGTTCGCCGTTCGTGGCCAGTTTTAGCCGGGATGTTAGGGAAGTCATCGCGTGTGTCACCGCTCTCATTTTGATTTGGCGGCGACTGTTCATGCAAGAGCGTCTTAAACGACTGAAAGCGTGTCGAGCAGAGTTGATACTCGACCGGCCAATATTGCGGCGCCGGGTTCAACATCCTCAAACCCTGTTATGACAGAACCTAAAACATCGCCCGAATAGGTATTTACAAGCAAAGCTTTACCTTCGCCTCGTTGCCAGGCCGGGGTGCCCGCCGGGACGGTTAATCCCGTTTCTTTTAAGGGTTTGCCGCCAATACTGGCCCAGTTGGCGTCTGCGCCAAAACCGTAAATCACAATATAGTCGAGACCTTGATCTCGTGCGGTTAGGCGGATTTCGTCGATTTTATTGTCTGTATCCGTGCTGGGTAAGCTCATTTCAGGCACATTATTCAAATAGGTACCAACGTTAATAGGATGAAAGGCTCTGCCGGTTATCGCCGTTAAGGCCTGCCAGTCCGAGAGTTCACGAAAGGGCGTGGAGATTAATCGGCCTTGATCAAGGCGTGCAAACCCTATGGGCGATTGACGCCTAAGGTGAGGGAATTGAGCTTGTGTCGGCGCGAGCGCTTCGGTTTTGGCTGGTAGATGTGCATATGTTGAATGTGCAGGGGGAGCTATAATGGCATTGGATTCCAAATAGACTTCTAGCGCCGATGCGTTGGACGCTAGGGCCGAGAGTAAGAGAGTGGCTGCGATAGGTTTTACAAAATTTGTCATGTGAGTAGCCCTTTTAGTGACGAGGTTGATTTGCGTTAAATTTGTGATAGGGCGGCAGTAAGGCATGGATATGCTGGGAAGGTGCTTATTTTGTGACCAATGGAGGGCGAAATAAGGCAGTTAAATATTTGATAAACCAGCAATGAGGATAACCCAAATAGAAACGGGATCGCTAAGAGGGGGTAGGCGATCCCGTTAAAAATAAAATTGAGAAGGGGAACTCAATTTCAAAGCCTTCAATAATATGGAAGGCTAATGTCTCCATAAGGGGAAGAGACATCTTCTTATCGCGGATAACAAACGGGTTTACAACAAAACCAATAGAGAGAATTGCGTGATAACCACACACGATTATGTGATGTCACTCTCTGGAAATTATATTGATTTTCGATTTTGATAAGGTTTGTAATATAGGGCGAGGGTCATAGTTAAGAGATAATTATGGTTAATGCGCGTTAACGCTTTAGGCCTTGGCAGAAGTTGGATGTTCCCTTACTGTTCTCGCGTGCATAATAGGATTCGAATAATAGGTTTAGACCCTTCGCTTGTAGTATGTGGTTGGGGTGTGATTGAAGCCGAAGGTACAAAATTGCGCCACATAGCTCACGGCGTTGTGCGTCCAAATACAAAAGCGACATTATCTGACCGACTCCGAGATATATATGAAACGCTTACCGATATCATCCAGCTTCATGAACCTGTCGAAGCTGGTGTCGAAGACGCTTTCATGAAAAATAATGCTGCGAGTGCTATTAAACTTGGTCATGCGCGGGCGGCGTGTCTTTTGGCTGTGAGTTTAAACGGGCTGGGAGTTGGCGAGTATTCACCGCGCTCGGTAAAAAAATCCGTAGTCGGGACGGGTACAGCGGATAAAGCCCAAGTGGCCCATATGATGAATGTGTTAATGCCGGGGTGTAAAGTAAAAGCAGGTGATGCAGCAGATGCCTTGGCGATAGCAATCTGCCATGCCCATCGTGTCAGTGCCGGCGGGGCACTCTACAGGAGGGTTGGATGATAGGTATGTTAACTGGAACCTGCCTTATGTGTGACAACCGTGAGGCGATTATTGATGTTGGAGGGGTTGGCTATCTTGTAAACAGCGGATCGCGTACCTTAGGGGCAATGTCGGTCGGGAATACAATAAGCTTGCATATTGAGACTCATGTACGCGAACAATCGATTACCTTATTCGGATTTCATAGCGAGGAAGAACGTGCGTGGTTTGTAAGGTTGCAAACTGTGCAAGGACTTGGCCCTAAGGCGGCATTAGCAATTCTAGACATTTTAACACCGGGCGATATTCTTTCTGCTGTTAGCTTGGAAGATAAAACGGCATTTTCACGCGCGTCAGGTGTTGGGCCAAAGCTTGCCAGTCGTATTACAATGGAGCTTTCAGGAAAGCCTGCGCCGTCGGGTCGGGGGCTTTATCCTGTCCTGTCTTCATCATCTCAGATAGACAAAACAAATGCGCAAGCAGGGATAAGTTATCCAGACTCGGCCTTGCGTAATGATGCGATTTCGGCCTTATCTAATCTGGGGATTGGGCGATCGGATGCTTTGCGCGCAGTGGCCAGCGCCTATAATACATTTTCTGATGCTCCAGCTCTAGATGATTTAATCCGTGTGGCGCTCAAGGAGCTCGGTTCATAAGTGGAAGATGATGACCGTATAATTGGTTTAGAACCACAAGTTGGAGACGGGCGCGACAGGGCGCTTCGGCCTTTATCCTTTGTTGATTTTGTTGGACAGCAAGGGCCGATAAAAAACCTTAAAGTCTATGTCGAAGCGGCGAGACGTCGACAAGAACCGCTTGATCATTTGCTACTCTCCGGGCCACCGGGGCTTGGAAAGACAACATTGTCCCAGATCGTAGCGCGCGAGCTGGGGGTTAATTTTCGATCGACGTCAGGCCCGGTGATTTCTAAGGCTGGAGACCTAGCAGCGCTTTTGACTAATCTTGAACCGCGCGACGTATTGTTTATTGACGAAATCCATCGTTTAAATCCCGTTGTCGAGGAAGTGCTATATCCTGCGATGGAAGATTTCGAACTTGATCTGATCATTGGCGAGGGGCCAGCAGCACGCTCTATTAAAATAGATTTGGCTCCCTTTACCTTGGTCGGCGCAACGACTCGGGCAGGTTTATTGGCGACACCGTTACGGGACCGCTTTGGTATACCGATCCGGCTCGAATTTTACGACGAAACCGAATTGACTAAAATTGTTCTGCGGGCGGCCGGTAAATTAGGCATGGAAATGACCTTGGACGGTGGTCGGGAAATCGCGCGTCGTGCGCGCGGAACGCCTCGGGTCGCAGGACGTTTATTACGGCGTGTACGTGATTTGGCCGAGGATGAAGGCTATCAGAGAATTGATAAAGTGGCGGCAAATGCGGCTTTGATACGATTGGGGGTAGACGATATTGGATTGGATAAACAGGATATGCGCTATTTACGTGCATTGTGTGAAATGTTTGATGGCGGGCCCGTCGGCGCGGATACTTTGGCGGCAGCCTTATCTGAGGCGCGCGATGCGCTGGAAGATGTGATAGAACCTTATTTAATTCAAAAAGGATTTCTGCAGCGCACGCCGCGTGGACGCGTTGCTACACCGCGAGCGTTTACACATTTGGGTTTGAAAGCTCCGGCAAAAGATCTGGCTCCGACATTATTTGGTGAGGGAACCCATGAATAAATCTTTAAGGGCTGATGATAGTCGGATCGCACCGCAAGACCTACCCGGTATGGGCTATTTCAAGGGGCGGGAGCATTACTACCCTATACGCGTGTTTTATGAAGATACGGATTTTTCCGGCGTTGTGTATTACGCAAATTATTTACGATTTTTAGAACGTGCCCGCTCTAGCTATTTCCGTTTGGCAGGCATAGGACATGCGGAGTTATTGGAACAAGACATACCTTTGGCATTTGTCATTCGCAAAATCAATTTGGACTATAAACGCAGTGCCAGAATTGATGATGTACTCTCGGTTATGACGACTTACGATACGTTTAGGGGCGCGCGACTGATGGTGACACAAAAAATTTTTCGCGGCGAAGACCTCGTTCTTACAGCAGACAGCGAAGCCGCTTGTATTGATCTTTCCGGACGCCCCCGCCGCGCCCCGAAAGAAATGATAGAAAAGCTTAAGCCTTATTTGTTAGAGAATTGAAGCTGAAACTCGGACATAATGTGATGTGAAAAGAGAGCAAACCATGCGCCCTATTACCCATACCCGTTTTACCCCTTGGCCTGTGCGTCCCACAGCCGATGTAAGAAAGGCCAGCCAAGCGCAATATATGCATGGCATGACTGAAATATTGGCTCATGAAGGCCCGATGCAGGCGCTAGCTTTATTCCAAACCTATGGCAAAGCCAGTGGTGTCATGAAACTGGCTGCGCCTATTCGTAAAAGATGTGAGCGGGCTTTATTGGACGGGGTAAAGGCCGGAGAAATCGTTTTGGAATATGAAGATGACAGCGAAATTGAAAATGCTGATGATAGTGTAGGATGGGTCGTACGTTTGCCTGACCAACCCAATGTTGTCATTCGGAGTTTGGGAGGGCGGGGGTTTTCTGAAATTCCTATGAGCGAATTAGCGGCGCTGGCACTCGAGATTAGAACCCAAGACGAATTTATGGGACGCGAAGACATTTACCGAGCCGTATTGGACCATTATGGGCTGCAAAAATTGACTGCCCTTGTACGGAGACGTTTAGATAAGGTTTTGAAAGTTTATTTCTAATGATACGAGACACACTTTTTCTTTTGGCACCGGGGTTCATAGATAATGAACGCCGCGAATATTGCCCTGAATGTGCAGAAATTTGGGGAGTATTACACTATTTTCCGGCTATCCGGGAAAGTCTGACTATAGTCTATCAGCCGATTGTACGTCCGCGCGCTGATATTGTCTCGCTCTTGGGCGATAAAAACCAGAATTGTCCGACACTTATATTGGCTAATGAGAGTCCTGAGTTTGAAAACGTGGGTATAAAAAATAAAAACGGGCATCGTTTTATCGACAATGCCCGTGATATTGGAAAATATTATGCTCAGCGGTTCGGAACGCCAATCCCGCGCGGTTATTAAGTGCGCTTTACGGCCTAACTGTCTGTATCTTGTATGATTTCACCTATACCGGGGCCTGTAGGGCCGACGGGAGGGTTTTCGCAAATATCTAGAATTTGTTTGCCATCGCTATCAATATAGATGATTTCGGCGGGTTTAACGACTTTTGTCTGTTTGACCTTGCTTTCGATGGGAGCATAAGGTGGGTTTTCGATTTGTGTAATCGCAAATTGTATTTTTGTTTCGGCGGGAATGACAACACGTTGTAAGGCCGAAACTGGTGCGCAGGTACGAATAGGTTCAGGCGGGATTACGATAACTTCGGGTGCAGGCTCTTGTGTTGTTGCGCAAGCTACAAATAGAATCGGTGTGACCAAGGCGATGGCGAGGGGGGTGATCTTCATGAGATTCTCCAATGATTTACGCTATACTATCAGATTTTGCGTTAAAAATATGGCATAATGGCCGAAATTTGCCTAAATT